>CAZZNQ010000026.1:0-44262 GCA_964655775.1 uncultured candidatus Brocadiaceae bacterium | reverse complement strand
GATCGAGTACGGGGACCAGATCGATCTGACGGCCAAGATGGTCGATCCGGAGTCCGGGCAAGTGGTGTGGTACGGCACCGGATCAGCCACCACCGGCGGCTCGCTGCCCACCATAGCAGGCGCTGCTCTGGGCGGCGGCACGGGTGTTGCTCTCGGGGGGAGCAGGTCCGGCCGGTGGGCCGGCGGCGCCGTCGGCGCCGCACTGGGCGGCGTGGCCGGCAGCGCGCTGACGCCCGCCGAGACCAAGCAGCTTAGGCGCGCGTTGGAGAAGGCCTTCGTGGGGCTTCCCCGCAGATAGCCTGCGTAGCGTTCACGGTTCCAGCGGTACGGTCATGCCGTCTTCTGCGGCGGTGACCGCGATGCCCAGTTCGTCCGTTAGCCTCCGGGCGATCTTGTGGGGGCCGGCCTTCAGAATCGTCATGCCCAAGTGGGTGAGGAACGCCTTGCGAGGTCGAACGCCGGCGATAACGCGTCGGGCGTCCTCGACCGTCAGGTGCATGATGGTGTCGGTGTTGAACGGGCCTTCGCGCACCACGTTGATAACCAGCACGTCGGCGTCCGCGTAGGCGCTGACCAGCCCGTCGAAGTAGTGCGTGTCGACCATGAAGGCCACCGTCTCGTGACCGTTGCGGAACTTCAGGCCGTAGGTCTCCGCCGTGTGGGTGTGCCGGACGGTGGTGCTGAAACTCAGCGGCCCGAGGGCATAGTCCGTCTCCGGCTCCAGCACCGTGACGGATTCCACGTGATTGCGGATGTAGGGCAGGACCACGGCGCTCTCGCCGTGCAGGCATTCCGCGGTCGCGAACAAGTGCCCGCACCGTCGCAGCCCGCCGTGGGTCATGGCGTCCAGCAGCGCGTTCACGTCGCCGGTATGATCTATGTGGTTGTGCGTCAGCACGACGCCGTCCAGCAAGTCCGTGTCGATACGGGGCCTGCTCTTCGCACAGCGCAGCAGCGTGCCGGGGCCGGGGTCCAGTATCAGGCTTCGTCCGGCTATGCAGATGAGCGTTCCCGCCGAGTAGCGGAGTTGCCTTGCCATCACAAAGCGTGCACCGGCGGTGCCCAAGAACCTGATGTAGTTGGCTTCCATGGAACATCCCAAGACAGATGACACGGCCTCGGCTCGTCCGGCGACACCGGCCGCCCGAAGACGCGGGACGGCGCTTTGCAGGCGGGATAAGTCCGCGCGTTGTACTGATATGATACACCAGCGGCGGCGATGTTATGTATTGAAACACCCCTGCAGTTCTCGTTAGGATGCCCGGAATGGGCGGGTCCCGCGCGTCGGCCTTTCCTGTGTCACATTGACGCGGATTGCGGCGTGCGGTTGCGCCGGTATTGGGTCGCCAGGCAGCCGCAAGGGCCCGGCGACGCACCAGAGTGTGTCGGAAGTGGTCACAATGGCACTGCGGCATCGGTTTTGCGTTACCTCTCCGACGATGCGGAAATGTCAGACAGAACAGCTATCGCGGCTTGTCGCGACAATGGGGTGTTTGGAGAGGATCGAGAGATGAGACTAACAACGACTGTGGAGGATCAACGCGGCCGCAGTGGGCAGGCGGTCGTAGAGTTTGCGCTGGTGCTGCCCGTGTTCGTGCTTCTGGTGTTCGGCGCCATAGAGTTCGGGCGGGCCTACTACAGCCTGCACCTTCTCACCAACGCCGCCCGGGAAGGCGCCCGCAGGGGATCCCTCCCCAACCAGCTCGAAACGGACGTGGAAGACACAATTCAGGATTTCCTTTCCGGTGTCGGTATGGGCGGTACCTGGACGGCGACGGTCACGGCAACGGACATCGACGGCAACCCGCGCAGTAGCCTGGTAAACGCCCAGGAAGGTGACCGCGTGAGCGTTACGGTAAGCTACGACTTCCAGGTGATGGTCGGCAGCCTGCTGCCCGGTTTCTCGGGCACGGTGCCGCTCAGAGGCCGTTGCGTGTTCCGTCATGAGTGATCGGACCGGCCCCGGTCGGCTGACTACAACGCGTATCAGGGAGTGACGCAGTGAGGACGAAGAAGCCCTTCCTTTACATCGCAGCCGGACTTATCACCGCCGTGATAGCCGTGTTCTTTGTCAACAAGAGGCTCTCCCAGGCCCAGTCTGCCCCTGTTCAGGACTCCAGGGTTCCCCTTCTTCTGGCCACGCGAGACTTGGGCTACGGGGAGAAGCTGGTGCTGGCCGGTGAAGGTCAGGAAGGCAACTGTCGTTTCGTGTCATGGCCGAAGGACGTTGTGCCGGCAGGCGCAATCAAGGACAGGGAGAAGGTGACCGATCAGCACCTCAGAGCGCGAACCGAGATCGCCAAGCACGAGCTTATCCTGGAAAGGCGTGTGGCCAACGAGGAGGACTTCATCCCGGAAGACATGGTGCCGGAGCGCGTGGGCGTGAACAAGGCCGACATCAAGAGCGGCCTGTTCCGGCCCGGCATGAAGGTTGACATTCTGCGCATTGTCGGCAAGAACGCCGTCGAGTTCATGCGATCCGTGCGTGTCTATGCGGTGGGGCGATTGGACCTGTTCGGCCATCCTACCAAGGACGACGACGTTGACCCGAATGTCTTCGTCCTTATCAGAAAGGACCAGCGCGTCCCCTTCATTGAGGCGAGCCTCAGCGGCAGCTTCCGCCTGATCGAGGCCTCCATGCCCGACCTTTCCGGGCCGGTCATGGTGGAGCATGGTGGATCACCCGAGGCCAGGCTCAAGCAGGCCAGGGCCAAAATGGAGAACATCAAACGGTTGCTGGAAGCAGGCGACCCCGGCAAAGCGCTTAGCGAACTGGAGGTGGTGACGGAGGAGTTCGGCGACCTCGAAAGCGTGGCAACCGACGCGGCCGTGTTAGCCGGCAGGTGCCGCCAGGCGATTGCCGCAGATCTGTTGGCCGCCGCCACCCATGCTTTCGAAGTGAACAAACAGTACGATGCCGCGGCGGCGCTGCTGGACCAGATCGAACGGCAGACGCCGGACCTAAACGGCATAACGCGACAGGTTGCCGAACTACGGTCCAAAGTCAACGAGGCAATCGAGGAGCAGCAGCGGCTTTCGGAGTACCGGGAACTGCTCAGCGGACTGGAAAAGGCACTGAGCACGGGCGACTTGCCCGCCGCCGACGAGGCCGTGGCCGGCCTGGAGGGATTCGCGGCGTCCGGGTTCTCGCCCGGTGGCGATCTCACCCCGCCGGCCGAAGCGCTTGCCGAATACTCCGCCAGACTCAGGCGAGACAAAAGCGAATACGACCTGGATAAACGAGTTCTGGAATCGTATTTGAAGAGGGGTAGCGTGGCTCAAGCGCGTGAGAAACTGCAACAGATGAAAGAACGTTTCCCCGGTCATCCTGAGATTGCCCAGCTCGAAAACGCCGTAAAGCAGTCGGGCGTCGGCAACCAGGCGAGCATGTGAGACTCGAACACAGCCGCAATCGCAAAACGGAACGGCAACAATGGCAGATGTGACCATATTCGTGCTGCATCCAAACGAGCAATACTGCGCGGAGATCATCAGCGCCTTCTCGCAGTACGACGAATCGCTCAGTCTTCAGGCGCTGGTGGACCTGCGCGATGCACCTAACAGGGTCCGGGAGGACAAGCCCGCCGCCGTGGTGGTCGGCGTGGACACCCCGAACGACCCCGCCCTTAAGACCATTGAGGCGATAGCGGGCCAGCCCGAGGACATCGGCATCGTCGTCGTCAGCAAGGAGCCCAGCCAGGAGCTCCTCGTCTCGTGCATGCGTGCCGGCAGCGACGAGTTCCTGGAGTTCCCGATCGATGCCGAACAGCTCGGCAGGGCCATGACGGGTCTTCTGCGCAAGAAGGGCATAGCCAGCCTGCAGGGCAAGGTAATCAGCGTCTTCAGCGCCAGCGGCGGCACGGGGGTCACAACCATCGCATGCAACCTGGCCGCCGGACTGGCACAGGAGCTTGGCGCGAAGCAGACCACCTGTCTGGTCGACATCAATCTGCAGTTCGGGGCCGTGGCACTCGCGATGGACCTGCGCGAGTTCTCGCACACCTTGGTGGATGCCGTGCAGGAAGCGGAGCGCATGGACGAGAACCTGCTCGACACATTCGTCAGCAACCACATCAGCGGGGCGTCCATTATCCCGGCTCCACTGTCCATCTCCGAACTGGAAGGCGTCGATCCCTGGCACCTGCGCACCGTTATCCAGGTTTGCCGCAAGAGCTACCAGTACGTCGTGCTCGACATGCCTCACGTCATCGATGACTTCTCCATTGTGGGTTTGGACGAAGCCGACGAGATATTCATTGTTTGCGACATGGTGCTACCGTCGATCCGCAATACCATCCGCGCCCGCGAGGCCTTCTACGAGTTGGAATACTCGCGTGACAAACTGAAGTTCATTGTGAACCGCTTCTACGACAGCGACCAGATATCGCTGGACGAGGTCGTGAACCACGTGGATCTTCCCCTGCACTGGCTTGTCCCTTACGATTCGGAAGTGGCGATTACGTCTATGAACTCCGGACAGATGCTGGACGTGACGAACCCGGACAGCCAGATTGCCCACAGTCTGCTGGCGCTCGCCCAGCACACGGCGGGCATTGCGCCCAGGCAGAAGCCCAAGCGCAAGAAGAAGTTCCTCAGTTGGGCGCGGTGAAGAGCGCGGGATCCTGATTTGGATGCATTTAGGAAGGGGCCGTAATGAGTTCACTTCGAGACCGAATCAAGAAGCTCCGAGCGAGCGACAAAACTCCGACCAAGGAGGCCCCGGACACTCCCAAGGCAACTCCGAAGAAGCGCATTGAGGCCAGCCCGGCCGAACCTCAGTACACGGTCCGCAAGCAGCGCATATCGCTGGGACGCGACCAGTATCAGGATCTGAAACGCAACATCCACCGCAAGCTGCTGGACGCGCTGGACCTTACGGTTCTGAGCGAGCTGGAGGACGATGAAGTCAAGGAGCAGATCCGCCGCGTGGTCGGCAGCCTGCTGGACCAGGCCGGCGTTACGTTCAACCGGCGCGAACGCGAGCACTTCACGCAGGAGATCGTCAACGAGGTCCTGGGCTTCGGGCCGCTGGAGCCGTTGCTCCACGACGACAGCGTGAGCGACATCCTTGTTAACGGTGCCAAACAGGTATACGTCGAGCGCAACGGACGACTGCAGTTGACGGACGTCGAGTTCAAGGACGACAACCACCTGCGACACGTCATTGACCGTATCGTCTCCAAGGTGGGTCGCCACATCGACGAGAGCTACCCGATGTGCGACGCACGGCTGGCGGACGGTTCGCGTGTGAACGCCGTGATACCGCCCCTCGCTGTGGACTACCCGGTCCTATCCATCCGTAAGTTCCGCGTGGACGCCCTCAGCATCGACAGCCTGCTGGACTACGGCACGATGACGGATGAGATGGCCGAGGTATGCGCGGCGTGCGTGCGCGCGCGCCTCAATGTTCTGATCAGCGGCGGAACCGGCGCCGGTAAGACAACCCAGCTCAACGTAATGAGCAGTTTTATCGGACACGCCGAGCGCGTGGTTACCATTGAGGACAGCGCCGAGCTCCAGCTGCAGCAGCCGCACGTGGTGCGCCTGGAGACACGTCCCCCGAACATCGAAGGGAAGGGGCAGGTCACCCAGTACGAACTCCTGATCAACAGCCTGCGTATGCGGCCCGACCGGATCATCCTGGGCGAGGTGCGTGGCCGTGAGGCGCTGGACATGCTGCAGGCGATGAACACCGGTCACGACGGCTCCATGTGCACCATTCACGCCAACTCGCCCCGCGACGCGCTGAGCCGGTTGGAAACCATGGTTGCCATGGGCGGCCACGAGCTTCCGCAGTCGGCCGTACGACAGCAGATCGCCAGCGCCCTGGACGTGATAGTGCAGATGCAGCGTCTGCCCGACGGCAGCCGCAAGATGACCTACGTGACCGAAGTGCTCGGGATGGAAGGCGAGGTGGTCACCATGCAGGACGTCTTCCGGTACGAGCGGAAGGGCTTGACCCAGGAAGGCAAGGTTGTCGGCGCTCACGTCGCCACCGGCGTCCAGCCTCGGTTCCTGGATCGGTTGCGCGCGAGCGGGTTGAACCTGTCCCCCGAGCTCTTCATGACCAAAGCCAAGCGCTGAGTGCGGCGCTGGTGGAAAGGTGAACGCACAATGATGCAGTATGCCGTAATCGCACTGGTGTTCTTCGCGGTGCTGTTCGCCATGTTCGGCGTCTGGCTTCTGGTGGGGCAGCGCAGCGGCTCCCGCAACCAGATTGAGATGCGCCTGCAGGGAGTAAAGCAGGTGAGGAAGCTGGAACTGGGCGACGCCCTGGCGGAGACGCGCCAGAAGGAGATGCGCAGGAAGGAGAAGCGGAAGGAGGCGCTGAAGAAGACAGCCTACAGCGATATTCCCGCCGTGGACGTTGCCCTGCAAAAGGTGAGCTGGGCGGAGAAGCTGCGGGGGATGCTGATCCAGGCTCAGTTGCCCATCTCGGTTACGCACTTTGTGGTCATCTCGCTTTTGCTCGGTGCGCTTGGGATCGCTGTGACCATCGTGTGGCGAAAGGGGGTGGACGGGATACTGGCGGCGGTGTTCGGACTGGGCATGGGGCTGAGTCCGTTGGTCTATGTGGTAGTCAAAGTCCGGCGTCGCATCAAGAAGTTCAACAGCCAGCTTCCGGACGCTCTTGACCTGCTCAGCAACAGCGTGAAGGCCGGTCAGTCGCTGAACGCGGCCATCATGAACGTGGCCGATGAGATGCCCGACCCGGTGAGCGACGAGTTCCGGATTCTGGGCGATGAACTGCAGTTCGGCGTCGACTTCAACCGCGCCCTGCAGCACCTGATGACGCGTGTGAGCACCCCCGACGTGCGGTTCTTCGCCTCCTCGCTGATGATCCAGAAAGAGACCGGCGGCAACCTCTCCGAGGTGCTGGACGGGCTGCAGAAGACGATTCGTGACCGGTTCCGCATTCTGGGCCAGGTCAGAACGCTCACCGCCCAGGGCAAGCTGAGCGGCCTGATTGTCGGCATTCTGCCGGTGGCTCTGTGCGCGTTCATCTACTTCGCGAATCCGGACTACATGACGCCGCTGTTCACCAGCACACTGGGCCGTTGGCTTCTTGCGGGGGCGGTGTTCCTGCAGTTGATGGGCGTTTTCTTGATCTACAGGATCACAAACATCAAGGTCTGAGACAATGGATGGGACTCTCATTCTAGTTCTGGTTTTCGGTGGAGTGGTCGGGCTGTTCGTGTTGCTCTGGCTGCTGATGGAGCGGTCTTCCAAGTCTCAGACCGACGATCGCTGGTCGTCAGGCACCAAAAAGTCGGAGCCCGATCTCCCCGTAGCGTCGAAAAAGAAGAAGAGGCGCAGTGAGCCGAAAGAGGAGTCATCGCTGGTGCGCGCCGTGCGTTCGCTGGCCGGTATGTGGAAGCTGGGAGGCGCATCTCAGAGTCGGCTTCAGGAGATGCTGGTTCACGCCGGTATACGCGAGAAGGGGGCGGTGGAGATATTCCTCGGGGCGAAGTTTGCCCTTGCCCTTGCGCTGCCGGCCGCGGCCGTGGCATTCCTGCTGTGGCGCTCGAACGTAACCGGCGATCCCGTCAACCAGCGCAACATGTTCATGTACGGGTGCCTGGCGCTGGCCATGGGCATGATGCTACCGAACATGTGGCTCCGGACCAAGGCGCGCAAGCGCGTGGAGAGCATTCGTCTCTCGCTTCCCGACGCGTTGGACCTGCTGATAGTGTGCGTGGAGTCGGGTCTGGGTCTGGATGCTGCGCTGGTGCGTATCAGCCGCGAGATGGCCGAGGCGGCGCCAGAGTTCTGCGAGGAGCTTCGGCTGTTGAACCTGGAGATCTCGGCCGGCAAACCGCGCGAGGAGTGCCTGAGAAATCTGGCGCTGCGCAGCGGATGCGAGGAGGTCGAGTCGCTTACGGCGCGCATCAATCAGTCAGCGCGGTTCGGGACGAACCTGGGCAACTCCCTGCGCATTCATTCGGAGTCTCTGCGGCAGAAGAGACGCCAGGAGGCCGAAGAGCGGGCCGCCAAGACAACCGTCAAACTCCTGTTCCCGCTGGTGTTCTTCATTTTCCCGGCCATCTTCGTCGTCATCCTCGGGCCGGCCGTCGTGGCCGTCTCGGACATGTTCGGCTTGTGACCGTCGTTCTCTATTCCCGCGGATTGGCACGGTCTCCGTCCTCACTCGGCGCATCCCCCCGCATGCCGCAACACGGCCCGCCTTTTTTCGTCGGGCTTTCTCCTGTTGCACCGTCCATTGCGCGCACGGTTTCGGGTACTCGGATATCCCAGCGTTGGTGCGTTGTAAGGTATTGTGAGCTAATGGCTTAAGTTGTCGCCGTGTGGTGCCCCGTGCTCAACCTGTCGCCGGGCATGCGCCCGGGAGTGGGGGGCTGTCGAAGGGCCTTCTCCCATGGCTTGAAAAGGCGTTCCCGGATTCCGTAGATTCAGTTGACGTTAGGGATGGCGAGCACGCAACGACGCTGTATCCGGGAGGTGACAGGTGATGCGCAGGGGACGGCTGGCGATGGTGCTGGCAGTGGGGCTGTCGGCGCTTGTTGGTTGCACTAACGTTCAGAAGGGCTCCGCCACCGGCGGCGTGATCGGATCGGCCGCGGGTGCCGGCATCGGGCACTATGCAACGGGACTGGGGGGAGTGCCGGGCGGCCTTATAGGCCTGGGGCTGGGCGCAGCCGGCGGTGCGATCGCTTCCGAATCGATGAACGTGGAGGTCGCCTCCGAGCCGGATGCGGACATGCAGGGCAGGCTCGACGAGCTGGACAACGAGCTGGCGGCGAAAAACGCCCAGATGAAGAACCTGGAGGACGCCCTGGAGCGAGAGAAGGCCCAGCAGAAGGCGCTGCTGGAGGCCTACGAGAAGTCGCGCAACGGTCGGGCATCCCTGCAGGCCAACGTGCCGGCAGGCGTCGAAGTGACTTCGGACGGCCAGCAGGTGACCTACTCCATCATGTCGGAAGTGCTGTTCCAATCGGGCAAGGCGGGGCTGACCTCGGCCGGAAAGCAGACGCTGCGGCAGGCGGCGGCCCATATACGCCAGCGCTATCCGAATGCACCGATCGAGGTGCGGGGCCACACCGACAACGTGCCGATTCGCTACTCATCCTACAAGTCGAACTGGGAGCTGTCCTGCGCACGGGCTCTTACGGTGTTGCACTACCTTGTGGAATCCTCGGGTCTCAAGGGACGTCAGATATCAGCGGTCGGTTGCGGGGATACGCAACCTGTTGCCTCGAACAACAGCCCGGAGGGGCGCCGCAAGAATCGAAGGGCTGAGCTTGTGGTCAGGCTGGGTTCGGTTAAGGTTGCCGGCGCCGACGGCTCGCGGTAGGCGGCGCTTGGATTCGCGTGTTCCGTGGGCTTTATCGGGATCCCCGGAGGGGAACAGTGCCGATCGGTCGGAATCGCAAGGTCGCCTTCCTGCCTGCGCTTGTGTGCGCGGCACTCACCATCGGATGCTCGTGCCCCAAGGCCGTCCATACCTACGAATACCTCTCCGACTACGGGCGCATGGACGATTCCTATGAGCCGCTCGTATCCCTTGTCTACCTCTCGGAAGACGCCGACCTGCGCGATTACGACGGGCTCATAGTGGGCACGGTGGGCGTGGGTTCGGAGCTCATTGAATCCCCCGAGGCGGCCGAGGCCTGCGCGACCTACTTCCGCCACGTGCTGGCAAAGGAGATCAATGGACTGGAGCGTTTTTCCTTTGTCAGTCTGGACTGCAGCACCGATGTCCCGCCGGAAGCATTGCAGGGCGTGCTCCGGCTGGACGCCAAGATCACAAAGTTCGACCTGGGCTCGGGCTTTCTCCGCTACGTGAGCTTCTTCATGTTCTTCCTGCAGTCGTCCGGAGCTACGGATCTGCAAATCGAGGGCCGGATAGTGGAGGCGGACTCGCAGCGCCCGGTCCTGGAATTTGCGGACCGTCGTCGGGACCTGGGCAATACGCTGTTCGGGCCCAATCCCAAGACGTTGCGCAAGCGGTTCGCCATGAACGTTACGGCCCTGAAGACGGCGAAATGCCTTGCGCGGTTCATCGGCAACCGGTGCATTGAGGCGGACGCGGCCGAGTCCGACCGAGCTCAAGTGGCAAGTGCTTCTGAATAGGACCTTTAGGAAAGTCGATATGACGTTGCGATCGGACGCCGCTCCCGTGGGTCTGTGCCCGGCAGAGGAACTGCGGGCGATTGTCGATGAGTTGGGCGGGCTACGCGTTACTCTCATGGGACTCGGCCTGTTCGGGGGCGGAGCGGGGGCGGCCCGCTTCCTGGCGGAACGAGGGGCCCGGGTGCTTGTGACCGATCTCCGCTCGGCGGAGCGGTTGGCTCCATCAATGGCCCTTCTCGAATCCCTCCCGCTGAAGTACAGGCTGGGCGAGCATCGTGAGTGCGACTTCACGGATACCGATCTGGTGGTCGCGAATCCCGCCGTGCCGAGGACGAACCGGTACCTGCACGCGGCCGCTTCGGCCGGAGTTCCCGTTACCAGCCCCATGAATATCTTCCTCACGCTGACTCCGGCCCCTGTGGCCGCCGTCACCGGCAGCAACGGCAAATCCACCACCACTTCGCTCTTGGTGGGCATGGTGGCCAACTCGGGGCGGAAGGTCTGGTTGGGAGGCAACATAGGCGTCTCGCTGCTCCCTTTCCTGTCCCGCATTCGGCCGAGTGACTTGGTTGTGCTGGAGATGTCCAGTTTCCAGCTTGAGGATGCGAGGGCACTGGGCTGGTCTCCGCGAGTGGCAGTGGTGACAAACATCACCCCGAACCACCTCGATCGGCATGGTAACTTCGACACCTACGTTGCCGCTAAGCGAGTGCTGCTGGATTACCAGGATGAGGAGTGCGTTGCGGCGCTGAATGCCCGGGACCCGATCCAGGTGCGCTGGGCAGCGGAGGGCAGGGGCGGCGGGCGCAAGGTGTTCTTCAGTTCCGACCCCGACTCTGCTCCGGCAAACCCCGGGGTGTCACTGGTCGCCGACCGGTTCGTGTGGCGCGACGGGGGGAGGGACGAGATCCTCTGCTGCCGCAGTCAGTTGCCGCTGCCGGGTCTGCACAATGCCGAGAACGCGATGGCCGCCACGGCTGCGGCAAAATGCCTGGGCCTCAGTCAACTGGATATCCGCAAGGGCCTGGAGCGTTTCCCCGGGCTGGAGCACCGGCTCGAGCTTGTCGCCCAGTACGGCGGTCTGCGTTTTTTCAATGATTCGGACAGCACCACCCCGGAGTCCGGCATTGCCGCCCTGCGCAGCTTTGGCGGGGCTCTGACCCTGATAGCCGGCGGTTCGGACAAGAGACTGGACCTGCGCCCCCTGGCACGTGCCGCGGCTGAAACTGCCGATGTACTGATCACCATGGGCGTGACCGGCCCGAGGATCGCCCAGATGGCCCGCGAAGAAAGCGCTGGCATGGGGCGGGCACTGGTGGTACGGGAAGTGGGATCCCTGGAGGGGGCGTTGTGCGCCGTGAAGTCGCTGTCGATGCCGGGCTCGGCGGTTGTTTTCTCGCCGTCGTGTCCCAGCTACGATATGTTCGAGAACTTCCGACAGCGCGGGGAAGCGTTCAAGAAGCTTGTGCGCCAGAGATTCGGCGAATCGGGGCTGTGCGCGTGAGATGCCGCCGATGCCGTTCTGCGCTTGCATACGGCGGTATGGTCCTGTATATTACAATTCTGTGAATGTCCCGCCGAATTCATAACGTCTCTTGTTCAGCGGTGCGTGAGGAGGTGAGTTTCTTTCCCAATGGCTAAGGTGGTTTTGCACCCAGATGAGTCCGTCAAGGATGCACTCAGGCGCTTCAAGAAGCTGTGCGACCGCGAAGGCATCATCAACCGCAGCAAGCGAATCAAGCGGTTCGAAAAGCCTTCCGAGCGCCGACGTCGCGAGAAAAGCGAGCGCCTGAAAACCATCCGCAAGGCGCAAAGGTCTTCGCGCTGACGTGCGCAGGACCTGAAGTAGTGGGGAGCGGCCCGCCGTTGAACGCGGCGGGCCGTTCTCGTTGCACCTACCAGAAGGGGCAGTCTCAGCGGCGTGCGCCACGTGCCGCCAAGAACCGGCCCAGCACCTCGGCGGGGGGGTGGTCGGTGCGAGCCATCAGGTAGTCAGTCCGAAGTTCCAGGCACGCCGATTCCAGGCGATGCCGATGCTCCTCAAACGTCCGTCGGTAGGCGGCAGCCACTTCCCGCGCGTTAGCGGCCACGCTCTCGCCTGCTTCCAGAGAATCGAAGCGGACGTTGTCGTCGAAGGGGAACTCCGCTTCCGCGGGATCGACAACGTGCACGGCGATCACAGCGTGCCGATCGAAACTGAATCTGCGCAGCACGCTGAGTATGTCCTCCAGGGGGCCGATCATGTCGCTCACCAGGATCACAAGCCCCCTCTTTCTGAGCCGGTCCGCGACGCGGTGCAGGAGAGACCCCAGGTTCGTCTCGCCCTCGGGCGTGTGGCCGGCAAGGGCGTCGCACACGTTGGCGAACTGAGAGGGGTTCGTCCCGGGCTCGATCTCGAGTCGCAGTTCGTCGTCGAACACCGTCAACCCGGCGGCGTCGCCCTGCAACAGCAGGA
The DNA here is from genome assembly GCA_964655775.1 of uncultured candidatus Brocadiaceae bacterium. GTDB lineage: Bacteria > Planctomycetota > Brocadiia > SM23-32 > SM23-32 > CAZZNQ01. The sequence continues at coordinate 31,715 of CAZZNQ010000026.1, read as the reverse complement.
GGTACGCCAGCGCTCCCGCCAGCGCGCTCGCGTATTCGTACTTGGTGGTGCCCGTGGAGGCGTAGGCCATCGAGCGACTGCCATCCATCAGGAAGTAGCCGCGCACATTGGTGTCGGCTTCGTACAGCTTCACGAAGAATCTGTCGGAGCGCGCCCATAGCTTCCAGTCAACGTGCTTTAGTTCGTCTCCGCGCGTGTAGGGGCGGTACTCGGCGAACTCGACGCTGAACCCGCGGTAGGGGCTGCGGTGGATGCCGGCGAGATAGCCTTCCACGATCTCTCGCACGCGCAGTTCTAGCGCGGATACCCTACTCAGAATCTCCGGGTCGGAGTAGTTCCTGTACTTGCTCATCGTCTGACAGCTCGCTCTGGCGGGCAGGCGTCGCTCCGATAAGGCGGTCCACTATGTCGTCCGGCTCTATGCCTTCACTGGACGCGGTGAAGGTGGGCACCAGCCGGTGGCGCATCACGGGGGCGGCCACGGCGTTCACGTCCTGCACGGCCACGTGGTCGCGGCCGTGCAGGAGCGCCCTGGCCCTGGCGGCCAGCAGCATGTGCCGACAGGCCCGCGGCCCGATTCCCCAGCGTATCCACTCGCGCGCGAAGGCGGGTGCGTCTGCTCCGGCGCGGGAGTTCCGGCCCAGTTGCATTGCGTAATGAATGACGTAATCGGCAACCGGCACGCGCCGGACCGTGTTCTGCAGCTCCAGTATGTCTTCGGCGGCGAGAACGGCCCGCACGTCCGGCAGTTGCTCCTCGGCGCCTTGTTTCATGATGCTGTATTCCTCGTCCCAGGAGGGGTAGGGAACCAGTATCTTGAACATGAACCGATCCTGCTGCGCTTCGGGCAGGGGATAGGTGCCTTCCTGCTCGATCGGGTTCTGGGTTGCAAGCACCAGGAACGGTGCCGGCAGTGCGTGCGTTTCACCCCCGGCGGTGACCTGGTGCTCCTGCATCGCTTCCAGAAGGGCGGCCTGGGTCTTGGGCGGGGTGCGGTTTATCTCGTCCGCCAGGATCACGTTGGCGAAGATGGGTCCGCGCACGAACCGGATGGCACGGGTGCCGGTGGAGCGGTCCTCCTCGATCACTTCGGTGCCTGTAATGTCGCCCGGCATCAGGTCCGGTGTGAACTGAATCCGGCTGAAGCGGAGCGACAGCGCCCGGGCAAGGGTGCGGACCATGAGGGTCTTGGCGAGCCCCGGCACCCCCTCCAGTATGGCGTGACCGGACGCCAGAACGCAGATGAGTATCTGCTCAACCACGTCGTCCTGGCCAACAATGACCTTGGCCACCTCGCGGCGGACGACTCCGTAGGCCGTCCGAAGAGTCTCGGCCGTCTCGGCATCGTCCCGAGGTGACTCCTGCGATGCGTCCTTGTGCATGCTCGCGGGTCTCCGTCTGGCGGATCGTCAGCGCTGCTGAATCGGCAGCGCCTCCTGCGGAAGCTGCAGAATGAGAAGAGCGACCGCTGTCCCGTACACCTTACCTATATAGTCGCCGTTCCAACTGCCGTCCGGCTGCTGCGCGTCTACCAGCCAGCCGCTAAGAGTATCGAAGTAGCTGTCCCACTGCTCGCCGCCGCGGAAGTGCAGCACCTGGGAGAGGTAGAGGTGACTATAGTAGAAGTGGCCTCCGCCTGCCGGGTTAGGCGACGTAAGTGGAACGTTCTGCCGGGCGAAGGCCAGCGCACGTTCCACGAGTCGGCCCTCGTATATCCCCAGGGCCTGCATCGTGGCCAGAGCGCCGCAGGTTATGCCGGCCCGGCTCTCTCCCGGCCTGCTGGCCCGGTAGGCCATGCCCCCGTCCGGATTGGCTGAGTTCTCCAGGTAGGCCATCGCCCTATCCACAGCGGTCTGGGGCACCGCTATCCCGGCATTGGCGCATGCACGCAGCCCTTGCGCCTGTGTAACGGTCACGGCCCCCTCATCGTTGTCGGCGTCGGGAGTGTAGTACCATCCGCCGAGTTCCCCTTGGGAGCGAACGGTCAGGTCGACCGCGCGCTGCAGCACAACCCGCACGCGTTCGTGAAGCTGGACCTGCCCCTCCGATCCGTGCACCAGGGCCAGCGTCAGCATGGCGAAACCGTGTCCGAACATCGGCCGTCCGGCTTCGTACTCGCCGATCAGACCGGTTTCCGGATCCGACGACCTCAGGAGGAACTCCACCCCGTTCCGCACGTTGGCCGCATGCGGCCCGCTGTAGCAGCCGTTGCCTTCGGCTAGGAGGGCCAAGGTTGCCAGGGCCGTCATGGCCGCCGGATAGCGGCCCGTCCGCCCCTCGCTGAGCCAACTGCCGTCCGGATTCTGAGTGGATATAAGGTAGGCGATGCCGCGCTCGATCGCCCGCTGTCGTCCTACATCCATGCTGTCCGTACCTGCGCGACCTGCGTTCGCGTGGTCCGTTGGCGCGCCGACCGCGTTTGCAGCACAGAGCATCGCGACCGCAAGGGCGGCGAGGCGCATTGGCGTCCGGACCTTTTCCATACTTGTTCCATCTCGCAGCAGGGGGCAACCTGTGCACCGCGACTGGCGCTGCCACGTTATTATACAACGCCCGGGAACCGACTTCAGTCGGAGAAGCGCCGGTTTGAGGGCGGCAGTGTGCCGTGCGGTCTGTTGCGGATGGCCGTCCGCTCTGCTATCCTGCCGCTTGGGCGCCAGGCTGTAAGATCACCGTGTAGAGCTGCGACGAGCTGCCGACAATGAACTCGATGAGAGCTTTGGCGAAATACTCATGGCGGGTTGTTGCCGCAGCTTTGCTCCTGACGGCCATTTCCGTGCTGTCATACGGTGTTCGGCACCATTTCCACGGCTTCCCTTCGGCGGCCCGGAGTGCGGGCCGTGTGCTCGTCCTCATCGGACTCTCCCGGCTGCTGGTCACCGGTTCGCTCGCTTACCTCGTCGTTCGCTCCCGATGGTCGGGTACTCAGTTGATGGTCGCCGTCTTCGTGGCGTTCTTCGGTGTGGACAGCTTCATCACCCAAAGCCGTGCCATACTGCTGCCGGCCGATCTGGTGGACCCGTCCACGGGGGCGCTGCTGACTGCTCACGGCTTCCTGGTGGGACTGCTCTTCTCGCTGGTCCTGGTGGTGTTGATGGGAAGGGCTCACGATCAGGCGCTTGTACGCGAGAGCCCCAGACTGCACCTGCCGGTCGGTGAATGGCTGCTCAAGATGGGGGCATGTACGGTGCTTTGGGTGGGTCTTTATGCCGTTCTCGTTCCCCGTGAGCCGGGCGAGCCGATCTGGCGGGCGTTTGCGTTCGAGACCGCGCGGGCTGTACTGGTGATCGTCTTCGTACTGCCGGCAATCAAGATGCTCAGGGGCAGCCGGTTGGAGACGGCGTGTGCTGTCGGCGCCACGCTGGTGGCTCTGGGCGCCGTGGCTCCGATGGTCAGCCGGTCGGTTCTCCTGGCCGAGCCATTGAGTCCCCTTGCGCTCCTGGGCTGCGTGCTGGCCAACGGTCTGTATGGGTTCGCGGTCGGCTACCTGTTCAGTCGACGTGCCAGCGAGGAGCCTTCCCCGGACCTTTCGTCCGGCCTGTAGGGTTGCATGTCGCCTCCCTGAACGGTTAGCCTGTACGCAAACAGGAGGCGGTATCTTCATGGCGTTGGAGCCCGCCCTCCGCCCCGTGAAGCGGGGCTCGCGGCGGATGGTGGCGTGCTACTCCCTGGGACCATTCCATAGGCATATGGCCAGAATCTATATAGCCGCAACCGAACAGCACGCGGGAAAGACCACGATGAGCGTGGGCATATACCGCGCCGCCGTTGCGTGCGGGTACCGCGCTTGCTTTATCAAACCGGTGGGGCAGCGCTACGTGCTTGAGGGCGACCAGAAGGTGGACGAGGACGCCGTGCTGTTCAAGCGCGCGCTCGGCGTGCCGGGAGCGGTGGGCATGCTTAGTCCGGTGACGATTCCTCGGGGCTACACGAACGAGTACATCCACCGCCGCGACCCCGAGTCCGTTCACACTCGGATAGTGGAAGCCGTCAACGGACTGGACGAGGAGAAGGATATCGTCATTGTCGAAGGCACGGGGCACGCCGGGGTGGGCAGCGTGCTGGACGCCTCCAACGCGGAGGTCGCCGCGCTGCTGGACGCGCAGGTTGTGATCGTCAGCGGCGGCGGGATCGGGCGGTGCATCGACGAGCTCTGTCTGAACCAGGCCCTGTTCCAGCACCACGGCGTGCCGGTGATCGGCGCGATAATCAACAAGGTGTACGAGGAGAAATACGACAAGGTAAGTGAGGCGGTCCGCATGGGCCTCGCTCAGCACGGGATGGATTGCCTGGGCGTGGTGCCGTATCGGCCGGAGCTCACCTACCGAACCATGCGCCACCTGCGGGACGAGCTGGGCATGAAGGTTCAGTGCGGTGAAGAGCACATTGAGAACAAGGTCCAGAGCATCATCGTCGCCGCGATGGCGCCGCAGAACATGGTCAACTACCTGAAGGACGGCACGCTGGTCATCGTCCCCGGGGACCGCGTGGACAACATCATCGCCACGCTCAATGCCCAGCTCATGAATCAGAAGGGGAGCGCCCCGCAGATAGCCGGGATGGTGCTTACGGGCGGGTTGGTGCCGGACGACAGCATCCGGGCGATCATGGACAGAGTGGACGTGCCGGTCCTGTTGAGCGAAGAGGATACTGCTGCAGCGGCGTTCGAGGTGCGGCGCCTGGTGCCGAAGATCACGCCGCAGGACGTCGACAAGATTCAGGCCGCCGAGGACGTGGTGCGCAGCTACGTGGACACGGCCAAGATATTCCGGGCCGTTGGCCTGACGAAACCGAACGGAGAGTAGCCGTCGGGGAAGCCGGCGACGCCTGAGCCGAGCCGCTCCGTGCCGGACTTCCTCCATCGCCTCCTGAGCGCACGCTCTGCGAGGCGATTGCCACACATGCGGTGAGGAGAGTATCGACAGCGGGCTGATGCGCCGAGGCGGCCTCAATAGCCCCGTTCAGAATGCCAGAGGGAGTCGTAAGGTGCAAAGCGATCTGGAGATTGCCCGGCAGGCGACGTTGAAGCCAATCGAAGAAGTCGCCGCAGAGGCGGGCATTGACCGAGACGAGATGGAGTTGTACGGAGACTACAAGGCCAAGGTGAAGCCGTCGATAGTAGATCGGCTCGCCGACAGGCCAAACGGCAAGTATATCGACGTAACGGCGATCACGCCGACGCCGCTGGGCGAAGGCAAGACCGTTACGACCATCGGCCTCACCCAGGCTCTGTGCCACATCGGGAAGAAGGCCATCGTCTGCATCCGGCAGCCGTCGCTTGGGCCCGTGTTCGGCATCAAGGGCGGCGCGGCCGGCGGTGGGCACAGCCAGGTCGTCCCGATGGAGGATTTCAACCTGCATCTGACCGGCGACGTGCACGCGGTCAGCATCGCCCACAACCTGGCCGCTGCGTTCCTGGACAACAGCCTGAAGCGAAAGAACCGCCTCAACATCGACCCGGCCACGATCACCTGGCACCGTGTCGTAGACCTCTGCGACCACTGGGGGCTCGGCGAGGTGATCATCGGCCTGGACAAGGGATTCGTGCGCCGCAGCGGGTTCGAGATCAGCGTTGCGAGCGAGCTGATGGCCGTACTCGGCCTCTCGCGCAACCTGCAGGACCTGCGCGAGCGTGTGGGGCGCTGCATCGTGGGCTACACCTATGATGGCGACCCGGTGACCTGCGAGGACCTGAAATGCGCAGGGGCGATGACGGTTCTGCTGAAGGATGCCCTGAAGCCCACGCTCATGCAGACCATCGAGGGTGGACCGGCGTTCGTCCATACCGGCCCGTTCGCCAACATCGCGCACGGCAACAGCAGCATCCTGGCCGACATGATGGCGCTGAAACTGGGCGACTACGTTGTGACGGAGAGCGGGTTCGGCGCCGACATCGGCATGGAGAAGTTCATGGACATCAAGTGCCGCGTCAGCGGGCTGGTGCCCAGCGCCGTGCTGCTGGTGGCGACGGTTCGCGCGCTGAAGATGCACAGCGGCGGCGTGCGCGTGGTTCCTGGCAGACCCCTGCCGAAGGAACTGGTGGAGGAGGATCCGGAGGCGGTTGCCGACGGCTGCGCCAACCTGCGCAAGCACATCGAGAACGTGGCGTTGTTCGGCGTGCCGTCCGTGGTTTGCGTGAACCGCTTCCGAACGGATACGGACGCGGAACTGGACGCCGTGCGGGAGCAGGCGCTGGCGGCGGGGGCGCGCCGGGTTGTTGTCAGCGACGTCTGGGAGCACGGGGGCGCCGGAGGAGTCGAGATGGCAGAAGCGCTCGTCGATGCCTGCGAGGCCGAGAGTGACTTCGAGTTTCTCTACCCGCTGGACGCATCCATCAGGGAGAAGATCGAGGCGATAGCGACAAGGGTCTACGGCGCGGGCTCGGTCAGCTACACGCGACGCGCGCGGCGCGACATGCGTCGTCTGGTCAAGCTTGGCTGCGACGGGCTGCCGATCTGCATGGCCAAGACGCACCTGTCCCTCTCGCACGATCCGTCGCTCAAGGGACGGCCGACGGGATTCACGCTGCCGGTTCGCGAAGTGCGCGCTTCACTCGGCGCCGGGTTCCTGTATCCGCTCTGCGGCGACATGAGAACCATCCCGGGCCTGCCCTCGCACCCGGCGGGCGAGAGGGTCGACATCGACGCCGAAGGACGCATCGTCGGCCTGTTCTGAGCCGCAGGCGCGTTCCGGTGGCGGCGTCTCGCGGCGACCTGATATACTGTTTGCTCCATTTCCAGCCCCGATCGGAGATCCCGAACTGTGAGACATATCTCTTGTGCTCTTCCTCTGTACCGCTACCTGCGTTCCCGAGCCTACTGCCGGAGCCGTGAGCTGTCCGTTCCGGCGAAGATCGCCGCCGCCATCGGCATGGCGGCCGTTACGGGGCTCCTGGCCATGGTCCGCGTGCCGCTTCCGTTCACGCCCGTCCCGGTGACGGGGCAGACGCTGGCGGTGCTTCTGGCCGGAGTGTTGCTGGGGGGCGGCTGCGGCGGGCTCAGCCAGGTCATCTATGTCGCACTCGGCACGGCGGGCATCTCATGGTTCACGCTGGGCTCTAGCGGGCTGCTGGGGCCTACGGCCGGGTACCTGGTGGGCTTTGTCCTGGTGGCGGCGGCTTTGGGCTACATTTGCGACCGTTTCCCGCATATGCGCCGTTTCGCGCCGCTGGTCCTGCTGATGCTGGCTGCCTCGGCGACGATACTGGCACTGGGGACCGTCTACCTCGCGCTCTATCTGGGGACGGGACTGGGCGCGGCGTTCCTGATGGGCGCGGCACCGTTCATCGCGGGAGACGCGCTCAAGTCGCTGCTGGCCGCCGGGTTGGCTGCGGCGCTGCTGCCGAAGGAGTAGCCGGCCACGGGCAGTCAGGCACCGAACTCCTCCTTGAGGCGGCGTATGCAATGGGCGAGCGCCTGCCCGGAGGACTGGTGTCGCACGCAACAGGTTGCAGCAAGAGCGCCTTCGTCAATGCTGCGGAGGGGACGTTGCGTCAGCAGGGCTTCGATGGTCCGCGGGTGCCCCAGACAACCCCGCTCGCGGCTTTCCTCCGTCTGCCGGTAACCCTCAATCACCACATTCTCGATGCGTGGCTGTCTATCGTCGGCTGGTATCGTGAAGGTCCAGCGGACTTTGCAGGTCGCGTCTGGGTCGAACTCGAACTCGCGAGTGAGGTGGTTCGTTTCCTCGTCCATGGATCCCTCCATCGGCCGGTTCCCGCGCAGTGCGCAGGTCATTCCGTCAACGCAAACCGGCTGTCTGTTCGCGCAGGAAATCGAACCACGGCTCGAATCCTGTCCCCTCCGCGGCCGACACTTCGAACACGCGCACGCCGGGGCGCACGTGCTCGGCGTCCTGAGCCACGCGTTCCACGTCGTATTCGCAGTGGGGCAGAAGGTCGGTCTTGTTGATGAACACCACGTCTGCGCGCACGAACAGAGCGGGGTACTTGCGGATTTTCTCGTCGCCCTCCGGCACGCTCAGCACCGCGACCTTGATGTTCTCGCCGAGGTCAAGCGTGGACGGACAAACCAGGTTGCCGACGTTCTCGATGAAGAGGTAATCGAGTCCAGCGAGATCCATCTGCCCAACCACCTGCGCTATCTGTCGCGCGTTGAGGTGGCAGCTTCCCCCTGTCTCGATGGCGTGGGCCTCCATGCCGTGGCGCTGGATCCGCTCGGCGTCCAGAGCAGTCTGCACATCGCCGATGACGGCAGCAAACCGGCCAGGGAAGTGCGTCGCAGTATGCTCGAGGATCGCCGTCTTCCCGCAACCCGGCGAGCCGATCAGGTTCATGGTGAACACGCCGTTCGCCTCGAACAGATCGCGGTTTGCGGCGGCTACCTCGTCGTTGCTCTCTCTTGCCGACCTGTTTACGTCAACCCTGGCCATCATCGGTCTCCACGTATTGTATGCTCACGTCCTTGCCGGACAGCACTTCGCGCTGGAACCCGCCACAAGCCGGACAACCGGCAAACATATCGTCTGTCTTGTAGATGCTTCCGCAGGCGCAGCGAAGCTTAGCCGGCACCCATGCTATCTTGGCTTGCACGTGCTCCATTCCCTCGTTGTCGAGCACGACGCGCATGCAGAACTCCATCGATGTCATATTGACGCCGGAGAGCGCGCCGACCTCGATTCCTATGGCGGAGATACCTCCGCGAGGAATATCGGTGGCCTGGAGCGCGGCCCGGACGATCTCCTGCGACAGCGACAGCTCGTGCATGGATTCGGATTCCCCCTGAACGGCCTCCATTATAGCCCGAGGGCGGCTGGGATTCAGGGCTAAGGGCAGGGCTTCGCAGGGGAAGAGAGTTCTTGGGCGACGGCCTGGACATACTCGGCGAGCCGCGCCTCAAGCTCCTGGGAGAGTTCCTCACCCGGGGCGACGCACTTCGGCTCGATTCCGAAGATGACGATCCGGTCGGGGCGATCGCCCAGGCAGCCGGCAATCTCTATGGTGCGTAGCAGATCACCATGGTGCGCCGAGGCGCCCGGCCCGGCCTTCACCGATGTCACCTGCTGCGGGTCGAATTTCCTCACCTCGCCGGGGGAGGCACCCATGAAGGCACAGTCGATGAAGACGGCCTTCTCTCGGCCGGACATGGCGTGAAGCACATCCAGCCCACCGGTGCCTAAGTCGACGAACTCCGCCCGGGGGAAGTCCTGGTCTCGGGCGGCCAACATCTCAACGATGCGGATTCCCACGCCTTCGTCCCGCATCAGCGGGTTGCCCAGCCCCGCGACGAGTACGGGCTTCATCGGTTCTCGCGCCTCAGACGAACTCGACGTCCAGGTAGTGCGTCGAGCAGGAGATACACGGATCGTAGGCCCGAACCAGCATCTCCAACAGCAGCGTCATCTCCTCCTGGCTACGGTCCAGAATCTGCGGCACCAGCGCCTCGAAGTCCTTCTGGATGTTCGCGTGATTCTGGTTCGTCGGGATGCAGCAATTGGCACCCACACAGACCCCGTCCTCGTCGAACGCGTAGCGGTGGAAAAGGACGCCGCGCGGCGCTTCGACGGCACCGGCGCCTTCGCCGGCCTGCGGGGTCACGTCGGGCTTCTCCGGCTGGATACCGGCGTCCAGCACCTCGTCGATGAGTTGCAGACTGTGCTCAACGACCTGCACGCATTCGACGATCTGCGCGATGCTGTTCATGTAGGGGTTGCAGCAGCCCTTCTTCAGTCCGAGCATCTCGGCCGTGGCCTTGGCCTGCGGCATCAACTGGTCCGCGTTCACGTTGAAGCGGGCCAGCGCGCCGACGGCGTAGGCGTCGCGGTGCCACTTGGCCCACTTAGCCGTTGACTGGTCGACGACGTACTCGTTGACAACGCGCTCGAATTCCTGCACGGGCACGAGCTCATCGGTGTCCGTGCTGCCAATGTCGCCGTGGTAGAAGGTGTAGTAGTCGGGATCGACAAGGGATACGTACTCCGTGTCCCGATCGAAGTCCGGCAGTTTGTCCGCCAGGCTGAGGACCACCTCGGCAATGGTGGTCAGATCCGGTAGCGCGTCTTCCATCCGCTTGCGCAGGCCCGCGAGTTGCTCTTCCGTGGGCAGGCTGGCGAAGCCGCCCGGCTTGATGGTGACCGGGTGTGTCATCCGCCCGCCGAGGAGCTCCATCCACTCGTTGCCCAGCCGGTGGGCGCGGATGATGGTCTTGACCACGTCGCCATGAGTGCTGACCAGGGGGACGACGCTCTTTGCGCCCAGAAGGTCGGGGGCCACCAGGTATCCCACGTGAAGCACGTGGCTCTCGATCTGCTCGCCGTAGTGCAGCAGTATGCGGAGCTTGTCCGTCTGCTCCGACACTTCGATGCCCATCGCGTCTTCGACGGCCTTGGTGGCGGCGAGGGAGTGGGTGACCGAGCAGATGCCGCAGATGCGGCTGACGATGGTCTGGATGTCCTCGTAACTGCGTCCCCTTACCATGGCCTCGAAGAAGCGAGGCGCTTCTGGGACCTGCCACTGGACTTCCTCGATGGTGCCGTCGCTGGCACGGACGACTACGTTCCCGTGTCCCTCGACGCGCGTTATGTGATGGACGTTGATGTCGACGGTGTCAGGCATTCGTCGGCTCCTGTTTGCTGTTGAAAAGGAGCAGCCGGCTCTGCAGGTCTTCGACCGTCTTGCCGTACTTCTCCATTACCTCTCTGGCGGCGTCCACGTTGGGGTTCGGCGCATATCCGCGGCAGCCGAAGCACCACAGCCCTGCGCTGGGGCAGGGCGCCCCGCACCCGGCTCGGGTCACCACGCCCAGACAGATCTCGCCGTACTCGTAGCGGCAGATGGTCCCACGCGCCTTGCATTCCACGCACACCGGATAGTCCGGGATCACCGGGTCCTTACCCAGCGCGAGGCATCTGACGATATACGCAAACTCCTCTTTGGTCATCGGGCAGCCGTGCACGTAGTAGTCCACCTTGACCACTTCGTCGGCTCCCTTCGTTGGCGCCGTGTCCAGGTGCGGCTTGTCGGCGGCGTCACCGTAGACGTATTCCTTAACGTCGTCCAGATCGAAGTTGTTCTTGAGCTTGTTGACCCCGCCGATTGTGGCGCAGGCACCGAGGGCGACGAGTACCTTCGCCTTCTCTCGGATCTTGCGCAGACGTTCCTCGTCTTCCGGGCGCGTGATGGAACCCTCGATGAGGGCGATGTCGTATTCGTCGCTCTCTTCCGTCATGGCTTCGCGCCATGCGACCGGCTCGACAAGATCGATCAGGTCGAGGATCTCCTCTTCCATGTTGACGATCTGGAGCTGACAGCCTTCGCAGCAGGCGAAGTCGAAGATGGCTACTCTTGGTTTGCTCATTTACTGTATGGCCTCCCTGACCTCCCGGACGTCGGAATACTTGAAGACGGGCCCGTCCTGGCAGGCGTAGAGCCCGTTGATCTGGCAATGGCCGCACTTGCCGACGCCGCACTTCATGTGACGTTCCAGCGACACGTAGACGTTGTCGTAGGGGACGTCCATGTCGTAAAGGCCCAGAATCACGAACTTGTACATGACCGGTGGGCCGCATATCACGGCGATAGTGTTGGCGGGGTCGATGTCCAGTTCGGGCAGCAATATGGTGATAACGCCCACCCGGCCGGTCCACTCGTCGTCGCCCCTGTCCACGGTCTCCATGAAGGTGACGTCATCGCGGTCGGCCCATTCGGCCAGCTCCTCAACGAACAGCCGATCGGAGGGCGTGCGGGCTCCAAAGAGAATGGTTACGTTCCCGTAGTCGTCACGGTTGTCGAACACATACTGGATCGCCGAGCGAAGCGGCACCAGCCCGATGCCGCCGCAGACGAAGAGCACGTCCTTGCCCTTCATCGTGGAATCGACGGGGAAGTGTGTGCCGAACGGCCCTCGGATCCCAACTCTGGCGCCCTCTTCCAGAGCATGCAGCGCGGCGGTGACGTTGCCGACGTTGCGCACGCCCATCTGGAAGGAGCCGTCGCGAGTGGGGGAGGATGAGATGCTGATCGGCGCTTCTCCGTAGCCCGGCACCGAGATCTCCACGAACTGGCCGGGCATGTGCCCGAGTTCCTCGCCGGAATCCAGTTTGAACTCGAAGTACCGCTCCAGCTGCGTCAGCGGCTTGGCGGCTACCAGGGTCGCGGGTTCCGGAAGATAGATGTCCTTTTGGCCTGAACAGGTGCAGCTCATCTTGTCTCCTCCAGCAGGCGATTGAAGACCTCCGGCGGATGGGCGATCTTCGATACACAGACCGTAATGCAGCGGCCACAGCCGACACAGGCGATCTGCCCGACCTTGTCCGCCACCCACATGCCCTTGCGGTAGTAGCGGTGGCGATATCTTTCGACCTTACTCTTCCGGAAGTTGTGCCCTCCGGCCACGGCCGCGAACCTCTCCAGCATGCAGCCGTCCCAGGTGCGCTTGCGCTCGCCGCCCTGTAGGTCCCAGGTCACGTCTTCCTGCACGTCGAAGCAGTAGCACGTGGGGCAAACGTTGGTGCAGGAACCGCAGGAGAAGCAGAGCTCGCTCTTCTCTTCCCACACGGGGTGGTCGTAGGACGCGTCGAGCAACTCGGGCAGTTCGTCCGGCTTCATGTTCAGGCGGTGCTCGGCCAGGCCATCGCGGTTCTTCTCCCACACCTGCTCACGGGCGGCCAGCGAGGCCTCGTCGGCTTCGGTGCCTCCCTCCAGGGCATCCACCAGCTCCTCGCCCTTCTCGGTGCGGGCGTCGACCACGTAGTTCTCGTCGTCGATCTTGGTCAGCAGCACGTCGAAACCCTCGTCGACCGTGCCGTAGCCGAGCTCCGAAGCAAAGCAGTTCTTCGAGCAGACCTGAACGTCGCAGGCCACGATTGTTGCGGCGTTCCTGCGGGCCATGTAGTGCGCGTCGTAGTTGTCCTGCGAGAACACCTTGTCCATCTGGTTGATGGCGATCATGTCGTAAGGATGCACGCCGAACAGCACGAAGGGCTCCTGGGCGGTCACGCTTTCGAACTCGCCGTCCTGGAAGCGCAGCATCACCTCCTCCGGTGGCAGGAAGACCTTCCGGCCCGGGGGGGTGAGCGTTACGTCGTAATCGAGGCGCAAATCGGATGCCTTGGACAACTCCGCGAAGTCGAACTTGTCGTCCTTGGCCTGCACCCCGACAACGCGGCGCCCCGAGAGGAGAGCGTCTACCCAGTTGTTCAGGGCATCTTGCCCGGCCAGCATTACGCTCATGGCGGACTCCTATGGGATGTATGGCTTCTGTGGGGCGGCTGAACTCAGCGGGTTGTGGGGTTCTTCTTCCCCTGCAAGGCCGGCCCAATTCACCGAAGATACAACAGGAGAGTTAATGATAAGGAGAGGGCGCCTACGCGTCAAGCGCACGGCCCTTCGGGCGGGATCGCACCGGCGACTTCAGGAACCTTCAGGGAGCCGCCGGGCGCGTTGATATCGGTGGCCGCTGCGGTAGAATGAGGACCAGAGCGGCGCCGGCAGCGGCGTCGCGTCAGGATCCGCTGTGCCGTGCGGCGCGGACGAACCCGTCCATTCTCTTTGTAGGTGGGATCCATGGCCACCGCCGTCGTATTCAGCCCTTCCGAAGAGTCCGTCAGCAACTCCATCGGAGCTCGCAACTACTTGAACCGGCTGGCCAAAAAACTGGATATCGAGAACCGAACGTATCGTTCTCTGCGCGAAGGTATGGAACTTCCGGAGGACGTACACTCGGTCGCCGTCATGGCCGGGCTGAGCGACCTGATGCTGCAAAGCGGATACATGGAGATGGAGCTGGACACCGTTTTCGAGCCGCAAGAGCTGCTGAAGACGCTCAGGGAGATGCTGCCGCCGGAGTTCCCGGTGATCGCCGTGGTGGACGACGTGTATTCGGACTACATCATGGCCACATATCTGAAGTCCGGTGCCTCCGCCGTGGTAGGTACCGACGGTCAGTTATTCGGAGTGGTTGTTTCGCGCCTGGGAAGCTGGGATCAGATCGGTCCTTACATCAACCAGTTCCGGATCGTGTAGGCGTTCTGCAGACCGAGATCAGATTCATTGAGGAGGTACACATCGGTGAGCATCCTGGTTGTCGCATCGAGTCCCAACAAGGACGGCCTTACGGCCGAGTGCGCGCAGGCCGCGTGCGGAGGAATCCGGTCCGCCGGAATGGAGGCCGACCTGCTGTGGCTGAACGACGAGGACGTGGGCGTCTGCCAGGCGTGCGGACGTGGCTGGGGCACCTGTCGGGACGAGCACGTCTGCCAGGTGGAGGATGATTTCCAGGGCCTGCACAGACGGGCCGCCGCGGCCGAAGGCTACGTGCTGGTCAACCCCGTCTACTTCGGCCAGCTTTCGGAGTCGGCGAAGGCCTTCTTCGACAGGTTGCGGCGGTGCGAGGCGACTCGCGGCGGCGACTCGGCACTCGCCGGCAAGCCAGCCATAGCCGTCGCGGCGGCCGGTGGCAGCGGGGGCGGAACCGTGAGTTGCCTGGACGAGGCGAACCGATTGTTCTCGCACCTTCGCTGCAACGTGTTCGACCTGATAACGGTCACCAGGAAGAGCCGCACTTACAAGCCCGAAGCCGTGCGCCGGGCGGCCGCTGGCATGGCTGCGACACTGTCTCAGACCGATAACGGCAAGTGAAGGAGGAAGAGACGATGGCCGATGCGGAAAACGAAGGTTCGATCCGGCGTGCGGAGGTTGGAGGCGAGTTCAGGGTCTGCCCGAACTGCGGCTACGAGCATGGCTTCCACAGCATGTTCAGGCCGTCGGATACGGCGGGCGTGCTGGACTGGTTCTTTATCTGTCCCAATTGTGGAACGCGCTACGACATAGGACTGACGGTCACGAGGGAAGGCTCTTAGAGGGAAAGGCAGGCGATGAGCAAGCTGCGAGCAGCCGTTATAGGGACAAACAAACCGGAGAAGCCGTCGAAGGTCGGTTTCGGGATGGGTTACAGTCACGGGCAAGCATACGCGGCCATACCGCAGAAATGCGAGCTGGCCGCGTGTGCCGACCTGATTCCGGAACGCGCGGAGGCGTTTGCTGACCAGTTCGGCGTGCCGGTGACCTACACCGATTACAAGGAGATGCTGGACCGGGAGAACCTGGACATCGTGAGCATCGCCACGTGGCCGCACCTGCACGAGCGGATGGTCGTCGACTGCACCGACGCCGGCGTGGGTGCCGTGCACTGCGAGAAGCCGATAAGCACCACGTGGGGAAGCTGCCGGAGAATGGTGAGCTACTGCCGGCAGAAGGGCGTGCAGCTCACCTTCAATCACCAACGCCGGTTCGGCAAGCCGTTCCGCAACGCCAAGCGGCTGCTGGACGACGGCGCCGTCGGCGATCTGGTGGAGATGCAGTTCGGTGGCAACAACATGTGCGATTACGGTTCGCACAATTTCGACATGTGCGGCTACTTCAACGACCAGACGCCCGTCGAATGGGTGCTGGGCCAGATCGACTACAGCCGGGAAGACAAGTTCTTCGGCATGCACAACGAGAACCAGGCCGTCGTTCGATGGCGCTATGAGAACGGCGTGTACGGTTACTGCGCGACCGGCCCGCGCGGAATCGCCCTCCCGTTCCACAACCGTATTATCGGCACCGAAGGGGTGATCGAGATCGGCCCTCGCGGCGATGGGCTGCCCGTTCTGCGCGTCATGCGGAAGGGCAGCGCGCAGTGGGAGTCCATCGACTGCGAAGGCGAGACCTGCCACGGCCCCGGCTTCCACGAGCGCGCCATCGAGCACGTGGTCGACTGCCTAGTTGAGGGCAAAGCGCCGGAGCTGCGGGGTGAGAACGCGCTGCAGTCCACGGAAGTGATCTTCGCGGCCTGGGAATGCTGCCGTCGGCGCAGCCGGGTGGACATGCCGTTGGAGATCGAGGACAACCCGCTGGCGCAGATGGTGGACTCTGGCGCTCTCAGGCCGGAGCCCGAGGAGTAAGTCCGGCGCATCGGCGCACGCGCCCATAGTGACGCGAAGAAAAACGGCCCCGGGGGAGTAGCGAGAGCCCCCGGGGCCGCCCTCAAATGCGCTCGGCATCTTCCATGCTATTCGGACTTAATGGGCACCTGCACCTCGATTATGGCGGTGGTGGGGTCGTCCGGATCGTCTTCAGGCAACTGGATGAAGACTTCCCTCGTCGGCTCGCCCTCGACGTACTCGTAGCTGTGTTCCTCGATCCAGGCGAAGATTTCGGGATAGACGGCGCTGACGCCGCTTATGGGGCCCGTGTAGACGGTGGACGCCACGGTGACGGCGGGCAGTTCCTTGCGGACCACGTCGTCGCCCCCCTCGCACGCCTCCTCGATGGGCAGACAGACCTCCGCTCTCAGATTCTCCGGCTCCACCTTCTGGGGATCGTCGTAGTAGAGCCCCAGCGGATCATCGCTATAGGGGTGCCCGACACGTAGCAGCCAGGACATGAGTCCGTCCAGTTGGTCCCGTGTCTGCTCGTACGGTCCGGTAAAGGCGCGGCTCATCACTTCCATCGCATCGACGTCTTTGGTCTGCACTTCTGCCATCGCAGGCTCCTGTCTGGCGCTGATCGGTCGAAGGGGGGCACGGCTGTGCCATCTTTATTACCATCCCGGAGCCGTGCTGTCAAGCAGAGCGGTGCGCAGGATGGCGCGTGCAGTGCCTTCCGGGCGTGGTAGATTGGGCGCTGCAATGCTTGACAACCTTCCACCAGGAGTCTATAATCGGGCTGTTATGAGGCGAATTGCAGACAAACCGCAGAGAGCCCTGGCTCTACGCTGGCTCGCTCTATCATGGCTCTGGCCTGGAGCCTGAGGCGGGCGGGGTCTGCACCGTTTCACCGAAACCGCGACAGATAAGCCCTGCAGCCTCGGGTACACCGGGTTGCGGGGCTTTTGTTTTTGCACTTGCAGGAAACGACAGATTTGCCGACAACCAAGCAGTGACCCGGAGACAAGCAAGATGACCACGGACAGGCTCGTCATATTCGACACAACGTTGCGGGACGGGGAACAGGCGCCCGGCTGCTCCATGACCGTGGAAGAGAAAATCCTCGTGGCCCAGCAGTTGGAGCGGCTCAAGGTCAACGTCATCGAAGCCGGTTTCCCGATTGCGTCGCCGGGAGACTTCGAGAGCGTGCGACAGGTCTGCGCGGCCGTCAGCGAACCCATAGTTGCCGGGTTGGCCCGATGCGTGCCGGCGGACATCGACCGGGCCGGTGAGGCACTCAAGGACGCGAAGAAGGGCCGCATCCACGTCTTCCTGGCGACCAGTAAGATCCATCGCGAGCACAAGCTCCGGATGGATACCTCCAAGATCATCGACGTGGCCGTGAGCGGAGTGAAGCGCGCGCGCGAGTATCAGGACGACGTCGAGTTCAGTCCCGAGGACGCTTCGCGCACCGAGCCCCAGTTCCTCTGCGAGGTGGTGGAGGCCGTCATAGATGCCGGAGCGACCACCGTAAACATCCCCGACACGGTCGGCTACGCGATCCCGGCCCAGTTCGCCGAAGTCATCGAAATGCTGCTCGCGGAGGTCCCGAACATCGAACGGGCGGTCATCAGCGTTCACTGTCACAACGATCTGGGGATGGCTGTGGCGAACTCGCTCGCGGCGGTGAAAGCCGGTGCGAGGCAGGTGGAGTGCGCCGTCAACGGCCTGGGGGAGCGTGCCGGCAACTGCTCGCTGGAGGAGGTAGTGATGGCCGTTGCCACCCGCGGCGACTACTTCGGCGTGCAGACCGACGTGGCGACGCGCCAGATCATGAACGCCAGCCGGTTGGTGAGCAGCGTTACCGGCGTGCACGTGCCGCCCAACAAGGCCATCGTCGGGCGGAATGCCTTCGCGCACGAGGCGGGAATCCATCAGGACGGTGTGCTCAAACAGAAAAGCACCTATGAGATCATGCGGCCCGAGGACATTGGGCTTGAAACCGGCCACCTGGTGTTGGGCAAACACAGTGGGCGCCACGCCTTCCGCAGCCGGCTCGAAGAGCTCGGCATCTACCTGGACGAAGAGCATCTGGATAAGGCCTTCGAGCACTTCAAGCGGCTGGCCGACAAGAAGAAGGAGATCTTCGACGAGGACCTCGAAGCGCTCGTCCGCGAGCAGGTGGAGCACGTCTCCGAGACGTTCACCCTAAACAGCTTCCACGTGACCAGCGGCGTCAACGTGATGCCCACCGCTACCGTGAGCCTGGAGGTGCAGGGCCAGGGAGTGGTGACCGACGCGGCCATCGGCGACGGGCCCATTGACGCCGTTTACCGGGCAGTGGACCGCATAACCGGCCTGACGTGCGCGCTCAAAGATTACTCAATCCGTGCTATCACGAGCGGCAAGGACGCGATGGGCGAGGTATCACTCCAGATCATCTCGGACGGAGTGACGGAACGAGGACGCGCCACCAAGACGGACATAATCGAGGCCAGCGCGGTGGCCTACCTGAGCGCAGTGAACCGGCTGGTCCGCAAGAAGGAGAATGGGAGCGGCGGCGAGGACCGTCCCCGCGGCATGTGAGAGCGGCTCAAGCCGTTCAGAACTCCGGCATGGCCGGCTCTTCATCGTCCGCGGGCTCGGGTTCCTCGGTAGGCTCGGGTGCGGGTTCGGGCTCCGGTTCGGTCTGCGGTTTGGGCCTCGTAGACTGTTGGCCGCCGTAAGCGGCACGGGCCATGAGCATTGCGCTGAGCAGGAGTACGATCGCGCCGACGACGCTGATGCCGTAGACCAGCGCCGTTGGCAGGTAGGCGGCGAACTGCGTCTGGTCATAGGTCGGCTGCGAGGCGAGAATGGTCGCGATGCAGCGGTTGATGTTCATGGCGTAGACCAACGGCATCACCATGCAGACCGTTCCCGTTACCATTCCGACAGTGTAGGCCACCATGAGCAAACTCCTCCTGCGGAGTGAACGCGGTAGTGCGAGCCGTATAGCTCGATTCTAAGAAGAGCCGGAAGGTGAAGGCAAGCAGATTTCGCTGCCTGCGTTCCGGGCGGCAGAAGAAACTGGAGAACCAGAATGGATCCGCATTACAGCCCAGGTCCCGACGAGTTCCGCGCCCTGTGTGAGCAGGGGAACGTGGTGCCGGTGTATCGTCAGCTTATGTCGGACACACTGACGCCGGTTCTCGCCTTCCAGAAGATCGCCAATGACGGTGAAGCGTTCCTCCTGGAGAGCGCCAGCGGCCCCGAGAAGATCGGTCGCTACTGCTTCCTGGGGGCGTCTCCCTTCGCTGTGTTCACAAGCGCGGGCAACACCGTGACGGTTGAATTGGACGGCGAAAGCGATGCCTACGACGTTGAGAACCCGCTGGACGAGTTTGCTCGTTTTCTCGGACGGTACAAACTGGCTTCCTCACCCGAGCTACCTCGCTTCTCCTGCGGCGCAGTCGGCTACATGGGCTACGACGTGGTGCGATTTGTGGAGCATCTTCCCGATTGCCCGCCCGACGATCGTGGTCTGCCCGACATCTTCTACATGTTTTTCGACGAGATCCTGATCTTCGACCATCTGAACAAGACCATCAAGGTGGTCTGCAGCCAGAGGGTGGACGGAACCGAGCCCACGGCGGCTTACCGGAACGCCGTGTCGCGGATCGATGCTCTTATCGAGAAACTGCGCATGCCCCTGACGTCCATCAGCGACGACATACAGCCGGGCGGGCGGGTGACCCTCGACTACCAGTCTAATACCTCGCGGGAGAAGTACCACCAGGCGGTCGAGAAGGCGAAGGAGTACATCCGCGCCGGCGACATATTCCAGGTGGTTCCCTCGCAACGGCTTATGGCGGAGACGGAAGCCGACGCGCTGGACATCTACCGCACGCTCCGAGTCGTCAACCCGTCGCCGTACATGTTCTACCTGAACTTCGGCGACCTGAAGCTCATCGGCTCCTCGCCGGAGGTGATGGTGAGGGTGGAGGACCGCCGCATCACCGTGCGGCCCATCGCCGGCACGCGGCACCGGGGGGCTACCGAACGGGAAGACGATGCCTTGGCGGGGGAGCTGCTTGCCGATCCGAAGGAACGCGCCGAGCACATCATGCTGGTTGACCTTGGCCGGAACGATGTGGGCCGGGTGAGCAAGTACGGCACAGTGCGCCTGGACGAGGTGATGGTGATCGAGAAGTACTCGCACGTCATGCACATCGTCTCCAACGTGAGCGGCGAGTTGCGCGACGACCTGAGCGCGTTGGATGCGCTGAAGGCATGCCTGCCGGCAGGCACGCTGACCGGCGCACCCAAGGTGCGCGCGATGGAGATCATCGATGAGCTGGAGACCACGAAGCGCGGCCCCTACGGAGGGGCGGTCGGCTACTTCGATTTCAGCGGCAACATGGATACCTGCATCGCTATCCGGACGGTGGTTCTGGACGGCAAGGCCGCCTACGTGCAGGCCGGGGGAGGCGTGGTGGCGGACAGCGTGCCGGAGAACGAGTACCAGGAGACGCTGAACAAGGCCATGGCGCTTCTGCGCTCAATCGAGCTGGCCGAGACGCTCGGTTCGGAGGATCTGTAGTAAGTTCCTTCTCAGGAGAATCCTACAGCATCAACTGCGTCTTCTCGTCGGCCAATAGGAACCGCGTCCCGGTAGCGTCCTCGAAGATCAACTCTCCGGAGCCGCGTATACCGACCACCTTCCCGACCATCGGCCGCCCCTCGTATTCAAGGCCTATCTGGCGACCGAGGAGGCAGCTCAGGGAACGCCACCGTGCCAGGACGCGTTCGTTCTGCCCGAGCGCGATACGGCGGTACCAGATGTCCATCTGATCGAGCAGTGCAGCGGTTACGGCGGCCCGGTCGAACTCGCGTCCCCCAGCCAGCTTCATGGAGGTCGGCGTCAGAGCGGCTTTCTCGACCAGGTCCTCTGCGTTCTGATTGACGTTGAGACCGAGGCCCAGGATGTAGGCGGGGGTTCCCTGTTCCTGCAGGATCCTCTCCACGATCAGGCCCGCCAGCTTTCTGATCTCCAGCTTGTCCGGGCGGGGTGAGACGGTCACGATGTCGTTGGGCCATTTGATCTGCGCCGGCACGCCCAGGCTGCGCAGCGCTTCCGCGCAGGCGACCGAACCCGCCAGCACGACCAGCCGCTGCTGAGACGCGGGCAGCCCGACACGCAGCACCACGCTCATAAGGATGCCGAGGGCAGGCGGACACTCCCAGGAGCCGGTGCGCCCCCGCCCGGCGCTCTGGTGATCGGCGATCACCGTGTACCCGTTCCCGGCGTCCTCCATCAGCCGCTGGCGGGCCACGTCCATCGTGGACGCGACGGATTCATGAATCTCCCCCTGGATGCCTATGACCGACCGGTCCGGGGTCGGACGAAAGACCTCGGCGGGGTCGAGGGGCGGCGTGTTGTGGCATCCTTTGCGTTCATCCTGCAAGGTGCTTCTCCAGGAAAAAGTGAAAGACCGGCCAGAGCACCGCGATGGAATACAGGCTCGCGCCGACATCGTCGGCCATCACGCCCCAGCCGCCGGGCAAACGCTCCAGTCTTCGCAGGGGGAACGGTTTGGCCACGTCGAAGATGCGGAAGGCCACGAACGCCGCGACCGCCGTGATCAGCGGGCTGCGCCACCAGAACCCGAGCGTTACGGCCCACAGCCCGGCAAACTCGTCGAGGACGAACTGCTCCGGGTCTCGGCGGCCGTAGACTCGTTCGGCGGCGGGGCAGACCAGCAATCCGACGATGATGGCGGCCGCCAGCAGTCCTCCCAGGACGACCCACCAGGCTGCTCCGGCGAGCCGGCGCACGAGCAGGTAGACGCCCGCCGCGGCGGCCGATGCCCACGTTCCGGGCGCCACGGGCAGATGGCCGATCCCCAGCACCGAGCACGTCAGTCTGACCGTCGCGTCCTTCATGGCTGCTCCTCAGTTCGCACTTCGCCGAGCCAGTCATACCCGGCGGCGTGCGTAATACGCACGCCCACGAACGTACCCGGTTTCAGGTCGGCGCCCCCGGCCACATATATCACGGGATCGACGTCGGGCGCCTCATGCTCGCTTCGCGCCGGCACTTGTCCGTCTTCGGTAGGAGGTGCATCCTCCAACAGGGCCGTAGTGCACTCGCCGACGCGAGCCGTTGCAAGATCGAAGGCGATCGTCTGCTGCGTCTCCATCAGCCGGTCGCGGCGTTCCTCAGCGACCTCCTCCGGCACGGGATCGCCCATGTCAAACGCTGCGGTCCCTTCCTCCGCAGAGTAGGCGAAGCAGCCGACGCGGTCAAATCGCACTTCCTTGACGAACCCAAGCAGTTCCTCGAACGCGGCATCGCTCTCGCCCGGGAAGCCGGTCATGAACGTGGTGCGCAACGTGACGTCCGGAATCCGTTCGCGCAGACGGGCGATCACGCGCTCGATGCCGGCGCGGTCTATCCTCCGTCCCATGCGCTGAAGCAGCTCGTTGTTGACGTGCTGGAGCGGCACGTCGGCGTAAGCGCAGACCTTCGGCTCGGCTGCCATCACATCTACTAGTTCGTCGTGTATGTGCGCCGGATGCAGGTACAGGAGACGGAGCCAGACCAGATCGTCGATGCGGCACAGTTCGTGGATAAGTTCGTGTATGCGCGGCCGGCCATCCAGGTCAAGTCCGTAGCCGGCCGTGTCCTGTGCAATGACGTTGAGTTCCCGGGCGCCGCTCCCAACCAGTTCACCTGCTTCCGCCACGATCTCGTCCATCCGACGGCTGCGTAAGGGCCCCCGGATGAGGGGGATGGCGCAGTAGGCGCAACGATTGTCGCAGCCTTCGGAGATGCGCAGATAGCTCCATGCGGTCGGTGTCAGGCGCGCCCGATGCTGGGGGTGCGGACGCGCAGAGGACGGCTGGTGGATACCGAGGTTACGCAGCACGGTCCGGGCGGTCCCGTCCGGATCGACGCCGGTCAGTATGTCCACCTCCGGAAGCAGATCGCGCAGTTCTTCGCCGTAGCGCTGACTGAGGCATCCGGTGACCACCAGCGTGCGGAGCCGTCCCTTGGCTTTGAGCGCCCCGACGTCCAGAATGACGTCGATGGACTCCTCTTTGGCCGGCTTGATGAAGCCGCAGGTGTTCACCACGGCGGCGTCCGCCTCGTCCGGTTCGTGGACAATCTCGACGCCCGCCTCGAACAACACGGAGGCGATGCGCTCGCTGTCCACGAGGTTCTTGGCGCACCCCAGGGTGAGAAGAGCGACGCGCGGGCGATGGTCTTTGTCCGTCATCGGCATGGTTGGTAGGGAAGAGAACGGTGCAGCACGGGCCGTCAGGATTCCTGGCGTGCCCTGTCCCACTGCTCCAGGGTCATCAGCACGCGGCGGGCCTGACTGCCCGCGTACGGGCCGACGATGCCCGCCTCAGCCATCATATCAATAAGGCGGGCGGCCCGCGAGAACCCGATGGCCAGACGGCGCTGCAGCAGCGAGACGGACCCCCTCTGTGTCTCCAGCACCACGCGCACGGCGTCCTCGTAGAGCTCGTCCGACTGCTCTTCTGCCTTCTGTTGGGCGTGATACTCCTGCAGTTCCGCGCGGAACTTCGGTGGTCCTTGGTTCTTCAGGTGCTCGACAATGCGGGTTAGTTCCTGCTGGGAGACGAAGGAGCCCTGTGCGCGCACGAGGCGCGAGGTGCCTGGAGGGAGCAGCAGCATGTCGCCGCGCCCTAGGAGGAGCTCCGCCCCGTTCCGGTCCAGGATGGTGCGGGAATCCACTTTGGACGCCACCTGGAAGGCGATTCGGGCCGGCAGGTTCGACTTGATCAGGCCGGTGATGACATCCACGGAGGGGCGCTGGGTCGCACAGATCAGGTGTATGCCGACGGCGCGTGCCTTCTGCGACAGCCGGATTACGCTGCTCTCCACTTCCTTGGCCGCGACCATCATCAGCTCGCCGAACTCATCCACGATGATGACGATGTGCGGCATGTAGAACGGCACGTCGTCCACTTCACCCTCGCTGTCGGGGTCCAGGCGCTTGATGATCTCGTCCTTGCCCAGCGCATTGTAGGTCTTCAGGTCGCGCACCCCTACGCTGGCCAGCAGGGAGTAGCGGTCATCCATCTTCTTGCACGCCCACTTCAGCACGCTGGCGGCTTTCTTCATATCGGTCAGAACGGGGCAGATCAGATGCGGAAGCTGCCCGTAGTCACTGAACTCCACCGCCTTGGGGTCGATGAGAAGCAGTTGGACCTCGCTGGGCGTGCGCGTCAAGAGAATGCTGGTTATCATCGCGTTGATGGCGACGGACTTGCCCGAACCCGTAGACCCCGCCACCAGCAGATGAGGGCACCGGGCCAGGTCCAGCACAAGCGGGCTGCCGGCAGTGTCCTTGCCGAGGAACAACGGTATAGCGGCGTCCCGGATCTTGCGTCGCGTCTCGGCCATAAGCTCGCGCACGCCCACGATCTCGCGATCCGCGTTCGGCACCTCGATACCGACCGTATTGCGTCCGGGCAGAGGGGCGACTATTCGTACGTTCGGCGCCTTCAGCGCGATGGCCAGGTCGTCCGCAAGCGACTCCACGCGCGAAACCTTGGTCCCGGGAGCGAGTGATACCTCGTACATGGTGATCACCGGTCCGCGTTGCACGCGGACCACGCGCGCCTCGATGCTGAAGTGCCCCAGCGTCGTCTCCAGCATGCGGCTGCGATCGCGGATCTCCTCCTCGTCCTCCCCGGGTTCCTCGGAATCGATCTCATCCAGAAGGCTCACGGGCGGTAGCGTGTAATCGTCGTTCTCGGTCGGTTCGCCGTCGAACATCGCGTAATCGGTGTCGTCTTCCTCATCGGTTTCCTCAACAGGAGGCGGTTGCCTGCGCAGGATGACCGGCGGGGGAGGAGCGGGTTCCTCGGCGCGCTCGTCGCCTGACGGCTTCTCCGGCGCGGCTTCGGGCTCGGATCCAGGCTCACGCGTGCGCACGCCGCCGGCCCCCGAAGGGACAACCGCCGGCTCCAGCGCAATGGGCGAATCGCTGGCGGCTTCGGCGGCGGCGACGGGCTGCGCCCTCCGCTCCGAACCCGGCCGCAAAGCGCCCGCAAGTCGGCCCGCAGCCGACTGAGCCAGACCGAGAAGACCATGCCCTGCCGTCACCAACTGCGGACCACAGGCAAGACCGGCACCCAGCGCCAGGAGGATTCCGCAGAGCAGGAACGTGCCCGTCGCGCCCACGGCGTTGTACGACCAGCCGGCCCACAGTATGCCCAGCGCACCCACCCGCAGGCTGCTGCCCGCCACGTAGCTGCCGGCGTTTGTGCCGGGTCCCGCCCCGACGATGGCCAGTAGAAGGAGGCTGCCCGCCGCGAACAGCACGAAACCGGGGATCTTCAACCCGCTTCCGGACAGGCCGATGCGGAACAGCAGCATGACCCCCAGAAGTCCGGTCCCGGCGGCGACCACGTAGGAAGTGTAGCCCAGCAGCGCGAGCCCGTATGCAGAGACATGCGCGCCCACCACGCCGCAGGCGTTGGCACCCTGGGTTTCAGCGGCGAAGTCCGGGAACGGGCCCTGGTGCGGCGCGTGCGTGGCCAGGCTGACGAACAGGAACGCACTGAGCGCGACCATGATCAGGCCCGTTGCCCATCGGAGTGCAGTCTTGGAGGTCATTCCCGCTTTCCCAACAGCGTACGCAAAGTGTCCATCCGCATAGACATTCTATCTGCAGCCGGATGCGCAATGCAAAAAGTCCGCCCTCGTCGGAGTACCGTTCCCGGCGTCGAGAACTCGCTTGCGACGGGTCAGTCGGAACGGGGCGCGATGGGGCCGAACACGAGCGCGCCCATGTCGCGCTCGTCGGTCAGGTTGCACCAGGGATGCATGCCGTAGCCGTAGTAAAGCACGGCGCGGGACGGGAGGGGCTTGTCCAGGTGCAGCAGCACGGAAGTGGGATCGTCGGCATCGACGTCGGCGCGGTAGATTATCGGGATGGTCTGGCCCGTGGAGGCGCGAAGCGTGAAACCGGTCACCTCCCCCGGAGACACCAGGCTGCCATTCACGCACTCGTACTTCACCCGGATGAGCGTAGGGCTCTCAGCCACGACGCTTGCAGGACGCGGACCGGGCTGGACGTCGGCGCGGTCGAAGACGGTGTGCAGGGCGGCCCACGCCAGTCGCGCACCCAGCCGACGGTGTCCGGCGGCCGAAAGGTGAATGCCGTCATCGAGTTCGAGGTCCACGGCGGGAACGATCTCAACGTCCGCCGTCTCGGCCGCCACCTTCCGCTGGGCCTCCTGCACCATGTTCCAGCCGGGTCTGAACGGCTCCGTGACAAAGCGGCCGATCTGCACGCACAGAACCGGCAGGTCGGGCTGCCCGGTGTCGTGGCGGACGGCTTTCAGGAAGCGCCGGAACTTGCGCTCGAATCCGGCCGGCAGTCCCTCGCCGGTGTCGGATTCGCCCTGGTACCATAGCAGCCCCTTTACCCGGCCGCCGACTGCGTGGAACCGCCTGATCATGGCACCGTAGAGCGATTCTCCGCCCATTTCCTTCTTGGCAGGGTCCCACTGGTCCATGGACGTCCCGCCGACCGCGCAGGGAACCAGTCCCACGGGCACCCCCGTCTCCTCGATCATGCGCCGGGCGAATCTCAGTCCGGTTCCAACCCCGGCAAGGCGTCCTTTGTGGTCCTGGAGGACGGCCTTCTCGGATATCTCCACGTCAACCGGGTGATGGGCAGGATCTACGGACTGGATTCGCCAATGCAGCGGCTCCTTGGCCGTGACCCATCGGTCCGCCATGTCGAACGAGTGGGCCAGCGGCGTGGGCGGCTCGATGTGCTTCGACGCCAAACGGCCGATGCCCTGCATGTTGGACTGGCCGCCCAGCATCCAGAGGTCACCGACCAGCATGCCGTGCACGTCGGCCGAACACAGGCATTCGCCGCCGTCATCCAGTGTGCGCAACTGTAAGGTATACTCGCCGCCCGTCGGTACGGAGGCCAGAGTCGCCGAGAAGCATCCACCCTCAACCCGGCCCACGCATTGCCACGTGAAGGCGGGCACGGGCTGGCCGAACTCCAAGAGGCGGGCCTCCACCGTCGTCCCGTCCGGAGCCGTGGTTCGGCCGCCGACGCAGAGATCGGCCGTATCGTCTTCACCGCGTTGCACAACCTGATAGGGTGTGACACCCGAGTCGATTGCCATGAAATGCGCCGGATCGGCCATGTTCGTTAGCTCCTGTGTGGTGATGAAGAGAGCGGGGAGTATAGCAGCCCTCCCAGCCCCGGACAACGCTACGGGACGGTCAGTCGGCCGTTTGAGCGAAACGGGGTCCTGCGGTAACATGAGTGGCAGTTCGTGATACACCTCCATCCGGGGAGCAGCCACCGCATGGTCGACCTGCTTGTGATTCTGCTGATCGGTCTGGCGACCTTATGGGGCTACCTGCGCGGGATCCTGCGCAGCGTGCTGACAGTCGCCGCTCTGACCGTTGCCTACCTGGCCAGTGCGCCTCTGGCGAGTCCCATCGGCGATCTGATGGCCGCGCACACCGAGTGGGCGGCCAATGTCTGCTATGCGGTCGGCCGTGTGATCGGAGCGCTGCTCATCTATGTCTCGCTCTCCATAAGCGCGCAGGTGGCGGACCGCAGGCTGGGCCGCACCAGGTTCGGCTTCATGCGGGGTTGGAACCGCACGTGGGGCGCCGTAGCCGGGTTCGTGACCGGGCTGTTGATCGCTCTGATACTCCTCTTCGCGGCGGATGCCATGCTCAAGGCCTATCCGGAGGGCGGGGGTGCCCTCGCTGAATCCGCGCGCCGCTCTTCATTGGTCAGGTTGGTGTCGCGCTTCAACCCGGCGGACCGCTACCTGGTCACGGACTTCCTGAAGCTTCTGCGCGTCGCGCGGGAGGACCCGCAGGTTCTGGAAGAACTTTCCCATAAGGAGGGGATCAGGCGCCTGCTGGAGCACCCGACGGTGGCGCGGCTGTTCCACGACGAGGTCCTGGCCGAAGCCGTGCGCGACGGCCGCTTCCAGGACGTGTTCGCCAACGAGAACCTGCGCCGGCTCCTGGAGGACAAGGAACTCCGCGAGCTGCTCGTCTCGCCCGCGGTTCGCTCGGCCATCCAGGATGTGGTGTCCGAACACGATCCCGATTCCGAGCGGGACGAATCGTGATTCGCCCTCAGCGTAGCCCGGTCTTCTGCCGGACCTCTTCCATGGTCTGCCTGGCGATGGCGCTGCAGCGGGCTGCGCCGTCCCGCATGGCGTCGTCCACCAGTTCCGGATCGGCGCACAGTGCGTCGTAGCGCTCGCGGATCGGTTCAAGCTCCCGCACCATGTTCTCAGCCACGCGCTTCTTGCAGTCGATGCAGCCGATCCCGGCCGTCCGGCAGCCTTCCGCGGCCCACTGCTGATCCTCTTGGGGCGAGAAGGCGCGGTGCATGGTGAAGATGTTGCAGATCTCCGGCGTTCCGGGATCGTCCCGTCGCACGCGCGCTGGGTCCGTCACGGCCGGACGCAGCTTCTCCCATATCTCGTCCGGCGTAGCCAGCAGGGAGATGTAGTTGTCCAGGCTCTTGCTCATCTTGTCCTTGCCGTCCAGTCCCATCAGCCGCGGCACGTCGCTGTAGAGCCCTTCGGGTTCGGGAAAGGTGTCCCCGAACTGGCTGTTGAACCTACGGGCCACCTCGCGCGAGAACTCCAGGTGCTGTGTCTGGTCCTCGCCTACGGGCACCACCTCGGCCTTGTAGAGCAGGATGTCGGCCGCCATGAGCACCGGATAGGTGAACAGGCCGGCGTTGATCGGCCCTTCGACCTTCTCGCTCTTGTCCTTGAACTGCGTCATGCGGCCGAGATCGCCCATCGCCGCGCAGTTCATGAGTATCCAGCACAGTTCGGTGACTTCGGGCACGTGGCTCTGCACGAACAGGCGGCATTTCTCCGGATCGAGCCCGGCGGCCATGTTAATGGCGTATGCCGACCGCACCCGCTCCCGCATGTGGTCCGGTTCGTACGGGACCGTCATGGCGTGGTAGTCGACCACGCAGAAGGTGCAGTCATAGTTGTCCAGCATGCTCACCCAGTTGCGTAGCGCGCCCACGTAGTTGCCTATGTGCACGATGCCGCTGGGCTGAATGCCGCTGAAGACGGTCTTCACGTTTCCTTCGGATTGCGACGAATCCATCGTTCTGGTCTCCGTGGTCTGCCGGGCGCCGTGTGCCCGGCGACGAAAGCGAACAGCCCCGCAGGCTTCTCTCGGAAGCTGCGGGGCCGGTTGATTGCACAGTCATTCACACCTGCCAGACCCCGCCCGCCTCAGGCCCACCGGCGTGCGCCGAGGGCCGGGCGAGCTATCGCCAGTGCAGAAGGCGCGCGGGCTGATCTGGAAGTGCTTTCATTGTGCCGATACCTTAGCGGCGGAGACGTTATGGTGTCAAGCGCGGCCTGCGGACGGCCGAAGGGCTCAGCTCTCGTCCATCATCTCGCGGGCGATGTCGTTCAGCTCTCTGGCGGAGAGATCGGGCAGATGCTTGCCGCGCTCTCCGACCTTCTCGTTGAAGCGCAGAACGGTGTCCACCATCCGTTCGTGGGTGTCCTTCGAGCCACCGTAGAGGAAGAAGTTCTCACCCCTGGTGATGCGCGACTCGCCGGGCTCGCCGTCTATTCCAAGCCCGAGCAGTGCGCGGACGTTTAGCGGCCTGTCTTCAGACCGGGCACCGGTCATGTCTATTCCTCAGCGTATGGGGGGCTTATACGTGCCTTCATGCTATCCCTTGCGCACTCGTGAGTCAAAAGCCAGAGCGTCAGAGCTCGCGGAAGTAGTAGATCTGGCGGCCGACCTCGCGGAATCCGAACGTGGGGTAGAAGCTGCGGCCCTTGTAGTTGCTCTCCAGTGTCTCGATGCGCGCGTAGCGCATCCCGCAGTTGCGGAAATGCTCCAGCGCTGCCCGCATCAGGTTCTTGCCCACGCCGCGCCCCTGGTACTCGGAGCTGACGGCCATGTTGGCGATGTGGCCGATGCTGTAATCGTAATAGAGGCGGGTGCACATGTAGCCGACGACTTCGCCGTCGGCCTCGGCTATCAGCACGTGCTCCGGCCGGTGGCGCAGGTCCCAGTCGATGCCGTCCCTCTTGCGTTCCTGCCAGCTTGTTCCCGCAATAGGGCCGAACTCGTTCTCCATCGCGCTGTCCAGGCACATCCCGCCGAAGGACTCCTCGGTGATGCGCATGACGGCGGCGCGGTCTCTTTTGCGATACTTCCTGACGATGATTTCGGTCATTTGGGACTGCTGATTCTGGATGCCCCTAATCGTCGGCCCGTGCCACCGTCACCATCTCGCCGGCCGCGTGCGTCTTCAGCTTCTCTGGATCCTCTATGGTGCCGATCAGGTTCACGGCGGAGGCGGGCACAATCTCATCATCCGACGGGCTCATGGGCGTTCGGCCGAAGAAAATGCAGAAACAGTTGCCGGAAGGCCAGTAGGCCAGGTCGCCCACGGACAAGGTCGTCACGCCGTTCTCCTCGGGCGCCTCGACCGGGATCTCGAAGTATATCTCCTCGCCCCACACCTTGGCGGGGGCGGAGAAGGGCAGTGCGCTCAGGATGCGGGCAACAGTCTCCGGTGAGCGCTCGTCACTGAGGGCGGCGCTGAACTTCTCGGTGCCTACTGTGATTGAGGTGGCGGTTTCCATTCGTGTTCCCTCGCCTGCCGGTCAGCGTCCCACGGCCACAGCGTGCTTATACGCGAACAAGGGGCACGGGTTCAACCGAAGCTCGAAGCAAAGCGCTGTCAGCCCAAAAAACGAACGCCCCCAACACGCGGTCGGGGGCGCTCACCGGCAATGCTCTTTCGCGCGGCTACGCCTGCAACTGCCGTGCAAGATCGACGGCCGAGGCGGCGTCCGGAGCGTAGCCGTCCGCCCCGATCTCGTCCGCGAAGTCCTGCGTAATCGGCGCGCCGCCCACCATAGTCTTGCACTCCAGGCCGGCTTCCTTCAGCGCCTCTATCACACCGGACATCTGCGTCATTGTGGTCGTCAGCAGAGCCGACAGGGCCACGATGTCGGCGCTGTTCTGCTGAACGAGTTCGACGAACTTCTCGGCCGGAACATCGATGCCGGCATCGATGACGCGGTAGCCTCCGCCCTTGAGCATCATTCCCACGAGGTTCTTGCCGATGTCGTGCAGGTCTCCCTTGACGGTCCCGAGTACCACGGTTCCCTTCGGTTGGACGCCCGATTCGCTCAGCACCGGTTCCAGCAGTTCCATGGCGGCGCTCATCGCGCGGGCGGCGATCAGCACTTCGGGGACGTAGAACTCGTTTGCCTTGAACTTCCGTCCCACCACATCCATCCCCGCCACGAGGCCGTCGTTGAGTATGGTCTGCGGATCTACGCCTTCGTCGAGTGCTTCCTGCACGAGGTTCACCGCACTGTCGCGGTCGCCCCTGATGATGGCTTCGGCCATGCCTTCGAGGTCAGCCATGCCACCCTCCCGTTTTGTGAATAGAGTCGCTTTCGGTCGGGCCAGTTCCAAGGTGGCCCATGCGCGCACAATCTACAGTCGTGCCGTCCCTCAGTCAAAGGTCTGCGTCGGATGCCGCTTCGGGTTCGCCGTTCTCCGCGTTCTGATCCCCCTCCGGAACGATCGGCGCGGACGGCGCGGCATCCGGAGCAAGAGCGGACGGCGTCTCGATCGGTTTCAGCTCCGGCGGCTCCGGCAGCAGCCGGCCGGCCTGCACGTCGGCCAGGCGATAGCGAGCCATCTCGCGCATCTGTTCGGCGGCGGTGTCTCCGCTCAGGCCCAGCAGCTCTTCGTAGCTCCTGCGCGCGGCATCGGCATCTCCGGCGAGCTCGTAACAGCGGCCCGCGTCGAACAG
>CAZZNQ010000025.1:0-44935 GCA_964655775.1 uncultured candidatus Brocadiaceae bacterium | reverse complement strand
GCACGCATTGCTGAACATGAGCTACAACCTGGCCGAAGGTCAGCCGCCGGCCCGGGCGCAGGAGCTCACGCGGTCCACCTTCATGGTGCGGCAGGACGGGAGCACCAAGAATGTGCTCCTGGTGGGCATGCGGTGCTATGCGACCCAGCCCTCCCGCCTTTATCTGTGGGGAACGCAGACGACGGACGAGGCCGAGGCGCCAAACCCCGATCTGGACGCCCTGGCGCAGGTGGCGCAGAAGGCGCTGGAGAGCGCCAAGGGTGCGCCCCGCAAGTTCACCCTCCGCGAGCTCCAGTTCGAGCCGTACCAGCTCAGCTACATCGATACCGACACCTGCAAGACGATGCTGCAGACCCTCTCGTACAACGTGAGCCCCGTTAAGGACGGCGTCACCCTCGACCAACTCCCCGCGATCTACCCACTCCCCCATAAAGGCACCCCAAGCCTTGTTACCAAGAGGGAAGCCACGGAAGTCACTCTGGACAAGGACACGCTCTCCGGGCCCGAACACCGGATGATGATCGTCTTCCACCCGAGCCAGGGAGAGGAGTTGGGTGCCCTGAAGGACGCCCTGGAGGAAATGGTGGACGTGCCGGCGCGCCAGGTGCTCATCGAAGGTATGGTGATTGAGCTGAACGAGAGCAACTTCCGCGAACTGGGCACCGAATGGGAATGGTTCGGCGACGAACGCTGGAAGATGACGTTCCTGGACGACGGCCAGGACAGCCCATACATCTTCAGCTACAACCCTCTTTTCATGCCGGAGGCCGGCCTGGCCGGCAAGGTGCGTTTCAGCATCCAAATGCTCATCCAGGAAGGCAAGGGCGAGGTGCTCTCCAGCCCCTCCGTGCTGGTGATGGACAACCACAACGCGAAGATCGAAGTAGTGCAGGAGATACCCGTACTCAAGACCGTCATCACCGAACGGACCTCAAAGGTCGATTTCGACTTCAAGACGGTGGGCATCATCCTTAACATCAGGCCGCGCATCAGCCAGGACGACGCGACCGTCGCCATGCAGGTGCTGGCCGAGGTCAGCGAAGCCCCGCTGGAGGACTTCCTGATTGTGGACGATCAGGCGCTGGCGCCGACCATCAACCGGCGGATCGTGCAGACGATGGCGCGCGTGAATGACAATACCCCGTTCATCATCGGCGGCCTGATCCGAAACGAGAACGCCGACAGCACCGACCGCGTCCCGCTCATCTCCCGCGTGCCCTTCGTCGGCTGGCTCTTCCAGGACCGCGCCGACCGCCGCGAGAAGCGCGAGGTCATCATCGTGCTCACGCCGCGCGTCATCAAGGTGGCCGGCCTGCACCGCGCCGTGCTGCCCAAGGACACGCCCAGGTTCGATTTCCTCGATAACCGCCTGTTCCGAAACAGCTACCGTATCAAGGCGGACGACGTGTTCGACCTAGGGTTCCTCGAAAACAACGACACCATCCAGGAGGCGATCCTGGAGACGCGCAGCTTCGTGCGCCGCCACCCCGAGTACCGCGAGCTGCGGCCGCTGGCGCTGCTGGCCCAGGGCATCATCCCCGGCGAAGACGCCATCGTCGTGCGCATGATGTACGAGATAGTCAAGGACGACCTGCAGCTTCAGCAGCGGATTCCCAACGAGAACCTCATCTACTTCGGCAAGGACCCCGAGTCGCCGGCCGGATTCGACGTCAACTGGCTGTGGCGCAAGCTGCGCGAGGGCGTTCCCGACCTGGAGGCCACGGGCGAATCCGACCCGCAGAGGGTGCTGGCGGAGTACTTCTCACGCGAATACCCCAAGGACGTGCTGTTCATGCATTACAACCTGGAGGCCGGCGAGTCGCTGATGCAGGCCGCCCATACCCCCGTCGCCACGGTCGAGTGGCGCAACGTCTCCAGCCGCAGTGAGGCGGAGGAACTCCTGCGCTCCATGAACGAACTGGGAGACGACAACGAGTACCATAACTGCAGCATGGTGGTGGACGAGATCGGGGACCTGAACCGTATGAAGGTGGCCGTCATCCTGCGGGAAATGGCGAAGGTCAACGACTTCACCGGTCTGCTGGCGCTGCGCAACTTCCGCGTGGGACGCAGGCTAGTGATCCCCGAACTCGGCGACGCCGGGGAGCGCATGTTCCTGGTGGACCACGTGGTTTCGTACATCTTCTTCTACAGCGACTTCTACTACTCCGTTCTGCAGGACAAGTTGAACGGCGCTTACGAGATACTCCAGGAGGCCCTCGACCAGGAAGGCTACCGATGAGGCCCGCGTTCATAACGGCATTGGCTCTGGCGACCGTGCTGCTCTGCGGCTGCACCGGTCCCGACACTTCGCGCGCAACCGGCAATGATCTCTGGGCGAGACCGGCCCCGCCGACGTCGAAGATCGCGAAGGTGCAGCCGGGCATGGAGCAGGCGGAGGTGGAGGGCATTCTCGGGCCACCCGCCCGCACAACTGAGGAAGCCGGCCCCCCAACCCGCACGGTGTGGTGGTATGATGAGGGTATAGTGATTCTGAGGGACGGCAAGGTAGAGTACAGCTTCCCAGAGGGGCGACCCAAGAGCTGATCCGCCGCCGGCGCCCGGCCCGGCCTCGGCCCGACCGCAGCCGGCGCCGCGCGTCCCCCTCCACCGAGCGCCCGAAAAGGCAATGAGCAAGCCACGCACCAGCGGCATACGAGCCTTGGGGGAGCTGGTACGCCCCCACAAGTACGCGCTGCTGTTCATCGTGCTGCTGCTGGTGGTGCTCTCCTGCCTGAACCTGGCGATCCCGAAGGTGCTGAAGTACATCTTCGACGAGGTGTTCCCCGCCCCCGAAGCCCCCGAGACCATCGCCGCCTCCGTCCGCCTGCACCGCCTCGGCCGCGTTCTGGCCGTTGTCCTGGGCATCTACGTGATGCGCAACACCCTGTTCTTCCTCTCGAAAACCCGCGTCGCCGTCGTCGGCGAACGGATCGCCTTCGAGCTTCGTCAGCAGCTCATACGCCACCTGCACACGCTCTCGGTGGACTTCTACCAGCAGAACCGGCCCGGCAAGATCTCCGCCCGCGTCATGCAGGACGTAGATTCGATAAAGGGCTTCGTGCGCGAGGAACTGGTGGGCGTGGTCATCAACGTGCTGATGCTGCTGGTGGCGGCCGGAATCATGCTGGACAAGAACGCCTCGCTCGCCGCCCTCAGCCTGGGCGTCATGCCGTTCCACGTCATCACCTACTGGCTGTTCAAGAAACCCATTGCCTCCTACGCCAAGAAGGCCAAGGAGGGCATGGCGACCGTCAGCGGCGACCTGCTGGAGCAGTTCAACGGCGCCGCCACCGTCCAGGCATCCGCCACCCAATTGATGGAACAAGAGAAGCTGCGCCGCTCCATGCAGAGCAGCATGAGCGCCCAGATCAAGCAGAGCACCTTCGACGTGCTGCAGAAAGTCGCCGCCGATATGCTGGTAGGCATCGGCATGATCGTGCTGATCGGCGTCGGCGGATACAGCGTGCTAAGCGGTGCCATGACCAAGGGCGACTTCATCGAGTTCTGGGCCTACATCGGCCTGCTCTACCCCTGCCTGATCAAGCTGGTCAGCCAGTCCAGCAAGTTCACGCGCACCGCCACCAGCGTCGAGCGCGTCTTCGAGATCCTGCACCTGGACCCGGACGTGAAGGAGAGCGAGTCCGCCATCCCCTACGAGATATCCGCCGGCAAGATCGAGTTCCGGAACGTCAGCTTCTCCTACGGACACAGCGCCATACTCGAGGACGTCTCCTTCACCATCGAACCGAACGAACACGTGCTTGTGACCGGTCCGAGCGGCGCCGGCAAGAGCACCTGCGTGAACCTCATCCCCCGCTTCTACGACCCGAAGAAGGGCAGCATCCTGATCGACGGCGCGGACGTGCGCGACTACACCCTCACCTCCCTGCGCCGC
Organism: uncultured candidatus Brocadiaceae bacterium; assembly: GCA_964655775.1. Classification (GTDB taxonomy): domain Bacteria; phylum Planctomycetota; class Brocadiia; order SM23-32; family SM23-32; genus CAZZNQ01. The sequence goes on along the minus strand of CAZZNQ010000025.1, from coordinate 41,037 downwards.
CAGATCGGCGTGGTGCTGCAGGACGGCTTCCTCTTCAACGACTCCGTCATGGCGAACATCCGATACGCCTGGCCGCAGTCCAGCGACGAGGACGTGATCGAGGCCGCCCAGCGCGCCTACGCCCACGAGTTCATACAGAGGCTGCCGGACGGTTACATGACGCTGATCGGCGAAGGCGGCGTGCAGCTTTCCCAAGGCGAGAAGCGGCGCCTGATGATCGCCCGCGCAATCCTCAAGAACCCCCGCATCCTCATACTCGACGAGCCGTTGGTTTCGCTGGACGTCGAGGCCAGGAAGGGCGCGATCGAGGGCCTGGGCACCCTTATCCGCAACCGCACCGTGCTTACCATAACCCATTACCCGGCCGAGCTTCCGTACGCCGACAAGCAGATTCACATCAGCGACGGCTCCGCCAGCGTGCGCGACCTGACCGGCCGCGTGCTGCGCTGAGCGGGCACCAGTCGAACGCAGTCCGGAGGGAGACGCGATGGATGAACCGGCATCCGCGCACGCGGCCGACGAGCTGCGCACCGTCGTCTGCGTGCCCACCTACAACGAGCGCGAGAATGTGGAGCGCCTCTGCCGCGCCATCCTGGACCAGGGAAGCGCCGTGGAGGTGCTGGTGATCGACGACAACTCGCCGGACGGCACGGCCGAGGTGGTGGAACGGATGCAGGCGTCGGAACCCCGCCTCCACCTGCTGCGCCGGCCCGGCAAGCTGGGACTGGGCACCGCGCACATCGCCGGGTACCGGTGGGCGCTGGAACGCGGCTACGAGCGCGTGATCACCATGGACGCCGATTTCAGCCACCCGCCGGACCGCATCCCCGCCATGCTGGAGGCCAGCCGCGAGGCGGACGTCGTCATCGGCTCGCGCTACGTGCCGGGCGGCGGGCACAGCAACTGGCCGTGGCACCGCATCTTCCTGAGCTGGCTCTCGAACCAGGTCGCCCGGCAGGCGCTACGGCTGGAACCGGCCGACTGCACCGGCGCGTTCCGCTGCTTCCGCAGCTCGGTTCTGCGCGAGATCGCCGTCGAGAACATCGTCTCCGTCGGCTACTCGTTCCAGGAGGAGGTGCTCTGGCACTGCTCCGGGCGGGGCTGGCGCATCGCGGAGGTGCCGATCATGTTCGTCGACCGGCGGGCGGGGGAGTCGAAGATATCCCCGGCCGAGATCTGGGGCGGCGTCTCGACGGTCTTCCGCCTCATGCTCACCCCCCACGGCCGCAAGCACAGCCTCGCGCCCCAGGAGAAAGCTTCGGCCTGAGTGGTACCACCTGCGCCCGGTCCGCGGCTGCGGCAATGCTATGGATTCTGGCGCTGCGCCGCCTTTGCCCGAATCGCCAGCCACAGAGCCAAGCAGGCAAGGACAAGCGCGCCCAGCGCCGCAGACCACAAGACAGCGACCTCCTCCCCGCCCGCAGGCATGCGCCTGGCTTGTTGCCTCCAATCTGAGGAAAGCCTGTCCGGATCGGCAGGCACTGCAATGCTATCCATGGCGTAGGGGATCCCCACAAAACCACGCAACTGCCCGTCCAAAACGGCTGCGCAGGTCCGCCCGACGTACCGCTTGGTAAAGTCCGTGAATCGCTGGCGCGCGTCCTCCCGGAAGGTCATCTGCCAATAGGGCAGTCCCTCTGGGTCTGCCATCAGTTCGCCGGAGCCAACTGAACCCGTTGCGTCGAAATGGTCGGCGAGTGTGAGAACGGCCGGTTCGTGCCCGTCTCTCAGGATCACACCGGGCGCGATACGCTTGAGCACGTAGCCCCAGTACGAATCCCCAAGAGGCAGCCATGTGGCCACGACCTTCTCATCTCGCTTCACTTCAGCGCCGTCTTGGTCCTGAGCAAGGCCGACTATCTCGGGATCCTTGTTCGAGTTGGCGAGCACCCACATCGTGAACTCCGGGGCAGAATCGTCGGCACCCACACATGCCGCCCACAGGCAGACTGCGGCAACGCCCAGGACGCATCGTCTGAACCATCCTGCCTTGCATCTCACAGTGAGATCCCTCCTTCAGAACGAACGGCCCGCGAGCATCTACTATTCTGCATTCTTGCTTCTTGGATGCCTTGCCGCGAGCAGAATCATCAGAGCGAGAAGGCCGACGACGGCGGCCGCCCCGATCACAGCCCAGAGCAACGGAGGAACGTGCGCCCGCCCCGCCGGCCTCGGAGGGGGCTTCCCGAGCCAGTCGGCAGGCGTCTCCGCCGCAGTAGCGGGCACGACTATCCTCGTCAGGCGCGTCCAGATTAGCGCAACGGTCCTTGCCTGACCGTTCACGATGACGGCGGCGCGGCTTCCCTCGTTGAAGTCCGACCAATCCTCCAGCCGATCCGTTCCCTCCTTTGTGAACTCGATACTCCATCCGGCACTCCCGTCCTGCAATGGAGTCAGAAAGCGCCTCGCGACGGAGTCGACCACGTCGCCGTCCTGCACCAGCACCAGGATCTGGGTGCCCGGATCCTCCCGGAGTAATACGCCGGGCGCGTTCCGGAGTCGGGCGACGTCCACGAGGTCTTCGTCGACATCCACCCATTTCGCCACCACTTCGCCGTCACGGGCCACAGTGGCGCCCTCCTGCTCGCGCGCGAGGGCGACGATGTCCTGGTCCCTGTCGGCGTCGGCCGCCAGCCGGATCTCCAGGCGGAAATCCGCAGCATCCCGTCCGCACCCCGCTGCCCCCAGCACCAGCACCGCCAGAAGGCCACTCAACACGAGCAACCCCAGTCTACGCGTTCGAGTCATGCTCGTCTCCTCCTCGAGCCTTCTTGGGACTCGGATGAAGCGCCGCTCAGTTCTCGTGAGCACTGTCCCGGTGGGTGATGTGAACCGCGGCCGTCACAGCCCAGAGGCGGTTCTCAGGATCGTTCTCCACAATCCCGCGTAGCAGTGCCAGGTCCCCCGGACCCCCGAGTTCGCCGAGAAGTTCAAGTTCGTATCGTAGATCGACGCCTTTCTTCGCGTTCCGTACCGCTTCGGTGATCGTCTCCAAGTACTCCCGGTGGCCGAGGCGCACCATGCCGGCTGCGGCCGTCACAGCCAGAAAGGCTTCGGGGCCCGCTTCCTTTCCTTGACCCGAGTAACGGTCTGCCCGGCGTCTGAGGGCGTCCTCGGTCGCCAGTGATGGATTGCGGGCGATCGCGTCCAGCGCCGTCGCTCGCACCGCCTGGTCGTCGTTCTCAAGCAGTTGGAGGGCTCTTTCCGTATATTGCTCTTGCCCGAGAGTCAGCAGGGCGTCGATCGCGTAAGCTCTCACTATCGGATACTCGTTCTCGGCAGCGCGATGCAGCGCCGCTCGGACCTCGGGCGTGTCGCGTAGTGCCAGCATTCCGTAGGTGAGGAGACCTTTCTCGGTTGCCGCCAGCAGGGCCTCCAGACCGTCGCGCTGCCCCATTGAGTGCAGAGCGCCGGCAACGGCCAGCCTGGCGTTGATGAGATCCGCATTCGCGCCCGCGCCCTGGGTCGGCAATCGGAGCCTCTCTGACGCCAGAAGTCCGCGGAGAGGTTCAACAGAGGAACGGTCATCGAGTTTGCCAAGCCAGTATGCCGCCGCTGCGACATAAGACAGATTCTCATGCCAGACAAGCTCCCTCAGTCTGCGGGAAGCGCCCTTGCCTTCCAGGTCCACGTAGGCTGACACCAGAGCATACGCCTCCGCAGTGCCCAAATCCTTCCGTTCATCCAGTTGCCGCAGGACGTAGTCCCGGCAGAATGTGTCGAGCCCACCAGAGGGCACGGCGACGACGTGTGTCAGCTGTCCCATCGGCACAAGGCTCGCCATGCATATCGGACACATGCCCGGACTTGAGACGTGAATCTGGGGGTGGTTCGGGCATCTGTAAGCGCCCGGTTCCTGCCGGGACGGCGGGCCGGCATCCTCGGCGGCCACGGCAGGGCGCGACAGGTTGCTGGCGGCGGGCGTCATACCCCCAAGGGCCAGCAGCACCAGCGCGGCACAGAGACACGCAGTTCTGTTCGTCAGTGTTGGTCGCATGTGCTGTTCCCTCTGCTAATGCCGCCGGATGCTCGCCATTCTACCGCATCGGATCATGGAGTTCGGGGCTGCTGGGAGCTCCGCGCGCACGGAGCATCCCTGCCACCTCCTCAGATCCCCACTGGACCTCCACGAAGTCCAGGAAGGTCCAACCCCACATGTCCCGCCGGCTGACATCAGCGCCGGCCGCGATCAATTCCTCGAGGACAGTCCCGTGACTCAAGAACAGCGGCGTCCAGCCCGTCTGGCTAACTGCATCAACGTCCGCACCGGCAGCCAGGAGCGCCCGTGCAACGCTCGCCCTGCCCATGAATGCCGCTGCATGGAGCGGCGTCCACCCGCGTTCGTCAGTTGCGTCAGGGTCCGCTCCGTGGTCAACCAGAAACTCGATGACGTTGGTGCGACCCGCCCACGCCGCCCGGTGCAGTGCGGTCCAGCCTCGCTCGTCTGCGGCGTTGACGCCGGCGCCCTCGGCGACCAACATGCCGACCAGCTCCATGTTGCCCGATACTGCTGCCCAATGGAGCGGCGTGGAACTGTCCGTGGCCCGCAAATCGACAGGCGTACCGAGCTCCAGACAACAGGCGACCGTACCTGCATCGCCTGCAAGCGCTGCTTCGTGAATGAGTGCCCAGCCAAGATATCGCTCCTGCAGCAGGGCGGGATCCTGATGCAGCATCTCAACCGCCTTGCGCGAATCGCCATCGTGTATGGCCTGGAAGACATTGGGGCGGGGGCGAAACGGCGATGGCAACCGCAGTGGGTCAGACCACGTCTCCTGCACGAAATCGAGCACCGTTAGCCCCTCGTTATCCCGGACGTCAGTGCGAGCGCCGTACCGGAGAAGGTCGTGTACGGCACTCAAGGCGACCTCCGGTACGTGCCCATAGGCAGCCCAATAGAGAGCCGTATGGCCCTCGATGTCACGGAGGTTCGGATCGGCGCCGTGCGCAAACAAGACGCGCATGTGCATGATATGCCCTCGTGCCCATGGCAGCAGGCCATATAGCGGCGGCTGGAATACTACGTTCACAGCGTTGACATCAGCGCCAGCCGCCAAGAGCAGCGCCGCGTTCTGTGGGACGGGATGCAACCAGCTGTCGTGAAGGGGAGTGTCGCCGCCGACCGCGCCCGCGTTGACGTCGGCGCCGCGCTCGATCAGCAGGCGAACCACGTCCGTGGCGCCTCTGGACCAAGCGGCACGGTGCAGAGGTGTCCTCCCCTTCTCATCGCGCCAGTTAATCGCATCGGGATGGCGGTCGAGCGCCCTCCGCACGGCGTTCACCTTCCCCTCTGCCGCCCACTGGTGGATGTGACGCGGGCTGTTCACGTATGCCCACACGCCCAGCGCCGCCGCCAGCACCAGCACGGGGAGCACTATGTTGCGCCCAATCAAGCGATGTTCCATAAAACACTCCACTGTTCGGCTTGCAGCAGCGCGGCCGAGACGGCCGGGCTACCCCTGTAATGGGTAGAGCGGGGCGTCTCGCTCCGCTACGTCGATGAAGCAGAACCGGCGAAGACCAATGTACGCCCTCTTAGACGTCCGCTCATGCCTCTCTCCGACCTATTCGCCTCCGGCCCCGTGGCTCGACGCCGAACCGGCACCCTCGCCCTACCTACCCTATTAGACGCGAAAAGCCGCTGTTTTCTTGGCCAGAAAATGAGAAATCCATCGAAATCCCGGGCAACCGGGCTCCAGCGGCACGCTGATAAACGTCAAGTTGCCGCACGCACGACGAAGCTGACGACCGCGTTCACGAGCCACAGCACCATGTTGAAAGCCGCCGCCCGCAGCAGCCCGACACGGTAGACAATCGCCGCCACCACCACCGAAAGCAACCACGCGAGGACGAAGAAGCAGATGATCGGATAAACAAACGACAGCAGGTCGGCGTTCCTGCCCAGCATCGAGCTGTCCTTCATCAGCACGTAGAGCCCCACGCTGCCCGCCAGCGCCACCGGCACCGGGATCAGCAGGCTGAGCACCGAGAACTTGAGCCCGTTGCCCAGCGTCGCGCGCCGGAAGCTCATGATGTTCGACGCCAGCCACGCGAGCACGGAGTTCAGGATCAGATAGGGAATGAAGACGATGGCGAGCACGAGCAGCAGTGCGGGCAGAAACGGCGCCAGCTCGGCGAGCGAACCCGATGCCTGGGCGCCAGCGGGCGCCTGTTGGGCGATGCAGACCGAAAGCACAAACCTTTCCATTGCCGATGACCCCAGTTACCGAACCCGTTACGACGACATGCGAACGCATTATGCCCGCCACTAACGGCCGAGTCAACACTTACCCGACGCCCGGGCCGACGTTGCCCCGCGTCCGCGCGCTGTGCTATATTCCTGTTTCCCGTCTCGTGTCAGGAGCCCGGATGCGCAGCTTCCAGAGAGTGGCCATCATCGCCAACCCCACCAGCGGCGCGGGCCGCGCCGGGCGGCTGCTGCGCCAGGCGGTGGAGGTGTTCCGCGACGCCGGGCTTACGGTCGCTTCCGCCGTGACCGAGGCAGCGGGCGAGGCGAAGGCGATGGCGGCCGATCTCTGCGACGAACGGACCCTGATCGTCGCGGCCGGCGGGGACGGCACGTTCAACGAGATACTGAACGGCGCGGACCTGGACCGCTGCGTGCTGAGCCTGATCCCGGCGGGCACCGGCAACGTGCTGGCCAAGGAACTCGGGCTGGCGCACAACGCCGTGCGGGTCGCGCACCAGATCCTGAACGGTCGCGTCGTGCGGTACGACGTGGGGCTGTGCAACGGGCGGCGCTTCGCCTGCATGGCGGGGGCGGGACTGGACGCGCACGTGGTGCGCATCATCCATCGCCGTCGCGGGCGCGCCCTGCGACAGTGGCAGTACGCGCCGGAGGTGGCGCGGGCCGTGCTCTGCAGACCGGAGTGGGGCATCCGCGCGGAGATCGAGGGGTACTGCTTTGCGAGCGGCCTGAGCCAGGTGGTCGTGGGCAACGCGCACAGCTACGGCGGACCGATAGAACTGACGCCGGCCGCATCCCCGCACGACGGCCTTCTCGACGCCGTATGCCTGCGGCTGCATGGCGCGCTGCCGACGACGAATGCGCTCTGCTGTGCGGCGCTCAGGCGGCTGCACATTGCGGAATCGGTGCCGTACGGTCGCGGCGCGCGGGTGCGGTTAACGGCCGAAGCGGAGGACGTGCCCGTGCAGGTGGACGGCGACCCCGCGGGGCGTCTGCCCGCCACCATCGAGTTGCTGCCCGGGGCGGCCCGGCTCGCCGTGCCCGCCTCGTACCGACCCGCGGGCCCCCGGTGGATCTTCTGAAGACGCGCCTGTGGAGGTGTACGATGTCCTTCGAGGACTACGACTGGCTGCTGGACGAGGCGCTGGAGGAAGACTGCGCGCGGCGCGACGTGACCACGCGACCCCTGGTCGGACCGGATAGGACGGCGAGGGCCGCCCTGGTCCTGCGCCAGCCCGGCGTGATTGCGGGCCTGCCCCTGGCACAACGGCTCGCCGAGCGCTACGACGAGCGCATCCGGTTCAACGCCTGCGTCGCCGACGGAGACCGCCTCGGGGCCGGGGAACGTGCCGCAGAGCTGGAGGGACCCGCGGCGGCGCTTCTGAGCATCGAGCGGACGATGCTGAACTTCCTGCAGCGCCTGAGCGGCGTCGCCACCCTCACAGCACAGTACGTCGATGCTGTAAAGGATACTTCCGCCAGGATATACGATACGCGCAAGACCACGCCCGGGTGGCGGCGATTGGAGAAGTACGCGGTGCGTTGCGGCGGAGGCAGCAATCACCGAATGAGCCTGGCGGACCAGGTGCTGATAAAGGACAACCACCTGGCGCTGATGGACGCCTCGGATCTGGACGCCCCCGCTCCCCCCCGGGCCGTGGCCCTGACGCGCAGGGCAAACGCCGGCCTCACGATCGAGGTGGAGGTGGACACGCTGGCGCAGCTTCGCGAGGTGCTGCCCGCGCGGCCGGACATCATCCTGCTGGACAACATGACGGCCGAGCAGGTCCGCGAGGCGGTGGAGACCGTCAAGGCCGAATGCGACGACGGCGCGCGCCCGCTGCTGGAGGCCAGCGGCATGGTGAACCTGGAGAACGTGGGCCTCTATGCCGAAGCGGGCGCGGACCGGATAGCGATCGGCGCGCTGACCCACTCCGCACCCGCTCTGGACATCTCGATGGAGCTGTCCGCTTAGGCTCTGTCGGGGGAGTCGGCCGCCGGCAATGTAGCCGCTCGGATCCAGGATCGACTTCCCAGACAGAGTTTAAGCCAGCGCCTGGTGCGCGGCCTTCAGTCCGGCGCCGAACGGGAAGTCGTAACCCATCCGTTTCAGGGCGCGTTCCAGGACGCCGATGGCGACCAGGATGTCTTCCTCGTTCACGTAACCCATGTGACCGAGCCGAAAGATCCTGCCCTTCAGGTCGCCCTGGCCGCCGGCCATGGTCACGCCGTAATCGTCCCGCATCATGCCGACCAGCCTGCCGCTGTCGATGCCCTCGGGCGCGTAGACGGCGGTCACGCCGTTGACGGGGCACTCGGCAACCAGCTCAAGCCCGATGGCTTTCATCGCCGCACGCACGGCCTCGGCCATGCGCGCGTGACGCGCCTGCACCTGCTCCAGCCCCTCGCCCAGAATCATGTCCAGCGCCTTGCCCAGGGCGCGGATGAGGGAGACGGCGGCGGTGAACGGCGTCGTCTGCTTCTGCCAGCTCTTCTTCATGGTCTCCAGGTCGAGGTAGTAGCGCGGCGACGTGCACTCGGTCACCACGTCCCACGTGCGCGGGGAGACGGCGATGAAGGACAGGCCCGGCGGCATCATGCAGCCCTTCTGGGAGCCGGTGACGACCACGTCAACGCCCCACTCGTCCATCAGGAACGGGTGGACGCCGATGCCGGTGATGGCGTCCACCACCAGCAGCGTGTCGCTGTCGCGCGTGAGTCCGGCGACGGCCTCGATGTCGGTGTAGGCGCCGGTGGAGGTCTCCGATTGTGTCGCGTAGAGCGCACGGGCGTCCGGGTGCTCCTTCAGGGCGGCGCCGGCCTGCTCGACGGTGAGCGACTTGCCCCAGGGCACGTCGACGGTCACGACCTCCGCGCCGAACGCCGTGCAGAGCTCGCCCCACCGCTCGGAGAACTTGCCGCCTGTGGCGCAGATAACCTTGTCGCCGGGCGAGACGATGTTGCACACGCTCGCCTCCATGGCCGCCGTGCCGCTGCCCATCACGATGTAGACGTCCTGCTCCGTGCCGAAGAGCTTCTTCAGCGATTCCACGGCGTCTGCCATCACCCCGCTGAACTCGTCGGTGCGGTGGTGAATCAATGGAGCGGCCTCGGCCAGCAGCACCTCGTGAGGCACCATGGTGGGACCGGGCGTGAACATGTAGTTCTTCTTCATCCTGTCATTCTCCTCACATCCAAGTGTAGCGGCAGGGGGCGTTCGCCGACCCTACCCGGGCGCGAGAACGGTGCCCAGCAAGAGGTAAACGCATATGCAGAACGCGTCGTTCAGCATCGTGATGAACGGCCCCGAACTCACAGCGGGGTCGATGCCGACGGCGTTGAACACAAGCGGAAAGATCATGCCCAGGGTGCCCGACACGACGATGGCGATGGCAACCGCAAGCGCGACGGCCACCATCACTCGCACGCCGCTGCCCACCAGCAGGCTTCCCAGCAGGCCCGTCGCCGCGGCGCAGCAGAGCCCGAGCAGCAGCGCAATGACGAACTGCTTCGAGATGAACCGCATGATGCGGCTCTTGCGGATGCTGCCCACGGCCAGCCCGCGGACCATGATGGCGCTGGACTGGATGGCCACCTGGCCGCCCATCAGCGGGATCAGCGGGATGAAAAACGACAACTCCACCACGCGCAGCGTGTCCTGGAAGCGGCTCACCAGCAGCGCGATAAACATCCCGTCCATCACCGAAAGCAGCAGCCAGGGCAGCCTCAGCCGGGTGCTGCGTGCCACGCTGGCGTGGACCGGGTCGCGTTCGCCGGTTCCGGCCAGCATGTAGATGTCTTCGTCGGCTTCCTGGCGGGCGGCCTCCAGGATGTCGTCCACCGTGACCACACCGATCATCCTGCCCGCTTCGTCGATCACGGGCACGGCTTCCAGATCGTAGTCGGTGGCGGCGCGGACGATCTCCTCCTGATCGGTATCGGCGAGAACGCTGTAGGGGTCCTCCTCCATCAGATCGCGCACCGGCCTGTCCGGCGCGGCGAACACCAGGCGCTCCAGGGGCAGATGGCCGACCAGAACGTTGCTTTGATCCGCGACGAACAGGTCACCCACGGTCTCGCTTTCGCGGCTGCGCTGGGTTATCTCGATCGCCTCGCGGGCCGAGACTTGCTCCGGCAGCAGCACGAACCGCGTGGTCATCAGACCACCGGCCGTGTCGGACTCGTAAGTCAGCAGATGCTCGGCATCGTCCGCCTGCTCGCGCGTGAACTCGCCCAGGATCGCCTCGGCCTGCTCATCGGGCAGAGCGTCCAGAACGTCCACGACCTCGTCCGGCTCCATCCGGCCGACGGCCTCCTGCACGCGCAACGGCGCACCCTCGGCGATGGACTGCACGGTGGTCGGCTCCAGCTCGGCCAGCACAAGGGCGCCTGTCTCCACATCCAGCGCGCGAAACATCATCGCCTGGTCGTCTTCGTCCAGCTCGTTCAGCACGCCGGCTATGTCTGCCGGCGGCACGTCGTCAAGCGCTTCCCGCACGCCCCCCGGATTCCGGCCGTCCAGGTTCTCCTGCACGGACCGCAGAATCTCGGGGAATCGGTCTTCGTTCTCGGAACTCACGGCGCCACCTCGGAGGGGCAGGAGCGGGAATGCACAATGGAGTTTGCGCAAGGGACTTACCGGATTATATCGCCGCGCACGGAAAAATCAAAAAGATGTCGCACGCACGCCGGCCGCTTGCGCTTGGGCGAGTTCGAGGGCAGAATGTCCGTCGACAGGCTCTGATGCGGGAAACGCTATGGATCATGCGCAGGACGATGGCTTCGTCGAGTTGGACGATGCGCTGCCGCAGATAGCTGCGCTGGGGCCGATGGCGTTCGACCCGATCTGGGCGATGGAAACCCACGTCAACCGGCGTGCGGAGGCGATGTACGTCCTGAGCGGGGAGCTTTCGCTCATCGCGGGGGATACCCGGCTGGCGGCGGGACCCGGCGAGGCGGTGCTGGTGCCCGCCGGCACGGAACATCGCGACGAGTTCGACCTGCGGGAGGGGCTGGAGGTGTTCTACTGCGCCTTCGACTGGGCGCACGCGGACGAGTATTTCCGACGCGTGCCGCCGGCGGCAATGGCGGGCCTGTCCCCGGCGTGCAGGGCCGAGGTCTCCACCGCCTTCGGCCGGCTGCGGGCCGACCTGCGGGGCGGAGAACCGGAGAGCCAGCTTGTTGCCCGGTGCCGCCTGCTCACGCTGCTGCTTCTGATCCTCCGCGACGTGGCCGCGCCGGAGCGGGCCGGGGAGGCCGATTACGGCCGGACGCGAAGCGTCAGCCTGATGGAGCGCGCACGCCGCTTCATGCAGGAGCACTACGCCGAGCCGCTGTCCCTGGACGACATCGCGTCCGCCCTTCACGTCAGCGGCTACCACCTCTCGCACGTGTTCAGCCGCGAGAGCAACTTCACGCTGTTCTCCTACCTGACCTCGCTCAGAATGGAGCGGGCCCGGTCCCTGTTGACGCGCGGCGACAGAAACGTCTCCGAGGTCGCCCGCGCGGTGGGCTACCGGGACGCCAACTATTTCTCCAAGGCATTCCGCAAGCACTGGGGGTGCTCGCCAACGGAGTTCGTCGCCCGGCATCTCGCAGGCCGCTGAAGCCTTCCCGCAAGATATTCCCCGAGATAGCAAGACTCAACTCTTGACCCGCGACGCTGCTGCGCCAAGAATGGTAATGCCGCGCCCGGACCTGCCGGACAGGCCACGCGCGCAGATTCACAATCGATCCCTTGGAGGCAGACAATGGCAGACCAGCCGAGCACGCTCGCCGTCCTGGGCGGCGAAAGAGCCGTTCCCGAAGGCTCCATAGGCGATTGGCCGCCGATCGACGACGTGGACCGGCGAATGGTGCTGAACTCGCTGAACGGATCGAACCACGCGTTCGGCCCGAACTGCAAGGAGTTCCAGCAGGAGTTCGCCGAATGGAACGGCAACCGGCACGCCATCTTCACCAATAGCGGCACCGCCGCGCTGCACATGGGCCTGGTGGCGTGCGGCGTGGGCGCCGGCGACCACGTGCTGGTGCCGGCGTATTCCTGGTCGTCCAGCGCCACCTGCGTCATCCACCACAATGCCATCCCCGTGTTCGTCGATATCGACTGGGAAACGATGAACATGGACGTGGACGCCATCGAGGGGGCGATCACGCCCCGCACGAAGGCCGTCATCGTCGTCCACCTGCACGGGCTGGCCGTGGACATGGACCGCGTGATGGACATCGCGCGTCGGCACGACTTGATGGTGGTGGAGGACGCCTGCCAGGCGCACGGGGCGCTGTTCGACGGACGCAAGGTGGGCACGTTCGGCCACTGCGCCGCGTTCAGCTTCAACCAGAACAAGTGCCTCTGCAGCGGAGAGGGGGGCATGTTCGTCACCGACGACGACGAACGCCGCGCGGCGGCCGCCAAGCTCTGGAGCTTCGGCGAGACGCGCACGCCCCTGGAGTCGCGCGACTACCACGCCTACGCCCTGGGATGGATGTACCGCGGCGCGGACATGACCGCCGCCTTTGGACGCGCGCAACTCACGAAGCTGGATCGCTACCTGGAGATTCAGCGCGAGAACGCGGCCGCGCTCAGCGAAACCATCGCCGACGTGCCCGGCCTGATCCCGCCGACTGAGCCGGACGGCTTCCTGCACAACTGGTACAACTACACGAACCGCATCGACATGGACGCTGTCGGTTGGGCCGGAGAGCCCGCCCGTATGCGCGACGCGGTGATGAAGGCTCTCAATGCCGAGGGCGTGCCCGTCAGCGTCTGGCAGCGCTTCATCCTGCCGGCAATGACGGTCTTCCAGGCCCGAAACGCCTACGGGAAGGGCAGCCCTTGGGCGGAGCACGACGCGACGGACGTGGAATACGATCCGGCCCGCTTCCCCGTCGCCACACGCCACGCCGACACGCACTTCGGCATGACGTCGCCGCTGCGGGCGCCCAACAGCTCGAACGTCGCCCGCCTGATCGGCAACGCCATCCGCAAAGTGTTCGACAACATCGACCGTGTGGACCCCGACCGCATCCTGGACGAGGACAACTGACGCAAGAGACAGCATAAGAAGGAGATAGGCTATGAGCGAGATCCGAATCGGCTGGGCATCCTGCGACGTCAGCCCCGAGCGTCCGACGCGCCTGCAAGGGCAGTTTTACGAGCGCATCTCCGAGGGCATCGGCGATCCGATCACGGCCACAGTGCTGGCCCTCGAGGGCACGCGGCCGGACGGCTCCGCCGACTGCGCCGTCATCGTCTCTTGCGACCGCGTCGGCATCCCCGAGCACCTGCAGCAGGCCGTGCGCGACGCCGTCGGCGACCGCCTGCCGGACGTCGACCCGCTGAAGATCGTCCTCAACGCCACCCACACCCACGACGCCCCCGGCGTGGACCTAACGGCCGGGTACGGTTGGGACCACGAGTCGGGCCAAGATCGGGCGGAGGATTCGGACGTTATGACCGGGGCCGAGTACGTGCCCTTCTTCGCGGAACGCGTCGCCAACGCCGCCGTTGAAGCCTGGGAGAATCGCGCGCCCGGCGGCGTGAGCCGCGCGTTCGGCCACGCCGTCGTCGGCCACAACCGCCGCGCCGTCTACATGGACAACTCCGCGCAGATGTACGGCCGCACGAACAGGGAGGACTTCTCGCATATTGAAGGCTACGAGGACCACAGCGTCGACATGCTGTTCACCTGGGACGAGGCGGGGCTGCTGACGGGCATTGTGGTGAACATCGCCTGCCCGTCGCAGGTCGAGGAGCACCTGACCGTCGTCTCGGCCGACTACTGGCACGAGACCCGCATCGCCCTGCGCGAGCGCTACGGGGAGGACCTGTTCGTGCTGCCGCAGTGCGCACCCGCCGGCGACCAGTCGCCGCATTTCCTGCTCTATAAGGAGCAGGAGCAGACGATGCGCGAGCGGAGGGGCGTGACCGAGCGACAGGAGGTCGCCCGCCGGATAGCGCGCGCCGTGGACGACGCGTATGAGCTGGCCCGCGAGGCCGTTTCGCACTCGGTGCCGCTGGCGCACGTGGTGCGCACGGTGGACCTGCCCGCGCGCAAGGTGACCGACGAGGAGGCCGAGAGCGCCCGCGCGGACATCGAGCGCCTGGAGGCCGAACAGCCGGACGACGCCAGGGGCGAGTCGATCCGCCGCACGCACATCGGGCGGGCGACACGAGTGCTGGAGCGCCACGAGGCCCAGGGCGACGACCCCATGCTCCCCATCGAGCTGCACGTGCTCCGGATCGGCGAGGTGGCAATGGCCACGAACCCGTTCGAGCTGTTCCTGGACTTCGGGCTGCGCATCGAGGCCCGGAGCGCGGCTCCGCAGACCATGCTGATCCAGCTTGCGGCGGGCGCCTACGGCTACCTGCCGACCGAGCGCGCCGTGCAGGGCCGCAGCTACGGCGCGGAGGTCGTCAGCAACCGCGTCGGCCCCGACGGAGGGCAGGTGCTGGTTGAGGAAACCCTCAAGGACATCGAATCCCTCTGGTCGGAGTAGACGGCACGGGCAGTCTATTCGGCTGGCTGAACGGGGCCCGCACCGAACATCACAATCCGCGGGCGGACGACGATGGCGACGGTGCAGCCTTCCAGGTCCAGCCCCGGCGGCGCGGAGTCGCCCATCAGGTCTTTCGCCAGGGCCACGGCCAGCGGGCCGGTCTCGGTGAACGCCGTCGGCGAACCGTCGGGGGTACTGAGCCCTCGCGCGAGCGATTCAGGCGGCGCCCCGGTCAACTCCACGAACACGCTTCGCCTGTCCTCAGTGACAACCGGCCGCAGGCTCAGGCCTTCGAGCACCGGCCCCTGCTGACCGTTCGCCAGGGTCACAGTCGCATGTCGCTGCCAGGCGGCGCGCTCAGCCGCACCCTTCTCGGTTAACTTCGCCGGATCGATGGGCCCGGCGGAGCGATCGAACACCCTTGCGTGGACTGACAGTTCGACCTGCAGAGACCCTCCCGCGCGAAGACCAGTCAGCAGCTTCTCTATGCAGGCATGGACCGACGGTGTCTGGTTCACCAGCATGTGTCCGGGGTTGTCAGTCCGCAAGAATACTTCGCCGAGCCCAGCATGGAAACCTTCTAGCTGCTCATCCTCCCGCGTGTAAGCGCGACCCAGAACCGACCAGCACTTCTCCTCGCCACATGCCGCCTTAATGAGTCGAGCCAGTTCCTCGGCGCTCTCTCGCAGCGCATCCCCATCGTCTGCACCGTCGCCGCGGGCTGCAGCTGACTGCGACCAGTCCGGATGCGCGATGAGATCGCGTACGTCGTACACGCGCATCTCGTATCCGGAAGCCTCCTCCGAGTCCGCCTTATCAGTCAGTTCCATACGACCCGGCTCCGGCGTTCGGGCCAGTATCCAGTCCTCGGCCCGCGTCACCGATCCGGCGGGGACGGCCCCGCCGTCGTTACGCACGGCCTCCATCACCAGCAGGTGGTAGGGGGTACGGGTCGCCTCGCCTGTTCCCTCTTTCACGGGTTTCAGGAACACCCACGCGCGGCCCGCCGGAATCTTGCCTGTGCGCTGTAGAGGCGTGGCTACGGCCCAGTAGCAGTCGAGCGTGAGTTCGGCCGCGCCTCCGGATGACGCGAGGGTGTAGAACCCGTTCAGCAGCCAGTTGCCCCAGACCCTCTGACCGGCCAGCACACTGTTGTAGCTGTCGTTCAGGCTCATGCTTCTGGTCTCGAGCCGGGTTCGCTCAGGCCAGTCGAGCCACTCGACGTCCGAGACGAGCGCGTGCCCGCCGGCCAGAAGTCGACGCAGCGCCGCGGCGACGTCGGAACTGCTGCACCCGGTCGGGCGCGTTGCGGTCGCCGCGTCGTCGGGTATGCGAAGCTCCTTCCGCAGGGCGGCCGCCGCCTCCTCGCTGAGCGCCGCCATCCAGCAGGCCACGACGACGTCGCCCTGCAGCGGCTTCGCCGGCTTGCGCGCGGGCGCGGCTTCGGCCCCATCGGGGCTACGATGGGCGGATGCATGATCGCCTAGGGTCATGCGGACGGTCGCTATCTGCGAGAGCGGCACGCCAAGGGAGTTGTACCCCACCGTGTAGCTCGACCCCCAGGCCGTACCCCTGGACCTGTTCCCTTCCCTCAGCAGGAGGTCACCGTCGGCGTCCAGCATCTCCACCTCGAGTCCCCGCACGCTCAGGCCGTTGACCTCATAGACGGCGGTGGCGGCCGAGTTGGCATCGGGCGGCGGCCCTTGTCGGCGCATCACGCGCCCCAACGCTCCGCCCGACACGCCGTGGGCGGTGCGGCCCTTCTCCATCGTGAGCCTGACGCGAACCGGTGCCCAATCGTCCGACGTTAACGTGCCTCCTCTTCCGCCGACGGCGAACGTGCACGCCGGCGGCGCCTCCAGGGGCGTATCGCCGACGTCCGGCAGCCGCACGTCCTCGAAGTAGAAGACCTCGCGGCCGGTGAAGGGTCGGAACTCGATGCGGGCCAGCTCGTTCGGCGACACCGGCAAGTCGTAGACCTGGGTGGCGCCCAGCCCGGCCGCGACGAAGTGGGGGTAGTCGGGCACCACTCGGCGCCCGTCCGTGGTGATCGCGCAGATCTGGTACCTCGAGTTGCTCCCGCTTCTCGCCCTAACGCTCCTGCCGCGCCAGCCGAACACGACCGTCGTGAAGTGCTCGTCCTCATCGAAGCCTGTCCACGCGATATCTTCGGGACCACCACCAATTTCCGTCATGCCGTAGCTGCCGCGACCGGCGTGCAGTTCGTGCAGCGTGACGGTGTCCGAGCCGAGGGCGACCGTGGCGCCCGGGTTCGCCGGCAGGCTCCAGACGTGGCCGCCCGCCGGCCGCATCACCAGGCGGAACCAGACGTCCACGCTGTCCGGCAGCCGGCGACCGATACTTCGCAGGCCGACCAGCGAGCGGCTGCAGTCGAAGCCGACCGCCGTGCCGTCGTCCGGCTGGAGCAGTTCCCGCGTGGCGTGGTCGAAGACGCGCAGTTCGACCAGGTCGTAGCGTTCGTCGGGCGGGCTGAGCTGGACGTTCGCGATATCCATCCAGCGGGCCTGGGAGGAGTAGTCGGGTTCGGGGTAGCCCAGTACCGGCGGGGTGTTCCCTCGCCCGTCCTCGTAACGAGCGGCGCCGTCGCTGCCCCACCGGACGACGGTGTTGACCTTGAAGGTCTCGCCCTGGACGCCGATCTTGAGGTCGCCCGCCCCCCGGGCCTTCTCGTAGAGCGAGGGCAGCGAAGGCCGGGCGGCCCCGCGCGCCATCGGGACGATGCAGGCGACCGTCACACCGGCCGCGAGCAGAGCCGCGACGGCCTTCAGGCGTCCGTGTCGCCAGATCGGCCCGTCCAGATGCTCCAGGCGCTGCCGCAGCCGGCTGGCGCTCTCGAACAGTCCCAGCAATCCCAACCCCGGCCGCTCGGCGCCGAAGATCATACTCCGCGCCGCCTCGGCCAGCGTCTCCCGGTACTCCGGTGTCCGCTCGCGAAGCAGGCGGCTCACGGTGGCGTCGCAGCAGAGCTCCCGCAGGTGGCGCAGCCGGCGCGCGGCCAGCCAAACGGCCGGATGGAACCAGAATGCCACCTGCATCAGCGCCTGGGCGGTGTTGGCGAGCAGGTCGCCGCGCTTCACGTGCGCCAGCTCGTGCAGCATGACGTGCCCGGTGCGCAGCGGCGAGCCGTCCTCGCACGCGCCGCGCGGCAGGAGCAGCACCGGCCGCAGCACGCCGAACACCGCCGCGCTGCCGACGGCATCCGTAATCACGACGCGGGGGACGTGCCGCAGACCGACCCGCTTCGCCGCCCTCGCCAGGACCTCGCCGACCCAGGCAGGCGGGGGCTCCGCGGCTGCCGCCCGGATCATGCGCCGCAGCCGCAGGGCGCGCGAGATCAGCCAGAACAGCAGCAACAGGCTGACGGTCACGGCCGCCAGCATCGCCCACGCCTCAGGCGAGACAGATGGTCCCGCCGGAAGAGCCACGGCGGGTGGCGACGGGGCAGGCCAGGACCCCGCTACGGTCGCGGGCACGACAGATCGCTCGTATGCCGCTCCACTCGCCGCGGGTGCCTCGACCGGCGCAGGGGCCACCGGCGCGGCGGGCGGGCTCGCCTGCGACGCGACATTGGCTGCCTCCTCGGGAAGGAGCCGTCCCACCACGCCGCTGGGCAGCGCGAAGCTTGGCGGGACCAGCAACTTGACCAGCACCAGCGCCCACAGCGCGTAGCGCACCTGCGGCCAACCGCGTCGACGCAGCAGCAGGTCTGCCGCCCAGACCACCAACGCCAGCAACGCCGCCTGCCACGCCATCGCCGTCAGCCACCGCCACCACCCGGATCCCAGCCCGTTCAGTACGTCAATCATTGCCTTCCCCCTCCTCACCCTTGCCTTCCAGCGCGTCCAGCAGCCGCTCCCGCTCCCGCTCGGAGAGGGCCTCCTCCTCGACCAGGAAATGCACCAACGGGCCGAACGCCCCCTCGAACGCCTCCCCCACCACCGATTGGAGCGCGGCCATCCGCGCCTTGCGGCGGGTGAGGATCGGCTCGTAGAAGCTCACGTTGCTGCGCTTGTATTCGCGGACCGCGCCCTTCTCGACCAGGCGGGCGAGCATCGAGCGGATGGTGGTGTAGGCCCAGCCGACCTCGTCGGGGAGCCGGGCCTCGATCTCGCGCGCGGTGGCCGGCCAATCCCGCCAGAGCGCGTTCATGATGTGCCATTCGGCGCCGGTAAGCTTCAACGCTTCCCTCCTTTGTGCCATAACGCTCGCAATACTACTACAGACGTAGTAAAATGTCAATACCTATCCCCTCGAGATTGTCGGTCGTTCACCCAACCGGCGGGGGGGAATCGACGCCGCATGCGGTCCGACCCCGCGGGAGCTTCCTCTGCGTGGGCTGCCTCAGCGGGAGGGGCGGAAGAGGGCGATGATGGCGTTCGCGCCGTCCGGTGGGGATGCCTGGAAGGCGCGGGCCGTCGGCCAGCCGCCGCCCGAGCTGGCGCCCGCTACGGCCAGGCTACCGTCCGGACCGACGGCGCCGGCCCGGCCGTTATCGTCGCCCGGGCCGCCCAGGAAGGTACTGTAGAGCACGCGATCGAGGTTCGGAGAAAGGATCGTCACCACCGCGTCGCCCCGGCCGCCCTTGGCGCGCTGGAGCGCATCGGCCGAGACCGGAAAGTCCGGCGAAGCAGTCTGTCCGAACAGGACGAGTTCGCCTCGCGGGCCGATGCGGATGCCGTCGGGGTTGTCGCCTTGTGAGCCCCCAAACAACGTCCCGGCCAGCAGTGCGCCGGTCGGCGAGAGCTTGACGATGCCCCAGTCAGTGTTGCCCCCGCCGAATTGCCGCTGGGCCGCGCCGGGCGTCGTCGGGAACGATCCGCTCCGCGCGCAGGTGGACGAGTAGCAGTTGCCCTGCGCGTCCACGACCAGGTTGTGCGTGTTCAGCCAGTTGTCGCCCTCGTCGCCGACGTAGGTGCCGTAGACGAGCCGCGAGCCATCGGGCGTGAGCTTCGCCACGTACCAGTCCACGCCGCCGTTGTGGCTCCGGTCCGCCGCGCCCTCGGTGGTGGGGATATCGATCGAGCGCGTCTGCGTGCCGACGTAGACGTAGCCCTGCGGGTCGACGTCGATGGACGCCTCGATGGAGTCGTAGCCGGACCCGCCGAGATAGGTGGCCCAGACGACGCGGCTGCCGTCGCCCGCGATCTTGGCCACGCCGCAGTCGTCGCCGCCCTGGGGCGTTTTCTGGAAGGCGTTGGCCACCCACTCCGGCCTCATCCAGGTGTCCCAGTGGCGGCGGTCGGCGTGCTTGGGCCGCACGCCCCAGGTCACGTAGATGTCGTTGTTGCCGTCCAGCGCCAGGTCGCGGTGCAGGTGGTCGATGCCGAAGAAACTGCCCCAGACCAGCCGCGAGCCGTCGGGCGTCAGCTTGCAGACGTAGGCGTTCTGGGCGGTGTTGTGCGGGTTGCCGGGATCGCTGCCGCCGCAGCCCTTAAACTCCGGCTGATAGACGCCCGGTGTGACCGGTGAGCCCGGCGTGCCGCGACCGTGAACGATAACGAAGCCCCGGCTGTCGACCTCCAGCCCGTAGGCTTCCTCGGAGTTCGGCCCACCGATAAGGGTTGACCAAAGCAGCCGTCCGCCGGGGCCGAACTTGGCCACGAAGATGTCGGAGTTGTAGCCCCAGCGGCTTCGGCCGGCGGAGGCGTCGAGTTCCGTGTCGTAGGCGCCGCGGGTAGTGGGAAAGTCGGCCGACCGCGTGGTGCCCGCGACGTAGACGTTGCCCCGGAAGTCGACCTCGACATCGCGGACCATCTCCGCAGCGCGGCCGCCCAAGGAGGTGGAGAAAGCGACCTCATATGGACTCGGCGTCCGGGTCGCCGCCGTGACATGCGCCGCCGCCACAAGAAGACCCACCACCGTCAGTCGGATCACGCGATTCACCGTCCGTCCTCCCCTATTCCGCCGGCGTCCGCACTTCATTGAGCACGCTTTGTTACGGCCTGCGTCTCGGCGGTGATGCAACATAGCCGGACATGACGCGCCAGGCAAGCGCAGAGCGCGGCCGGCGTTAAGTGGCGCACATCCGATCCTGGCGGGCACTGACCGTGGCTGCAACTCCGTGACGGAGCCGGCCCGAGCTCCAGAAAGCATCAGGCCCAAGAGCGCATTACCGTCTACCGAGCCGTCGCCGTGAAACATTTTCCATTTCCGCGTGTTTATGATAGTAGAAGGGCGCGATGACGGCTCGATCCTGGCCCTATGGCCGTGCCGGAGGCCGACCTTTGGAAGATGTCTCGGACGAAGAGCTTTTCCTGATGCACCGTGAGGGCGATCCGGACGCCTTTGAGGTGCTGTTCGCCCGACACCACAGGTCCGTCTACGCCTTCGCCTGTTTCATGCTCGGTCGGGAGGACGGCGCCGCCGACGTCATGCAAGAGACCTTTCTCGCGATGGCGCGTGCCGCCCAGCGCTACGAACCCCGTGGGCGGTTCCGTCCGTGGATGATGCGCATAGCGCGGAACTTCTGTCTGAACCGGCTGCGCGCTGCCCGAAGCCGTCGGGAGGCAATGCCGGCAATCGGTACCGACCCGGCGGACGCCGCGTCGGGCGCGCCCGGTCCCGCAGAGAAGATGGAGTGGAAGGAGCGTTCCGCCGGCCTCGCCCGCGCAATCCGAACCCTACCCGAGGGCCAGCGCGAGGCCATTCTTCTGCGCGCCTTCGAGGAGATGAGCTACCAGGAGATCAGCCAAGCCCTGGACGCGCCGCTCAATACAGTGAAGACGTGGATCCACCGCGCACGCTGCACGCTTGCCGAAAGGCTAAAGGAACTATGAAGGAAGAAACCGATTCACGCTGCCCGTCCTCGGCGGAAGACCTCTCTGCCTACCTCCTCGGAGAGGCGGACGCAACGCGGGCTGAGGCGATCGAGAAACACTTGGACGAGTGCTGTGCCTGCCGACAGCGAATGGCCGGTCTCAGGCAGCTCGAAGACGCGTTCGCCACGATGCAGCAGCCCGAGCCACCTGCCGCGGCCGTGCTCAGGGCCCGGCGCCGGCTCAGGTCGCTGCTGGGCGCAGACCCGGATCCGCAGGTAATGACGCTGCCGGAGGTCGCCGAGTTCCTTCGCATCAGCGGGGATGAACTGGCCGTCCTGGTGCCCGATCTCCCCGCGTTCGAGATCGCCGGGCAGATACGCGTCCGGCGGGGCAAGCTGATCGACTGGGTCGAGAAACGCGAGCGGGCACACCTCCGCACCACCATCGAGAGCGAAGTCGCCGGCATCCTCGCCGGCATAGAAAGGACCGTACCATGACCACAACACGAGAAGCATTGGTCGCATTCTGGCGGGAGATAGCCCGACGCCTGAGTGAGGGCGAGGACCTCACGCAGGCCGTAGGCGTCGCCGGGTCCTCCTCAGAGGATTCCAGCCTGGCGCAAGCGGCGGCGGATCTGTGCCGGGACGAGCACCTGCGGATCGAGCCGCAGGACGCCTTCGCGAAGCATCCCCGGCTCTTCGGCCCCGCCGTCTACCGGATGGTGTTGGCCGGCGCGACGGCGCGGGATCTGGCGCATGTGTCGGACCGGATCGCCGACGCAATCGAGGACGGCAGCTTCCCGGTAGCGGGAGAGCCGTCGGACGGCAATCCGGCCGCCCGGGACTGGCGCGCACTCGGGCACATGCTGTCCTGCAGCGTGCCGCTGGTCGACGCACTCGGCGCCCTCGCTGAACGGGCGGGACGCGACGGCTTGGCAAGCACTTGGGCGGCCGTGCGCCGTCACGTCCTTGAGGGAAGTGCGCTGAGCACGGCCCTGAGGCAATCCATCCCTTCCATCCTGGAAGAGGTCGTCTCGGCCGTGGGAGGTGCGGAGGGAAGAGGCGAGTTCCGCGAGTGCGCGTTCCGTGTCGCGGACGCGATGGAGGAGGACGACTTCAGCGCACTGTGGCCGCCCGCCGACGTGGAGGAACTGAGGCCGGCGGTCCGGCGGGAACCGGCCAGAGGGTTTGTCAACACCGTCATCCTGGTGGGCATCCAACAACGCGCGAGCGATATTCATTTCGATCCCACCGGGGATGACCGCGTGCGCGTTCGCCTTCGCGTCGACGGGGTGCTGCGGGATTTCGATCCGCCCAAGAGCGTCTGCACTGCGAAGCCGCCGGACGTACCGCATTCCCAAATCGCCGCGCGGATCAAGACGATGGCCGGCATGGACGTATCGCAGAACCTGCTGCCGCAGGACGGCCGCATCAAGATCCAGATCGCCGGGCGAGCGCACGATCTCCGGGCCTCCTCGCTGCCGTCGCTGCACGGCGAGCGCATCTGTCTGAGGATCCTGCCCACCGGTGATAGCTCGATGCTGGACCTGGAGCGGATCGGGCTGCTGGAAGACGACGCCGAGAAGGTGCGAGCCCTGTGTGAGCGAAATAGCGGAATAGTGCTGGCCGCCGGCCCAACGGGCTCGGGGAAGACGACCCTGTTCTATTCGATGCTCAAGACTATCGACCGCGACCGACGCCTGGTGATATCCGTCGAGGACCCGGTCGAACACGAGATTGCAGGGGTCGCACAGACCGAGATCCGACCGCAGATCGGGCGCACGTTTCCCCAGATGATCCGGCACATCTTCCGGCAGGACCCGGACGTGATTCTAATCGGCGAGATACGCGACCCGGAGACGGCCAATCTCTGCGTCCAGGTGGCGATGACCGGGCACCTGGTTCTCACCACGCTCCACGCGGAGACGGCGCCCGGAGGCGTGAAGCGCCTGCTGGACATGGGCCTCGAGCCGTTCATGGTCAACAGCACCGTGGCCGGCGTGATCTCGCAACGGTTGGTGCGCGTCCTGTGCGAGGAGTGCAAGGAGGAATGCGAACCGCCGCTGCATAGCCTGCCGCCCGAAGCCGCCGACATCGTGGCGGGCATGGAGGAGGGGGCCTTCTTCTCGCCACGCGGATGCGACCGATGCACCGGCAGCGGCTACCGTGGACTGACCGCCATCCACGAGATACTCATCCCCGACGACCGGTTCAAGGAAGCGGTGGCTTCGGCCGCGCGGCCGGGAGAGTTGCGCAAGGCCGCCCAGACCGCCGGCATGCGATCCATGCTGGCCTGCGGCCTGGAGAAAGCGGCACGGGGCATCACCTCGGTGCAGGAAGTCATCCGCGTTCAGCCCTTCGGCGTGAACGAGTGAGTCGAACTGGCCCCTGCAGAGGGCACTTGGCGTCGAGCGCGGGGGCGAAGGCAACTGGCTCGAATCCCGCGCGTGTCGCCGTTAGCGCTTTTTGGCGCCGGTCTTGTCGAAGAAGTCCAGCGTCAGGTTGAGGTACTGTTCGGCGTGGTACTCGTGGCCGTGGCCGGCGAAGGTGATCAGCTTGTGCTGGTAGCCGAGTTCCTTCATCTTCGCCTCGAGCGCGCGAGCACGTGCGACCGGCAGAACGCCGTCGCCCTCGCCGTGCAGGCTCAGCATCGGCGTCGTCGCCAGACTCTCCGCACCCTCGCCCCTACTGCCCGCCGAGACGCAGCATGCGGCCGCGAACAGGTTCGGGTTGTTGACGGCCAGCCGATACGTGGTGCCGCCGCCCATCGATATGCCCGTGACGTAAATGCGGTCCGGATCGATCTTCGGGTACTGCTGCAGCGTGAGGTCGATCAACTGCAGCAGATCGTCGTCGCTCACGTCGTAGTGTCGGCCATACCGGGGGCAGACGGCCAGGTAGCCGCGCTCGTCCAGGATGCGCAGGATGGTGCCGCCGTCCATGTCCGGGAAGTAGTTCTCGTCACCGCCGCCGCCGTGCAGCATGAGCACGAACGGGACGGAGTCGGACCTGTTGTAGTCGCCGGGGATCAGGCTGCGGTAGACGACGAGGTCGCCCGACGCGTCGGACTCGAACGCCCGGCGGAACTGGCCCGTCCGGCCGTAGTAGGGCGACCTGCCGGCCTGGATGCGCGCCATCGTCTCCTCGTACTGCTCGACCGTCGCCTTCATGCTCAGCGCCAGTGGCGCGGGGTCGCTCTCCCGCTCCTGCTCGGCGATGTGCTCCCGCCACGCGCTGGTCGACGGCTGCACGACAGACTGGGACATCGTCTCCCGCGCCGCCTTGAGGAACTCCACGGCATGCTCGAAGTCCGCCCCACACACCTCCGCCGCGCCCGGATGGGTCGCGGGCAGCGAGGCGGCGAACTCCTCGATCCTGGCCATCCGCTCGTCCAGCGTGGAGAGAAACTCTCCCAGGAGGGTGAGCGACAGCTCCAGTTGGGCCTCGGGCAGCGTCGAGTCGACCTCAAGCTGGTAGGTGCCGTCTGCCAGGTCGGACAGCGCGAACACGTGGATCGCGACGTCGGCGGAGACCCGGTTCTCCGCGGGGACGGCGGGAAGCGGCATGCGCTTGCCGGCCTCGTCGATGATGGACGCCGCGATGGCGCTGCTGCCGGGCGCGAACAGGCGGTTGGCGACGCCCAGCGTCTTGGTGCGGTCCTGCCGGATGGCGCCCGAGTTCAGGCGAAGGCCCACGTAGCCGCCCGAGTCGATCTTCAGACGGAGCAACGAGGAGAGCTCCGCGGCGGTGACGGCGAAGTCGGGCTCGGCAATGAAGAAGCCGTCCAGGTTCACCGAGTTGCTGTCGGCCAGGCTGGTGAGGCGCAGCATCCATTCCCCCGCGGCGAGGGGGCCGCCGACGTCGGCGGTCATGAGCTGCCAATGGGACGGCGCGCTGCCCCATCCGCCGGTATCGGGGAACTCGACGTCGAGGGTGAGGGGATCGCCCGTGCCGACCAGTTCCAGCTTGATGGGCGCCGGCACCATCGTCTCCCGCCAGTGCAGCCGCGCGTAGCGGAAGATCAGCTTCGCGTCGGCCACCGGCTCATCGAGCGTGAAGCGGTACTCCACAACGTTGCCTTCCTTGTCGGTCGCCGGACCGTAGAGGACCTTGCCGCCCGAGGCGAGCGGCTTCTCGGAGACGTTGGCCATGCCGGTGTTCGTTGCCAGGGCGAAGTCCTCGCCCTCGACCCAGGTAACAGCATCGGCCGCCGGGCTCAGCAGCACCATGGCCGCGAAGACGAGCATACCACACAGCGCGATCCATCCGTTCATCGGTTCGCCCTCCCAAGTTCTCGGAATCGCCCGAACGGCCGGCCGGAATGGAACTCATGGACCCAGTCCCCCCATGCGCCGGCGGTCGGCGATACTACCGCGCCCCGCCCGATCTGTCAACGCTCAAGCTCCCGGGGGCAACGCCTCGATTCCCTTGACGGCGCCCGCCCGGATGCGTAAGCTGCAGACTCCCAAACTGTCATTTCAAACGAGCGTTTTGCGCATGAGCGAAGAAACCCGAACCGACCCCAGCACCCGCGAGCGGGTGCTCGAAAGCGCCATCGACGTTTTCGCGGAGAACGGCTTCGAGGCCGCCACCGTCCACGAGATCTGCGAGCGCGCCGACGCCAACATCGCCGCCGTCAACTACTACTTCGGCACCAAGGAGAACCTCTACGCCGAAGCCTGGCGCACCGCCTTCCAGCAGTCCGTCCGCGCGCACCCACCGGACGGCGGGGTGCCCGCAGACGCCCCGCCCGAGGAGCGCCTGCGCGGCCGCGTGCGCGCCCTGATCCACCGCATGGCCGACGAGGACAACCAGGCGTTCGTCATCGCCCACCGCGAGATGACCAGCCCCACCGCCCTCCTCGAAGAGGTCCGCCGCGAGTGCATCGGGCCCCTCAGCGAGGCCATGCGCGACATCGTGCGCGAGATCCTGGGCCCGGACGCCACGCCCCGGCAGGTCGCCTTCTGCGAGATCAGCGTCGTCAGCCAGTGCATCAGCGTCATGCTCCACCGCCGCCACCGCGCCGCCCGCCCCGGCGGCCCGCCCGCGCACCCCGGCCTGGCGGACCTGGACGCCTACGCGGATCACGTCGCCCGCTTCGCGCTGGCCGGCATCCGCGCTACGCGCGACGCCGCGCGGAACGGGAAGGGGGCGCAGTCATAGCCGCCGACTCCCCCAAACCCGACGCCGCCGCGCGCCGGCGCGCGGCCTCCGCCTGGATCGTCGAGGGCAGCATCCCCCGAGCCCTCTGGCGCATCACGCTGCCCACCTGGGGCGCCTTCGTCACGCACGACGCCCTCGGCATCGTCGACATGTTCTTCGTCGGCAAGCTCGGCAAGGTGCCCGTCGCCGCCGTCTCCATGTGCGGCATCGTCATGGGCATCATCATTATGCTTGCCCAGGGCGTAACCGCCGGCACCATGGCCCTGGTCGCCAACGCCCTGGGCCGCGACGACGAGCCGGCCGCGCGCGAGTCCGCCGGCCAGAGCCTCGTCATGGCCGCATTCCTGTCCCTCCTCGTCGTCGCCACGGGCGTTCCGCTCGCCGGATCGATCCTGCGCCTCCTCGGCGCCAACGCCGACGTCGTCCGCGAGGGGACGCCCTACCTGCGCATCTTCGCCATCAGTTCCTTCAGCATGATGGGCATGATCTCGCTCAGCGCCTCCCTGCGCGGCGCGGGCGACGCCGTCACGCCGTTCTGGGCCATGGTCATCGGCAACATCGTGAACATCATCCTGGACCCCATCTTCATCTTCGGCTGGTTCGGATTCCCGGCGCTGGGCGTCGTCGGCTCGGCCTGGGCGACGTTCATCGGCCGCAGCACCGGTCTCGCCATCGTGCTCTACCTGTTCTTCATCGCGCGCAGCGGGCCGTTCGTCCTCCATCTCTCGGACCTCCGCCCCCACATCACGCGCATCTGGCGCATCCTGCGCATCGGCATCTTCGCCAGCGGCCGCATGCTCATCCGCAACGTGTCCGGCGTGTTCCTCATGCGCCTGGTCGCCGCCTTCGGCACCGCGGCGATCGCCGCCTTCGGCATCAGCATGCGGCTGCACATGCTCATCTTCGGCCCGAGCATGGGCTTCGGCACCGCCGCCGCCACGCTCATCGGCCAGAACCTGGGCGCCGGCAAACCGCACCGCGCCGAGAAAGCCGGCTGGACGGCCGCCGGCATCATCGTCTGCATCTCGCTGGTGCTCACCGCCGTCTTCTGGGCCATCCCGGGCAAGCTCATCGCCGTTTTCAACGACGACCCGGCCGTCGTCGCCATCGGCGTCGGCGTGCTGCGCTGGCTCTCGGCATCGTTCCCGCTGATGGCCACGGGGTTCGTGCTCGGCCGCGGCATGACGGGCGCGGGGGACACCCTCAGCCCCATGCTCGTGCAGGCGGCGGCGCTCATCGTCGTGGGCGTGCCGCTGGCCTACCTGCTGAGCTGGGCGCTTGGGTCGGTGCAGGGGATCTGGATGGGCATCTTCGCGGCGAACATCCTCTCCGGGCTGGGATCGATAGCCATCTTCCGCTGGGGCCGCTGGCGGGAAGTGGGCGCCGCCATCGCCCGCCGCGGCGGGTGACAACGCAGAGGCAACAGCCTGAATCCGCAGATTACACGGATTACGCTGATTACAGACGACAACGGCATGTCGGGGTTCAAGGCACAACGACAGAGTAGTCTGCAGATGCCTCAGTGATCCTGGGGACACAGACCACGCAGATTTGGACCAACGGCTACGGCATCGTTGGGCTGACGACAGAACGGCCCGACGGCCGCAGATGCCTCAGCCATCCTGAGGGCACGGATTACGCAGATACGGCAACAACGTGTCTGGGTTCCCGGCACAACGGCACGGCCAAATGCAGATGCTTCAATCAAAATGACGACGCATATCAGGCACATCGCAGCGAGGTAGAACAATGAACGATCCGCGAACCTACGCCGTGATAGGAGCGGCCATGGAGGTGCATGGCGAACTGGGGTGCGGTTTCCTGGAGCCCGTGTATCAGGAAGCATTGGCCCTGGAACTGCGCCAACGCGGGATCCCCTTCGTCCGGGAGGCGGCTCTCCCGGTCCACTACAAGGGGCACGAACTGGCCATGTCCTATCGCGCCGATTTCGTGTGCTACGAGTCCGTAATCGTGGAGGTCAAGGCCCTGGCCGGTCTGACGGGAACCGAGAAGGCACAGGTAATCAACTATCTGAAGGTCAGCGGACACGAAACAGGTCTGTTGCTCAACTTCGGGGCGCAGTCGCTGGAGCACCAACGGCTCGTGCTTTCGTCGTGAGCACCGCGACGCCTGCCGTCGTCTGCTGGCAATCTGCGGGTAGCCGTCGTTCCTCTGCCGTGTCGGCCGTTTGCCAGTAATCTGCGTAATCCGTGTCCTCAGCATGGCTGAGGCATCTGCGGATGATTCTGCCGTTATGCCGTGAACCCCAACACGCCGTTGTCGTCTGTAATCCGCGCAATCTCCGGATTGCTGTGCCGTTTGGTCGTTTTGTCCGTTAGCCTGAATCAGCGTAATCCGCGTCCTCAGCTTTGCTGAGGCATCTGCGGATGATTCTGCCGTTATGCCGTGAACCCCAACACGCCGTTGTCGTCTGTAATCCGCGCAATCTCCGGATTGCTGTGCCGTTTGGTCGTTTTGTCCGTTAGCCTGAATCAGCGTAATCCGCGTAATCTGCGGATGATTCTGCCGTTCGTTCGTCTCTGTCACCCGCCAGACGGAGAACGTGAACGGCGAAGAACCGCAACTGATTCAGCATCGCGCGTCCCTCCCCAAAGGTTGAGTTCCCGGGCGCAGCCCGCCCGCCTTCCCATCTTGAACGCCGACAATTGTAGCACCCGGGCGCGCGCGATTCGAGGATGCAGTGCGTGGGTTGAGCCAGGCATTTGTTAGGTCGGGCCCTGTCCATGGCCTCCATTGTCCGGTCAGAAATGAGGACCATGTCGGAGGAGCCGCTCTTTTGGCAATCAGCTTAGTAGGTGGTTATAATCTCACAACATGGAAGAGTTCCAGCGCTACGTGAAGGACGTGAGGGGTCTGGCGAATCAAGCGCTTCTGTGTGGCGGAGCACCTGACGTCGTGGACGGCATCACGGATGTTCTGAATGGCCAGCCAGCGGCCACTCTGAGGCGGTGCGTCGACCTCGAAGACAGACGGGCGTTAGGGGCGTACTTCACTCGGCGTTCACTCGCTTCAGGCCTGCTTGAGCAGCGAAGCTGGCCGGGCGAATCGGTGTTCCTAGATCCTGCGTGTGGGGCGGGTGACTTGCTGCTGGCTGCCGCTGGGCAGTTGCCGGTCCTGGATACGGCTCTCGCGACAGCAGAACGTTGGGGACGATCGCTGTGGGGCTGGGACATTGTTGAGGAATTCGTTGAGCTAGCGCGTCTCCGTCTGGTCCTCGCAGTCATTGCCTCCGGGGCTCCATTATGCGAGGCACGCTTGCCCGAGCTGGAACGATGCTTTGACCACCTGACTGTGAAGTGTTCGCTGAGCCACTCGCACCCGATCTGCGGGATTGACTGCATCCTCATGAATCCGCCCTTCTGCATGGTAGAATCGGAGCCAGATTGCCTTTGGTCGACGGGGAAGGTGAATGCAGCAGCCCGCTTCGTTTCGCACTATGCGGAGCATGCTTTGAACGGTACCCGGTTGCTCGCCATTCTGCCGGAAGTCCTCAGAAGCGGGACGCGCTATGCTGCTTGGCGAGAGACCGTCTCGGGGCATCTGCGGGACTGCACCATTCGCCAACTGGACGCCTTTGACACATGGACGGACGTTCACGTCTTCTCGCTTTCGGCGCTGTGTTCCCGCAACGGAACACGCATTCCTGTGGACTGGAAGATGGGGATAGGAAGCAGTTCCGGGACTGTTGGCGATCTCTGCGAGGTCAGGGTGGGGACGGTTGTCCCTCACAGGCACAAAGAAGAAGGGCCTCTTGTGCCCTATGTAACTGTACCCGATCTCAAGTCTGGCGCTGTCGTGACTAGGATCAGGAAGTCCAGGCGCTTTGCCGGTACTCTGGCTGATGCACCGTTCGTTGCTGTCAGAAGGACGAGTCGGCCCGGCGAACGACCTCGTGCCAATGGCACTGTCGTCGCGTCCGACGGCAAGGTGGCAGTCGAGAACCATCTGATAGTCATCAGGCCAACCGATGCCAAGATAGAAACATGCAGGGAACTGCTTGCCCACCTGAACGCCCCGGACACAAGCAAATGGCTGGACGCCCGCATCGGTTGTCACCATCTGACTGCTGACGCGATCCGCCAGTTACCCTGGCCTTGCGAGGATCAGCCATGAAGGCGGCGATCCGATTCTCCCCAGATATTCTTCGAAGACTCGGTGAAGAGCTCACTCCCAGCCCTGACGTGAGCGTTCTGGAGTTGGTGAAGAACTCCTACGATGCCGATGCGCTTGCCTGCAGGGTGGAGTTGCGGGGAACTGACCGACCAGGCGGGACTATAGTCGTAACGGACAACGGCGATGGAATGGACGCTGCACAGGTCGAGCGGGGCTGGCTATTGCTGGGCAAGTCCCCCAAGACGCGCGAAGCTGTCACTCGCTTGGGACGGACTCCCTCCGGCAGCAAGGGGCTCGGAAGACTGGCTGCACTAAGAATGGGACAACTAGCACTCCTCACTAGCCGTCCTCGGCACCGTCCAGAATACGAGTGTCAAGTGCGCATCAACTGGGATGACTACTCCGATGTAGAGCACGTCGGGGACGTGCAGCTTGATGTCAAGGAAGGCCTTCGAGAGCAAGGTGTGAAACACGGGACCCGGATCTGCATTCAACGTCTTCGGACCTCTGTTGGCCGCATGGTTGTGAAACGCCTAGCTCGAGGATTGGTTCTCCTCGCGGACCCTTTCGGCGAAGATCCTGAGGCCTTCAGACCTAGGCTAGTAGCACCCGAATTCGAGGATCTCGAGCGTCTTGTGGAAGAGCGGTACTTTGACGATGCAGAATACCATCTGATTGCCGAACTGACCGCAGACGGGCTCGCGACAGCTGAAGTCCATGATTTCAAGGGAGATGTCATCTACTCGGGCACTCACGATGAGATAGCGCCTAATAGGGCGGGGAGAGGATATCGCGCTCCAACGGCCAGCTTCCACCTCTGGGTGTTCATACTGAACAGACAGACGTTTTCGACAAGGAACTCCACCATCGGCGAGGTCCGAGAGTGGTTAGGTGAGTTCGGCGGCGTCCACCTGTACGAGAATGGTCTGCGGGTACAACCCTACGGTAATCCCGGTAACGACTGGCTTGACATGAACTTACGGCGGGCTAGAAGTCCAGAGGAAAGGCCCTCGACGAACACCTCTATTGGCAAGGTAAGTGTCTCTAATCCCGAAGATGTTCTAGTCCAGAAGACTGATCGGTCAGGCTTCATCGAGACAGATTCCTTCGAGGAGCTGCGATCCTTCTGCCAGGACTCGATGGACTGGCTCGCGGGCCGCCGGCTTGCTGATGCCGAACGACGACGTACCCAACAGCGGAAAAGCGCAGAGGATCGAGTTCCGGGAGCCCAAAGGAATCTGGAGGCCGCGATCGACGCCCTTCCGGAGGCGAGCAGGAAGGAAGTAGAGAGATCGTACCATAGGTACGACAGGACCAGGGAGCGGCAAGCAGCTGCTCTGCGGAAGGAAGTGCAGCTGTACAGGACCCTCAGCACAGCGGGGATTGCGGCTGCCGCGCTGGCCCACGACTCCCGCGGGGGGCCAGCGAAGAACATTGTTCTCAATGCTCGCCAAGTCCAGAAAGCTGGGAGACGCGTGACGGAGGAGGCCCTTCGAGAGCAGATCGTGCGGTCCGCTGGCCGGATGCTCCGAGAGGGGAAAAGCTTGCTGCAGCTTAATCGGAGCACGTTGAACCTCGTTGCGAAGGACAAACGCAGGTTCGGGGCTATCGACGTGCACAACGTGATCTCGCAAGTCATGTCTGAGTATCGAGCTCTGGCCGACGACAACGACATCGACATCGAGGTCCAGTTCTGTTCGGCTAGGCCAGTGGTCAAAGGAAGCCAAGCTGCCATAGAGTCGATCCTAGTCAATCTTCTTACCAACAGCTTGGCTGCCATAGACCGGTCAGCCGCCACTGATCGTCGGATCCTGATCCGAACGCAGATCAAGGATGACGAGTTCGTGATTAACTTTCACGATTCAGGACCTGGTATTGTCGACATTCCTGAACGGCGGATATGGCTTCCTGGAGAAACAACCAAGAAGAACGGTACGGGATTGGGCCTGACAATTGTCCGCGACACTGTGACAGACATGGGCGGCGAAGTGAATGCCACAACGACGGGAGACCTCGGTGGCGCAGCCATGACAGTCAGGCTCCCCTTGTCAGGAGGAATGTAGCGTGGCAATCTGTGTCGCGGGGCAGAGAATAGAGCGCGTTGCTATCTGCGATGACAATCAGGGGACGCGCGAGGCGTTGGTGGACACCATCGCCGCAATGGACGCCTTACCCGACAGGCTGGAGAGCAGAGCTGAGGGACCCCTGTGTTTGCACGAGGCGCTCGAGTTTGTGAGAGGGCGCGGCACGACAGCCCTGCTTTGCGATTACCTGCTTAAGCATCGCGCCTATGCAGATTTCAATGGCGATGAGCTAGTCGCCAAGTGCTACGATCTGCGCATTCCAGCAGTTCTCTGCTCTCAGTGGGCCAAAGAGGATATTGAGGAT
This sequence comes from uncultured candidatus Brocadiaceae bacterium, assembly GCA_964655775.1. Lineage (GTDB taxonomy): Bacteria > Planctomycetota > Brocadiia > SM23-32 > SM23-32 > CAZZNQ01. The sequence continues at coordinate 7,867 of CAZZNQ010000025.1, read as the reverse complement.
ATCCGCCCACTCCGCTCCAAAATCCCGGCCTTGCTCTTGTCGGAAGATCTCGACGAGGACGCGGTGATGTGGGGTCTTGAGACGTGCATCAGAGAGATGACCAGCGACTACGAACCACACCGAAGGCCTTGGCGGGCCCTTGTCCGTGTTGAGGATATCGCGGATGAATACGCGTACCTCATCCTGCCTTCCTGGCCCCATCGAGAGGGAGTCAAACTACCGTTGCAGGCTTTGCCTGAATCTATAAGGAAGACTGTCGAAGTAGGCGCCCGGTACTTCGCCCATGTGAATGTCGGTGCTGAATCTGCAAGTGACCTCTACTTCACGAATTGGGAGTGCCCAAGTGGAACGGCATGAATGGCAGAATGCGTTCATCGCCATCCTGGACGTCGGTCACGGGAACTGCGCGATTGTCCGCCACGGAGAAGAGGCGGCTGCTGTGGATGTTGGCCACGGTCCTTGGGCTCTGGAGTTCCTCCGCGAGCTTGGGCTTGCAGCACTCCAGACTGTCATCATATCACATTCAGATCAGGACCATGTCGGAGCCCTTCTGCTGATGGTCACCCAAGGAGAACCGCAGATATGTGAGGTCCGTCTGAATCCTGATGCCAAGAAGGGACAGGTCTGGGACGATCTCTCCGCAGCTCTGGCCGATGCTAACGCTCGAGGGGACGTCACTTTCCGACTCTCTGTCGTCAGTGGCGACTCCTTTGCGCTGGGCGAAGACGGTGATGTGCGTATTGAGGTCTTCGCTCCCTCCAAGAGCATGGCCATGAAAGGCCCAGGCGGCAGACACGAGGGAACCCGAATCAGTTCTAACACAATGAGCGTTGTCGTACGCGTGCTTTGTGACGGAGTGCCTCGCGCTTTGTTCACCGCCGACCTTGACGAGCCCGGTCTCGTCGCTCTCCGCAAGGGTGGGCACGATATTGAGGCGCCGGTCCTCGTGTATCCGCATCATGGTGGACTTACGGGGAGTGACAGCTCGCAATTCGCTGCGGATCTTTGCTCAATTGTCCGCCCACAGATAGTAGTGTTCTCCAATGGTCGAGGCAAGCATGGATGCCCGCGCCCCGAGGTCGTCTCTGCTGTTCGGACGGTTCAGCCAGATGTGCGGATACTCTGTACCGAGCTTGCACAGAACTGCTGTCAAGGTGACTGCCCGATCCAGGCCGGGCATCTCATGTGCGAGTCATCGCGCGGAAGGGCTATCAACCACTGCTGCGCCGGCACGATCATAATCCCCATGGCGGGGCCGGACATCATAGTCCTTCCGGATGAAGTGGCACACAAGAGCTTCATTAGCGCTGCTGCAGCCAGCGCTCTCTGCGAAGACTGATTCGCTGGGCGGGGCCGAATGGGGGCGGCGCGTTTGGGTTCGACCCAGTCAGACGGTCTTGTGCTTTGGACGACGCGGATTTCAAGGTGGAATCTGAAGCATCTGGCCTTCCATAGCAACCAACCATGACCGCCCACGAGGGTACACGAGCGTCCATAGCGGACACACGTTCCGGAAAGACGGGTAAGATGGCCACTGCGGATGCAGTGGCTCGGCAGTAGTCCCATAGGCGCGGGACTACTGCAGGCCGTCGTGCTGTGGCCAGCGGCTGCGCGGAACGCGCAAGGAACGGGCGCGGTTTGCGCGGAAATGGCTACGGAATAGCCCCGGAGGGAATCGACTATGGATGCTGTTGCATGGGACAGGGCGTGTCCGGGAACGGCCGAGCGGTGTCCGCGCGGCGCGCTGGTGCGTCCGATTGCTGGCGCCTTGCCGTCCGGAACGTGACTGCCGCCCGGCCGTCGGTTGGCAGCGATGTGGCCGCGGGATGGCCGTCGACTGGCCGTCGTTCACCCGGCAGCCGGTGCGTCACGATTGCGGCAAATGCGCCGTGTGGCGCCGGAAGCAACTGCGCGGGGCCGTGCCCGCGACGGCAAAGCGGTGGCAGGCCACCGCACTCCAAGAAGGGCCGAATCGGGAAGGTGTTCCGTCCATGGCAGGAAGGGAAAGGATAGGTCGGGGCCGCACCGACATTACATCTGCACGTCCGCGATGCACAGATCACCCGACACGACACCCGTACCGCCGCCCAAGCCCTGCCCGCGCCGCCGCCCCAGTCGGCGCGCTCTAAAGTATATGGAGGATGCAGAATGCTGAGTTGCGTTGGGAACGCTCCCCCACAGTGGGGCCGAACAGACAGGACACCGGCCGCCCCCCAAACCCTCCCCGCGCCGCCGCCTCAGTCGGCGCGCTCTAAAGTACATGGAGGATGCGACATGCTGAGTCGCATCGGGGACGCTTCCCCGTCGCCAGGGCCGGGCCGGTGTGTGCGCCACGGTTGCGGCAAATGCGCCGTGTCGTGCCGGAAGCGACTGCGCGGGGCCGGGCCCGCGACGGCAAAGCGGCGGCAGGCCAGCGCGCCCCATCAAAGCCCGGGTCGGGAGAGGGCGCTGCGTCCGATAACGGGAAGGGAAAGGCGAGGGTGGGGCCGATTGCGAAACGAACCCATTTCGTCAGAAGGTGCTCCCACACAGTGGGTTGCGGAAAGCGTCCCGGGGCGACCGGCACGGCGCGCGGGGCATCAGCGGACCAGCAGCACGGGGCAGGGGATTTCGTCGATGATGAGCTGTTTCTCGCGCGCCATCAGGTCGCGTTTGGCGGTGGAGGCGCGGAATGCGCCCATGACCAGGAGGCTGGCGTTGGACTCGCGCTGTTCGCGGAGGATGGCGGTGTGGCAGGCGCCGCGAAGGAGGACCGAGCGGGTTTTGACGCGGGCTTTGGCGGCGAGCTGGGCGACGTATTGGAGGTGTTTGCGGCAGGTTTCTTCGAGTTCCTGCTCGTATTCCTCCATCTCTTCCTGGACGAAGATGCGGTAGCTGAGGAGTTGCTTGAGGGTGCTGGTGTCGACGACGGCGGCGAGGATGAGGGGAGCCTGTTCGTCGGCGGCGAGGTTTATGGCGTCCTGGGCGGCTTTCATGCCCTGGTCGCTGCCTTCGACGAAGAGGAGGATGCTGGGATAGGTGTGTTCGACCATGGGCTCAGTGCACCTCCGGGGCTCGTGGCGCGGGTGGCCCGGCGAGTTCGGCCTCGCGGGCGGCCCTGCGCTTGTGTTTGACTTTGCGCAACACGATGAACTCTTCGCGTTGGCGCTCGGCAAGCACGCCCTCGATGCGGCTCAATGCATCCTTATATTGGGGGATGTAGAGTTTTTCAAGGGCGTTGACGCGGCGCTGGGTGCGGCGGACCTCGCGGGCGAGGCGGAACACGGCGTTCTCGACGCGCGCGAGCTCGACGACGAGGGGCAGGGCCTTCAGGAAGCTCTGCATGACCTGGTCCGAGCGGCTGTTGCCGGCGGAGATGCCGAACTCGAGCTGCAGCGATGCGGGTTCGCATTCGACCTCCGGCACGGGCACGCCCATGACGGAGCGGGGCCGGTAGGTGACCTGGTGGTCCATGGTGATGCCGTAGTTCTGCCGGGCGAGGGCGGAGGCGCCGCTGTGCATGACGGCCTGGCGCAGCTCGCGGTGGCCGTCGGCGAGGGCGTCCTTGACCTTGTCCTTGAGGCGTTTGGCGGACTCGACCATGGTCATCAGTTCGAGGACGAGGATCTGGCGTTTCTGTTCGAGCAGGTCGTGGCCCTCGCGGGTGCGCTCGAGTGTGCGGCGGAGTTCGAGGAAGTTGCGGCGGGTGGGCGCGATATTGAGCTCAGGCATCGGGCTCGGCCTCCTCGGCGTCCTGGCGCTCGACGTCGCCCTCGGACGGCGGGTTGTAGTACTTGGAGAGCATCTCGTCGCTGACGCGGACCAGCTCGGATCGCGGCAGCAGGCCGACGATGTCCCAGGCGATGTCGAGGGTTTGCTCGATGGAGCGGTTCTCGTCCTCGCCCTGGTTCATGTACTTCTGCTCGAAGGCGTCGCCGAACTCGATGTACTGCCGGTCCATGGGCGAGAGTTCTTCCTCGCCGATGACGGAGGCGAGGCCGCGGACGGACTCGACGTGGCTGTAGGCGGCGTAGAGCTGGCTGGAGACGGCGATGTGGTCCTCGCGCGTGCTGCCCTCGCCGACGCCGTCCTTCATCAGGCGCGAGAGGCTGAGCAGCGCGGCGGTGGGCGGGTAGACGCCTTTGCGGAACAGGTCGCGATCGCAGACGATCTGGCCTTCGGTGATGTAGCCGGTGAGGTCGGGCACTGGGTGCGATATGTCGTCGGAGGGCATGGTGACGATGGGCATCTGGGTGATGGAGCCCTGTGAGCCTTTGAGGCGGCCCGCGCGCTCGTAGAGGGCGGCCAGGTCGCTGTAGAGATGCCCGGGATAGCCCTTGCGGGCGGGTATCTCGTCGCGCGCGCTGCTCACTTCGCGGAGGGCGTCGCAGTAGTTGGTCATGTCGGTGAGGATGACCAGCACGTGCATGTCGCGGTCGAAGGCGAGGTACTCGGCGAGGGTCAGGGCGGTCTGCGGCGTGAGGACGCGCTCGACGCTGGGTGCATCCGCCGGGCTGAGGAACAGCGCGACCTTGGCCATCACGCCGGCGTCGTCGAAGCTTCGGCGGAAGTAGTCGGCCTCGTCGTTCTTGATGCCCATGCCGGCCAGGATGACGGCGAAGGAGGTCTCCTCCTCGTCGCGCAGCGTGGCCTGGCGCACGATCTGGGCGGCGATGCGATTGTGCGGCATGCCGGCGCCGCTGAAGATGGGCAGCTTCTGGCCGCGGATCAGGCTGTTGGAGCCGTCGATGATGCTCAGGCCGGTCTGGATGAAGTCGGTGGGGTACTCGCGCGAGACGGGGTTGATGGGAATGCCCGTGACCTCGCGCTCCTCGCCGCCGAACGGCGCGGGCAGTCCGTCGATGGGTCGACCCAGCCCGTCGAACGCGCGGCCCAGCATGTCTTCGGTCACGCGCAGGCTGAACGGCCGGCCCAGGAAGCGCAGGCGTGTGTCGTTCGTCGCAAGGCCGCCGGTGCCGCCCAGCACCTGCACAACGGCCGTGCCGCGGTTGACTTCCAGCACCGTGCCCACTCGCCGCCGACCGTCGCGATCGATCACCTCGACCGTCTCGCCGAACGAGAACCGTCCGACGTTCGACGCGTACACCAGCGGCTCCTCGATGCGGTCGATGCCGACGTGCTGGACGGGATGGTCGTGGATCATGAGTACTCCTTCTCCAGCTTCCCGAGCTGCTCGTCCATGCGCGCCAGCAGGGAATGCATGGCTTCGTCGTCGCCGTTCTTGATGTTGGATTTCGCCCGGACGAGGTCGCCGCGGACGTCCAGATCGCGTATGCGCGCGATGGGTGCGCCGAGAAAGATGATCTGCTGGGCGCGGTGATGGAAATCGACGAACGCCTCCAGCAGGGCGATCTGCTTCTCGGGCTCGCAGTAGGTATCCACCCTGTCGGTCGCGTTCTGCTGCAGGAACCCGGTCTTGAACATATCGGCCACCAGCAGCGTCAGCCGCTGCCCGTCCGGCAGCACGTCAGCGCCCACCAGCTTCACGATCTGCTGGAGCTTGTCCTCCTCGGTCAGCAGGTCCATCATCTCTTCGCGCAGCGCCCGCCATCGCGGATCGTACTTGCTCCACCAGCCCTGCACGTTCTCCAGGTATTCGCTGTAGCTGTTCAGCCAGCTTATGGCCGGGTAATGGCGCGAGTACGCCAGATCGCGGTCCAGCGCCCAGAAGCAGCGCGTGAAGCGCGTGGTGTGTTCGGTGACCGGTTCGCTGAAGTCGCCTCCGGGCGGGCTCACCGCGCCCACCACCGTCACGCTCCCCTCCGAGTCCGAGAGCGTGCGCACCATGCCCGCGCGCTCGTAGAACTCCGCCAGCCGCGCGGCCAGATAGGCGGGGAAACCCTCCTCCGCCGGCATTTCCTCCAATCGGCTGCTGGCCTCGCGCAGCGCCTCGGCCCACCGGCTGGTCGAGTCCGCCATCAGGGCCACCGAGTAGCCCATGTCGCGATAGTATTCGGCGATGGTGATGCCGGTGTAGATCGAGACCTCGCGCGCCGCGACGGGCATGTTGGACGTATTGCCGATGAGGACGGTCCGCTCCATCAGCGCCCGGCCGCTCCGCGGATCGTCCAGGTTCGGGAACGTGCGCAGGATGTCGGTCATCTCGTTGCCACGTTCGCCACAGCCGACGTAGACCACGATGTCCGCGTCGCTCCACTTGGCGAACTGGTGCTGCAGCATCGTCTTGCCGGTTCCGAAATCGCCCGGGATCGCGGCCGCCCCGCCGCGAGCTATCGGGAAGAACGTGTCGATCACACGCTGCCCCGTCACCAGCACGTCCGACGCCGTCTGGCGGTCACGGAACGGTCTCTGCTTGCGCACGGGCCAGCGCTGCGCCATCGACACGTCCATCCGGCCCTCGTCCGTCTCCACCACGCAAAGCTGGTCATCAATTCTGTAGTCGCCCTCCTCCACTACCTCAACAACGGCGCCGTCCACCTGCGGCGGCACCAGAACGCGGTGCTCGATGGTGGGTGTCTCCTGCACCGTGCCGAGCACCGCACCGCCCTGCACCTTCTGCCCTTCGCTCAGCTTCGGCTGGAACGCCCACTTGCGCCCGGTGTCCAGAGGGTCGGCCGCCACGCCCGGCTCCAGGAACGGGCCGGCCGCCTGGGCCACCGATTGCAGCGGCCGCTGAACGCCGTCGAACGTGGTGCCCAGAAGGCCCGGCGCGAGCACCACCGAGAGCGGCGCACCGGTGCCCACCACCTCGTCCCCCTCGCGGAGCCCTATCGTCTGCTCGTAGACCTGAATGGTTGCGACGTCGGCCGAAACCTTCAGCACCTCGCCGATCAGTTTCTTCGGCCCCACGCGAACTACCTCGTACGCCTCCACCCCGACCATCCCGTCGGCGTGGACGATCGGCCCGCTGACGCGCCTGATACTCCCCTTTACCGCCGCGTCCGTGCTCACGATGCACTGCCCTTCTCGGTCTGCAGCCACGGCGCGATCTCTTGCCAGTCCACCAGTCCCATCAGATCTCCCGTAATGTCCGTCCACAGCCTGTCCATGCGTCGGCGGAACGTCTGCTCGGCAATCTCCCGCCCCCCGGTATCCCGCACCAATAGGCCACCGATCGCGCTCAGCGGCTCGTCGTCGATGCGGATCCGGACCTCTCGGTCGAGCCGGTCGCGCACATCCGACACGATCTCATCTGCGATGCGGTCGCCGACCCTGTCGCGGTCCTCGGCGCGAAGTCGAAGCAGCAGATCGTCAGACTCCATGCCTCCTATCGCCAGCAGGGCCAGCCCGCGCAGTATGGCCTCGTGTTCGTCGTCGGCGGCCGCTTCCGTAAGCCTGCGCCAGGCTTCGTCGCGAATGCGGCGGATGACGCCGTAGACGACCTCTCGGCGCAGGAAGCCGATCTCCTGCTCCGTCTTGGTCTTCGCCTTCTCCTTCAGCCGGATTGCTTCCTTTTTGGCGGCATCCAGCACTTGCCGGGCCGCCTCCTCTATCTGGTCCTCGGCATCAGCCGATATGCGGGACGCTTCGCGCTCGGCGCGGTCCCGAATCCTCCGGGCGCGGCGCTCGGCATCGGCGATGATCTCCTGCTCCAGGGCCTGTTCCCGGTCGCGGGACTGTCCTGTCTCGCTGGTGTCGCTCATATCGGCTCCGGTTAGAACTTGATCCCGACCGCCTCTCGAATCATCTGGAGCAACTCCGGGCTTCCGGGGCTGGGGCCCTGCGGGCCGGGCACCTCGACAATGAGGGGCAGATCCCGGCCGAACCGCACCGCGCTCACCTTCTCCCGGATCATGTTCGCCACCTGTTCGGTCAGGATGATGATCCGCTCGTCCGAGACGGCCATCTGGCGGTCGAGTTCTTCCTCGGCGGTACGCTTGGACGAGACCGCGGTTCCGGGCACACC
>CAZZNQ010000024.1:0-46641 GCA_964655775.1 uncultured candidatus Brocadiaceae bacterium | reverse complement strand
AGATGGGTCTCAGCAGGTCCAGTTCTCGGATGATGGCATGGGGGCGCAGGTCGAAGCACTCGAAGATAAGCTCGTCGATCCGCTGCTCCGGGATAGCTGCGGTGCCCTCCGTATCCACGAAGATCGAGACCGGGTCCGCCACGCCTATGGCGTAAGCGATGTGTACCTCACAGACGTCCGCCAGACCTGCGGCAACAACGTTCTTCGCCACGTAGCGTGCGGCGTATGCGGCGCTTCGGTCGACCTTGGAGGGATCCTTTCCGCTGAATGCGCCGCCGCCGTGCCTGGCGCGGCCGCCGTATGTGTCGACTATCAGCTTGCGCCCCGTAAGGCCGGAGTCACCGTGGGGACCGCCGGTCACGAACCGTCCGGTCGGGTTGATGTGATAGGCTATGTCGTCGCAGGCGTGTTCCTCGGGCAGACACGGCTTGATCACGGACTCGACAACGGCTTCCTTGAGTTCCGCCTGGGATACGTCGGGATCGTGCTGCAGGCTCATCACGATGGCGTGAATGCCGACGGGTTTGCGGCCCTGGTAGCGCACGGTGACCTGCGTCTTGCCGTCGGGCCGCAGGAACGGCAGTGCGCCGGTGCGGTGCAGGTCGCGGGACTTCATCATCAGCCGGTGGGCGAGCATGATCGGCAGGGGCATGAGTTCCTTGGTCTCACGGCAGGCGAACCCGACCATCATGCCTTGATCGCCGGCGCCTTGCTCTTTGCCGGCTGCCTCGTCGCTGTCCACGCCGCGGGCGATGTCGGGCGACTGGCGATCCAGCGCCGTCAGCACCGCACAACTGTCCGCCGTGAAGCCGAGACTGGGGTCGTTGTAGCCGACCGTGCGGACGACGTCCCGCACTATGTCGGCGTAGTTCACGACCGCCCTCGTGGTGATCTCTCCCGCCAGCAGCGCCAGACCGGTTGTGACCAGAGTTTCGCAGGCGACGCGGCTGGTGGGGTCCTGTTTGAGCAACTCGTCCAGCACGGCGTCGCTAATCTGGTCGGCGATCTTGTCGGGATGCCCCATGGCGACGGATTCGGAGGTGAAGAAGTATTGCTGGCGACTCATCAGTGGTTCCTCTGACGGTGGTTGACAGGCCGAGATGCGGCCGAACATTGGCGGCGCTTGAGTATACCAGAAACGGGCTGTCAGCGGCAACGACCTCCGTCCAAGCGACGGCTGAGGGATGCGGCTGAATCGGTGGGTACAAAAAGATATGCGGGTGGGCTGGGGTTGACCCACCCGCATGAGGGGTGCTGTCGGGGAGGGGGGCGCTCGCCCGACAGCTCACGACGCTTCTATGGTTTGGGTGGGAGCGTCGTGATTTTAGGGACAGGCAACTGCACTAACTCAGAGCAAGAAGTATGCCGTGCGTCAAAGTGAGCAACCGTCCCTCCCTCGGAAAGACTACCGCACGTATCGTGGGTATCGGTCACAAAAGCCCCTCGATCGGATTCGGCTCGGATTCTATCGAAACACCCCACAATGTCGAGTCTCATTCTTCTTCGCCCCACATGACTATATTACTATCACATCGCGACGGGTCTTGGCAAGGGAAATATCAGTTTTTTTCTTAGGTAGGCTACGGAAATCCCTTAGGCGCCTCAACGCAGGTCGTATTTCTCGATCTTGCGGTACAGTGTGCGCTCTCCGATGCCGAGCAGGTCGGCTGCCTTCTCGCGGTTACCGTCCACAAGCTCCAGGGTCTGTGCGATGTGGAGCTTCTCTATCTCCTCCAGCGGACGGCCTGCCATGGAGACCATGGTGGGTTCTTCGATGAGGTTGCCCGCCTGGGCGCGCATGTAGTCCGGCAACTCCTCTTCGGTCAGCACGCTGTCCGTTGCGGATACGACCATGTGCTCCACGCAGTTGCGCAGTTCGCGCACGTTGCCCGGCCACTGATACCGGAAGAGCGCCTGACGAACGCCGGGACTCATGGCGGTGACGTCCTTGTCGTAGTGCTCGCAGAACTCGCGCACAAACCGGTCTATCAGCAGCGGCACGTCTCCCTGGCGTTCGCGGAGGGGCGGCAGGTTTATGACCAGCACGTTCAGGCGGTAGAACAGGTCCTGTCGGAACTTGTCCTCGGCCATTGCCTCCTGCAGGTCCTGGTTCGTGGCCGCTATCAGCCGCACGTCCACCTGCAGCGGCTCGTTCGTTCCCACTCGGACGATCTCGCCGTATTCCAGCGCGCGCAGCAGCTTCGTCTGCGTGGCGAGCGGCATGTCGCCGATCTCGTCCAGGAACAGCGTGCCGTGGTTGGCGTACTCGAAGAGGCCCACGCGAGAGCTCACGGCGCCGGTGAATGCGCCCTTTTCGTGGCCGAACAGCTCGCTCTCCAGGATCGTCTCCACCAGACCGGCGCAGTTCACGGGCACGAAACGATTGTGCCGGCGGTGGCTGTTGTAATGGATGGCGCGTGCAACCAACTCCTTGCCGGTGCCGGTCTCGCCCTGGATCAGCACGGTGGCATCCGTGTTGGCCACCTGGCGTATCCTGCGGAACACCCTCTGCATGGGCGGGCTGGTGCCCACTATGTTGTCCAGGCCGTAGCGCTGGGCCAGTTCCTCGCGCAGTTCCTCGCGGTCGCGCTGGATCAGCACGCGTTCGGCCGCCCGGGCGACCACCGCGCTGAGCTCCAGCGGATTGAGTGGGAAGTGTAGGTAGGTCAGCGCCCCCTCGGCCATGGCCGAGACGGCGTCCGACGCGGAGCTTTCCCTTGTGACGACGATGACCTGGCATTCCGGGTCGCTGCGGCGAGCGGCCTGCAAAACGGAGACGCCGTCGGCACTCCCAAGATGCAGGGGAGTGACGACGACGTCGTATTGACCGGATCCGGCCTGCTGAAGCGCATCGTCCAGCGAAGTGGCCGTAGTGCAGGCGTGGCCGGTGTCCTGCAGGGGCGCTTTCAGCGCCTGGGCCTGCTCTTCGTCTTCACCGACAACGAGGATGTTGACGTGGCTGTCCATACTCGCAACGTCCGGACTTCAGGAAACGCGGCGGACAGTCGCGTGTCAGTCGGCCTTCTCTTCCTGCATGGCGGCCTTCCGGCTTAGGCGCACGCGGTTGTCTTCCACGCTGAGCACCTTGACCTTCATCTTCTCGCCGACCTTGCAGACGTCCTTGACGCTCTCGACGTAACCCTCGGAGAGCTGGCTTATGTGGCAGAGCCCGTCCGCGCCGGGGAACAACTCCACGATCGCACCGAAATCCTTGATGTCGGTGACGGTGCCCTCATAGATCTTGCCGACCTGCACATCCTGGCCGAGCTGCTCGATGTAGTGGGCGGCTTCCCTGGCGCGTCCGGTGTCCTTGGTAGAGGAGACGGTCACCGTGCCATCCTCCTCGACCTCGATGTTGCACTCGTACTGCTCCTCCAGCCCGCGGATGGTCTTGCCGCCGGGGCCGATGAGCTTGCCGATGTTCTCGGGGTCGATCTTCACCCGCAGCAGCACCGGTGCGTACTCGGACAGCTGCTCACGCGGTCGGCCAAGGGTCTGCAGCATCGCGCGCAGGATCTCCATTCGGGCTTCGCGCGCCTGTTCCAGCGCACGGCGTAGCGTCTCTACCCCCACGCCGGTTACCTTCAGGTCCATCTGGACGGCCGTGACGCCGTGCTGCGTGCCGGCCACCTTCAGGTCCATGTCGCCGTGGTGGTCCTCCGCTCCGGCAATGTCCGTAAGGATGTAGGCGTTGTCTGCCTCCTTGATGAGGCCCATCGCGATGCCGGCCACGGGGTTTGTGATCGGCACGCCGGCGTCCATCAGGCACAGTGTGCCGCCGCAGACGCTCGCCATGGACGAGGAGCCGTTCGACTCCATGATGTCCGAGACGACCCGTATGGTGTACGGAAAATCCTCGGGCGCCGGCAGGACGGCGCGAATCGCGCGCTCGGCCAGCTCGCCGTGGCCCAGTTCGCGGCGTCCGACGCCGCGGATCGGGCGCACTTCGCCGACCGAGAACGGAGGGAAGTTGTAGTGCAGCATGAACTTCTTGGGATCTTCCTCAACCAGCGGGTCCAAGACGCGCTGTTCGTCCTGCACGGTGCCGAGAGTGGCAACCGCGAGGGCCTGGGTCTCGCCGCGGGTGAACACGGCGGAGCCGTGCGTCCTCGGCAGAACGCCCACCTGGCAGTCCAGGTTCCTGATCTGCGTCAGCGCGCGCCCGTCCAGTCGCTTGCCGTGCTGGACGATGCTGCGGCGCATGACAAGGCTCTCCATCTTGCTGAACGCTTCGCTGACGTGGCGTGCGGTCGGGCCGTCCGAATCCCCCTCGTTCACAAACTCATCCACGGCCTCGTCCTTCAGTGCGTCCACGGCCGCCCGGCGCTCCTTCTTGTTCGGGTTGTCCTGGGCCTGGGCAAAGCGGTCCATGTATCGGGACTTGATCTTCTCCAGCAGGTCGGCCTGCATCCCATGGCTTTCCCAATCGCGCTTGCTCTTCCCGGCCTGCTGAACAAGCTCGTTTATCAGCTCGACGACGTGTTTGTTTGCTTCGTGACCGCACTCGATGGCGGTGAGCAGGTCCTCTTCGGGAATGACGTCGCCCGATCCTTCGATCATGACCACCGCGCCCTCGCGGCTGGTGACCACCAGGTCCAGTTCGCTGGCGTCGCGCTGGTCGTGGGTCGGGTTGATCACGAATTCGTCGCTAACCAGCCCAACGCGGGAGAAGGCGACGGGGCCTTCCCACGGTATGTCGCTTACGGCAAGGGCGGCCGAGGCGGCTATTCCGGCCAGCACGTCCGGGTCGTTGTCTTCATCGGCGCTGAGCACCCAGGCCACGATCTGGACATCCTCGTGGTACCCGTCGGGGAACAGCGGGCGCAGGGGCCTGTCGATCAGGCGGCAGGTCAGCACCTCCTTGTGGGTGGGGCGGCCTTCGCGCTTGAAGATACCTCCCGGGAACTGCCCGGCGGCGTACTGCTTCTCGCGGTATTCCACTGTCAGGGGAAAGAACGGCACGTTGCGGCGATCGGGCTCGGCCACCGCCGAGGCAAACACGACCGACTCGCCGTACTGCACGACCACGGCGCCGTCGGCCTGTCTGGCCATGCGCCCGGTCTCAAGACTCATCATCCTATCGGCAATCTTCTTCTCAACTTTGACGCTCACAGCATCATTCCTCAAATACAGTATGTATCAACTCCAACAATTCGTTCAGCACTCAGGTTCGGTCCGCCACACTGCCGCGTGCTTCGGCGTGGGGTCGCAGGCCGTAGATGGGATACACGCTCGACCCCGCGATCCGAGTCCTAACGGCAGTAGCGCCGTGACAGGTCTGGGTGAATGGCAAACGACCTCTTACAGCCGACGCAGCCCCCGAGCGACGGCTTGAAGAAACGGCGAAGGCGGCTGTCTTTGCCCTACTTCCGCAGCTGCAACGCTTCGATGATCTTACGGTACCTGTTGTAATCTTCCTTCCTCAGATACTTCAACAGAGCGGAGCGCTTACCCACCATCTGCAGCAGGCCGCGCCGCGAGGCGTGGTCCTTCTTGTGTTTGCGCAAGTGCTCGGTCAGCTCGTTGATGCGCGCGGTCAGGATGGCGACCTGGACCTCCGTGGAACCGGTGTCCTCGTCGTGCGCCCGATGTTGCTCGATGATCTGCGTCTTTTGCTCTTTGTTCATTGTCTGTTGGGATTCTCGCCGTCGGCCTGGAAAATCGGTCAGGGGCACTGCAGGTGAGTTACGTCTCCCCGGTAATCGATGTGAGCGATTATAGCTTGTCCAGTTGTTCCCTGCAAGTGCAATCGCCGCCGCGACACTCGCACTGGACGGCCAGAGCGGGACCGGACATACTGTCGGCACAACCAGTGTGCGCCGCAGGACTGTCGTGCGCAACGCCCTATGGAGGTGATCTGCAGATGCAGGCCGACGCCCTTACCCCTCGGGAGAGATGGCTGGCCGTCCTCAATGGTGACACTCCGGATCGCGTTCCCATGGACTACTGGGGCACGCCGGAGGCCGGAGCCAAACTCGTGCAACACATGGGCTGCCGAGACCTGGAAGAGGCCCTGGCCGCCCTGCACGTGGATGCGCCGGTGAAGGTCGGGCCACGTTACGTCGGACCGCCGCTTCCGGAGGGGCAGGACATGTACGGTCAGCGATACCGGACTGTCCAGTACGCAGGGGGGCAGTACCGGGAAGTCGTTCACTCTCCGCTGGCGCATTGCCGGTCCGTGGCGGAGGTCGAGGAGCAGTACACCTGGCCCTCCGTTGACTGGTTCGACTATTCCGTCATTCCGTCCCAGATCGAGGGACGCGAACACCGTCCGATCCAGGGCGGGGGCTCCGAACCTTTCCTCACCTACAAGGGGCTCCGCGGTCAGGAGCGGGCGTTCATGGACCTGGTGCTGAAACCCGATATGGTCCACTACTGCCTGGACCGGCTGTTCGACTTCGCTTATGAGAACACGCTGCGCATATACGAGCAGATCCCGGGGAAGGTGATGATCAGCTACGTTGCGGAGGATATGGGCAGCCAGGAGGGCCTGCTGATGTCCATGGGGCACATACGCGAGTTCTTGCTGCCGCGGATGCGGAAGATGATGGACCTGGTGCACGAGGAGGGCGCCTATGTCTTTCATCACAGCGACGGCTCGATAATGGACGTGATCCCCGACATGATCGAGGCGGGCATCGATGTCCTGAATCCCATCCAGTGGCGCTGCAGGGGCATGGATCGCGCGGTTCTTAAGGAGCGGTTCGGCGATCAACTCGTGTTCCACGGAGGCATGGACAATCAGCAGACGCTTGCGTTCGGCACGCCGGAGGACGTGAGGGCGGAGGTAGCGGACAACCTGGGTCTGCTGGGGGCGGGAGGGGGATACGTGCTGGCTCCGTGCCACAACATCCAGGCGGTGAGTCCGCCGGAGAACGTGGTGGCGATGTACGAAGCCGGCTACGAGCTGGGCAAGTACTGATTCGATTGCGAGGACCGTCGGATTGTCGCTCGGGGGGCCGCACCCTACCTACGCGGTGGAGGGGAATGGTGCCCCGCCCAGGCCGGATTGACTACGCGGCCTCCCCGAGCGCTGCCGTTCCTGCGACCCAGGGAATGCAAACTGCATGCCTCCGCCTGCAAGATCGGGAGCGTGCGCACGGGTGCGGGCAGGCGGGCGAATATCCGGTAGACCTAAAGCATTTTCAATGAACCTTTTAGGTGTGCGATAGACCCAACCGGCCGGAGTTGAGGTCGCGCGACGGTCCGCTGGATTCAGGTCGGCGTAGCCAACCGTATTGTAACATGCACTGTTACAGTGTAGGAAAAAGCAACGCCGGGATCACGTGTGGTACTCTGCATTGATCTCGACGTAACGCTTCGTCAGGTCGCAGGTCCAGACCGTGGCCCCGGCGTGGCCCTGGCCGAGGTCGATGTGGACGAGGACCTCTTCCTGGGCCATCGACGCCGAGGCATCCAGGCCGGTCGGTCGCCCGTGCTCGAAGACGCATGTGCCCCCGATCGTGACCCCGACGCGGTTCGGATCGACGGCGACTCCGCTGTAGCCGACCGCGCAGACTATGCGCCCCCAGTTGGGATCGCCACCGGCGACTGCGCACTTGAAGAGTTGGGATCGGGCAACGGAACGGGCAACGGCCTCCGCCTCCTCCTCGCTGCCGGCGCCCTCCACGGTCACCTCCACCATCCGCGTGGCGCCCTCTCCGTCGCGGACGATCTGCAGGGACAGGTCGGCCATCACGGCGTGGACCGCGCGCTGGAACTTTGCCAGGCGCGAGCCGTCTGCCTTCACTCGCGCAGAGGACGCGCCGTTTGCCATGCAGACCACCAGATCGTTGGTGCTGGTGTCCCCGTCCACGGTTATGCGGTTGAACGTGTCCCCGGCCGTCTCGCGGACGACGGTCGCGAGGGCTTCCGGTTGGATGGCGGCGTCGGTAGTCATGAACACCAGCATGGTGGCCATGTTCGGTGCGATCATGCCCGATCCCTTGGCGATGCCGGCCACGACGAAGGGCTCGTCGTCCAGACAGTAGCTGACCGCCGAGGACTTCGGACGGGTGTCGGTGGTCATGATGGCACGCTCGGCCATGCGGGCGGCGTCCGTCTCGCCGCTGAGAGAGCCGCATGCCCGGCGCACGCCGGGAAGCACGCGTTCCATGGGCAGCAGATGGCCGATAATCCCGGTGGAGGCGACGCACACCTGTTCGGGCGAGCAGCCCACCTGCTCAGCGACGGCGGTGGCCATGGCGCGTACATCCGCTTCGCCCTGGCTGCCGGTGCAGGCGTTGGCGTTGCCGCTGTTGACCACCACGGCCCGCAGGTCGGCGCAGGGCAGAATGGCGCGGTTCCAGGCGATGGTGGGGCTGGCAAACCTGTTGGTGGTGAAGATACCCGCGGCGGAGCAGGGCCGGTCCGACACGATGACGGCGACATCCGGCTGTTCGGCCTGCTTGATGCCGGCCCGTGCGGTGCCGACCGAGAATCCTTGAGGTGATACTATGCTGCCGTGTTCCATTGTCTGCATTGTCGCTGTGTCCCTGTTACCTTATTGCACATGGTGGAATTCGGTAGGCCGTTCAGCGGGCGGCTTCCTCGCGCAGTTCCTCCAGCTCGAGGCACCTCGTGTAGTGGCGGAGGGCGCCCGCCCTGTCGTTGAGGTCCTCTCGCAGCAGTTCGGCCATGTCTCTGTGGAGGTCGGCGTTCCATTCGTTCAGCCCCAGGGCACGTTCCCAGAGGCGGGCACAGCCCCGATGGTCGCCGGCCGTTGCCAGCAGCCGGCCCTTCAGTTCCAGAGCCTTGGGCAGATACGGATTGATCTCCAGCGCGCGGTCTACCTCCGGCATTGCCGCGTCATTCTTGCCGTTGGCTGCCAGTGCGAGCGCCAGGGACAGCCGGGCCAGCGCGGAATCGGGCGCGCGTCTGGCGGCCTCGGACGCGGCTACCTCGGCCTTCTCGGGTTCGCCCGCCTCAAGGAACGCATCGGTCAGGGCGGCATAGTCGCGCTCGCTGCCTCGGGTTGATACGGCGATCTGCGCGTTCCGCACCGCGTCGTCCGTGTTGCCCGCCTCCAGATGAACGGTGGACATCGCGATCCGGGCGTCGGCGTCGTGCTCCGGGGAGCGCGTGGCCTCCGTCAGCACACCCAGCGCCTCTCCCAAGTGACCCAGAGTCCCCAGGATGCGTCCGAGCTCGAGCCTTGCAGCGTAGTGCTCGGGTTCTCGGGCAAGAAGGTCGGTGAGCAGCGCCTGAGCTTCGGTATATCTTCTTTGCAGGGCAAGCGTTGCGGCCAGCCCCACCCTGGCGTAGGCGAACTCGGGATCCGTCCGGGTCGCGGCCCGGAACGTATCCTCGGCCGTGGTCACCCGCCACATGTCAAGAGCGGCGTCGCCGTACGCCGCCATCAGGTCCGCCCGGCAGGGGTTCGCCTGGCTTGCCCGCTGCAGCACGCCCATAGCATCGTTGAAGTCGCCCTCCGCTCTGAGCAGCGAGGAGAGGTGTCGGGCGATCGGCAAGCTGCTGCTCCGCATTCGGAAGGCGCGCCGGAGAGCGACAATTGCCCCGGCCGTGTCGTCGGCCGAGCGAAGCACCAGTGCGAGTTCGGCATAGGTGTCGGCGGTTGCGTCGGGGCTCTCGGTAGCGCGCCGGTAGAACCGGACGGCGCGGTCCAGGTCGCCGCTGTTCCAGTGGAATCGCGCCGCCTCGCGCTGAATGAAGGCATCCTCCGGCAGGGAGTCCGCAGCATCGGCGAACGCCTCGCTCGCGGCGGATCTGTTGCCCTGTTCCATGGCGATCAACGCTCTTGCGAAGTGGTACAGCCCCGGCCGGGCCATGTCCGAGAGCCGTGCCTGCTCCCAGCGCATCAGGGCATCGTCGGCACGCCCCTCGCGCAGCGTAAGCCAGGCGTAAAGGCAGTATAGGGGGCCGCTGTCCGGGTGCCGGGCC
This sequence comes from uncultured candidatus Brocadiaceae bacterium, assembly GCA_964655775.1. Lineage (GTDB taxonomy): Bacteria > Planctomycetota > Brocadiia > SM23-32 > SM23-32 > CAZZNQ01. Next base: position 36,741 of record CAZZNQ010000024.1, on the reverse strand, counting down.
ACCAGTTGCTGCACCGCCTCCACCGCGTCGCGCGTGTCACCAGCAAGGTGCAGTGCCACCACCCCCCGCATGAAGCGCGCGGACGGCCCCTCCGGCTCGATTGGCAGCAGCCGGGACGCGGCTTCCTGCCAGAGGCCGGCACCGAACAGGTAGTCGGCACTCGTCCTCTCCAGAGAGGCGGCCGGGCCGTCCGGCCAGCCGCCGGACGCGAACATCCTTTCGAACAAGCGCAGCCACCGGGAATCTCTCTCGCTCGGCTCTGCAGGCTGCGCCAACACCAACGCCTCGAGTTCCGGTGGCAGAAGGAAGGGATGTTCCATCACCGACGTCCCTTCGCCTGAGCCGGTGTCCAGCATGTAAGCGCGCAGCATCCGCCGGCCGTCCGAAATGGTCGTCGAGACGGTGATCAGGCAGTCGTACCCCCGTGCGCCCAGTTCCTGGATTACACACGGGCTGAGGGGCTCGTCCGGGTTCCCGCGCGGAGGGGAGGCGAGGTCGTCGGGGCCTGGCTGCTCGTCGTTGCCCAGTCCGGACCGCGCTGCGAGTATGTGCGCGACATACCCCTCCAGCAACGAATCGGCCGACAGCGGCCAGACCACGCAGGTGTCGGCCTGCGGGACCGCTGCAGAGAGCCTGGACGCCAGATCCGCAACCAACTCCGGCAGCGGGAGGGCCTCCTGTTGGGGCGCAGCGGCAAGCGGCGCCGGCCGTGTCGGCGTCGGGCCGTCGGCCCCCGCAGGGGCGGCCGTCACCGGAATCGGTGCTGCGGAAAGCAGCAGCGCCGCAATCGCCGGGCCGGCGAGGATGCGCCTCAGTGAAGTATGGAGCCTGAGGAGAATCGGTCTGTCTCCGCTGTGGTAGACCTGTCGGCGGCCTCGGGCCGCCGGTTGGAAGGCATTCGTCAGAAGGGTCGGCTTTGAAAGTTCCCTTGTGCCATCCCTATAATTCTTAATCAGACCCCGCCTCGTATGCAAAAGGAAAGCGCCGCCACAATGGGGCAGCAGGGATTCGAAATCGTTCTCGCCAACACAGCGGGCTTCTGCATGGGCGTGCGGCGGGCGGTGCGCATGGTGCTGGACGCCGCCAGCGATCCGAGGCGCGCGCTGCCGATCAAGACACCCGGCCCCCTCATCCACAATCGCCAGGTTCTTGAGGTCCTGGAGCGGCAGGGCGTGCTGCAAATGAACTCCCCGGCGGGGGAGTGGCAGGACGGGCAGGGGGCCGGGACGGCCGTTGTCCGCGCGCACGGCCTCACGCGCTCCCAATACGAGCAGCTTCAGAGTTGCTGTGAGGAGATCCTGGACGCCACCTGCCCTCACGTCAGCCGCGTTCAGGAGATCGTCAGGGATTACGCTTCCAAGGGCTATCTCTGCGTTGTGGTGGGCGACGCCGGACATGCTGAGGTGGACGGAGTGTTGAGCTACGCGGCCGACCGAGGCCATGTTGTGGGCGGGCCGGACGAGGTGAGCGGGCTACCCGACGCGGAGAAGGTGGCCGTGGTCGCCCAGACGACCCAGGACGAGGAGGTCTTCGCAGAGACAGTCGAAAGGGTCAAGGAGCGGTACCAGGAGTGCGTCTCCTTCGACACGATCTGCCGCTCAACCCAGCGACGTCAGACCGAGGTGCGGGAACTGGCTGGCGACGTTGACGCGATGATCGTGGTGGGGGGGTTGAACAGCGCCAACACCAGGCGGCTGGCGGCCATCAGCGCCGCCGCCGGCACCCCCACATTCCACGTAGAAACCGAGGACCAGCTCGACATCGAGCGCGTGCTGCGGTACCGTCGCGTGGGACTGACGGCCGGCGCGTCCACACCGAACTGGATGATCAAGCGCATCATTCATCGGTTGCTGGCCGAGTACCAGAACCGAACGCATCCGGTGCGCCACATGGTGGCCGGCGTGCTGCGCGGGTTCGTCAATAGCGGCGTCTACGCAGCGGGAGGGGCGGCGGCACTGACCTATGCCAGCGCCCAGTTGTTGCCTCAGCTTCCCCACATGCTGGGGCTGTGCATGGCGGTGAGTTTCCTCTTCGTGCTGTCCCAGCACGTGTTCAACCAGTACGGGCGGCGGGAGTCGCTGTACCTCAGTGAGCCCGAGCGGGCGGCTTTCTTCAGCGCCAACGAGGCAACGCTGATGACGCTCGGTGTCTGCTCCCTGGCCCTGTCGCTGTTCCTGTCCGCGTTCCTGGGCTGGCACGCTTTCGCTCTGGTGGTGTTCGTTTCCCTGACGGGGCTTGTCTACCGGGTCAGGTTGCCCCGGTCGCTGGCGACGGCATTCAAGCTGCGCAGCATCAACCGTCTTGCCGGTTCGCGCGAACTGTTCACCGGCATAGCGTGGGCGACTCTGGTGGCGGTTGTGCCGGTTCTGGACACAGATCTCCCGGCGTCGGTCACAGGGGGCATTGTGGTGGCGTTCGGCGCCGTTTTTGTTCTGGTAACTCAGCGGACGCTGATACTGGGTCTGGGCGCCGCAGAGTCAGACCAGCTCATCGGGCGAGAGACGTTGGTGGGATACCTGGGGCTGAAGGGCGCTCAGCGGGCGGTGAGGGTGCTAGGAGGGCTGCTGGGCCTTATCCTGCTGGGGGGCGGCCTCTCCGGAATCGTCACGGGATTCGTCTGGCTCTATCTGCTGGCCGTTCCGTTCATCCTTTTCGCGCATTTCGCACTGATGAGGAGCACCAACCCCGACGCGGCGCTCGCCGATGCCCTCTCGGATGGGGTGTTCTATTGGGTCGGCCTGCTGGGCGCGTTGTGGGCGTGGCAGCAGGGAACATTCGCTTGAGAATGCGTGTTGACTTGGACGTGGGAACCGATAACATGTAGGCGCAGCCAACGGTACCGGCTTTGCGGCTAAGCTTCGTCTAGGCGGTGTGCAGCTGGGCGGAGCCCGAGCACTTTGGGAGGAAGCCATGGAACAACTCGGCCCGTACAGGGTAAGCGATCCAATAGGGACCGGTCGGTTTGCCACCGTTTTGAAGGCGCAGGAGGGCGGCAAAGAGTACGCGCTGAAGATCCTGGAGGATGAGCTGGTGCCCGCCGACGCGGACCTGCGGACGGGGCTGGCATACGGCCTGGAGAACCTGACGCGGCTGGGGCATCCGTCCGCCGTTCAGGTTTTCGACGCGGGCGAGACCGACGGCAAGTTCTACATCGTTACGGAGCTGATGAAGGGACCTACGCTTGACGCGATGCTCGCGGAGAAGACGTCGCTGGCCGAGCAGAAAGTCGTATTGTTCGTGCGGCAGGCCGCCCAGGCGCTGGACATGGCTCGGGACGTGGGGCTATTCCACGGCGACCTGAACGCCAAGAACGTCTTCGTCGCCTCCGAGGAACGTATCCGTCTCAGCGACTTCGCCGTGAGGGCCTACCTCGAGAATCCCAGACTGCTGCCCACGCCACCTCAAGCGGCAGAGGACGACGACGCATGGGCGGAAGCGGACGACCTGCTCGGCAGCATGGATGAAGTGCTGATGCCGGATATGCTCGAGGAGGACTTCGTGGCGCTCTCCGCCCTGATGATGCGCATGCTGGGTGCCGAAGTGCCCGCGCGGGAAGAGGCCGGCAGCGTGGACGATTACCGGCGCATGCTGCTGGAGGGTCCTTACGAGCGGATCACCGGAGCCGATTCGGAAGTGAGCGTACACGTGGCCGAGGTGGCCCGCCGCCTCTTGACGGCCGGCGGATTCGACAGTCCCGGCGAGGTCGTGGTTGAGCTGGCCAGTGCCATGCTGCTCAGGCGCACACAGGCCGCCTCGGCGAACACCGCAACGAAAGTGCCCCCGGCAGGAGCACAGACGGCGCAGTCGGTCTCGCCCGGGCAGACGGAGGAGCCTCCTCACGAGGCGACGCCCGAGAAGTACGACCTCGAGCCGATCAGCTTCGCCGGTGACCCGCGCGACGGGACTTTCACGCCGTTTTTCATGTGGGCCAACCGCCACAGCGGGCGTTTCTTCTGCCTGTTTGACGGCGACAGCCTGGCCATAGGCCGGGACCCCGACGTCGCCGAACTGGTGGTGATGGACCCCGCCATGTCGCGCCGACACTGCCTTCTCACTAAGGACAGCGGCGTCATCACGGCAGAGGATCTGGGAAGCACAAATGGAACGTTTCTCAACGAAGAACGCATCACCGGACCTGTGGAGGTCGTGCCCGGCGACTGCCTGCGAGTAGGAGCCACCCGCATCTACATGACGCTGGCTCCCAAGCGTTCCAAGTAGGGTGCGGCACGTCACCGTCCCTCGTGCGGAACGGGCTTTACGCCTGGAGGCAGCTGCGGCAGAACGGAAGGGCCAACGAATCGCCATGGCCAAGTTTCTGGATTTCATCCTTCCCGGGCGGCACCAACCATACGGCGGATACGAGCTGCTCGAAGAAGTCTCCAAGGGAGGCATGAGTGTCATCTGGAAGGCCCAACATCCGGAAACGGGCGAAATCCGCGCGGTTAAGATCCTCACGCCCGAGTCGGTAGGCTTGATCGACCAGTTCAGGCGGATGTTCGACACCGAGGAGGGCGCCGTAGCCCTGCGGCTGAACCACCCCAACGTTATCCGAACCTACCAGTACGGCCGGGGCAGAGACGATCAATACTACATCGTTATGGAGTACGTGGACGGACCCAACCTGGAGATGCTCGTCTCGGTCGGCTCCGAACGCATCGAGGGCCGGCGAATGCAGCTTGTCGAACAGATGGGCAGCGGGCTGCGTTATATCCACAACCAGGGATTGATCCACCGCGACTTCTGCCCGAAGAACGTGCTATACGCATCGGACGGTGTCATCAAGATCATCGACTTCGGTCTGGCGGTGCCGGCCCAGGTCAAGCACCGCACTGCAGTGAGCCGCGCGGGAACGCCCAGCTACATGGCTCCGGAGCAGGTTCGCAGCCAGGCAGTCGACGAGCGCGCCGACATCTACGCCTTCGGAGTATCGGCCTTCGAGGTTCTCACGGGCGAGCGACCGTTCCCGCGGGCGCGCACCCGCCACAGGAGAATGTGGGAACACCTGAACGTGGAGCCCAGGCTGCTGCGTGAAGTGCGACCGGATATGCCGGAAGCTCTGGAAAAAGTGGTAAGGAAATGTATTGAAAAGGATAAGCATTTGCGCTATAAGTCTATGGACGCGGTCATGAGAGACCTGCGAAACGCCTTGGACACGGCTGTCTAGTACGGATTGGGCACCGCCGGAGAAGGGCGGTGTGCCTGTCCGGTTTTGTGTGTGAAGTGCGCCTTTGCGGCCGGTGAGCGGACGTTGTTGCGGAAGGGAGCGCTATGAATCCCCGCCTTCGTGTTGAGGTCGGCAGGCAGGCGAATTTCGAGTATGAGATTCCGCCAAGCGAGGAAGAAAGTGCCGTCTGGCTCGGGCGCGGAGCTTTCTGTAAGATACGGATCTCCGACCCCCAGCTCTCCAGGCGTCATTGCCAGTTCAGCTTCGAGAACGGGCAGCTCTACGTGGAGGACCTGGAGAGCAGGAACGGCACGAAGCTGAACGGCGAGCTGGTCCGCGGCAAATGCCCCCTCAAGCACGGAGACCACGTCACGGTCGGATCGCACGAACTCGTTGTCGACTTCCCCCGCGAGGGTCGTGGGCGCGTTGAGCTGGCCGAGCTGGGGACGCACGAGGAGGAAGACGAAGCATTCCAGCAGGTGGCGCGCCTGAAGGGCACGGAGATGGCGGGGTTCGCCCTGGATGAGATCATCTTCAACGGCGAGACTTCCGTCGTATTCAAAGCTGAAATGGCGTCCAAGGACGCTCTCGCGGCCGTCAAGGTGCTCAAGCCGCTGGAGAAGGTCACCGTCGAAGACCGGAACCGCTTCATCCGCGGCGCCAAGCACAGCGCCATGCTCCGGCATCCGAACTTTGTTCGCGTGCTCAAAGGAGGCAAATGGGAGGGTTGGTTCTTCGTCGCCATGGAGTTCGTTGACGGCCGCAACCTTGAAGACCTGGTGGATCGCAAGGGCTCGCCGCTGGACGTGCCCGTGGCCCTCAAGATCACCGACCAGGTACTCGACGCACTGGAATATGCCTACGAACAGGAGTTGGTTTTCCGCGCCGTCCGTCCGGACAATATCATCGTCAAACGCGACATGACCGTGAAGCTGACGGATTTCGACCTGGTGAAGCCGCTCTCCGGAAGGCAGGACGCCCAGGTGACCCGGGTGATGGACGGCAGCCTGAGCGTGGATCCATCCTACGCGGCGCCGGAACTGATCGCTTACCCCGTCGTTGCCGACCAGAAGGCGGATATCTTCGGTGCGGGAGCGGTTATGTTCTACATGCTCTGCGGCCGGGCTCCGTTCGGGAAGGCGCTGCCTGCGGACAAGACCTCGAGTGCATTCGATCGCGTGGTCCCGGATCCCTGCGAGATCAACGAAGCCGTTCCGGAGCTGGTCGCGTCGGTGATGCAGCAGTCGATGTCCGAATACGAACGGTACGGCACCCCGCAGGAGATGCGAGATGCCCTGAAGGAGGCGGCCGAAGGCGCCGGTATCGAGATCTGATTACTCTCTGAGTCTACGCCTACCATGCCGAGAAACGCTACGTTGGAGGTGCTCAACGGGGACATGGCCGGAGAGGCCCTGGAGCTGGACCGGCTGGGCTCCTTCAAGCTGGGCCGGCGCAAAGCAAACGATCTGGCTCTCAAGGATAAGGCCCTCTCGCGGGAGCACTGTCGAGTAGACTACGACGGGGAGTTTTACTGGTTGGTTGACTGCGACAGCCACAACGGGACTTACGTCAACGGCCAGCCAATCAAGAAGTGCATGCTCTACGACGGCGACGTCGTCGTCGTCGGACACACCCGGCTGGTCTTCAACGGACCGAAGGACGACGAGGACAGCGCTGCCTAGCAGCCCCGGTACCTAACGGGTCGCTAGCTTGCCCGCTGCCTCCCGGGGTTCGCCCTTCATACCCTTTCTGCCTCCGGGCCTCTGGGGTATAATCCCTGACTGGGTGCTTCGGGCCCGTGTCCACATGGAGGAGATGCGATGTCGGTGCGTACGCGAGCGCTGAGACTATACGGCAAGAACGACCTGCGGCTGGAGAGCTTTGACCTGCCCGATCCCTCCGACGACGAGATACTCGCCGAGGTGGTCAGCAACAGCATCTGCATGTCGTCCCACAAGGCGGCCGAGCAGGGGGCCGATCACAAGCGCGTGCCGGACGACGTGGACAAGAATCCCACCATACTCGGGCACGAGTTCGCGGGGCGGCTGGTGAAGGTCGGCTCGCGTTGGACGGATCGGTTCCACGAGGGCCAGATGTTCGCCATCCAGCCGGCGCTCAACTATAAAGGTTCGCTGGCATCGCCAGGTTATTCCTACCGCTGGATCGGGGGGAACGCGACGAACGTGGTCATCCCCTTTGAGGTCATGGAGATGGATTGCCTCCTGCCGTACGAGGGCGATGCCTTCTTCAAAGCCTCGCTGGCGGAGCCGATGTCCTGCGTGGTCGGAGCCTTTCGAGCGCAGTACCACTGGGAACCGGGCAGCTACGAACACCAGATGGGCATCCGCGAGGGCGGCAACTGCGCGCTGATGGCTGCGGCGGGGCCGATGGGACTGGGGGCCGTCGACTTCGCACTGCATGGTCCCGTACAGCCCAAACGGCTGGTGGTGACCGACATCGACCAGGCCCGGCTCGACAAGGCGGCCCGTATGTTCCCGCAGGAAAGGGCGCGCGAAAACGGCGTGGAACTGTGCTGGCTGAACACGGCCGAGCTTCCCAAGGGTGTCGACGCTTTTGTCGAATGGGTGCGGGAGTTCACGGACGGAGAGATGCTGGACGACGTGTTCCTGTTCTACCCGCTGGACGCACTGGTGGAGCAGGCCGATGCTGCTCTGGCGCGCAACGGCTGCCTGAACTTCTTTGCCGGCCCTCCCGACCGGGAAATGAGCGCCCGCATCAACTTCTACAATGTGCACTACGAAGGTCACCACATCGTCGGCACCAGCGGCGGCAACACCGAGGACATGCGCATCTCCCTGAAGCTGATGGGCGAGGGGCGCGTGAACCCGGCTGGCATGGTCACGCACGTCGGCGGCCTGGACGCGGCGGCGCAGACCATACTCGATCTGCCCGACATCCCCGGCGGCAAGAAACTGATCTACACGCACCTCACGATGCCGCTGACGCCTATCGACGAGTTCACCCGCCTTGCCGATGAGACTGACGGCGCGCTGCGCGACGTCTATGCGGAGCTGGCCCGCCTGATGGAAGCAACCGACGGGGTCTGGTCGACGGAGGCGGAGCGGTTCCTGCTTTCGTGCGAGGAACTGAAGTCCACGGATGACTGAGACGACGCACGATACGATTGTGGCCGTCTCGACTCCGGCGGGGCAGAGCGAACGGGCCATAGTCCGGCTGAGCGGGGCCGAGGCCCTGAGGTGCGTCGAGGGGCGCTTCCATGCGGGAAGCGAGGTTGACGGGCATTGGCGGCGCGCCTTTCGGGTAACGCCGGGCCGGCTCGAGATTCCCACCCAGAACGTCTCCGTGCCGGTAGTGCTCTACGTGATGCGCGCGCCGAGATCCTACACATGCCAGGACGTGGTGGAGCTGCACCTGCCCGGGTCGCCCGCGATCCTGGAGATGGTGCTGGAGGACCTGCTGGCCGACGGGTCGGTGCGACTGGCCCAGGCGGGGGAGTTCACGCGTCTAGCATTCGCGAACGGACGCATCGATCTATCCCAGGCGGAGGCGGTGCTTTCCGTCATCCGCGCGCAGAACGCGGCGGAGCTCAAGGCGGCGATCGGCCGATTGGGCGGCAGCGTGGGGCGACGGTGCCGCTGGCTTCAGGAACGGATCACCGAACTGCGGGTGGAGATGGAAGCCGCGTTGGACTTCGCCGAGCATGGGATTCAGCTCGTGTCGCCGGAGGAACTCACGGCTCGCTGTGCCGACCTGCGGAGCGAGCTGGAGCGCGATGCGGTCGGAGGCAGGTACCAGGCGGCCGGAGACGGCACCGTGCGCGTGGCCGTCCTCGGACCTCCGAACGCCGGCAAATCGAGTCTGCTTAACCGCCTCGCTGCGTCCGAGCGAGCGATCGTTCATCACGAGCCGGGCACCACGCGCGATACCGTCGGCGTGACGGTCCGGAAGGGCGCCACCTGGTTCCATCTGGTGGATACGGCGGGCCTGGCGGAGAAGGCTTTGGACGGTCTGGACGACGAAGCGATGCGCCGCGCGCGCGAGACGGCCCGGATCTGCGACCTTCTCATCCTGGTTGTCGACGGTGCGGCGCCGCTGCCCGACGATCTATCCCGGGTCGCTCAACTGGCCGGCGGCCGGCCCGTGCTGCGCGTGGCCAACAAGAGCGACCTTCCCGCCGTGTTCCCCGATGAGGACCTGGAGGGCGTCGATGCGATAGGGCGCGTTCACCGACTGTCGGCACTGACCGGAGAGGGTATCGACGAACTCTGGACGGCCATGAGGGACGCGGTCACGGGAGGCGCCGTCGAAACCTGGGCGTCGGACTGCATGTGGAATGCACGGCAGCGTGAGGCGCTGAGGCGCGCCGCGTGCGAGTTGGCGGATGCCGAAGCGGCTGTCGCCGACGGCATGGGCTACGAATTCGCTGCATTCAACTTGCGCGCGGCGTCCGACGTGTTGGGAGAGATCACCGGACAGGTTTCGCCGCAGGACGTGCTGGATGTGATATTCAGCCGGTTTTGCATCGGCAAGTGACGGTGTGCGTCACTCGGCCTTCTCGTCGGCCGCGTGCAGGGACTCGACCACCTGCGCCAGCAGATCCCGCACTCCCAGCCCCGTCACGCCCGATATCGCGAATACCTCGCGCTCCAGCTCATCTCGCAGACGCTTCACGGCTTCTTCTGTGCCGTGCAGGTCGGCCTTGGAGGCCGCCACGATCTCGGGCTTCTCGGCGAGGGCCTGGCTGTAAAGGGCCAGCTCGCTGCGAATCTCGCGGTAGTTGTCGACCGGGTCGGAGCCGTCCATCGGTGCCAGGTCGACAAGGTGGACGAGGATGCGCGTCCGCTCGATGTGGCGGAGGAATTCGTCGCCAAGGCCCTTGCCCTCATGCGCGCCGCTGATCAGGCCAGGCAGGTCGGCGACGGTGAAGCGCGTATCGTAGTCGAAGTCCACGATCCCGACGGCCGGCTGCAGCGTGGTGAAGGGGTAGGACGCGACCTTGGGATGGGCGGCGCTGATCCGTGAGAGCAACGTGCTCTTGCCGGCGTTGGGCTTGCCTATCAGGCCCACGTCGGCCACCAGCTTGAGTTCCAGGCGCAGGTTGCGCTCCCGGCCCGCCGTGCCCTCCTCGAATTCCACGGGAGCCTGGTTCGTCGAGGTGGCGAAGCGCGAGTTGCCCCGGCCGCCGTGACCTCCCTTGGCAATCGTAGCTGACTGGCCGGCCTGCTTCAGATCCATCAGCGTTAGGCCCGAGTCCTGGTCTATCACGATGGTTCCGACCGGCACGTCGATGGTGATGTCGTCGCCGTTGGCGCCGTGTTGTTTCTTATTCCGGCCGTTCTCGCCGTCACCGGCGCGGAACTCCGCCTTGGAGACGAGGTCGAGGAGCGTGTTAAGCCCGTCGCTGGCCCGGATGATCACGTCCCCGCCGTCGCCGCCGTCTCCGCCGTCGGGTCCGCCCCGTGGGACGTACTTCTCCCGGCGGAAGCTCACACAGCCGTCCCCTCCGTCACCCGCTTTCACGTAGATGCTGGCTTCGTCGACGAAACGCATACGGCCCCCATTGTGCGTGCCGCCGGCGCAAGATTGCCGGCGAAATCCGTCTCAGGATTGAACCGGCTGGCTGTCAGTCGGGAAGGACGCTGACGCGCTTGTTGGGTGCGAACTGGACGGTGCCGGCCACCTTGGCGAACAGCGTGTAGTCGCTGCCGCAGCCAACGTGCTTGCCAGGCTTGAAGTGCGTGCCCCGTTGGCGCACGATAATGGCGCCGGGCTTGACTCGCTCACCGCCATACCGCTTTACGCCTCGGTGCTGGGCGTTGCTGTCCCGTCCGTTGCGCGACGATCCCTGTCCTTTTTTGTGTGCCATGGGAAACTACCCCTGCAGTTGATATCTGTGGCTTATTCCGGGTGTATCTCGCGTATGAGCACGCGCGTGTACTTCTGCCTGTGGCCCATCTTGGCCTGCCGCATCTTGGTCGCCTGATGCCTCATCATCGTCAGCTTGGGGCCCTTCTCATGGGCGACCACCTCCGCCAGCACCCGTGCATTGGGCACCTGGGGTGTGCCGATCTGGGGCTCCTCTTCGCCGCCGACCATCAGAACGCGGTCGAACTCCACCAGCTCGCCGATGTCGATCGGCATCAGGTCCATCTGGACCCGATCCCCGACCTCGACCTTGTACTGCTTGCCCTTGTTGTCTATTACAGCGTACATACCACCACCGCGTGTGTTGGAGTCATGATCCATGACAAGAGACTAATGATACCGGAAAAGGCGCAGCCTTTCAAATGCCGCACAGCCCCCGCGATCCCCGAAAGGCGGGCACAAGCCTTCGAGTCCCGAGCGGGTGCCTCACGCTTTGGCCGGGGCGGCGCCGCAGGCTATAATGTGGGCGGTGACTGGCCTGCCCCAGCTGCCACACGACATTCTGCGGAGGTGTCCGATGGAGTTTCGCCGCGCGCGATCACACGGCGTGCTTACTTGTCTGCTTGTTCTGGTTTGGCTGGTGGGTGCGGTGGGGGAGGTCCCTGCCCAGGTTGCACAGCCTGCCGACGAGGCCGCCGCGACCGTGCCGTCCGAGAGTCCCGTAACCACCGATGCCCTTCAGGTGGCGATCGACGAACTGGAGGCCGATACGGCGCTGCCGCAGGAGGTGCGTGACAAGGCTCTGTCCGCCTACAAGGACGCCCTGAACGCCGCCAAGACCGCGCAGACCTACGCCCAGAAGGCGACGCAGTTCAAGGAGGCGGCGTCCAAAGCACCGGCCATGCTGGAGAGCCTGAAGGCGAAGCTGGCCACGCCGCTTCCGGAGCCCGAGCCCTCCGTGCCCGAGGGAGCCACGCTCGGCCAGCTCGAGCAGCTGGCCGCCCAGGCGCAAGCGGAACTGGACGCGGCCAGGAAGACGAGCGCCGACCTGCAGACGGAGTCTCAGTTCCGTTTGCAGCGGCGTGACGAGATCCCGAAACGGATCGTCGAGGTGAGACAGGCGCTGGACGAACTGAACGCGGAGATAGCCGCGGCGCCCGCCCCCGACTTGCCTCCGGAACTGGCACGCGCTCAACAGTCCCTGCTTCTGGCTCGGCGCAATGTACTTGAGCGCGAGCTGGAAGCGCTCAATGCCGAGCTGGCCAGCTATGACTCGCGCCGCGACCTGCTGATGGCACGGCGTGACGAGGCGGCACGGCAAGCCAGCCGAGCCGAAAAACTCGTCTCCGCCTGGCAGACTATAGTCGAGAACCGTCGGACACGTGAGGCCCAGCAGGCTGCGTTAAAAGCCCGCATGGAAGCGGCGCGCGCCTTGCCGGCGATCAGGGCCATTGCCGAGCGCAACGCCGAGCTGGCCGAACAGCGCACGGGACCCGAGGCTCCCGCTACCAAGATCAAGGAGATCTCGCCCGGGCCCCAGGAAGTCCAGAAGAGGGCCGCCGAGTTGCGCGAAGAACTGCAGACGGTTAGAGACCGCGTAAAAGCCGCCGGCGGGCTGAACAAAGCGATCGGGCTTTCCCTGCTGAGCCGCCGGGAAAACCTGCCCGACCTGCGTGAGCATCGGCGACGCATACAGCAGGCGGAAGCCGACATGGCCCGGGCCGCGCTCGCGCTGGTGGACCTGAGGGAAGAGCGTTTCCGCGACGTAGAACCTCTCGTTCAGGACATACTCGACTCGCTGCCCGCCTCGTACAGCAGGGAGCAGCGCGACGACGTGGAGGCGCAGGCGCGCGAGCTGCTGGCGGCGCGGCGGGAGTATCTGGACGGTCTGATGAACGACTACAGCGCATATATGGACCGGCTCAGCCAGTTGGCGGCGGCGGAGCGCGCCCTGGTATCGGTTGCCGAGGAGTATGCCGACTATGTGGACGAGAGGATCCTGTGGGTCCAGAGCACCGCGCCGCTCCACGTCTCTACTTTCAAGAGCGCGGTTCAGGCGGCGGGTTGGCTGGTCGGCCCCTCCGGTTGGCAGGCCGTCGCCGGGACGGCTTGGCGCGACTTGCAGCGAAACCCGGGACTGGTCGGGCTTGCGCTCGTTGTGGTGGTAGTCCTGTTCCTTCAGAGGGGCAGAATGTTGCGGGCACTGGCCGCGCTTTCGCAACCGGTCGAACGCCTGCAGGAGGACCAGTTTCGGCGCACCTTCCAGGCCCTGCTGCTGAGCGTGGCGCTCGCGTTGCGGTGGCCGCTCGTGCTCCTTCTGGTGAGCTGGCGCCTCTCCGCGTCCGTGGATGCGGCGCCCTTTGTCGGGGCGGTGGCCGCCGGGCTCCGGGTGGCCGCGTTCATATGCTTCTGGCTCGAGATCATGCGCATCGTCTGCCTGGATCAGGGCCTGGGTGACGGGCACTTCCGCTTTCGCGAGGAGGCCAGACGCAGCTTCCGCCGGCACCTGCGTTGGTTCGCCGTCGTGGCACTTCCGGCCGCGTTCGTGTTCGGCCTCTTCCGGTGGCAGCCGAACGAGGTGTGGGCACAGTCCGCGGGCCGCCTTGTCTTCATGATGGGAATGGGCGCGCTGTGCATCTTCATGCTGTTGGTGCTGCGACCGTCCGGGCCAATAGTGCGTGGGTTCCTTGCACGCCACAGCGGGGGATGGCTGGACAAGTTGCGTTACCTCTGGCACTGGCTCGCCGTTGCCCTCCCTGCGAGCCTCATCGTGATAGCGGGGCTGGGCTACTATTACACGGCCATAGAACTGGAGCAGCGGCTGCAGGCAACCATCGTGCTGGTGCTGCTGGTGATGCTGGCCGATGCGTTGACGGTACGCTGGCTGCAGGTGGCACGCAGGAATCTTGCCGTGCGCAAAGCGCTGGAGGCCAGGGCAGCGGCGGAAGACGAGAGCAAAGGCTCCGAGCAGGCGCCGGTGCCCGAGACAGCCGGCGGCCAGGCCCCTGAACGCAGCATTTATTCGCTCAGCCGGCAGACCGTCCACCTCGTCAACGCCGTGCTCGTGATCTCGGTGCTGGTGGGCCTGTGGGCGATCTGGGCGGACGTGCTTCCCGCGCTGGGCAAGCTGGAGGACGTCGAGCTCTGGTCCACTACGGGACGCACTACGGCCCGCATCACCGACGCCGAGGGGGTCACCACGGTGCAGGCGGCCGATGTGCTGGTGCCCATCACGCTGGCCAGTGTGACCACCGCCCTGTTGGCCGTATTGGCCACGGTCGTCGCGGCTCGCAACCTGCCGGGCCTTCTGGAGATGGCAGTTCTGCAGCACCTGCCCATGGACCGGGGGATTCGCTTCGCCATCACCACGCTTTCTCAGTACGTGATCGTGCTGATCGGTCTGGTTATCGCCTTTACGTCGATCGGTATCGGGTGGTCCAAGGTGCAGTGGCTCATCGCCGCGATGACCGTCGGTCTGGGCTTCGGCCTGCAGGAGATCTTCGCCAACTTCGTCTCCGGTCTCATAATCCTGTTCGAGCGCCCCATGAGGGTGGGGGATACGGTTACGGTGGGAGACACTACCGGCACCGTCTCCCGAATCCGCATCCGCGCGACCACTATCCTGGACTGGAACCGGCGGGAACTCGTGGTTCCCAACAAGGAGTTCATCACCGGCCGACTGGTGAACTGGACGCTGACCGACACGGTGCTGCGCATGGAGTTCCCCGTGGGCATCGCCTACGGGTCAGACACCGAACTGGCCGAGAAGACCCTCCGCCAGGTTGCGGCCGAGCATCCGACGGTCCTTGAGGAACCGGCTCCAGTTGTGATCTTCAAAGGATTCAGTGATAGCTGTCTTAGCTTCGAGCTTCGCCTCTTCATACCCAATATGGAGAGCTACGTCACCGTCTGGCACCAGGTGAACCGGGCCATCGACGACGCCTTCCGCAAGGCGCGGATCGAGATCGCTTTCCCCCAGCGAGACGTGCACGTGCGTTCCGTGGACGTTCCGTTCCGCCTGCAGGACAAGGCGGATGCGGACGGAGAAGATCCCGAGCCGGCGAAGGGGTAGGATGCCCGGGGTTGCGTTTATCCGGGTAGCCGGTCCCGGTCTTGAAGCGGGGTTCGCCGTATCTGTACACTGCGCACGGTACGGGGAGCCGTCGGATATGGCTTTCCCTGGGTCGCCGCACGCTACACGGAGTTTGCCACGTGTCACGCTCGGGTTTCACGCTGCAGGAGTTGCTCGTCGTCATAGGCGTTTTCGTGTTGGTCGCCGTCCTGACGCTGCCCGTGCTGTGCACGGCGGGGTGTGAGTCGGCCCAGACCAGTTCGTTGCCTGGCGGTCCGGAGCGCTTCCTGGCCGTGGAGGCGGAAGCGAACGCCGAGCCGGTCCTGCCGCCGCTGAATAGGAAGCCCACGCTGCAGTTGTCGGCGGCGGTGCCGCCCACCTCGTGGGTGGAGCGGGTGCCCTCTCGGCCGAACGCCATCGGCCGGCTGGACGTTCCGCTTGGCCGTCGCTGGGGTTACATCGTCATCCATCACAGCTACTCGCCCAGCGGCAACGAGGCCATCTTCGACCGCTACCACAAGAGCCGCGGCTGGCTGGGGGTGGGCTACCACTTCGTGATCGGCAACGGCAATGGAAGCGGAGACGGCGCCGTTGAGGTCACCTTCCGATGGGAGCAGCAGATCCACGGGGCCCACGCCGGCGTCAAGGAGTACAACGAGCACGGAATCGGCATCTGCCTGGTCGGCGATTTCGAGCACGGCTACCCGACGGACCGGCAGATGGCCTCGCTTGCCGCCCTCGTGAACTACCTGCAGGCCCGCTGTGGCATGTCGACCGACAACATCCTCCTGCACCGACACGTCAAACAGACGGCCTGCCCGGGGAAGAACTTCCCATTCTTCGAGCTGATATCTCTGCTCGAACACTGAGCTGCCCCCGCGCTCCATCGGGCCTCGCCCGGACAATCGGGGCAGTGTAACATGTCCTTGTCCCGGGTTCCGCAGTGAAGGGAGAGGACATGTTGCAGCAGGTTGCGCTATTGGGGTTGTTCATCGCGGGTCTCAGCTCGTATGCCGCCGTGCAACAGGTGGGCTCACCGGTTGTCTGGCAGGAGGGCGAGAACTACGTGGCGGTGTCGTTGGACGCGAATCTGGCGGTTGGCCAGAAGGCACCGGCGTCAGGCGGCGAGGCGCTGACGGGAGCCGTGCTCAATGCTAGACCCGGCGTTGCTGAGTACGCGATCAGTACTCGGCGTCGCTGCCCGAACGCCCATGTCCTCATCCGCTATTCTCGCACGTACTGGCCTGGGCCGTCTCGGATCGAGGTCGAACTCGACGGAGAGGCCAAGAGCGAGACCGGGGAGGTGGAATTGCCTGACAGCGGCGGATGGGGTAACGACAATGCGGACGAATGGGGCCTTGCTCGGTTGCCGATCGGCGATCTGCCGGCCGGCGACTACCGGGTTACGCTGCGGGCAGCCCTCGACGAAAAGGGCGACGTGAATGTCGACGGCTTCTTCGTGGTCCCCGAGTCTGTCCGGATCACGCAGGAGGAACTGGCCGCCTGCGACCGGGTGGCCATCTCGCACGCCGGGTACGTGGGTGTGGAGCTACCCTCGGCGACGATCCGACAGGATCGGTTCGAGGGACTGCACCTGGCTTCGAGGAGGTTTGTTCCCGCCGACTTGACCGCGGAAGTCTCGGTCATTGACGGGGAGGGCGGCCGACCGCCGGTCTCGCTGGGGGAGGTGACCATAGCTGCGGGACCCGAACGCATGCGAACGGCGATCACCGGCCGGGAACTGGCGGCTCTGCCGGACGGCTTCTACACACTGCGGGTAGCCTGGAGCAACGGGGCGGTCCTCGAGATGCCGGTGCGGCTTGTCGGCGAACTTGCTGCTGATTTCGATGGGCGGCTTGCGGCGCTCCAGACCGCTTACCGCGACCTGCACGAATCGGACGACTCGTTGGCTGCGAAGTGCGCCCCCGACTTCCAGCATGCGATCGACTTCCTTGAGGAGTCCTGGCAGGCCATCCGGGAGGGCAGCGCGACGCGCCCGGTTATCGAGGGCGTTGGGCGGACCATGGACCAGTATGAAATGATGGCCGTGTTGCTCAAGAGAGACGAGGACCCTTATCCGCACCTGGAACGCGACTGCCGGTTGGCGTTTGTATCGGAGACCACCGGGAAGCTCGAGCCGTACCGGATCGTGCTTCCCGGTTCCTACTCGCCGGACGGCAGTACGCCGGCGTTCATGGCGCTGAACGGGACGGAGGACCAGTTCCTGGACAGGGCGGAAGGGATCGTGAAGTCCATCGCCGATGAGCACGGCTACACCATCATCTCTCCGCGGGCCTCCAGCGGCTATTTCGGACGGGGCCAGCAGGACCTGGTGCAGGTCGTCGAGCACTGCCTGGCGAGATTCCCTGGCCTCGATGCAACTCGCGTTTACTGCACGGGCACGTCGCTCGGCGGATTCGGCACATATGCGCTGGCTGTGCGGCATCCTGAGATGTTTGCGGCGATAGCATGCTCTTCCGGGGTCGGCATCTGGCGCCGCCCCGCCCGCCCCAATCGCGCGCTGGTGGAGACCTTCACGTCGGTGCCGACGCTCATCATCCACGGCGGAATGGACGATCTTGTCCCGCCCGACACGGCCCGTCTGGTGGCGTCGCACCTGAAGGAGTTGGGCTACCCGTATGAGCTGCACATCTACCCGACTCACGGCCACTCCTACGTCAACTACGCCGACGAGTATCTGCCGCTGTCGCTCGGTTACTTTGACCGCTACTCGCTCCCACGCGGGGAAGAGTGGGGCGCCTGAAGGTGCTTCCGGTTGCGTATAACGGTTCGCGTTGACAATCGGGCGCGCAGAGCGTAACGTCAGAAGCCGTCCCGTACAGAGAGTGAGGACGATGCACGTGGTTCGATCATTCCGGTTGCGTGTCTGCATTGTCGGTCTTGTCGCTGTCTGCAGCATTGCGGCGGCAGCACGTAAGTCGCACAGGCCCGGCCTTGACGTGCGAGAGGTTTCCGTTGGGCGCGCCGGTAGCGCGCGTCCGTTGAACAGAGAATGGAGGCGAAAGATGGCGGCAGAAGCGGAGTTCGAGATAGGTATAGCTACGGCGGACATCACCCCTCCGGTCGGCATCCCGCTGGCCGGCTACGGGCCGCGGAAGGGCAAGGCATCCGAGGAGGTCGGCCACCGGCTGCGGGCGGAAGCGATGGTCGTGCGCGGCGAGGGCGACGCCTGGGCGCTGCTTACCAGCGACTTCATCAGCTACTCCGCCGAGATCGTGGCCGAAGCCCGCAAAAAGGTAGCGGAGGCGACCGGTCTGGCTCCCGAGGCAATTCTGATATCCGGCACCCATACGCACTCCGGTCCCGCTTTGCGCGGCGAACTCGAAGGTGAGCCGGCAGAGTACAAGGCTTCGGTCCCGGACAAACTGGCCCAGGTCATCATCGACGCCTACGGCAACATGGCGCCGGGCTCTTTCGAGGCCGCGATGACGTACGCGCCCGAGCTGGCGCACAACCGCCGTGTGGTGCAGGCCGACGGCTCGGTTCAGAACGACTGGTTGGACGAAGAGGGCCAACACAGTGGCTACTTTGACCCGACGGTGCTGCTGATCGGCGTGCGGAGACCCGACGGCGACCTTGACGCGCTGATCGTGAACTACGGCTGTCACCCCGTCACCCTCGGCCCGAGGAGCCTTGCTATCTCCGCCGACTATCCCGGCTACGTGAAAGACCACCTGGAGAACGAGGGCGCGGCCCGGACCGTAATGTTCGCGCTGGCCGGTGCCGGCAACATCAATCCCCGTGTCTGCATCCAGGTCGGCAAGGAATACCCGCAGGCCATGGGCGAATCGCTGGCGAAGAAGGTGCAGGCGGCGCTCGGCGAGATGAAGCCCCTGGCAAGCGGCACGGTGGCCAGTGGGCGCGCGGCGCTCTCCTTCGTGAGCGAACGCAGCAGGCGCCGTGACCCCGATCGCGAGGAAGACGAGCCGAAGGAGACCGAGATCATGGCCCTGCGGGCCGGCGGTCTGGGAGCCGTGAGCCTGCCGGGCGAGTTGTTTAGCCAGTATGCTCAGAAACTGCGCGAAATCAGCCCCACCGCCAAGACACTGGTGATCTCCCTCGCGAACGATAGCGTGGGCTACTTGCCCGTCGATGCGGCGTTGCCGCAAGGCGGCCATGAGGTCAACCACCGGGGCGCCGTGGACGGCATCGAAAAGCCGATCATGGATGCCGCCGAGAGCGCGTTTGCTCAGGTTGCCGAATAGAACAGTAGGACTCAAGGATAAGAAGCCGTCGGGCCGACGGACGAGCCGTCGGCCCTCTTTCCACACCACCAGAGCGGGGATTCACCCATCCTCCGGAGAGACGTCTCATGATTGACATAGGCAAGGAACTGGCCGTTCAGAGCTACTGTTTCCGCGGATTCAAGGACAACGCAAAGGTCGCCGACATGGTGAAGGAATGCGGCCTGTCACGCATCGAGCTGTGCGGCGTGCATGTGAACATGTCCGAGCCGGATACGTTCGAGAGCGTTGTGCGGACTTACCGCGACGCCGGGGTATCCATTCCATCCATCGGCGCCGTCGGCATCGGCAATGACGCGGACAAGGCCCGTTGCCCCTTCGAGTTCGCCAAGGCGGCCGGCGCCGGCTACATCGCCGTGGACTTTCAGGTTGACACGGTGCCGGACTGCTTCGAGCTGGCCGCCCGTCTATCGCGGGAGTACGGCATTGCCGTGGGCATACACAACCACGGTGGGCGGCACTGGCTCGGGTCGGCGCAGATGCTGGAGGCCGTCTTCGGAAAGGCCCCGGCGGCCGTCGGTCTCTGTCTGGACACGGCCTGGGCACTGGACTCGCACGAGGATCCGATTGCGATGGCCAAGCGCTTCGCCGACCGGCTGCGTATGGTGCATCTGAAGGACTTCGTGTTCGACCGAGCGGGCAAGCCGGAGGATGTTGTCGTCGGCACCGGCAATCTGGACCTGCCCGCGTTCTTCGGATTCCTCAAGGAGATGCCGTTCGAGGGCTGCGCGACACTGGAGTATGAGGGTGACGTGACCGATCCCGTGCCGGCGCTGAAGAAGTGTGTCGATGCGATCAGACAGGAATGGCAGCGGGCGTAAAGCGGCACTCCGCTTTGAAGGAGTATCAGAGATGAGGCATGCGTTGCCTGGACGGATCGGTTTGGGATTTGGTGTGGCGCTTCTTATGGCGCTCGCACCGCGCACGTCAGCGGCGGAGGCCGGGCAAATGGTCTATACCCCGAAGAAAGCTCCGGAAGCCCCCAAGGTGGCGGAAATGGAGCACCGGAAGAGCGTTTCGCAGTATGGGATCACGTGGACGTTCGAGGAGGCGGTCCCGGTCGGCCGGTTCGTCAACGGCGACTACTACGTGGTCGGCCCGGTCGCGGTGGTCGGCATCGACCCGAAGCCGCTGGTGGGGGATGCCGTGCCGGAGTCGGAGCTGGACGAACGCGGCGAGGCCGAAACTCCCGTTCGCAACGGTTCCATGCTGAACCCGCCGGCCGCCCAGCGGGTCGCCTACGACAGCGGGATCCGCAACTGGTTCCGCTTCGAGCTGCTGGACGTGCCGCCCATCAACATGGAGCCCGGAGACTCGCTGGTATCTACTACAAGCCTGAAGCAGGGCGAACGGGTCGACTATCCGTACCATCCCGGCAGCGCCCGGGGCAGGGGAGACAACAGTCCCGTCAAGACCGCCGCGGTGCTTACGTGCATGGCCGAGCCGCAGCCCGCCGATGCTTTCCGGCCCGCCTTCTGCGATACCGAGAACCACGTCTACCTCTCGCGCAACCTGCAGCGTGAGCTTCTATATAACCTGCCTCGTCCGCCCGAAGGCATCGTGCTCAGCAGCGGCCCGAGTGATCTTGACTTCTGGGTGCGTGTGTTCCAGCGTCCCTGGGTGAACACGGGCTTCTTCGGCTTCGACCAGCCCATGGCGAACATGCCGCAGTACGGGCAGTGGGTAGGCCAGGCGCAATCGGTAGGCGGGCTGATGCTGATGCTCGATTATCCGCCCGAGCAGAAGGAGAACCTTCTGGTCAACATGGTTCAGGTGGGCATCGACTACTGGGGCGCCGTCAAGAACGGCCATCCGGGCTGGGAAGGCTGGGGCGGGCACGCCAGCGGCCGCAAGTTTCCCATCGTTCTGGCCGGCATCCTACTGGGCGACGAGGAGATGGCCTCGCCGACGTCATCGTTCCCAGATGTGAACTTCGGCGAGGACAACCAGACCATGCACGGTGAGGGATGGACCGGCGCGAAGGCCCTGTTTGCCGGGCATTCCGGCATTCATGCCGACGGCAGCATCCCACGTCCCAAGTGGGGGCCGTACGAGCATTTGCATCCCTCCGAATGGGACAAGAACGGCATGCGCAACTTCCAGAGCGACGCCTACCGCCGGGCCAACACGAGCAGCTCGTGGGTCGGTCAGGCGCTGGTGATGCGCATGCTGCGCGCCGAGGACGAGTGGAACCACGACGCGTTTTTCGACTACGTGGACCGCTGGATGACCGAGGACGATTCCGAGCATCGCAAGATCATCAGCGAGCACTTCCCGCGCGCCCAGCTTGGGAAGGGACATTGGTGGAACAAGCAGGGGAACGCGTGGGAGCCGTTCGCCAAGACAATGTGGGATCGCTATCGGAACGATCTTCCGGCCGCCAGGCGCTGAAGCCGGCCGAAAGAGCGCTCAACTGCTGGAGGGCGGCCTCGGTTTCTTCAGTCGTCTTTCGCCCTCGTAGTACCAGGCGGACGGACCGCCTGCGGTGAACAGCACGGAGAGCCGCGTCACCAGTGCGCCCAGCAGCACGTAGCCCAGAATCACCTGCGAACTGAGCAGGAACTGGCCCAGAAGGCTGTGTGGGGAGGCGTAGACGTCGCCGAACCCGAGCGTGGTCATCGTGACTACGGAGAAATACAGCGCGTAGCTGAGTGACATGGGTTCGGCGGGGCTGGAAGCCCAGACGGCGACAACCGTCTCCGGGAGGGCTTTGTAGCCCAATGCGTAGACGATCGCCAGCACGGCGAAGGAGAGCACGATCCGCCACGTCGAGTGGCCGTAGTCGCACATGATCCAGAAGAGCCGGGTCGGAGGGCCCAGCAGCGGATGATGGCCGTACCATTCCTCCCACCGCCTGCGGCGCACGTTGTACTCGAGCAACTGCTTCAGGCCCGGCTCTACGCGCGCGCTGTCGAGCGACACCCCGGTGAAATCCGTCGCCGGACCGATCCGGTGAGTGAACAACAGCGTCTCCCCGTCGACCTTGGCGAAGGCGCAATGGGCTGCGCGTAGATCGGCGTTGCGGAGATTGGTCCCACGGATGTCGGCCTCCTGCAGATAGGCGCCTCGCAAGTCGGCGTCAACCAGGATAGCTCCCTGCAGTGAAGCTCCGGTCAGGACCGTGTCGCGCAGGTCGGCTCCCACCAGCACGGCACCCCGCAGCCCGCTGCGAGCCAGATTCGCCCCGCGCAGGTTGATTCCTCGGAGGGCCGGCCGGGGCAGCACCGAATCCAGGCGCGCTCCCTGAAGCCAGATCTCCTCGTCGGGGTTGCGTTCGCGCCATTCATTCCAGGCGGCGGCGCTGCCGGCCTCCGCGCATTCGTGGAGCAATGCGAACTGCTCCTGGTCAATGCGCGATTCACCCAACTTGCTGGTGTGCTTTTTTGCCGGCATGCCTGGTGCGTTGCCTTCCGGTCGGCGCGAGGCTCAGGTCTTTCGTGAATATCACTTTGTCGTCGCCGGGCCCGTAGAAATCCGGCAGTCGGGCGGCGGCAACGTACCCGGCCCGTCGATAGAACCGCCTTGCCGCGCCATGCGAGTCCCGGCCCGAGGTCTCAGCAATCATCAGTCGACCGGCGCGTGACGCCGCGGTCGCCTCGGCCAGCGCGATCAGCGCACGCCCCACGCCGCACCCCTGCCGGTCCGGTGCGACCAGGATCCAGTACAGGTCGTACGTCCCGATCGCGCAGGGGGTTGGTCCAAAACATGCCCAACCGGTGGGTCGGCCCTCCACCAGCGCCGTATAGGACTGGTAGTGACCGTCCGGGCCTTCCCGAAGGGCATCGTCCAGCACCTCTCGCGCCACCTCCAGCTCGTCGGGCCGGAAAGAACGCGTTGCCGCCGCCATTTCCAGGATACTACCACGGTCCCCCGGTTTCGACCACCGCATGGTGACGTCACCAGAGACCGATTCGCTCGGGGGAGGAGCGGCCGGCTCGGCCGAGTCACGGGCGTGCCCCAGCGCGTTCTTTAGAACGGTTCGCACAAACGACGTAAAAGGCACTCCCGCCGCTTCGAGCGCCGCTCGGTATCCCCCTTCAGGGGAGATGTCGGGGTTTGTGTTCACCTCCAATACCCAGGGCTGCAGGTCCGCGTCCAGGCGTAGGTCTGCGCGCGCGTAGCCCCGGCAGCCCAGCGCCTGCCAGCTTCTCAGTGCCGCGTCACGAACCGATGCCTCCACTGCGGCCGGCAGGTCCGTCGGAATACGGCGGAGCGTATTCACATATTCGGGGGCGTCCGGCAGCCACTTGGCACGATAGCCGACTATGCGGGGCGCGTTCGGGCTCCAGTCGGCGAATTCAATCTCGGCGACGGCAAGGACCTCAGGACGTCCCTGCCTTTCCAGTATCGAGACGTTGATTTCGCGTCCGTCCACGTACCTCTCGACCAGGATGGGGCCGCTGAAGTGCCGCCGCAGCAGATCGATGTGCTCGTGCATCCGGCGATCCGGCCCGGCAAAGACGGAGTCTGCATCCACCCCCTCGCTCGCATCGGCAAGGGCCGGCTTCACAATGACCGGACCGTCCGGAAATGGAGCGTCCTGTCTGGACTGTGTGTCTGCAATGAGCACGGCTTCGGGCACCGCTACGCCCGCGGCGCGCAGCACGGCCTTCGTCCGCCACTTGTCCAGACAGGCCACGAGCGCCGGCGTGTCGCTGCCGGTGCAGCCCTTGCCGTATGCACGACAGAGGGAGGGGACAAGGTTGAGGTCGTTCGGGTCACCGCGGAGCGCCTCGACGAGGTTGAAGACCGTGCGTTCCTGTGAACACGACAGTTCAGCGGGCAGGTCGGTCAGGCAACGGATGCCCGCGCTGCGGAAGGGGATGCAGAGCTCGCGAAGGGCCAGGCCGACGGCCTCGACCTCCTCCAACACTCCGGCGTCGGACTCCACGCAGGGCAGACCGGCGGCCTCACCGGCGGTCCGCGGGACGTTGTAGAGAATGAGAACGCCGCCGCGGGGCTCAGGCATGGATGGGCTCCTTCCGACGGTCCGCCGGTCGGGCCTCGGTCCGGCGCGCGAGGGAGCTGTTCACGATGGCGCCGATCAGGCCGACGAACGTCATCCCCTCCTGGGTCGCGATCATGGGGAGATCCGAGTGGGTCGGATGCAGGCCGGGCAGGGGGTTCACCTCCAGGAAGAACGGCTTGCCCCTCCGGTCGAGCCGGAAGTCCATACGCCCCGCATCGCGCAGGCCCAGGAGGCGGTAGATGCGCAGGGCCAGATCTTCGACCTCCGCCCTGAGCTCGCCGCGCTCCATCGGTACATACTGGATCAGCGTCTCGCAGCGTTCTTTCATCTCGTAGGAGTAGTCGGCGACGGTCACTCCCGGTGCCGGCCGGACCTCCATCGATCCGAGAACGCGCGCCTCCGATCCGGTGCCCAACACCGCCGTTGTGAACTCGCGGCCGGGTAGGTACTCCTCGACGAGCACCGGCTGGCCGTATCCGGTGAGGAGCCGCTCGCAGGCGGCGGACAACTCGGACGGGGATCCGACGCGGGACCGGCCGTCGATTCCCTTGCCGGTACCTTCCGCGACGGGCTTCGCGAACAGTGGATAGCGCAGCTCGACGTCGTGCACGTCGCTCGGCGTCTCCACGAGGTGGAAACGGGGAGTGGGCAGACCTGCCGCACCGACGATGCGCTTTGTCATCGCCTTGTCGAGCGTCAGCGCGCAGACCAGCGGATCGGAGAACGTGCAGGGGACGCCGTAGGCCTCCAGCAGCGCGGGGACCTGGGCCTCACGGCTTCGGCCTTCCACGCCCTCGGCGATATTGAACACGAGGTCCCACTGCCGACCGGCCACAAGGCGCTCCGCCAGGGCGCGGAAGTTGCCGATTCTTTCGACATGGCAACCGAGTGTCTCCAGCGCCGAGGCCAGCGCTTGAATAGTCTCCTCCGAGTCGAACTCAGCTACCTGCTCGTCGGTGAATCCCTGCGCGAGGTAGTCGCGGCGCAGGTCGTAGACAAGGCCAACGTTCATCGTCATCGTGTGGCGTGTGCCTCCATGATTCGGTTGCGCTCCGGTCAGCGTGACGGACCCGAACCGGCCTCGGAAGTCGCGTGTCCCGCCATCGCCGGCCGGCGGGTGCGGTCGTTGCCGCGCCGCCGTCGGCGGGCCGTCTGTTCCGGCTCCAGTTTCGCGTTCTGGCCCGTTGAAAGCCCCCAGACTCCCGGCTCGGACGGCGCATGGGACGCTTGCGGCGTCGGCGTCTGGCCCAGGATTGCCACGGTGTCCGCCGGTTCCGGATAGGCTACCAGCATGCCCTCGAAGTTGCGCAGCACTGTGTGTGTAGGGCTCATGGACACGATGTAGTTCGGCAGCACGGGTATCTTTCCGCCGCCGGACGGCGCATCGACGACAAAGGTCGGGATAGCCAGCCCGCTCAGTCGCCCTCGCAGGTACTCCATGATCTCGATGCCGCGGGACAGCGGGGTGCGGAAGTGCTCGACGCCGCGCACCAGATCGCACTGGAACAGATAGTAGGGCCGCACGCGCATCCGCAGCAGGCCCCGGAAGAGCCGTTCCAGGAGCAGGGGATCGTCATTCACACCCCTCAGCAACACGGACTGATTGCCCAGCGGGATGCCGGCATCGGCCAGCCGTGCGCAGGCCGCGCTCGCGTCGGGCGTCAGCTCGGTCGGATGGTTGAAGTGCATATTGACGTAGATGGGGTGAAAGCGTCGCAGCATCGCGACCAGTTCCTCGGTCACCCGCATAGGTATCACCACGGGACAACGCGTTCCGATCCGGACGACTTCGACCGTAGGAACGCTGCGCACCGTAGCCAGAACGCGTTCGAGGGCGCCCGTGCGCATCGTGAACGGGTCGCCACCGGAGACGATCACGTCGTGTATCTCGGGATGGGCGGCCAGGTAAGTCCTGATGCGCCGAAGTTGGGGGGTGGCGATAGTGCACTCTCGCTGCCCGGCCACGCGTTTGCGCGTGCAATGCCGGCAGTACGATCCGCACACGCTCGTGGCGAGCAGCAGGGCCCGATCCGCATACCGGTGCACCAGCCCGGGCACCGGCATGTCCTCGTCCTCGGCCAGGGGGTCGTCGCCTAAGTGCTGCGGGTCGTAGCACTCGCAGTCCTGCGGCACGCACATCTGGTAGACCGGGTCGGTGCTCGCGGCTTCGCGAATCAGGGAGACGTAGTAGGGCGTGACGGCCAGTGGGAAGCGTCCCGCTGCCGCTGCCATGCCGGCAGAGACCGGCAGGTCGGGAAAGATCTGCTTGAGGTGGGCGACGCTGCGGATGCGGTTGCGCATCTGCCAGCGCCAGTCGTTCCACTCGGACCGCTCCATCAGCTCGGCAAGGCCCATGCTTCCATTGTGTCTGGATTCGGGGCCGCGGGTGCCACCATCGTTACGCGATGGAGGCTTGTCGTCGGAGTCCTCATTCTCGGGCACTCCTGTGGAATGCTTCATCTTTTCGTTCTTGCCTTCGCATTGATCGGCCGCCTTGTGGGCCGGCCTTCCTATTCCTGAAAATCCGTGGATACCATCCACATGGTTGCTCGCTACGTCCCGCACGTTGTCCTCTAACGTCCGCCCGAGTACAGCCGTTCCGTATCCTCCTGCCGGAGTGAGGGAAGGGAATAATCGGCTACCGCAACGCTGTGGTCAAGACCCCCAGGAGCGCCGTCGGCCAATGGTTTAAGGCAACTCAAGTACAGATCAGTATCACCTATTCCCGGGCGTTGTCAATACCAGTTTTCCCGCAAATCCGGAATGCCCTTTAGAAGCCCCGGCCGGGCGGTCGCGCTGCCTTGACTTTGTCGCTGCGGCTGACTACAGTGTTGGCTACGCGGTGGAGCCACTCACTACCGTGAGCGTGTGTTTTCGGCGGTGCCAGAGTGGCGGAACAGGCATACGCGTCGGTCTCAAAAACCGATGGGCGAGAGCCCGTGCGGGTTCAAATCCCGCCTCTGGCACCATCTGTTCCTGCGTTCTTTTGCCGCTTCTGCGTCGTCTGGATGAGAGGATCGGTCCGTGGCCAGTCAGGTCTTTTTCGCGCCGTTTGAGGGCGAGACTTCCGAGCAGGATATCTGTGGGAGAACGAAGGCAATCTTCGAGGCATCCGGCCTGGGTAGCGCCGTTCCCGAGGGGGGATTCACCGCGGTCAAGACACATTTCGGGGAGCGCGGCAACTGTAGCTACGTGCCTCCGGCGGTCGTCAAGACGGTGGTGGACGCCGTTAAGGCGTGCGGCGGCGAAGCGTGCCTGGTGGAGACGTCGACGCTTTATCGCGGCCAGAGGTCGAACTCGATCGACCACTTCAACCTCGCCGTCGAGCACGGGTTCGGACCCGAGCGGATGGGCTGTCCGCTGCTTTTCGTGGACGGGCTGCGCGGCCACCTGCACATGGAGGAGCGGGTGGACCTGAAGCATTTCGAGACGGTGGCCGTAGCCGGTGATTTCACGCACATCCCCGCCGCCATGATCGTTACGCACGTCACCGGCCACGTGCTGGCGGGATTCGGCGGCGCCATCAAGAACGTGGCTATGGGGCTGGCATCCCGCGCCGGGAAGCTGCGACAGCATAGCGCCGGAAGACCGCACGTTGAGGAAGCGAAGTGCATCAACTGCGGCACCTGCGAGCGTTGGTGCCCGCAGGACGCCATCGAGATGGAGGACGTGGCGACCATACACTACGACCGCTGCATCGGCTGCGGCGAGTGCGTGGCCGTGTGCCCGGTGGGCGCTGTTGGCTTCTCATGGGACGAGCCGCCCGAGGTCTTCAACGAGAAACTGGCCGAATACGCTTACGGCATTCTGCGCCATAGGCTGGCCAGCACCGGTTTTATCAGCTTCCTCCATAGGGTGACGCTGGACTGTAACTGCATCGGCGAGGACAGCGAGGTGATCTGTCCGGACGTGGGGATCGTGGCGGGCCGCGATCCGGTGGCCGTCGACCAGGCCAGTGCCGACCTGATAAACGAGGCGCACGGTTCCGACCTGTTTGAGGAGCGCTGGCCCGACAAGAACTACGTCGCGCAGTTCGCCCATGCCGAGAGCATCGGGCTTGGTAGCCGCGAGTACGAGCTTGTGCGCGTATGAGACGGCATCCCGCCGTCTGTTCTCGGGGGCCGATAGGGGAACTCCGGTGTCCAGGCACATCCTGAGGCAGTGCCGCGCGTCTACCCTCGGCCGCCCTCCGCAGGACCGGACGCCGGAGGAGCACGTGGAGAGGGGCATCGTGCTGTTGGACAAGCCGTCGGGCCCTACTTCGCGGGCCGCGGCGGAACGCGTCCGCGTTCTTCTGGGGGGGAGCAAGGTGGGCCATGGGGGTACGCTGGATCCGAAGGTCACCGGTCTGCTGCCCGTGCTGTTGGGCAGAAGCACAAAGGTGGCGGGGCTGTTCCTGGGAAGCGACAAGACCTATGAGGGCACGATGCAGCTCCACGGCGACGTGGCCGACGAGGAACTGGTCCACGCGATGCAGGGGTTTCTGGGCGTGATCGAGCAACTCCCCCCGCGTCGCAGCCGCGTGAAGCGGCGGGTCCGCCGGCGGCGCGTCTACCGGTTCGAGGTGCTGGCCCGCGCCGGACGCCGGATCGAGTTCAGCGTCAGCTGCGAGGGAGGCACCTACGTGCGCAAGCTGGTGCATGACCTGGGCGAAGCCCTTGGCAGTGGGGCCCACATGGCGGGCCTGCGCCGGACACGCAGTGGGCACTTCGAGGTATCGGAATCCGTAACGTTGGGGCAACTTGAGCAGGCGACTGGGCAATCGGGGCCGCCCGGCGGTGCGATCGACCTGGTGTTGCCGGTGGAGGAAGCAGTCGCGCGCCTTCTCCCCCTGGTGGTGATGGACGACGGCGCGGTGCACAGCGTGGGCACCGGCTACCCGCTGGCCGTGCCCGGGGTGTGTGAGCTGGACGACTTCGAGGCGGGCGATACAGTCGCCCTGATGACTGTGCGAGGGGAGCTTGTCGGAACCGGGGAAGCCCTGCTTGCTTCGGGCGCCGTTGCCGCGGCGAAGAAGGGCTTCGCCGTGAAGCCGAAGAACGTGTTGATCGATCCGGATGATTATCCTAAGTCCTTACTTAAAAATGATTAACACCTCAACTCCAGCGCAGATATCGAATCCCCATCGTGCCTCCTGGGTGGTGGATGCGGCGACCGGTGTCCTTGACTGTCCGCCCCTTGGGCACTACAATGTCGACGTTGCAGGGCGACCACGGCGAGCTCCTTCCCGCTGAGAGGAAGAGCGGTGCCTTGATGACGCATACAAGTTTCACCGATGACTTCCGCCGGAATTTCCTCACGGGCGTTGCGGCCCTTTTCCCAGTTCTGATCACGCTTTTTCTTTTCAGCTGGCTCTACAGGCAGATAGACGCCACTCTGGGGAAGAAGGCGAATGAAGTCTGCCGGCAGGTGCTGGCCGCTCCTCCGTCCGTTTTCACGTTCGTCTTCCCGAACGCTCCGGAGGGCGTGCAGGCCACCTACGACGCGAGACTTGAGCATGCGCGGGAGAACTTCCCCTCCGTTATCGGCACCACGTTGGGACTCGTCACCGTCGTCGTTGTCGTCTACCTCATCGGCAGCATGCTCAGGGGGTATATCGGCAGACGAGTCGTGCAGACGGTGGATCGATTCTTCGAGCGATTCCCGGTCATAAAGACCGTCTACCCGCACGCGCGGCAGGTGGCGGACGTCGTGTTCGGAGAGCCGGGGCGCCAGCGGTTCAGCAAGGTGGTGGCGGTGCAGTACCCCCGGCGGGGCATGTACTCGCTGGGCTTCCTGACAGGCGATGCGATACCGGAGGTGCGGGAGAAGGTGCCGGAGGATCTTCTGACGGTGTTTGTGCCCACATCGCCGACGCCGATGACGGGATTTGTGGTGCAGGTCCCGCAGGACGAAGTGATCTACTTGAGCATGAGCGTTGATGAGGCGATACGGTTTTTCATCAGCGCCGGTATGCTGCGTTCTCCGAGGCGAAAGCTGGGGGCGCCGCTGAACGTGAGCGGCCCCAAAGCCCCCGAGGGCCTGCCGGAGGAAGCAGTGGAGGGCGCCGGCCCCGCCAGCAACGGAGCCGCCGCCGCAGACTGATGGAGTCCGGCGCAAGCGTTGGGCGGCGCCGGAGTGTTTCTTCCTGCTTGAAAGGAGTGGTCCGAAGGTGGATGCAACGATCACGGGAAGGCACATGGAAGTGACGGACGCGATGGAGAGCCAGATCGAGCAGCATCTGCAGAAGCTGCAGCGGTTTGACTCGTATGTGCAGTATCTGACGATTACCTTGTCCGTGGACGGTAGTGTCCAGAGGGTGGAGATCGTCGGTAAGTGCAAACGGCACGATCTTCTGGCCGAGAGCAAGACGCACGACATGTACGCGGCGATCGACGAAGCGTTTGCGAAGCTGACGCGGCAGATCGCCCGCGATCATGATAAAATGGTCCACAACCCCGCACGGGCGGCGCAGCGAGCCGCCGAAATCGAGCGTCGCGCCCAGTAACCGGGGCTCCCGCGGGAAAGGTTCCGGTCTGCAAGAGACAGCAAGAAGCGATTTTGCCGCCGGGCGGCAGAACTCAGGGAGGAGAGTGCCTCAGATGGGGCTGGTAGACTATATGAGTGAAGGTGCCACTTGCGTGGATATGGACTGCCAGCGACGCGATGACGCGATGCGAGCCCTGCTGGATAGGCTCACGGCGGAGGGCGACGTGCCCGAAGCCCGCTCGGATACGGTCCTTGAAGCCCTGGTCGCGCGTGAGGAACTAGGAAGCACCGCCATCGGCAAGGGCGTGGCCGTGCCGCATGCTCGGGTTGAGGGGCTCGACGGGGTGAAGGTGGCCTTCGGGTACAGCGAGGCCGGAGTCGAGTTCAACGCTCTGGATGGGGAGCCCGTTCACGAGATATTCCTGGTGATCGGGCCCAAGGACGACGCGGAGGATTACCTGAGCGCCATGCAGGCGATCACACGACTTGTGCAAAACGACGATTTCCGGAGGTTCCTCGCTCAGTCGTCCACCAGCAGCGAGGTGATGGAGTTAATCGAGGAGATGGATCACTGAGGTCGGGCGGGGAACCGTTGGGCCGTTCTCCCTTGGCGAAACGGATTGGGACGATGTCGGCGGATGACGAATACAGCGGAGAGGTGCGGATAGGCAATCCGCTCGGTTTCCACGTCAGACCCGTGCAGAGGTTTGCGGAGTTCGCACGCCTCTTCCGGTCGGACGTCGAGGTCGAGATCCGCGGCCGCAAGGCGCCTGCGCGCAGCATTATCAACCTGATGAGTTTAGGGGGCCGATTGGGAGACACGATTACCATCTGCGCCCGGGGCGAAGACGCGCGCCAGTGTGCTAACGTGCTTCGCTACATCGCGGAGAACGATTTCTTCGTCGAGGACATGCTTGAAGATCCCGATCCCGAGCGCCACGTGGCCCGGCTGGCACACATGGCCGGCTGCTTCGACAGCGATGTCACCGTCTCCATCGACGGCAAGAGCGCCGACGCGAAGGACCTGGACGAGCTGCGCGTGCTGGGAATCGAGCCGTCTTCGAGCCCGACACTGGATGTCCAGGGAGCCGACGCCGAGCAGGCCAGGGCGGTTCTAACTCACATGATCGACCGAAGTTTCTTTGTTGAAGACGAGATGGCCAAGAAAAGCCAGGCGATGTAGGCATGCAGATAAAACGGGGTATCCCGGTCAGCCCAGGTATCGCAATAGCGGAAGCCTTCCTGCTGGAATCCGAAGGCGTGCGCATACCGGAGCACTTCGTCTCCGAGCACGACGTGGAACGGGAGGTGGCCCGGCTGGAGAAGGCGATGGACCAGGCCCTGCATGAGCTTGAGGCCCTCTCCGGTCACGTCTCCTCGAAGGCGGGCATGAAGATCGCTGAGATATTCAGCGCCCACGCGGGGATGCTCAAGGATGAGTACTTCCGCACGGAGTTCGAGGACCGGATCCGGAACAAGCGTTACACGGCCGAGTTCGCCGTCTCGCGCACGATGCGCCAGTGGCGCAAGGTGTTCCAGGAGGACCCGTTCCTGACAACGCGCGTCGTGGATCTGGACGACCTCGAGCGGAGGCTGCTCAGGAGCCTGATAGGCACCCGGCGCGAAGAGCTCGGCAGCCTGCAGAGCGACGTTGTGCTCTGTGCACACGAGCTGACTCCCAGCCAGGTGGCTTCGCTTGACCCGGAGAAGGTCAAGGGCATAGCCCTGGACGGCGGTGGCCCCACGGGGCATACGGCAATCATAGCGAGTGCGCTGGGCATCCCCGCGGTGGTGGGGTTGGGCAGCGTCACCAGCGAGGTGAGCGGCGGCAACCTTGTGATTGTGGACGGTTCGCACGGGCTTGTGCTTCTGGACCCTGACGAGCAGACCGTCGAGAGCTACGAGGCACGCCGCACGGAGGTGATGCAGACCGAGCGGATCCTGCTGGAGCAGGTGAAGGACGAGCCGGCCGTGACCACCGACGGGCGCCACGTCTCCATCATGGCCAACATCGAGTTCCCCCGGGAGGTAACTCGCGCCGTCGAGTGCGGCGCCGAAGGCATCGGCCTGTATCGGACCGAGTTCCTCTATCTGACCAGCGAACAGCAGCCCACGGAGGAAGACCACTACAGCGCCTACTCCGAAGCGATCCAGCACCTGGACGGGCGGCCGATCATCATTCGCACGGTGGACCTCGGAGCCGACAAGTTCGCCGCGCTTCCCGGTATGGTGCCGGAGCGTAATCCCTTCCTGGGGCGGCGGTCCATCCGCTACTGCCTGGACCATCCCGATATCCTGCGCGACCAGCTTCACGCCGTGCTCCGCGCCAGCGCGCTCGGTGACGTGCGCGTCATGTTCCCGATGGTCTCCGATCTGGACGAGCTGAAGGTTCTCGGCCGGATGCTGGACGAGCTGCGCGAAAAGTTCGACAAGGACGGTCAGGAGTACGATCACGACCTGAAGGTCGGCATCATGATCGAAGTGCCGAGTGCGGCCGTGTATGCCGACGTGTTGGCCAGGCACGTCGATTTCTTCAGTATCGGCACGAACGACCTGATCCAGTATACGCTGGCCATCGACAGGGCGAACGAGCACGTCGCGCATATGTACCGTCCGCTGCATCCGTCGGTGTTGCGCCTGATTCGCCTCACCGTGCAGGCCGCGCATGATAACGGCATCGAGGTGGGCCTGTGCGGGGAGATGGGGAGCGACATCGCCTACACGTCCCTGCTGGTGGGGCTGGGGATGGACCACCTGAGCATCGCGCCCCCCGTGATTGCGCCCGAGATCAAGAAGATCATCCGCAACGTCTCGTACGAGGGCACGCAGGAGATCGCGGAACAGGTGCTGGACTCGGAGGACGCGGAGACGGCCAGGGGTAAGCTGATGGGTTTCAACCGCGAGGTCCTGCCGGAGCTCTTCCCCTGAGGTGGGTCAGTCGGCGCCGCCTTCCGCGCCGTGCCCCCGGTGCGAGTAGCGCACCTTGCTCACGAGCAGCTTCTCGTAGACGGGCGCCGGCACATAGGGCTCGATCGCTTCCTTCCACCCCTCAAAGCCGATAAGGCCCTTCACGAAGCTGCTGCTGATCTCGCAGATCTCCCTCGGCGGCATCAGGAACACCGTGGCGATGCCCGGTGCGAGGTCCTCGTTGACGTTGCGCATCGCGTGCTCGAAGCGGTAGTCTTCCAGAGAGCGGATGCCGCGCAGCACGTAGCCGGCCTGGACGGATTCGGCGTAGCGCACGAGGAACTTGCCCTCGAAGCTCTCCACCTTAACGTTGTCCAGCCCGACAACGCACTGGCGAAGCATCTCCAGGCGTTCCTCGACCGTGAACGTGTAGGTCTTGTTGGGGTTTATGCCGACGGCCACGATGAGGCGGTCGAAGAGACGCGCGCCTTGGGTGATCATGTACATGTGGCCGTTCGTCGGCGGATCGAAACTGCCGGCGTACACGCAGACCCGCTTCGCCCCTCGCCTTTGAGCATCGGACATCAGCACACCCTCCTCGATCTGCCAGCCTTCATGTCGCAGCAACGCCCGCTTCCATCGGAGTCCGGCGCCAAAGCCGCCCAACTGCAGGCCCGTCGCGACGACCCGATGGCACGGGATGAACACCGGCAGTGGGTTGCCGCCCACCGCCTGGCCGACGGCCCGTGCGGCGTCCGGCCGACAGATGCGGCGCGCCAGCTCGCCGTACGTGACAACTTCACCGAAGGGGACACGCAGCAGTTCGAGCAACACCTCCCGCTGGAACTCGGTCACCGCACTCAGGTCCAGATTATCCGCTTCGATATCCGGGTCGCGGCCGGCGAGGTAGTCGCGCAACGCGCGACCGAACCGGCTCTGCTCCGATTCGACGGAGTCGGTCGACGTCGCCGTTTCCGGCTCCAGACGAACGCCGAACAGTTTCCCGTCGGCCACCGTGAGCGTCACGACGCCAAGTGGCGTCTCGTGGGTCTCGGTTTGTGTGTTGCCCATCGCCATCCCCAGGCGGGTCGCTACTCGCTGCCCATCTTGAGGATCTCGTAGCCGCGGGGGGGAGTGTACTCGAACTCCTTGTCCTTCACGCCCGTGTTCAGTCGGATTCGGCTCAGCCGGTAGGTGTGAACGATCCGGCCGTCGCTCTCGTGCAGGACGAACTCCGTGGGCAGCCAGGTCCGGCTGGAGATCTCGACCTCGATGGCCGCGTAGCGCGGTGCCGGGTCGCCTTCCTTGAGCCGGGGCTGGAAGCGCAGCCGATAGAGCGTTTCCGGCTCATCGTCGGACTCGACTCTCTCCGTCCCGCTCAGTTCCACGTCGTAGTCTTCGAGCAGTTTCTCCGAGTCCTGCCCGTAGCCGAACTGGAGGAACGCGGACTCCGCTCCCTCCTGGCCCTCCGGGCTGGCGTCGTAGATCTCAACCTGCTTCTCCTCGCGGCTGACCACCCACCATTTCTTGCCGTTGCTGTAGACCTCTTCATTGCGGGGCTTGCCCAGATTCAGGATGAGCTTCGCGGGCTTTTTGAACACAAGCGAGCCCCCTTTCGAGCGTTCGCGCTCGTCCAACCACGGGATGGCGCGCTCGTAGGTCAGGCGGGCGCGCACGTCCTCCACCTTCTGGTTGGCTTCGTCAAGCTTGTCGAGCACCATCTTCAACTCCGGGCTGAGCGCAGCCCGGGCCGGAGCCGGTGACGGATTCGCCGGCGTCCCGGCCTCCTCGGCCGCGTACGTCGCGAACGAGAAGAAGAGGAGCGCCGCAAGCAACAGAGCATGGCAAACGGACCGTGTTCTCATATCACTCGGCCTCCGCCGCGGCGGGTATCAGTTCCAACAACTCGCGTAGGTCGTCGATCACGAAGTCGCTCTCTTCCGGGGGCGCGAGGTCCGGCCGTGTGCGCAGGAAAGCCGTGCGAGAGCCGGCCGCGCTGCCGGACTGGACGTCGAACAGATAGTCGCCGACCACCAGCATCTCCTTGGGGCTGAGTGCCAGCCGCTCCGCGATCTTGAGAACGGGCTCGGGGGACGGTTTCGGAGCCGCGTCGTGGCGGCTCAGCCAGCAGTCGAACTCCAATCCGAAACGCTTCAGGACGACGCGGACCGATTCCGCGGAGTTGCGCGTCAGCAAGGCCAGCCGCAGACCGCGCGATGCCAGGCTCTGCAGCACCTCCAGCGTTCCCTCGCGCAAAACACAGCGGCCCGCAGCATCCCGTTCGTGACGGTCCAACACCTCCTCAATACGCCGCCGCTCCCCGGCGCTCGCCTCCTCCATGTACTCCAGGATCGGCCGGCCCTGGGGGACGCCACTCTCGCGGCGTATCAGGTCGAAGTCCAGGTGCGATTCGGTCAGCGTGCCGTCCATGTCGAACACGACCGCCCTTACGTTGTCGAGACCGCAGGTCAAGCTGTTCCCTCGCGGTTTGATGATGGGGCTCCCCATCTATGATAGCCGAACGGCAAGCGGCGCCCAACTTCCCGTCAGTCGAACTCGCTCGGCCCCGGTTCGTTCACGGCAAATGTGAAGACGCGCGTATCCGGTGTCCCCCGGGCCTTCAGGCGGGTCAGCCGCAGTGCGGAGGCACGCAAGCCGCAGAGCGGCACGTAACGGTGGCGCAGGGAATTCTCCGATACGCGGAAGACCTCCTTCCATGCGCCGTCCGTCTCCGCCTCGACCACAAACGATTCCGCGAGCTCACCCGGCACGTCGCCGTATCGGTCGGTGTCGTACGTCAGCCGTATCGGCCTGCTGAGATTGCTGTCGAACGCCACCGTGAAGGAACTCAGTTCGCGGGGCTGGCTCCAGCGATACTCGACCCAGTCATCCGGTCCGCCGGACCACGAGTGGACTGCGTCGCCCACCTGTCGGTTCACGCCGTCCCGCAGAGGCTCCGGGTCGCCAGCGGACGCCGTCAGGTTTGCTTCCCGTGTCAGCGTGCCGAAGCGTCTGGCGATTCCGGGCAGGTAGCAGTCGTCGGCCAGCA
>CAZZNQ010000023.1:0-47931 GCA_964655775.1 uncultured candidatus Brocadiaceae bacterium | reverse complement strand
AACAGCAAGGGCACCAAGGTCTTCGCCCTGGCCGGAGCGATTCGTCGTGGCGGGCTGATCGAGGTCCCGATGGGCATAACCGTGCGCGAAATCGTCGATGAGATCGGCGGGGGAGTGCCGGACGGACGCGACTGGAAGGCCGTTCAGGTCGGCGGGCCGTCGGGCGGCTGTCTGCCCGCTGAGCTGCGAGACACGCGTATCGACTACGAGGAACTTACCGGCAAGGGCGCGATGATGGGCTCCGGCGGCATCGTCGTCCTGGACGAGACCGCCTGCATGGTGGACGTCGCCCGCTACTTCCTGCGCTTCACACAGAACGAGTCCTGCGGCAAATGCACCTTCTGCCGCATCGGCACGCGCAGGATGCTGGAGATACTGGACCGGCTGTGCGAGGGCGAGGGCGCCAAAGGCGATCTGGATGAACTGGTGCGTCTGGGAGAGCAGATCAAGCAGGCCAGTCTCTGCGGTCTGGGTCAGACGGCCCCGAACCCGGTCCTGACCACGCTGCGCTACTTCCGTGACGAGTATGAGGCGCATGTTGAGGGTCGGTGCCCCGCGCATCAGTGCCGTGACCTCATCCGTTTCACCATCACCGACGAGTGTATCGGTTGCACGATCTGCAGCCAGAACTGTCCGGCCGACGCCATTCCCATGCGGCCGTACGACCAGCACGAGATCGACCAGGATCTGTGCGTGCAATGCGGCACGTGCCGAAATGTGTGCCCGGCCGACGCCGTGGAGGTGAGTTGAGCATGAGCATCGACGTCACCATCGACGGCCGACAGGTCTCGGTCGAACCCGGAAGCACCATTCTGGATGCCGCGCGGGCGCTCGGCATCGAGATACCGACAATGTGCCACGTGGATGGCCTGGAACCGTGGACGTCGTGCTTCCTCTGCGTCGTCCGGGTTGCGGGCCGGCGCAACCTTCTGCCTGCGTGCTCGGCCCGGGTCGAGGCCGGCATGGACATCACCACCGACTCGGAAGAGATCCGCGCCGCCCGTCGAACCGCACTGGAGCTGCTGCTGAGCGACCATCGCGGCGACTGCATCGCTCCCTGCTCGCTCGCCTGCCCGGCTGGACTCGATGTGCCCGGCTTCATCTCGCTCATGCTTGCCGGGCGAATGCGCGAGTCGATTGCTCTCATCAAGGAACGCATTCCATTCCCGGGGGTCTTGGGGCGAGTATGCCCGCGCTACTGCGAGCGAGTCTGTCGGCGAAGTGAGAGTGAAGAAGCTATAGCGATCTGCGCCCTGAAACGCTACGTGGCCGACGCCGATCTGGCCTGCGAAGACCCATACGTGCCGGCCATAGCCGCCGGCACGGGCAAGAACGTCGGCGTTGTGGGTGCCGGCCCGGCCGGGCTGTCGGCCGCCTTCTACCTGATGAAGGCCGGTCATGCCTGCACCGTCTATGATGAACGCGAGGATCCGGGCGGCATGATGCGGTACGGCGTTCCCTCCTTCCGTCTGCCGCGGGATGTGATATGCGGCGAAGTAGAGGTGCTGCGGGGCATGGGATGTGCATTCCAGATGGGCACGCGAATCGGCGATGCCGAGGCGCTTGACGCTCTTCGCCGCAAGCACGACGCGGTGCTGCTGGCCATGGGTGCTGGACGTGCGCCGACGGTTGATGTCCAAGGCGTAGCGTTCTGCACTTCCGCACTGGACTTCCTCGGGATGGCACCCGAGCGACAGCCCGAGATCGTCGGCGATTCTGTGGTCGTGATCGGCGGCGGCAACGAGGCCGTTGCTTGTGCGCGCACGGCAGCGGCTCTGGGGGCCCGAGTAAGCATCATCTGGGAGGGCGAACGACGCAGAATGAGTTGCTTCGGCGAGTTGTTGGACAAGGCCGAAGCGGAAGACGTGACGGTCCACACGAGCACATGTGTGGAGCGCATAGAGCAGGTCGATGCGGAACTCCGTCTGACCTGTGCCGGCGAGGCCGGAGAGGTTACTCTTGAATGCTCACTTGCCATTGCCGCGCCGGAAAGAGAGGTGGACTTCGCCGCGCTGGATGCCTGGGACCTGCGGGTCTCTTCCCGTGGCATCGATGCCGATCGCCAGACGCTTTCGACGTCGGTCACGGGCGTCTTCGCAGCCGGCGATGTCATCAGCGGACCGGGCTCCATCGTCAGGGCCGTTGCCGCCGGCCGCCTCGCGAGCATCTCCATATCCCAGTTCCTCCACGGAGAGACTCCGACCGGTGAGCCTCGCCCCTTCAACGTGCGAATGGGAAGGCTTTCGGAAGAAGACAGGGCGCAGTTGCTACAGGAGATAGACCACAGCCCACGCATTCTGCAGACGGAGTCGAGGCCCGGCTACGCGCACGGGGCGTTCGCTGAGACCGTTCGTGGATACACGGATGCTCAGGCGATGGACGAGGGCGCGCGCTGCCTTCAGTGTGACTGTCTGGCCCGAGACAACTGCAGGCTTCGAGACTACGCTGCCGAGTACGACGCAGACCCCAACCGTTTCAGGAGCAAACCGCGGCCGTTCCTGAGGGACACGTCGGCTGGCGTAGTGGTGTTTGAGCCGAGTAAATGCATCCTTTGCGGCCGGTGCGTGCGTATTGCGGAGGCCCACGGCGAGAAGCTCGGAATCGGCTTCCGTCAGCGCGGCTTCGGCACCCATCTGGCTGTGCCGTTCGAGGGGAAGCTCAGCAAGGGACTGGAGAAGACGCTCCGTCTCTGTGCAGAGGCATGCCCGACCGGTGCTCTGGGCCTGAGAGTCCGTAACCAATCCGGTTCGCGAGGTCGCGTCTCTACCAAAGCGAGTTCGCCATGCGAGTGATCTACATCACGGCCGGGGCAGCCGGTAGCTACTGCGGCGCGTGTGCGCGCGACGCCACACTGGTGCGTTCGCTCCGCGCGCGTGGCCACGATATCGAGCTTGTACCGCTCTATACGCCGGTGCGAGTGGACGGCCCGGATCCCAGCATCGATCGCGTCTTCCTGGGCGGCGTTAACGTGTACCTTGACGAGCATCTGTCGCTCCATCGGAGGACGCCGCAGTTCATCCGCCGTGCACTGGACTCGAAGCCGCTGCTGAAACTGGCCTCCCGCTTCGCCGTGCGCACCCGCCCAGAGCAGCTCGGAGAGATGACGGTATCGGTTCTGCGCGGAGCCAACGGCCGCCAGAAGATGGAACTGGATCGTCTGCTGGACTACCTGGAGCAAGGCGAGCGGCCACAAGTTGTGAATCTGACGAACGCGCTCTTGTCGGGCCTTGCCCCGGTCATCCGCGAACGGCTGAGCGTGCCGGTTCTATGCACGCTGCAGGGCGAGGATGACTTCTTGCGGAGTCTGCCCTCGCCTCACCGAGAGGAGGCCCACCAGTTGCTCAGGGAAAATGTCCGGCACGTCCGGGCCTTCATTGCTCCTGCGAAGGCCTATGCCGACGAAATGGCCGAATTCCTGAGTGTCGACCCCGGCGACATCCGTGTGGTGAGGGCGGGCATCGACCTGGCCATGTACGGCGACCTGGCGCGGTCTGAGAGGGGCGCTGCGTTCCGTATTGGCTTTCTGGCCCGGGTGTGCCGTGCGAAGGGTCTGGACCTTGTGTGCGAAGCATTCCGGCTCCTGGAGGAACGCAGCCCGGGGAATCACGTTCTCATGATCGCTGGGCAGACCGAACCTGCGGAACGGGAGCTCTGGCCGGATATGCACGACCAGCTTCGGAGGGCGGGGCTGGCGGACCGCATTCTCTACCGTGGAGAACTCAGCTTCGATGAGAAGATGGGGTTCCTGGCGCAATGCGACGTTCTTTGTGCCCCCGTGAGGAGACCGGAGCCCCGCGCCATCACCTGCCTGGAGGCGATGGCGGGAGGAGTGCCGGTCATCGCGTCCGACGTCGGCGTGTTCCCTGAGATCGCGGAGCTTACGGACGGACTGCTGCGCGTGCCTCCGAACGATCCCGTAGCGCTCGCGGAGGCGGTCACCGCGCTGCGGGACGATCGCGCGCGTCTGCGGGACATGGGTCGGCATGCGGCCGAGGCGGTTGCCGAACAATTCTCGGCCTCCCAGATGGCCGATGAGACGGTGGCGGTCTATGAGCAGGTGCTCGAGCCGTGAGGGCTTTTTGATGCATTGTCTTTGACCCCGACGAGCTTGTGGAATGGCTCGGTGAGAAGAAGGGCTGTGGCCCAACAGAGAAAGGAAGGCACGGGTGGAATCACGAGCGACAAGATTTGCCGTCACATCAGGGCTGGCGTTCTGTTTCATGTGCGGGGTGGTGTCGGCGGACTGGTCGCAGTTCTTAGGACCGGATCGCAACGGTGTATCACCGGAGAAGGCCAGCCTTCTCGGTGGATCGGCCGCACCCCGCTGGAAGGTGCCGGTGGGCCCAGGCTTCGGGGGCGTCGCAATTCACGGAGAGAGCGTTTTCATACTGGACCGGGTAGCGGGAGAGGAGGATGTTCTGCGCCGCCTGAACCTGTCGGATGGCCAGGAGGTCTGGCGATATGAATACGATGCGCCGGGCAAGATCAGCTATCCAGGGAGCCGCTCTACGCCCGCTACCGACGGTGCGATGGTCTACTCGGTCGGCCCACACGGCCACATCAAAGCTGTTGACTGCAACTCCGGTCGGCTGGTCTGGGAGAAGCACCTTCTGCGGGACTGGGGAAGTAAGCTGCCCAGCTGGGGTGTATCGCAGTCGCCGTTGCTTCTCGGGGATATCGTAGTGGTCGCCCCGTGGGGCTCGAAGGCCTCGGTGGTCGCATACAGTAAGTCAAACGGCGAGGTGGCCTGGACGGCGCCGAACCCGCGCGGCATCGAATTGGACTACCAGTCTGTGGTGCCCATGATGCTGGACGGGAATCAGATCGTCCTGGCCAGTGGCCGTCACGGGTACACCATCGGCGTGAATACCGCCAACGGCCGGCCGCTATTCGAGTATGGCGACTACAACTGCAAGTGGCAGATACCCTCGCCCACCGTCATCGGGCCCAAGCGCGTCCTCCTGACGGGAGGCTACCGCGCTGGCAGTGCGGTATTCGAGGTGGTAAGAGGACGTAACGGCTACAGCACCCGAACCGTGTGGGCCAACAAGAACCTGGGTTCGCATATCGGGCAGGCGCTGCTCTACAAGGGCAACCTCTACGCCAACAGCCAGGACACGCGCGGGGGACTACGGTGCCTGTCCCTGGATGGCCGGATCCTCTGGGACTCCGCCCGGCAGCGCCGGACCTTCGAGAGAGGCAACCTGCTGATCGCTGGCGACCTCGTCTTTATCATTGACGGCCGGAACGGCACTCTCTACGTTGCGCAGGCGACGCCGGAAGGCTACCGGGAGTTCACGAAGCTCGATGTGCTCGGCGGCAATCAGGTGTGGGCCCCGCTGTCCTACAGCAACGGCGCGCTGCTCATCAGGGACCAGAGTTCCCTCGCGTGCCTCACAGTGACCGGGAGCCGGTAGCGCCGTCGGATCCCGTTGGGAGAGACAACCATGAGCAATGGCAACGGCCTGCGCTTCGGCATAGTGGGCATCGGCGGGCGCGGCTCGGCCTTCGTGAAGCCCCTACGGGCGTTGGGGGCGGACATTGTCGCGGCTTGCGACGTGGACGGGGATCGCATGAAAGCCCGGGCGGATGAGTACGGCATATCGCAGACCTACACCGACCTCGGCCGCATGCTGGAGTCTTCGTCGCTTGACGCCGTGATCGTCGCCAGTCCCATGCAGTTCCACGTCGAGCAGACGGTGGCCGCTTTGAACAGGGGAGTGCACGTCCTGTGCGAGGTCCCGGCGGCCGTGTCCGTTGAGGAATGCCGGACGCTTGTTGATGCGTGCCGTCGCTCGAACGCCGTCTACATGATGGCGGAGAACTATGTTTATACCCGCCCCTGCATGACGGTGACCGAACTTGTTCGGCGCGGCATGTTCGGTGAAACGTACTACGCCGAGGGCGAGTACCTGCACGAGTTGAAGGACCTAAACGAGCGCACCTCCTGGCGCAGGCGCTGGCAGACCGGCATAGACGGCATCACGTACGGGACGCACAGCCTTGGTCCGATTCTCCAGTGGATGCCCGGCGACCGCGTGACGCGTGTCGCCTGCGAGGGGAGCGGCCATCACTATGCCGATCCGCGCGGCGAGCCCTACGCGCAGGACACCTCCGTCATGCTATGCAAGACGGCGAAAGGCGGGCTCATCAAGATCCGGGTGGACATGCTGTCCGACCGGCCCCACGCGATGACGGTTCTCCAACTGCAGGGGACGGACGGAGCGTTCGAGTCAAGTCGAGGAGGTCCCGACGAGTGCGACCGGCTATGGCTGCGGGCCCTCAGTAAGAGCCCGGAATGGAGCCGCCTAGACGCTCTCACGTCGGACTATATCCCCGAAAGATGGCGGAATGCGGGTCATGAGGTCGAAAGGGCAGGTCACGGTGGAGGCGACCACTTCGTGATCGAGGACTTTGTGAAAGCGGCGCTGGGCGAGATTGCCTGCCCGATAGGCGTGCATGAGGCCATGGATATGACCTTGCCAGGCCTGATCTCGCAGCAGTCGGTCCGGGAGGAAGGCCGGTGGATGTCCGTGCCGGACTCGAGATTGTGGCCTGACGAGACACCTCGCCCTCAGCTGCAGATGGTCTGGCCGCAGGGGCAGGAGCCGAGTCCAGTCCCGGCACCCAGTGGCTACAGCGTGCGGCAGTACACCAACTCGGACGAGGCCGATTACATTGAGCTTCTGACGTCGGCCGGCTTCGACGGTTGGGACTCGGCACGCGTCTCACAACTTACTCGACAGGTCCTTCCCGGTGGTTTCTTCGTGGTGGAGTGCACGAGAACGGGCGAGCTGGCCGCAACAGCTGTTGCGCAGCATTCCCCTTCGGATCTGCACCCACACGGCGGAGAGCTTGGGTGGGTGGCGGCCTCTCCGCAACACCGCGGCAGGCGCCTGGGCAGAACGGTCTGTTCGGCGGCGTTGGCGCGTCTTATGGATGCTGGCTATGAGGACATCTACCTCAAGACGGACGATTTCCGACTGCCCGCGATCAAGACCTACCTTGCGCTTGGTTTCCAGCCGTTGCTGTTCTGTGAGGGGATGTCGGAGCGATGGCAAGCCGTCACCGACCAGGTCGGCTGGAATTCGTGAAAGTGGATGGGGAGGCGCCGTTGGCGATGCCGATTGTCGAGCGTAGGATGGACGCGGTACGTTCGGCAACGTGCTGCCAGGTGTGCTTGCGCAGGACCTCGCGATGGAAGGCATTCGCGTGCTCGCGGGCAAGGGCCGGATCGCGCAAGTAGCGTCGCACTGCCGCGGCAAGGTCGGCGGATCTGCCGTTGCGGATTCCGAGCCCGTGAATTCCCGGCGTCCACGCCTCGAGTATCCCTTCTATGGCCGGCGCGATGATCGGCCTGCGGGCGGCTCCGTACTCGAACAACTTCACGGGCGAGTTCGCGGCACCGTGCTGCGGGATGACGCAGATGTCCATGCAGGACAGGTATGCCGGAAGTTCGCCATGCGGCACCGGCGGCAGGAAGGTAACGCGTTCCGCCAAACCGCGCTCCCGTGCGAGGGCCTGCAACTCGCCGTTGCGCGGGAGCCTGCCGACGATCAACGCCCGAACGTCGCCTGCATCGCGCAGCTTTCCCAATGCCTGGAAGAGGACCTCCACTCCGTGCCACGGGAGGACGTGGCCGACAAATCCCAGAACGGCGCTATCCCCCAGTCCCAGTTGCCGCCGGAATCGATCTCTGTCTCGATCGGCGTAAGTCCAATCGCCGGGGGCGGCGCAGGATACCACGTGCACGCGCTCGG
Source organism: uncultured candidatus Brocadiaceae bacterium (assembly GCA_964655775.1). Classification (GTDB taxonomy): domain Bacteria; phylum Planctomycetota; class Brocadiia; order SM23-32; family SM23-32; genus CAZZNQ01. The sequence continues at coordinate 40,171 of CAZZNQ010000023.1, read as the reverse complement.
CCCGGACTCCGAGCCGACAGATGGCTCGCTTCATGGCCTCGGTGACGGTGACGATGCGGTCGGCCGTCTGCAGGTTCATCCGTTCGAATGCATCGGCGATTGGCAGCACGCCCGGTTTCAGGCCGAACTGCAGGATCTCGCGGTTGAGTCCGTTGACTTCCAGCACGCGCGGGATTCCGTATCGCCCGGCTAGCCGCCAGCCCGTCATAGTCAGATAGGAACTCCGCTCATATATGACGTCCGGGCGCCGACGGGCCACCAGTTTGTTCCCTCGGCGGGCAAGGAGGAGCGAACCAGCAGCTACAGCCGCATCGCGCGTCATCCGTCGGAAGAAAGGGGGTGAGAAGCGCACCAGGCCGTCCAGGAGCCGGCCTACGGGCAATCGCTTGCCCCTCAGACGGGTGGGGGCCTCGAGTTTGCGCACGCGCCAGCCGAGCCCCCTCAGCCCCGACATAACCCCCCGCATATGTGTGCCGGCAGCATTCGGACCGCGGCTGAGCCAGCCGGGAGGCACCACGTACAGTACCTCTCGACCAATGGTCGGGGATGTGTCCCGCTCAGAGGGATGCATTGCCGTGCCCTCGGCTAAGTGGCTCGTCGTATGCTCAAGGCTCGATCCGGTTGACTGTTTCTCGGTCCCTGCCGTCGATTGGCCCGCGCAGGCGTCCCCACAGGGGCAGGAGCAGCCTGCGCACGGGAGCGGGGAGCAGGCGGGCCGCCCTGCGAGCCCGGTCCACGCTCAGAAGGTATCTCAGCAGCCGTCTGTCGAGCAGCTTCTCCGGCGAATCCACGTCAGCCGGTAGGGCAACTGAAGCGTCGACCTGTCGACATTCCAGCCTGCGCCCGACACCCCCCATGCAGTATGCGCACGCCGACAGCGGCTGCTCCTGCGTGAGATACTGGGCGATGCGTCGGCCCATGTCATACCGGTCCTCAATCTCGATGCCATCAGTAGTGGCAAAATCGCTTTGAATACCGCATTGTGCAAGCAGGATGTCGAGATATGCCGCCTGACTACATCGGTAGAGGCGCCCTTCCCAGACTGTGTGACAGAACCGAGAGAAGAAGCAAACGCGAAAGATCTTGCCCGTCAATAAGTGGTCGTCGCGTGGACGTGTCGCGGCAGGCTCGCGCATGCTCCCATTCGTCACGATCAGTTCCGTCCCGAAGCGCACCGCTTTCATCATCAGTGCTCCGATGTTCAGATCGATATCGGGGTAGCGAGTCAGGTCGACCGAGTCCACGGCCTCCCAGAAAGCGTCTGGCTGGCTGTCCAGCAACACACCGTTGGTGCCCACCTGGACGACCGGGGCGATGCTCGATTCCTTGGCGGCCACCAGCATCTCGACCAACTGAGGGTGGAGCAGAGGCTCTCCACCCGTCAGCTTGAGCCTGTACGCCCTCACGTGGCGGGCCAGAATCTCCAGGCTCGAACGGAAGCTGTCCAGGGACATGGAGCCCGGCTCGGCAAACGGTGCGAAGTGGTTGCAGCCCATGCATCGCAGGTTGCAGTGTCTCACCACCGAGAACAGTAGCCGCGGGATGGACATCCTCTCGTCCGGCATCACGTCTCCATACAGGGATGGGCCCGTACGGGCGCCTGCTGCGCCCGGCACATAGCATAGCCGCGTTGCCGCTCTGCGGCAACGGCTGCGCAGGCTGTGACACGACGATTCAGCCATGATATCATGTCCTGAGCGAAGCAATACTTGGGAGGGAGACTACATGGCTGATGAGACGACGAGCCGCGAAGCGGTTCTGGACGGGTTCGAGCGCCTGCGGGTGGCCGATGTTCGCGACGCGATGGACTGGCTGATGATGCACCGCGCCGGGTCCATGGACCAATCGATCCGGCCGCTGTGGCGCACACGCGCGGTCGGCATCGCACGCACCGTCCGCTACGTCCCGTTCGAGGGAAACGTGCCAACGCTCGACCCGGACGAGTACGGCGAATGGGTGAGTTGGTACTATCGAGAGGTGTGCCCGTACCCCTGGATGAACGAGATCGAGGACGGAGATTTCGTCGTCATCGATGCCGGTGGGATCGACGCCGGGCTCATGGGATCGGAGAACACCCTCGGCGGCATGCGGCGGGGGGCACGCGGCTACCTTACGAGCGGGGGAGTGCGGGATACGGACGAGGTGATCCGTCAGAAGGTCCCGTTCTGGACGGCCCTGGTGTCCCAGTCGATGGTCCAGGGGCGCATACAGTACGATTCGCGCGACGTTCCCGTTAGCGTGGGCGGAGTGACCGTCAACCCGGGCGACGTCGTTGTGGCGGACGGGGACGGCGTCATCGTAGTGCCGCGCCAAGTGGCCGAGGAGGTGATCCGTATAGCGACGGACGTCCTGGAACGCGACATGGCGGCCAGGCGCAAGCACTACGACGCGCTGGGGATGCAGCCGGACGAGACACTCGGCGAGGAATGACCCAGCGGGTCGCCGCGCGTCACCTCTACGTCAGGAGCGAGATGAGTGGCCGCAGGTCGCCATCCCTGACCACGTGTGTCGCCGCCTCGGCAACCGACGCGTGACCGGGCCGGAACGCGATGCCGAGCCGGGCGCATTGGAACATGGCGATGTCCGAAGTGCTGTCGCCCACGGCGGCAATCTGGTCGCACGTCACCCCCAACTCGGCAGCCAATGAGTTCAGCACCTCGCCCTTGGCGGCATAGGGGACGCGGATATCGATCTCGCCGGTCAGTGCATCATCGGAAACGATCACACGGTTGGCTCGAACGTGGGCCACGCCAAAGTCGTGCTGGAAGCGGGCGGCGACGCAGGCCAGCCCGTTCGTGATAATGGCTACCGTCACCCCCGAAGCGCTCAAAGCACGCAGCAGGTCTTCGCAACCTTTCGTCAGAGGCACCGCCGCCGCCGCCTGGTGAAGCAGGCTGAAAACGGCCCCGCGCCAGACCGCAACGTCCATCTGCGCGAAACGATCGTATTCCAGCTCTCCCGCACGGTAGCTCTGCCAATAGGGGAGACCGTGGGAATCCCAGGTGCCCAGTCTGCGATGGACAATCTCCCACACAGTCGGGTCCGAAGTCAGGCATCCCTCCATGTCGAAGGCGACGAGTCGGATCGGTGCGTGGCTCATGCTTCCTCCCCTGCGACCGCATGTCTGCCCCGAAGCTGCCCGCACGCCGCCGTGATGTCACGCCCACGCCGGTAACGCTGTGTGAAGCGCACGCCTTGCTCGCCCAGGATCCGCCGAAAGCGGTCTATCTCCTCCTGCATCGGAGGCCGGAAGCCACAATCAGCCACAGAATTGAACGGTATCAGGTTGACTGCAGCGTCCGTCTCCCGCGCATGCTTTGCCAGTTCTCGCGCGGCGTCGGCCGAGGTGTTGACATTGCCCAGCAGCACGTACTCGAACAGGACACGGCGGCCCGTCTTCGCGGCATACGCGCGGCACGCAGCCAGAACGTCGCTGAGGGGATACCGACGGCTGATGGGCATCAGCTCACTACGCTGGGCTTCAAAGGGCGAATTCACGGAAACCGCCAGGTTCGGCGCCACGGAGCACTCGCTCAGACGCTTGATACCGGGAACTATGCCCGCCGTGGACACGGATATCCGCCTTACGCCCAGGCCCAAGCGCCGCTCGTCCGCCATGGCATGCAGCGCCGGGATCACGCCGTCCACGTTCAGCAGTGGCTCGCCCATACCCATAAACACCACGTTGTTGGGCCGTCCCTTGCTGGCCGCCACAGCCAGCACCTGGCCGACGATCTCCCCACCGTGAAGGTTCCTGGCCAGTCCCATCTGCCCAGTCGCACAGAACCTGCATCCCACCGCGCAGCCGGCCTGGCTGGACACGCAGAAAGTGGTGCGGCCCTCGTCGCTCATCCAGACCGTCTCAATCTGTTCGCCGTCGGCCAACTCGAATAGGAACTTCTCGCTTGCCTGATCTTGGCTGATCTGCCGCCCCAGCTCGCGCGGTGCAGAGATCGAATACGACCCGCGCAGAGCCTCCCGAAGCGATGTCGGCAGGTTGCTCATGGCCTGAAAGTCCATCACGAACTTGTCGAACAGCCAGTCAAGCACTTGGGGCAGACGGTAGGCGGGTTGTCCCTGCCGGCTGAACCAGTCGGCGAGTTCCTCCGGAGATGACGTCAGTATGTTTCTGGGTGTCGTCATGGGTCTGGGATGGGCCGAGGTACGGGCGCCGTATAGGTCCTGGATTGGCCACCACAGCCAGCGCTCTGCCTGCGGTTGGGCGACCTGTATCCATTGTAGACTGACGGCCCGGGGCGGGCAACAGGGCGGCCCTGCGGCGTCTCAGGAGAGCCGTCACATCCGGTTGCGGATGTTCGCCTTGGAGATGAAGATCTCGTCGACGAGTTGCGTAACAAGGCAGGCCATCAGCGCCTTGGCACAGACGCGCGAACCGGCCCGGTGACGCCTGAGAAGGCTGTTCACGCCGGATGGATCGAAGTAACCTTTGGCACGGACGCTCCTCTCCGACAGCAACTCCTGCGCAAACTCCGGCAGCGGTCCCTGCAACCACATCGCCACGGGGGCCCTTAGCCCACGCTTGCGGCGATTGACGATCTCGGTCGGCAGCAAAGTCCCGACGGCCTCACGCAAGATGTGTTTCTCTCGTCTGCCGCGCATCTTGAGCCGCGGCGGTATCCGGGCGCAGAATTCGGCCAGTTCGTGGTCGAGAAATGGTACGCGCGCCTCCAGGGATGCGGCCATCGAATCACGGTCCAGCATGTGGACGATGAAGCTCGGAAGCCGGACGCTCTGTTCGAAGAACTGGAGCTGGGCGAACGGATGCCAGCGGTCGAAGTCGTCGGGCTTCTCAGGGCCATCGTCCGTCCCCTCGGAGGAAGCAAGTGCACGTCTGAGCTCTCCGGAGAACGGCGGCGGGGGAGGGGGCGACGCCTCGGCGAGCGTCAGGGCTTTGTAGCGCTCCAGATTCATCCGTCCCGGTGCAAGATGGATGCGGCTCGCCCTGGGGAACATGCGAGGAAGGAGTGGGCCAAGGAGCATGAGCTTGCGCAGCGGCAACGGCAGCCGCGCCAGCGGACGAAGCACCTTGTCGGACCAGAACCACATGTAGCCGCCGAACATCTCGTCCGATCCTTCGCCGGTCAGGACGACCTTGTGACTGCGGGAGGACAATCTTGCCAGCCGCTGTTTCACGATCTCGATGCCGCTCACGGTCGGCGTCTCCGAGTACCACAGCGCCTTCGGCAGGTCCTCAAGCGCCGAATCGGTGATATGCTCGCGTCGATTCGAACGAATGCAGCCGTGGAAGTCCGCCAATGTGCGCTGCGACCGCATCTCGTCAAAACGATCATCCTCGAACGTCAGCGAGTGGGTGTCCATCGGCCGCTTGGTGATCTCCGCCGCCAGCGCAGTGATCGCGCTCGAGTCCAGCCCGGCGCTGAGCCATGACGCCACCGGCACGTCGCTGCGCAGATGCACGCGGACCGAATCCGCGAGCTTCGCCAGGAGCTCCTCCGCCCAGTCCTCGGCAGGCCGCGATGTGTCATACTCGCCACGGCACGGAAAGCAAATGCTCCAGTACCGCCGGAGTGAGATGGACCCGTCCTGATACAGCAGGTAGTGAGCCGGAGGCAGCTGCTCGATACCTCGGAATATCGTGCGCGGGCTGAGTACATAACCGAACTCGAACAGGTTGCGCACGGCGCGGGGATCGATGCTCGGAGTAGAGTCATTGCCCACAAGGATCGACTTCATTTCCGAGCCGAAGCAGAGCCCTTCCTGCGTCAGGGCATAGCATAGGGGCTTGATGCCAAAACGGTCTCGCGCCAGCATCAGGCGTCGGCGCTCGGAGTCCCAAAGCGCGAAGGCGAACATGCCGCGGAGCCTTTGAACAAGCTCCGGACCTTCGGCTTCATAGAGATGGACAATCACCTCGGCATCGGATCTCGACCCGAACTTGTGCCCGGCGGCGACCAGTTCGTCACGGAGCTCAGGAGCGTTGTAGATCTCCCCGTTGCAGACGAGCACCAGGCGTCTGTCCTCACTGTAAATCGGCTGGGCGCCCATCTCCAGATCGACGATACTCAGCCGTCTGACCCCGAGGCCAATGCCCGGAGCCCGGAAGACGCCGCGGTCGTCGGGACCGCGGTGGCGCAGGATGTCGGTCATCTCCGAAAGGCGGGTGGGCGAAGGAACGTCCCCGTGGCCGCGCAACGCGACGCCGCAGATACCACACATGGAACGTCCTCTCAGGGTCGAGTGCAGGTGAAACGCGTCCAACAGTGTAACGCCGCACGCCGACCGGAGTCAGGTGAGGAAGATCGGATTGGTCCAGGCGTGGCGGTCGGCATAATCGATGACCTCCGCGCGCACGTAGCGCCATCCTTCATGCACCTCGGCCTCCATCTCGCGGAGCAGCTGTCTGCTCTCGGCGCGGACCACTCGCCCGAAGTAACGCCACCCCATCAGGCGCACCTCCTTTGCCGGACTGCACCGCAGATGTGCCACGCCGTCTTCAACGCGGAAGTCGTGTATCTCCGGACCGCAGGATGCGTAGTAACAGCCGGTCTTAAGAGCCGATACCGCTGCCTCCGTGGAGGGCTCCGGCAGGCGCAGCATGGTGAAGCCCTGGAACGTGTCCGAGCCCGGTGCAGGTCCACTGTGGGTGTCGTCGACGGCCACTGCCGGCACCCGCAGCCCCGTCTCCAGCATGATGTCCCAGATGACCGTGCTGTCGGCCTTGCCCATGTCGATGCAGGAGGCGTTGAAGACCTCTATACCGGCGTAACCTTCCAGGAAGCACAGGTCGGTAATGTTGTTGCCGCAGAAATAGGGATGCGCGACGAAGACGACGCCGCCGGCCTCGTTCGTGGCGGCGATGAGATCGTTGGCGTCATCCTCTTCCTTTCCCCACGTCCTGCCGGGCTGCACATTGATGCCCGTCAGGTGATAGCCTCGTCCCACTACGGGATCGCGAGGAGAGAACTCGACGCCGTCGATGACAAGGAAATCGGCTGTGCTGAGACGAGTCATATCGCTGGAAACATGGTGGTCCGTGATCGCCAGTATGTCGTAGCCGTGATCGCGATACTGCTGGATTCGGCCCTCCGGTGAGAGGCCGCCGTCCGAGACCGTGGTGTGGGTGTGGAGGTTGGCCTTGTACCAGTGCCCATCCATGTCGAAGGGGTTAGAAAGCATGGCTGCCATCTCCTCCGGTAGCACAGATCCTCAAGGAACGTCTTCCAAGGTGGCATCGCCACGTTCGACAAGGAGGTCCAGCATGAAGTGGGCCGCCTCCTTGTTGGGGATTCGCCCTCGGACGCCACTGTCCAGGTCGGTCATCGCAAAGGGTGCCATCGCGGAACCCACGCAGGACGGGCAACCGTCGTCGCACCCGCACTCGGCAATCACCGTCCGGATGGTGCCCATGATCTCGGGGACGCGATCCAGGCAGCGCCGGGCGTAGCCCATGCCGCCGGGGTAGCGGTCGTGCAGAAACAGAGCGTCGCGTTTAAGGCAGCTTGAGTTCACGACCGTGCCGATGTCCTGCGTATCGCACATCACGAAGAACGGCGCGACCTCGACGAGCACGTTCGCGATGCCGATCAGTGCCTCGCTGACGACCATCTTGCGCTTCAGCATCTGCTCCACGATCCCCCGCGGGGGGGCGAACCACATGGCCACGGTCTCGAGCTCCTGCGGCGGGAGTTCGAGCTCCTCAAAACCCAGGCTGTCTCGCGAGTGGAAGCGGATCTTCTTGAACATCGGGATGGACGTCGTCACAGTCACGTCTCCGAGGCCAATCGTCGCTCCGCGCCATTCCTGCTCGTCTTCCACCTCGTCGATCCGGATCTGGGAGGTCTGTATGCTCTGCGTGTAGTAGTCCAGGTCGCGCCGTTCGACGTGTGCGATCTTCTGCTCGATGTCCAGGTCATTGACGAAATAGGTGTCCGCCCCGTGCAGGTAGACGGCGTGGTCGTGGAGTTGGGCGAGGGCGCTGATCTCGTCCAGCGTGCCGATGACGCGTTCGCCGCTCGCTTCGTCCTGTATCGTGTAGACCGGCCCAGCGATGTTGCGTAGGTTCACGCCCGCAGCGGGGTATTCCGAACTGGCCCAGTACCAATGGTCGTCGATATGGCGGACCGTGCCGTCCTCTTCGAGCAGCTCGAGGATCACCTCGGTGTAAGGCCCGAGGCGGTCCAGTTCGGAGTCCGCCAGCGGGAGCTCGTGCACGGCGCACTTGACGTGGCCGACGGACACATGAGGGTTGTCCGGATCGATAACGGCCTGTTCCGGGCTCTGGGCGAAGATATAGTCATTGTGAGTCATCAGGAACTGGTCCATCGGCGAGTTCTGGCCGATGAGAAACACCAGCGACTCGTCCTGCCCTCGCCCCGCGCGGCCGGCCTGCTGCCACAGGCTCGCAACCGTGCCCGGATAGCCGACAAGGATGCAGGCGTCCAGGCTGCCGATATCGATGCCGAGTTCGAGCGCATTCGTGCTGGAAACGCCCAGGATGTCTTTCTCTACAAGCCGGCGCTCGATCTCGCGCCGCTCCTCGGGCAGGTAGCCGCCGCGATAGGCGTGCACCGATTCAGCCAGCCGCCGTGAGACGGGACGCAACAGGTCGCGGCAGTTCTTGAAGATCAGTTCCGCCGCCAGTCGCGTGCGTACGAACGCGATGGTCTGCACACCCTCCTTGACCAGCGAAGTCATGAGGTGCACGGCCTCCCACATCGGGCTTCGTCGGTCGCCACCAACACGCCACCGGTCGGCATCGCCGCGCGCGGCCGTCTCCAGCGGGGGAGGGTTCCACAGAACGAATCGCTTCGGTCCCCGTGGGGAACCGTCATTCGTGATAAGGTCCATCTCTCGGCCCGTGATGCGCTCGGCATGCTCCCGGGGGTTGGCGATCGTGGCTGAGCTGCAGATGAACTGCGGCGATGAATCGTAGTGCTCGCAGATGCGCTCCATGCGGCGCAACACGTTTGCCAGATGGGAACCGAACACGCCGCGGTAAGCGTGCACTTCGTCGATCACCACGTAGCGCAGATGCGTGAAAAAACGGTTCCATCGCGCGTGCTGAGGCAGGATTCCCTGGTGGAGCATGTCCGGATTGGTCAGGATGATGTTCGCCTCGTCTCGCAGCTTGCGGCGCAGGCTCTGCGGAGTGTCGCCGTCGTACGTGCCTGCCAGAAAGTCGATGGCCAGCTCGCCGTCCTGCAGTTTGCCCAGGCCACGCAACTGGTCCTGTGCGAGGGCCTTTGTGGGATAGATAAAGAGCATCGTCGCAAGGCGGTCTTCGAGCAGCGTTTCCACCACCGGCACGTTGTAGCAGAGCGTCTTGCCGCTTGCGGTCCCGGTGACGATGACGACGTTGCGGCCGTCGCGCACGCCCGCGACTGCATCGGCCTGGTGGCTGTAGAGCCGCTCGATGCCCTGTCTGCCCAGGGCGGCCTGCACCGGTGGGGCGATGCCGCCCGGGACATCCTTGTAGACCGGCGGGCGTGCCTCCAACACCTCGACGTGAATGATCTGCCGATTGAAGAACGGCAGCCCGTTGAGCCTCTCCAAATACGTCTCTGCCTGCATTCGCGTCTGCCCTTCGACGGCTCGGGGTGTGAAGAACGGCGCGTCACTTGTCCTTCGGGCGTCGCTTCCTCAGCAGTCGTGCCCTGCGGGCCACGTCATCGCCAGAACGGATGGGCGTCTGGCTGCCCGAGTCGCCGGCCTCGTCCGCTGCGGTTTCCTCCCGGGCAACGGGTGGTCGGCCGGGGAAGTGGGTAGGGGGCTTGTTGCTCCCTCGCATCGACATGCCCGGCGGAACCGGTACACGACCGGCGTGTGCGGACAGTTGATCCGTTTCAATGTTCTTGGCGATGCGCCTTCGGAGCTTCCGGTGGAACTCCCGCTTGCGCCTGGCCCGAAGTGCAACGTCGGGCTCCTCCAGGTTCTCCTTGCGTTCGGCATCAGGATACACGGTCTCGGGTGTTGGCTCAATGGGGTGGAAAACCTCCGGCTCGCCCATGCGCTCCAGTCGACGCCTGAGGGCCATTTCGATTCTCAGCTCGGCGTCTGCTTCGGAATCAGTTAGGCTTGCAGTGTCCGGATGCCTCAGGCTGCTCCCATCCCCGAGCAGGCCCTCCAGAATCATCAGCGCCGACCTCTTGCTGGGTATGCTCGCCTCGCCGCGTTCCACGTTCCAGGTGGTGTATTGGCGCAGCGGCTTGCCGACGCAGCACGGGCAGCCGTCTTCGCAATCGCATTCGCGTATGGTTCTCAACACCTCCGGCATGATCTCATGCAGACGCTCGTATGCCTTCTCGGTGAACCCGAGGCCGAGCGGGTACCGCTCATAGACGAAGATGGCGTTCCAGGGCGAGTTCGCACTGCCTATCGAGTGCGAGAAGTCCAGCGTGTCGCAGGTCATGAAGGCGGGCAGGAGCATCCTGGTCGCATAGCCGATCCCCCTCAAGCCGTTGTGGGCGTCCAGTCCGGCGCGGCGGACCCGATCCATCAGATCGTCCGGCGGCACCAACCAGACGGCCATCGTCTCCAGCACGAACGTCGGCAGGTCCAGCCCGTGCCGGGAAACGGCATCCAGGGAATAGAAATGGATCTTCTCGAACATCCAGCAGTTGAAGTACGCCGTCACTTCGCCCCAGTAGGCCGCTCCGGTCCCAAACGGCTTCTCGCGCAGCCGATGGTCCACGTGGTGGACGTCCGTGCCGCCCAAAGGCTGCGTGTAATAATCGACATCCACGCGCTTGACTGTGGCCACGTTCCGCTCAAGGTCAAGCTCCAGCACCCGATAGGTGTCGCCCCGGTGCATGTAGATGGCCTCCGGGTGAAGAATCGGGGGAGCGTCGAACTTGTTCACCTCACCCAGGACTTCGCCCGTGTCCACATCCTCGATGAGGACGTTCGCATCGGCGGTGTCGCGCAGTGGGACCTCGTGCTGCGGCACCTCCGAGGCCGCATGGTACCACTGCCCGTCGATGTGCTTTACCTTCAGATTCTCCTCCAACACTCGCAGGACGGTCTCGCAGTGGGCTCCGAACGTACCGGTCTCCCCGTCCCGTAGGGGTAGCTCTTGAGTGGCACACCGCAGGTGACCGGTGAGCAAGAATGGGTTATCCGCATCGATGACGGCCTGCTCGATCGGTCTGCCAAACAGGTAGTCGGGGCGCGACATCACGTATTGGTTGACGCTCGTGTCCAGCCCCACGAGGACGACCAGCGCGTCGCGCTCCTGGCGCCCGGCCCGACCGGACTGCTGGAAGAACGAAGCCAGCGTGCCGGGATAGCCCACCAGAATGCTGGCATCCAATCCGCCGACGTCGATCCCCAGCTCCAATGCCCGGGTTGTACTCACGCCCAGAAGCTGTCCGTCGAAAAGCTTCCGCTCGATCTCCCTTCTTTCCTCGGGAAGGTAGCCTCCCCGATAGGGGGTGACCTTTGTGACCAGGTGAGGCGCAGTCTGCCGCAGACTGTCGCAGACGTAGCGATGAATCATCTCTGCCGTCATCTTTGCCTTGCTGAACGTGATGGTCGGCACGCCCCGTTGTATGAGCATGGCCATCAGCTCGTGGGCTTCCACGTTGGCGCTTCGACGGGAGCGGTAGTTGCCCGAGCGGACTCTCGGCGGGTTCCAGAAGACGTATGTGCGACGGCCGCGTGGGCTTCCATCCCGGTCCACAACCGTCGCAGGCCGCCCCAAAACCCCCTCGGCGAGCTCCTCCGGGTTGCCTACGGTGGCAGAGCAGGAGATCGTTTGGGGATCCGATCCGTAGTGGCTGCACACCCGGCGCAAGCGGCGAAAGAGGTTGGCCGCGTTCGAACCGAACATGCCGCTGTAGACGTGGAGCTCGTCCACAACAAGCAGCTTGAGCCGCGAGAAAAAACCGGCCCATCGTCCGTGCTGGGGCATGATGCCGGCGTGGACCATGTCCGGGTTGGTCAGAACCACGGACGCGCGGTCGCGCAGCCGGCGGCGCATGTTGGCGGGCGTGTCCCCGTCATACACCCCCGCCAGCACTTCGGGCATATCCGCCACTTCCAGGGCACGGGCCAGACCGCGGAACTGGTCCTGGGTCAGCGCCTTGGTAGGGAAGAGGAGCAGCGCAGAGGAATGCGGGTCGGCGGCGAGCATCTCGATCAGGGGCAGAACGTAGCAGAGGCTCTTGCCGGACGCCGTGCCGGTAACCACCAGCACGTCATCGCCGGCCCGCACATGCTCGAGTGCTTCGGCCTGATGCGAGTAGAGGCGCTGGAAGCCCTGGCTCCTGAGCACAGCAGCTACGGGCGAGGAAAGCGGGCGTTCCGGCTCGGCAAACCTGGCTTCCCGCGGCGGGTTCTCGCGCACGTACACGATCTGATCCGCGTAGGCACGGCCACTGCGCAAGTCGTTCAGGAAGCCTGCGACGTCCAACTGCTTTTGGTCCTCCTCATCGGCGCCTCAGCCGCTCGGCGGCAGCTTGGCGATCAGATCGGCCAGGGTCGCCAGGTCCAGCATGTTGTGCCGGACGATCTTCGCGATCTCGCAGGCGTTGCCGGTTCGCACGAAGGCGTGATATGCCTCGGGGATCTCGAAACCGGGTATGTCGTCCGACCGGCTGCGCCCACAGATGCAGCTCTCCAGGGTCTGAAGCTTGCAGTCACGCAGTCTGGCCCCCCAAGCCCGCCGGCATTCGTGGAGCAGATCGAAATGCCCCTGGTCCGCGCGAAAGCGAAGTCCCGTTGCGGCCGCTCGCACACGCACATAGGGGATATCGAAGCTCTTACCGTTGAATGACACGATGAGCCGTCGCTTCGCGAGATCGCCGAGGAACAGCGAGATGATGGCGCGCTCCTCCGAGTAGTCGCGCGCCAGGTACTGGCGCACGACCAATCCCTGCCCGTCCCAGACCATCGAGCCGATGAGGAACACCGCCGTGCCTCCCAGGCCAGTCGTCTCCAGGTCTACGAAGACAACGTCTGCCGGGGCAAGCCGGTCTACACTTGCGAGCGAGGCAAGCTGCTCGCGCACGTGCGAACGTTCTTGCTCCAGCGTCGCGCGGAATGCTCTGGACACGAGCTGCCACTCGCGATCCATTTCGAGCAACGGAGACGTTACGAGGTAAGCCGTACCACCCTCCGGCACCTCAATCTGGCGCCCGGGAACGGCCTCCGCAAGGTCCACGTGAGGGTCGGCCGGCTCACGCCGCCTGATTGCCTTGCTCCGCTGCACGGGGATGTCACGTCGGTATAGCAGGGGCGTCTGCTCGCGTAACTTGGGCTCGTCCTTGGGTCGACGCAGCTTGCGCCGCAGGCCGTCTATATCCGCCGCTCTGGAAGTCCCGCCGGACAGCGGCTTGCGGTTTAGCGCTTCCAGACGCTTCTTTCGGTCGTCCGAATCCACCAGCTCGTCGCATCCTTCTGGGACGTGCATACCAGTCCTTACTGCGGAGGCGAGGCCCGCACTCCGCCGCAACAACCCAACATAAGACGGGCACTAAGCACATTGTAGCCAACGTCATGGCGGGGTTCAACGCACTATCGGCTGAATGCGAAGAAGCCCTGCTGCCGACCCTGACTCAGGATTGACTCTCACCGATCGAGCGGAGGCAAGCCGGCAGGCTGCCGCCTGCCCGGTGATGTGCCACGCACGCGCAGCACATTCCCCTGCGTTTGCACGTCTTGCTGCCGCAACTGCAGTCGATTTCATTGTCACGACGGTTCACACATTCCTGCATCCTATTTCCCCTGCTTGTGTTACGCACTATTCACTGCGACCAGGCGCCCAGTTGGGCGCTGTGTCCATCGTAGTGGAGCAGCGCCCCTAAGACAAGAAAGACGCGATAGAGTAGGGAGGGCCGGCGGAAGGTGGGCGTGCCTAGACTCGGGGAAGGCACTTGACGCCCCGCACGGGCGGTCGTGCGTCCGAGCACAGAGATAGTCCGACCTGACCGTATCTGAAGTGTCAGCGGTCAGACGGCGGCTATGGTGTGGCCTCGACCACAACGGCGAGCCGGTCGTCCACGCCGCAGACCCCACGCGTGCCGCCGGCAATGTCGTGCGCCGCCTGCCTGGCCGCCCAGGTCGGTACAGTCCCGCCGAGAGTGACTTTACCCTCTTCGACCGTCACGTTAACCTCGGACGCGTCGACCATGGCGTTCCGTTCCAGCGCCGCGACGATGCAGTCGGCAATGGCGATATCCTCGTACTGCTCGGTCGGAACAACTGCCAGCTCGTTGCGAACGTCCCGCACCCCTTCCAGGTTGCCAACTAAGTCTCCGGCTTCGATCTTCTGCCAGTAGGCACCGACGCTGCCCTCTATGCGGACCACACCGTCGCGCACGTCGACCGAAACATCGGTCGAATCGATCTCTCCGTTCCATTCCAGGACGTTCTCAGCCTGTTCCTGTATGTTATCGTCAAGCGGCACGCTGATGGCCGTGGGTGTCTGCACCGTTAGACGGTCCGCCACGTCTCTCACGCCACGCACCCAGGCGTCCGTGAAGGCGGCCTGACGTGCCCCGGTCGTGGACACGGTGCCCAGAAGCGTCACCACTGCATCCAACACGTCGACATCGACGTTGGCAGCATCCACCCGGCTATCCCACTCGAGGGACGCCTCAACGTCGCTCCTGATGTCGGCATCCGATCTTTGCATCTTGTTGATTCCCGTTCGAGCTCCGCCTGACTGATTGGCAACTGAGGGCTGGCTCAGAAGTTCCGTTTCTCGACGATCTCCACGGTGCTTGCCTGAGGCCCCTTCTCGCCGAGTTCCTCGGCGAAACGCACACCCGTGCCCACCTCCAGGCGATCGAAGTCGTTGTGCAGGACGCTGTTGGCGTGGAAGTATATCTCGCGCCCGGTCTCGACCGTCCTCAGGAAACCGTAGCCTTGATCCGGGAATATCCGCTCCACGAGCGCCTGGGCCTGCTGGTCTGGATGGGCCTTGACCTCCTGCCGCTTCTTGTCGACGACCTCCCTGAGTTGCCGTCGCGCTTTGTCGAAGGTAGATCGCATCACCTTGCGCAGAGAGTCATGCATATCCCCCGTATTGGGGTTGTTTTTGGCGACAATTTCGTGTCGAGGCGGGACCTGCAGATCGACGCATACTCGGTAGGGGCTGCCCTGGTTCTGGTGCTTGTGCGGCCGGTCCACGGTGATACGGCAGCTTATGATGTGGTCGCACACCTTCTCCAGTCTGGCGACTTCCTCCGCAATCAGCTCGTCCATTTCCTCGGTCTTACGCACATCGCCGAACGAAACGGAAAGAGGGACATCCATGGGGTCGCCTTCCTTTCATATCGAGGCAAACTCGCATATTCATAGCAGGTTACCAGAGCGTGCCTGTTGCACAATCGGGAGTTTCCCTAGAAATCGGTTCGCTCTGTCTGAGCATTGCCGGACCGAGCGCTGAAGCCATCCCAGCCGCCTTCATCCTCAAACGAGGGTGACACGGCCGCCAAGGGAGGCGCTTACGGGCACACGCCGTGGAGGTTTGCGGGCCGTCTCGCCTTTGGTTCGAAGCGGCAGGCTAGAACTCCACGCGGTACCTCAGGCCAATCGCAAAGGGGCGAACTCCGCCTGCGTTAACCCCTTGCGGGCAGTGCATATATTTGGCACGCCCGGGAGGACTCGAACCCCCAACCCTCGGTTCCGAAGACCGATGCTCTATCCATTGAGCTACGGGCGCACCGCTGCCCCTCAGGACACCATCGTACCTTTCTAAAGCACCTGAATCAAGCGGCGCAGGGCGTCCCCAACGCCGCGTGGTTTGACGCTTGACCGGCAGCACAGGTACAATGACGCGGGTTAAAACAACACTGGAAGCCAGAGGAAACCTGTATGTCCGAACAACTCGAACAGTTGGAGGCCCGCCTGACGGATCTGCGGGACTCTCTTTGACCTGGACGCCAAGGAAGTAGAACTGGCAGACCTGGAAGACCGGATGAAGAAGCCGGACTTCTGGGACAATCAGGACGCGGCGCGCAAGATCATCCGCCGCATGAAGTACGTGAAGGGCTTCACGGAACCCGTCGAGGAGATCCAGCTTGAGCTGGATGACCTGCAGGTGCTGGAGGAGCTGGCCGAGGAGGAGGACGACCAGGCCACCCGACAGGAGGTGGAGCGGCGCACCGAACAGACGGCCCGACTGGTGGACCGGCTCGAGTTCAAGAGTATGCTGAACGAGCCCGAGGACCAGAATGATGCATTCCTGAGCGTGCACGCAGGGGCAGGGGGCACCGAGAGTTGTGACTGGGCCAGTATGCTGCTGAGGATGTATCTGCGTTGGGCCGAGAACGAAGGCTACAAGGCCGAGGTTATCGACACCCGGCCCGGCGAAGAGGCGGGCATCAGGAATGCCACCGTGCGCATTGAGGGCGATTGGGCGTTCGGCTACCTCAAGAGCGAAATAGGCGTCCATCGGCTTGTGCGGATCTCGCCTTTCGATAGCGATGCCAGGAGGCATACGTCCTTCGCAGCGGTAGATGTCGCGCCCGACATCGGCGACGAGGTCGAGGTGGAACTGAACGACGCCGACATCGAAATGGATTTCCTGCGTTCAAGCGGGCCGGGCGGGCAGCATGTCAACAAGACCTCGTCGGCCGTGCGTCTGAAGCACATACCCACGGGCATTACGGTGCTGTGCCAGAACGAGCGCTCCCAGCACAAGAACCGTGCTCTGGCACGCAAGCTGCTGAAGGCTAAGCTCTACCAGCACGAGCGGCAGAAGCGCCAGGAGGAGTTGGAGAAGCTGATGGACGAGAAGGGCGAGATAGCCTGGGGCAACCAGATCCGCTCCTACGTGCTGCAGCCGTACCAGATGGTGAAGGACCTGCGAACCGAGTACAAGGTGGGCAATGCACAGGGCGTTCTGGACGGGGACCTAACTCCGTTCATGGAGGAGTATCTCCGCTACAGAATGGGGCGGAAGTCTGACGAGGCAGGCTAGAATGCGTACCCGGCAGGTTACGGGGTCGCGATATCGGCGCGGAAACGTGAACTGACACCCATCGCAAGGCACAGGCATGCTTGAGAAACCTCGCAAGCTCGCCGGGGCGGCATTCGAGTTCGCGTTCCAGGGCAGCCCGGCAAGGGCCGCCGTCAGCAGTTTTGCCCTCATCATATTGCTGGGCACCATACTGTTGACGCTGCCGATCGGCAGCCGCTCCAGAGACTGGACCTCGCCTGTCGATGCCTTGTTCACCTCCACCAGCGCGGTGTGCGTCACGGGGCTGCTGGTGAAGAGCACGCCGGACCACTGGTCACTGTTCGGGCAGATGACGATACTGGGGTTGATCCAGATCGGCGGGCTCGGCATCATGACCATGGGCGCTTTCGTGGCAACGATGGTTCAGCGGCGGCTGTCCATGCGGTTCGAGACCGTGATGACCGACATCGTGGAATCGCCGCCGACGGAAAGCGTCTGGGTGCTCGTACGCTTTGTCTGCCTTTTCACGCTGCTGGCGGAGGCCATCGGGGCGTTGATTCTCTACCTCTGCTGGCACACGAACGTCGCCGGGTTCTGGTTGCGCCTCTATCACAGCGTGTTTCACTCTATCTCGGCCTTCTGCAACGCCGGCTTCAGTCTGAACAATGACAGCCTGATGCAGTACGTGGAGCACGTCGGAGTCAATCTCACCATATGCGCCCTGATCGTCGCAGGCGGCATAGGCTTTACGGTGGCGCGGGACCTGAAGCAATACGTCGGTTGGAGGCTGTTTTCGCGACGCGGAAAACGGCCACGGCTTTCAACGCACAGCCGCCTGGCCCTGCTCGTAACGGGCGTGCTGCTACTGGTCGGCTTCATCGAATTCTTCGTGATGGAATCAATGACCCCGGAAGGCTCTCTGACGGGCGGATCGCTTGAGAAGGGCATGCTGGCTGCGATCTTCCAGTCCGTCACGCCGCGCACCGCCGGTTTCAACACAGTGGACACGACTCTGGGCGCGCTCTCCATGCCGACGTTTTTCATGCTGATGGTGTTGATGTTCATCGGTGGGAGCCCGGGAAGCACTGCGGGTGGCATCAAGACGACGACGCTGGGCATCATGATCTCCAGCGTGATCGCCACGCTCAAGGGCAGGCAGAAGGCCGAGATGTTCCATCACAGCGTGCCGGAAGTCACCGTTCACCGCGTGGCCACGATCATCCTTCTGTCGCTGGGGGCCGTCGTTTGCGGCGTGTTTCTCCTTCTGGTGACGGAGACACAGGGACTCGAACTCGTCGCCTTCGACGCCATCAGCGCCTTTGGGACCGTGGGCCTGAGCGCCGGTCTGACTGGTCCCGACTGCGACGTTACGGTGTATGGCAAGCTGGTGCTGACGGCGCTGATGTTCGTGGGGCGACTCGGGCCCATCACGCTGATGTTGAGCGTGGCGCAACTGCGGGAACGGGCCGTCTACAGCTACCCCGAAGAGCAGATACTGGTCGGGTAACGCGTGCACGGCCGACTTGAAAACAGGGCGGTGGCGCGTAGAATGGAAATGAGGGCATTATTCTGCCCACAGTCACACACTAGCTGACGCTGGCGCGGGACGCACCATGCCTGAAAGGGACTTCTACAAAGTGCTCGGGGTGTCCGAAGACGCCTCCAACGAGGACATCCGGAAGGCGTATCGTCGCCTGGCCAAGGAGCACCATCCGGACCGACACGGAGGCAGCAAGGCGGCCGAAGAGCGGTTCAAGGAGATCTCAGAAGCCTACAGCGTTCTCGGCGACCCGAAGAAGCGCAAGCAGTATGACGACCTGCGGAAGGCAGGAATGTCCGGCGGCGCGTTCCGCGGTGGTGCAGGCTACGAGGACATCTTCGGCGCTGCGGAGCGCCAGGGACGTGCCGAGGGCTTCAACTTCGGCGATCTGGGCGGTCTCGGCGACCTGTTCAGCAGCATGTTCGGCGGACGCGGAGGCGGGCAGAGCCGCACGGCCAGACGGCAGGGCCGAGACATACGCAGCTCGGTGAGCATTCCGTTTGAGACCGCCGTTTCCGGCGGCCGCATTGAGGTCCAGATACCCTCTGAGAAGACCTGTCCGTCCTGTTCCGGTTCCGGTGCGGCCCCCGGGACGAAGGTGGACGACTGCCACCAGTGCGGGGGCACCGGACAGGTTCTCACGGGACAAGGTGCGTTCAGTGTGGCCCGACCGTGCCCGGCCTGCTTCGGACGAGGCAAGATCATCCAGACCCCGTGCGGACGATGCGGGGGCACGGGTTCGGTCGAGGAGTCCAAGCGTGTCGAGGTGACCATCCCGAAGGCCATCCAGGACGGCCAGAAGATACGCCTGGCCGGGCTGGGCGAACCCGGAGTGAACGGCGGCAAGGCCGGGAATCTGATACTCGAGGTCCACGTCGCGGCGCACCCGCGGTTTGAGCGCAAGGGGCGTGACATCTACAGCAAGGCGCGAGTCGACATGGTCGACGCGGCGCTCGGCGCAGACGTGGATGTAGCGACGCTGAGCGGCACTGTGACCCTAAAGGTGCCTCCAGGCACTCAGCCTGGCCAGAAGCTCCGTATAGCCGGCTATGGCATCGAGACTTCGGACGGTCGCAAGGGCGACCACTATGTAACGGTTCAGGTAGCCATCCCCAAGAAGCTGACGCGCGAGCAGAGGCAACTGCTCAGAAAGTTCAAGCAAACGCCCGTACAGGCCAGCAAGTAGCCCGCCTACGTTTTGCACATAGGGCATCAGGATTCAGAGTCCGAATGGGAGCAAGGAACGGTGCCACAGCAGAAACAAGCGCACCTTAGGCCGCCGCCCGAGCCGGAAGACGGCTTCGGTCGGCTCCTCAGCGAGTTCTACACCATGCGACGCAGCCTGGGCGGGACCCGAGGAAGCGCCTGGCAGCCAAAGACCGATGTTTACGAGACGGACGAGCAGATCGTCATTAAGGCGGATCTTGCCGGTCTCGACGCCGATCAGGTGGCCGTGAAGGTAAACGGCGAGGTCATTACCATCTGCGGCTATCGCAGGGGACCCGACCCCAACAGCGTGGTGGCGTATCATCAGATGGAGATACACAACGGCTATTTCGAGCGCAGAATAGCCATTCATAAAGCCTTTGACCCGGACAAAGCCACTGCGCGCTATGAGAATGGCTTTCTCTACGTGAACGTGCCCAAGGCTCCCAGGATGGTCCGCCATGTGCTGACCCTCCGGATCAGTGTCTGACGCGATGCTCAGCGGGGGTACATCGAGCGTCGACGAATCATCCAAGATGAACGCCGAGGTTGACTATGACGACCGACGATAGAGAAACATCCGAGAGGACCGCGGATCCGGGTACGGAGGCGAGTGCCACTCCGGAGGAGGCGGTTGAGAGCGCCGCTGCAGTGGAGGGCGTGGCGGACGAGGTCCCCGATCTGGAGCAGGGAACCGAACTGCCCCCTGAGTTGCCGGTGCTGCCACTGAAGGACAGCGTGGCCTTCCCGGGCATGCCGCTGCCGTTGCACGTGCGCGACGACGAACGCGTGAAGATGATCGAGGAGCTTGTGCTCGGAGACAAACTGTTTCTCGCCGTGGCAGTCAGGGAAGACGCGGAGGTGGAGGGCAAACCCGGAGCCGAGGATGTCTACCGCGTCGGCTCTACCTGCGTGATCCTGCAGATGCTCAGAATGCCCGACGGTTCGATGCGCTTTGTTGCGCAGGCACTCAGCCGAACGCGTATCGAGTCATTCTCGAAGACCAAGCCATATCTGCGCGCCGAGGTCACGCAGCTCTCAGAGGAAAGCGTTGAAGATGTCGAAGTGAGCGCGCTTGCGCGGAATCTGCGGGAGCAGTTCCTGAATCTCGTAGGCAACATGCCGCGGGTGGGGGAGGGTGTGGAACTGGCGGTTGCCAACATCGACGAGCCCGGCGCTCTGGCGGACGTTGTGGCGGCCAACTTGAACATCGCCGTCGGCGAGAAGCAGGACGTGCTGGAGACCCTCAACGTCAAAGAACGCCTCCAGAAAGTGACCAGGCTGCTCGCCCGCGAGATGGAATACATGGAGGTGGCGCAACGGATCCAGTCCGAGGCCCGCAGCGAGATAGACAAAAGCCAGCGCGAGTACTACCTCCGCCAGCAGCTGAAGGCCATCCAGGACGAGCTGGGCGAGGCCGACAGTCAGACCGCCGAGGTGGATGAGCTGCGGGAACAGATCGAGCAGAAGAACCTGCCGGAAGAAGTGAAGAGCGAAGCGGAACGGGAGCTGGCCCGTCTGGGCCGCATAAACCCCGCAAGCCCGGAATACACGGTCGCCCGCACCTATCTCGACTGGATCATCGACCTTCCGTGGAACGAGAGCACCACGGACAACCTCGACCTTGAAGAGGCGAAGCGGATCCTGGACGAGGATCACTACGGCCTGAACGACATCAAGGAGCGGATGCTTGAGTTCCTTGCCGTGAGGAAGCTGCGCGGCGACATGCGCGGGTCAATCCTGTGCTTCGTAGGCCCCCCCGGAACGGGCAAGACATCCATCGGCAAGTCCATTGCTCGCGCGATGGGGCGCAAGTACATCCGCGCCGCCCTCGGCGGGATACGTGACGAGGCCGAGATTCGCGGTCATCGCCGTACGTATATCGGCGCTCTGCCGGGCAGGATCATCAGTGCACTACGGAAAGCCGGCGCCAACAATCCCGTGTTCATGCTGGATGAGGTGGACAAGCTGGGCGCCGACTTCCGCGGGGACCCCGCCAGCGCGCTGCTGGAAGTGCTGGATCCCGAGCAAAACTCGACCTATACCGACCACTATCTGGAGGTGCCGTTCGACCTCTCCCGAGTGCTTTTCATCTGCACAGCGAACTTCATGGACCCCGTGCCACCGGCACTGAAGGATCGCATGGAGGTGCTGGAGTTCCCCGGGTACACGCAAGAGGAGAAACTGGAGATCGCCAAACAGTATCTGCTGCCGCAGCAGACCCATGCAAACGGTCTCACGGAAGAGCAGGTCGCCATAAACGAGGACGCGCTCAGCCGACTGGCCACGGAGTACACACGCGAGGCCGGTGTCCGCAATCTGGAGCGCCAGATCGGTTCGTTGTGTCGGAAGATCGCCAAGACAGTTGCCATGAACGAGGAGCCGCCGTCATCCATCGGGGCGGACGACCTCGAAGACTACCTCGGCGCGCCCACCTACGTCTCCGAGGTAGCCGAGCGCGTCAGCGAGCCAGGCGTCGCCGCCGGACTGGCCTGGACGCCCACCGGTGGCCAGATCATCTTCGTCGAGGGCACGATGACTTCTGGCAAGGGTAATCTGACGCTGACCGGCAAGCTGGGCGACGTGATGAAGGAGAGCGCTCAGGCGGCGCTCACCTACGTCCGCGCACATGCTGTGGATTGTGGCGTCGACCCTGACCTGTTCGCCAAGTCCGACTTCCATATCCACGTGCCGGCCGGCGCCATCCCCAAGGACGGCCCCTCCGCCGGCGTCACCATGGCCGTGGCACTGGCCTCCCTGTGCAGTGGTCGCAAAGTGCGGCACGATGTTGCCATGACCGGCGAGATCACACTTCGAGGCAAGATCCTGCCCGTGGGCGGAATAAAAGAGAAAGTGCTGGCGGCCGGCCGGGCGGGAATAAAGACCGTCTTCATCCCCGCGCGCAACGAGAAGGATCTGGCCGATGTGCCGGACTACGCGAAGGAGAAGTTGGACTTCGTGCCGGTCGACCGAGTGGACGAACTCTTCGAGAAGGCCCTGGAGCCTGCGGAGACGCCTGCTGCGGCCTCCTGAGAGGGCCGCACAGGCGCGTGCGCTTGACAAGCCGGACACCCCCGGAATACACTATTTGTGTTGATCTGATCCTACAAAGGGGTGCGCCCGTAGCTCAATTGGATAGAGCGATGGTCTACGGAACCATAGGTTAGGGGTTCGAATCCTCTCGGGCGTACCATCCCTACCTCACCTTCACTGCCGAACGCTGGTTGCGATTGCAGGCCCCCCGATTCGGAGAGCCTATGCATTCTGACTGTGTTCCCGCGCGGCGCCAATGAAACCGGCGAAGAGCGGATGGGGCCTGGTGGGCTTGCTCTTGAACTCGGGGTGGAACTGGACGCCGACAAACCACGGATGGTCGGCCAGTTCCACAATCTCCACCAGGTCAAGCTCCTCGTAGATGCCCGTGAAGCGCATCCCCCGGGCGCCGAGACGCTCGCGGTAATCGTTGTTGAACTCGTACCGGTGCCTGTGTCGCTCGCTGATGAAGTCCGTCCCGTACTGTTTGTGTGCGCGCGACCCCCGCTGGAGCTTAGCACGCTGAGCGCCCAGCCGCATGGTGCCGCCCAGATCGGTGACTCCCTGTTGCTCCTCGAGCAGGCATATGACCGGGTGGGGGCTATCCTTGCGTAGCTCGGTTGAGTGCGCGTCGTCCAGGCCGCAGGCATTCCGCGCAAATTCGATAACGGCGCACTGCATGCCGAGACAGATGCCAAAGTAGGGGATGCCGTTCTCGCGTGCATAACGAACGGTCGCCACCTTGCCCTCCACGCCTCGCGTGCCGAAGCCACCCGGAACCAACACGCCGTTCACGCCGCCCAGCAGCGCCTCCGCGCCCTTCTCCTCGATCTCTTCCGATTCGACGCGGCGCACCCTTACTTTGGTCCGGTTGGCGATGCCACCATGCTGCAGGGCTTCGTATATCGATTCGTAGGCCGACTGGCGCGTGATGTACTTGCCGACCACGGCGATTTCCACCTCGTGCTCAGGGTTTTTCATCACGTCGAGCATGCCGATCCACTCGGTCAGGTCCGCTGCCGGCGTGTCGAGCTGGAGTTTCCGGCAGATGACGTCATCCAGTCCCTGGTCGGCCAGCATCACGGGAATCTGGTAGATGTTCGGCTTGGCGTCCAACTCCTCGATTACGTCTCCCTCGTCGACGTCGCAGAACAGCGCAACCTTCTCCCTGTGGTCGCGCCCCATGGGTACCTCGGTACGGCAGATGAGGATGTTCGGAAAGATGCCGATCTGGCGCAACGTGCCGACGCTATGTTGCGTGGGCTTTGTCTTCAACTCCTGGGCGGCGTGCAGGAACACCAGCAGCGTAAGGTGTATGAACAGAGCGTTGCCGGGGCCGTACTCATGCCCGAGTTGTCGGATCGCTTCCAGGAAGGCAAGGCCCTCGATGTCGCCGACGGTTCCGCCGATCTCGGTGATGGCGACGTCCACAGCAGGATCGTCAAGCTTGCGGATGCCGGCCTTGATCTCCTCGGTAACGTGCGGAATGACCTGAACCGTCTTGCCCAGGAAATCCCCGCGGCGTTCCTTCTCCAGAACGCGTTTGTAGATGCTGCCGGTGGTGAGGTTGCAGTCCTGGTTCATCTTTGCGCTGGTGAACCGCGTGTAGTGGCCCAGGTCCAGGTCCGTCTCGGCCCCGTCGTCGGTCACGTAGACCTCCCCGTGTTCATACGGGTTCATCGTGCCGGGGTCCACGTTCACGTAAGGGTCCAGCTTCTGAAGGCGGACGCTCAGCCCTCGACTCTCCAGCAGCAAGCCGATACTGGCTGAGTTGAGCCCCTTACCCAGCGACGAGCAGACGCCGCCTGTAACGAAGATGTGCTTTGTCATCAGGATGCTCCCTGGCCGGTTCCGAACGGACAAGAGGACGACGACGTCGACAAACCCGGATGTGCAGCCGAGAGTGAACGGCAGCCCTCACCAGTGCATGCGCATCGGCAGGCCGGCTTCGGCGAGACACTTCTTGATCTCGCTTATCGTGTACTTGCGGAAGTGCACCATAGAAGCGATCAGTGCCGCATCGGCCTTGCCCGCCGTGAGCACCTCCACCATGTGTTCGGGGGTGCCGGCGCCACCGCTCGCAATCACCGGGATGGAGACCGACTCGCTGACCATGCGCGTAACCTCGATATCATACCCGGCTTCGGTCCCGTCAGCGTCAATGGAATTCAGGCAGATCTCGCCGGCGCCAAGTTCCTCCGCTTCCTTTGCCCACCGCAGGGCATCCATGCCGGTGGCGACGCGTGCGCCTTCGATAAACACCTCATATCCGCTGGGAAAACGTGCCGACTTGCCCACGTGCTTGGTCTGCATGCCCAGCACAATACACTGGCTGCCGAACCGACTGGCTCCCTCGGTTATGAGATCGGGATTGCGTGCTGCGGCCGTGTCTATGCTCACTTTGTCCGCACCCGCCAGCAGCACCCGCCGCATGTCGTCCGTGGTGCGCAAACCGCCGCCGACGGCGAACGGAATGAAGGTGCGTTCCGCCACGCGTCGGACTACGTCGATCATGATGTCCTTGTGGGCGGGCGAAGCGCCGATGTCGTAGAAGACCAGCTCATCCACGCCATCCTCGTAGTACTCCTGCGCCATCTCAACCGGATCGCCGACGTCGACGTTCTCCTGGAACTGAACCCCCTTCGTGGTCTTTCCCTCGCGCACGTCCAGGCAGATGATCACCCGTTTGCTCAGCATATCACGGATTCCACGAGAGGAAGTTGCTCAGTACCTTCAGACCCACGCGGCCACTACGTTCGGGGTGGAACTGAGAGGCGACGATGTTATCCTGGCTGAGAGCGCTGCTGAAAACACCGTAGTAGTCGGTGTGGCCGATCGCAGCGTCGGGGTCCGACGGCGCGGGTGCGTAGCTGTGCACGAAGTAGAACTGCGAGCCGGATTCGACGTCGCGCCAGATCGGGTGCGGGTTGACGAAGTCCACGGCGTTCCAGCCCATATGCGGGACCTTGGCCTGTGGCGGCACCTGCAGCTTGTTGGCTCGGCCGCCGATCAGGCCCAGGCAGACCGTATCGCCTTCCTCGCTGTAGTCCAGGATGATCTGCGCGCCCAGGCAGATGCCGAGCATCGGTCGCCCGGTCTGCACGTAATCCGCCAGGCCTTCTCCCAAACCCATTCCGTGCAGCGTATCCATGGCGGCACTGGCGGCGCCCACGCCCGGGAATACGAGTCGCTCTGCAGCGCGCACTTCGTCGGGCGACCGAGTCACGTTGACCCGACACCCAAGCTTCTCCAGCGCCAATCGCACACTGGTGAGATTGCCGGCCCTGTAGTCTACGACCGTTACGGTCTGCTGTGCCTTCATGTCATCTGGTCCAGGCCGGATGAAGCGGGGACCCGTGGCTATGTTCGGGATGTTGCGATTCTAAACCGGATGGTCTGGCGGCGCAACTGCGCCACTGTCGATGAGCCTGTCGCCCTTGCCGGAATCCGGCCTGCGCTTGTAGAATGGCTTCCATCGCCCCTGTTTCGCCATCCATCGAAACCGAACACCCGTGAGACTGCTGGGAATCGAGACATCTTGCGACGAGACCGCTGCAGCCGTCGTCGAGGACGGAAGGCGTGTCCTTTCGAGCGTCGTTAGCAGCCAGCAGGAGATCCATGCCCGGTTCGGTGGCGTGGTGCCGGAAATTGCCTGCAGGGCCCACGTCGCCAGCATACTGCCCGTTATCGATGAAGCGCTTCGTGAGGCCCAGACGGGCCTTTCCGAGGTCGACGCCATTGCCGTAACCCAGACTCCCGGCCTCATCGGATCCCTTCTGATAGGGATGACGGTGGCCAAGTCGCTGTGCTGGGCGCTACGTCTTCCACTGGTCGCCGTAAACCACCTTCACGCGCACATCTACAGCGCATGGCTCGCCGGAGACACGCCGGAGCTGCCCGCTGTGAGCATGGTGGTGAGCGGAGGCCATACAAGCCTGTACCTGACAAGAGGACCGATCCGCCATGACTTCCTGGGCGGCACCGTGGACGACGCGGCGGGGGAGGCGTTTGACAAGGTGGCTAACATCCTCAAGCTGGGATACCCGGGGGGGCCAATCATCGAGCGAACGGCCCTGGACGGCGACCCAAAGGCAGTAGATTTTCCGCGGAGCTGGCTTGGGCCGGATAGCGCCGACTTCAGCTTCAGCGGCCTTAAGACTGCCGTCCTCTACCATTGCGTCGGCACCGGGGCATCATGGGACGAAGTCGAGGCGGCCACGTACGACCCCATGTTCGTTGCAGACGTGGCGGCAAGCTTCCAGGAGGCCGTGGTCGACGTTCTGGTCCGCAAAGCGGCGGACGCCGTTGAGCGTCATTCGGCCGCGAGCCTCATCGTGGGCGGTGGGGTCAGCGCGAACGGCCACCTTCGGAAGCGCATGACCGACGAGGCCGACGCCCGAGGTTTTTGCCTTCACCTGTCGCCGAGGCCGTTGTGCACCGACAACGCCGCGATGACGGCCGGGCTCGGATACCATCTGGCCGAGGCGGACGCCTATGCGCCCCTGACCGTCGAAGCAATCCCCTGACGAGAAACGGACCGGGATTTGGACGAAAGAAGACTGCGCCAACTGCTGAACCGAGTCTCCCAAGGAGAGCTGACCGTAGCGGAGGCCCTCGACAGGATGCGCTCGCTGCCGTTCGAGGACATCGGGTTCGCCCGAGTCGACCACCATCGGACCATCCGCTGCGGAGCGCCGGAGGTGATCTTCTGCGAGGGCAAGACGCCGACCCAGGTGGCCGAGATAGCTCGGAGGCTGCTTGAAGCAAGTGACTCGCTGCTGGCGACCCGCTGCAACCCCGGACAGTACGAGGCCGTGAAGGATATCTGCCCGGACGCCGAGTACCGCGCCACAGCCCGCTGTGCTACGGTGCGTCGCGAGGCGATTGAGGCCGCCGGCGCGGTGGCGGTCGTCACCGCAGGCACCAGCGACCTGCCCGTCGCGGAGGAAGCCGTGGTGACGGCCGAGATGCTCGGAGCGGAGGTCTCTCTGGTCTACGACGTTGGTGTTGCCGGCCTGCACAGGCTGCTTGCTGTGAGGGAAGAGCTCACCACCGCGAACGTCGTGGTCGTGGTCGCGGGAATGGAGGGCGCACTCGCCAGCGTCGTCGGCGGGCTCGTCGCCCGACCCGTCATCGCCGTACCGACGAGCGTCGGATACGGAGCCAGCTTCGGCGGACTGGCGCCCCTCCTTACCATGCTCAATAGCTGCGCGGCGGGCGTGTCCGTCGTCAACATCGACAACGGTTTCGGCGCCGGATACATCGCCGCCCAGATCAACGCCATGGTTGTGCAAGCGGGGCAGGAATAGGGGGTAGCGATGCACGAAGTGACGAGATTGCCGAGACTGCCTGCACGCAATGCGGACGCCCACAAAGGGGACTTCGGGCGAGTTCTCATAGTTGGCGGAAGCCCGGGCATGACGGGCGCCCCTTGCCTGGCCGCTCTCGCAGCGCAGAGATCGGGGGCAGGCCTGGTAACCGTAGCCCTTCCCGACAGTCTCAACTTCGTCGCCGAAATCAGACTGGCCAGCGCAATGTCGCTACCGCTGCCCGAGACGGAGCCGCATGTCCTGGGCGACGAAGCGGCGGACTCTATCCTGAATGTGGCGCACAACTATGATGCTTTCGTCATCGGGCCGGGAGTCGGCATCGCGGTGCCCACGGCAAGATGCATGAGACGCCTGGTCGCGGAGTTGCCGGGCACTGCCGTGGTCGATGCGGACGCGCTGAATGCGCTGAGCGCCGACCGGTGCGCTCTGGACACGGTGCGCGCACTGCGAATTCTGACTCCGCATCCCGGAGAAGCCGCCCGACTGCTGGACATGAACGGCCCCGGCGCCGTTCAGGCCGACCGCCATGCTGCCGCTCGCAAGCTCGTAAGCGGGCGGAGGACCATCGTCGTGCTGAAGGGGTCGGGCACCATCGTAACCGACGGGGAAGCGGAGTTCGTTAACCCCACGGGCAATCCCGGGATGGCAACCGGCGGGGCAGGGGACGTGCTCTCGGGCGTGATAGCTGGCTTACTATGTCAGGGACTGTCGCCATTCGAGGCGGCACAACTCGGCGTCTATGTCCACGGCCTGGCTGGCGACATCGCGGCCGGCCAAGTGGGGGAACTTTCCCTGATGGCCGAGGATATACTGGACAGCCTTAACCTGGCGTACTCGGAGCTGCAGCCGGAGGACGATAGGAACGGCACATGAGTCGACCGACAACTCAGGCCGGCTCCGGAGGGGGCAAGACTCGAGGCGACCGGCTCAGGCGCCGTAATCCCCGGAGGGCGGCGAGGGCCTCCGCAACTTGGCGCTCCTCGTCGACGGTAAGCGAACGGCCTCCGAAACGCATCTCGTAGTAGAAATCCGTTATCAGCCGCACGGCAGCGATCTGGACATCAGCAGGCGATTCGGACTCGTTCAGGCATGCGGCCACGGAGTCGGCGAACTCACGAGGCGTCGCGTGCTGCGCACGGGCCAGCCCCTTCTTCCTCAGCAAGGCCAGCAGGTCCTCGTACTCGCGCACCGTTCTTGGGCGATGCCTCCGGGCAAAACGTAACCGAGAGAGCAGGCCCGTACGTTTCAGCAAGTAGTATAGACCGCCTGCCACGAGCACGACTGAGGCAATCGAAACCAAGGCATCAAGCAGATTGCCGCTGCCCCCACCGGGCCACAATGCCCTGAAGAAGGAGGCCGAGTCTCTGGCGAACCGTGACGTCGCCGCACTGAGCGCTCTACGAGCGCGTTCTTGCCTCGACCTATTGTAGCCCAGGACGCTCCCGCCCCACTGAAGCCGAGCCTTGCGATAGGTGCGGGAAGCGGAGGACTTGAGCTCCAGCAGCACGCGCGAGAGAATACCGATCTGCCGTTGGCGCGAACGCTCGGAGAAGGCTGCCGCCGGTGTTGGGTCCACCTCAACCCAACCCATGTCATTAAAATAGACTTCTACCCAGGCGTGAGCGTCCATGTCCCGGAACAGGCGCTCGCCTGTCGGCGATGAGAAATCGCCGTGCTTGAAACCCACCGCAAGCCTCGTCGGGATGCCCCAGACGCGAAGCAGGAGAGCCATGGCGCTTGAGAAATGCTCGCAACTACCCCGGTGGGTGCGAGTTAAGAACGCAACCACGGGGTCTTCCGTGCCGTAGTCCGGCAACTCAAAGGTATACTGAAAACGCAGCGGATCCAACAGGTAGTTCCGCACGGCGATCATCCGGTCGTAGTCCGTTCGCGGCGTGTAGATGTCGTCGATCTCGGCGGCTACAGCCCTTAGTTGCGGGACAATGGAATCCGGAAGCATCCAGTAGCCGACCCACGGAAGTACCCGGTCGGGGCATTCCATCTCGCGAAGTTGCTCAGCCCTGAACTCGGGGACGAAGGAGAACACCTCGTAGTTCTGTGCCAGGGGGCTGTTGAAGGGAACGGTTAGGCGGTGCGAGTCCGACTCAACTAGGTTCTCGTAGGAACCCCGGACGCGGCGGGGTCGGTAAAGGGCAAAAAGAAGGCCTGAGGGCCGCGCTTCCATCTGCACCCGCTGCAGCACCAGCCGGCTTTCGACACTGACGTCTCGCAGGTTATAGGAAGAGCGGGAGTTGAAATCCGGGTCCGTTTGCAGATCCATCCTGCTTCCGCTACGAAGGGCTGCACGGAGGGCGTCCGAATGGCTGAACCACTGGCCGTTCCTGTAGGCCGGCAGCGAGGTGCCGCGCATCAATACCCGTGGAGGCTCGATGGGCTCCTGTCCGGGTGTGTCGGCCGCGTAGAAGCGCGCGCGGAACACCACACGATCGCTCTGGCGCAACGTGCCTATCTCCCTGAGCGACACGTTCTCGGAGAAACCCGATATGGGCTCGAGCATGGGAAGCATACGACTGCGCCGCACCCGGAAGCGAGGTAAGAACACAAACAGGACAACCGTTGCCACTGCCACCAGAAGAGAGGGTACGACCATGGCCGCCATGAAATGCTTCAGCCGGATGCTGCGTAGTCCCCCTGCAGTTCGAGGCCCTCGCCGCTCTGCGCCGAAAGGCGGATGGATGGTGAACGCCATAAGGCTGGCCATGATGCACAGCGCTGCCAGGATAAAGGCCGGCAGGAAAACGAGTTCCACCGCCCATGTCCCCGCGACAACTAGCTGAAAGAACGCAATCACCTGGATAAGGCGCAGGTCACGGCTCCACCTGGCCTCGTACAGCTTGATGATCTGCACGAACAACAGAAAATGAG
Organism: uncultured candidatus Brocadiaceae bacterium; assembly: GCA_964655775.1. Classification (GTDB taxonomy): domain Bacteria; phylum Planctomycetota; class Brocadiia; order SM23-32; family SM23-32; genus CAZZNQ01. The sequence goes on along the minus strand of CAZZNQ010000023.1, from coordinate 9,291 downwards.
CCGCCGCAAAACTAAGATGAGTCTGCAGGATGTAAGTTTGGAACAGGGCGAGCCCCAGCGCCCCGATGGCCATGATGTGGCTGACCGGTCCACTGACGAAACTGCCGCCTGAGCGGCCTACAACAAGGGCATGAGCGCCACACAGGACCACGGCCGCGAAGAAGTAGACCATGGTTCGTTCGGCAATAGCCAACAGAAGCACACCCGACGCTATCACTCCGTACGTGGTCAACAGCAGAAGCCACGTGTACGCGGGCGCTTGCGGTGTTTGTGCGCCTTCTGCGCTACTAGACCGTGAATAGGTCGCTGAATTCGGAATCGCTGACATCGATGACAATCGTGCTTCGCGCAAGGGGGCCCAGTGCTGAAGCGGCCGACTCCTGCGACAGCGGCCCCGCTGAAATGAGACATGCATTACATTGTTCCGCACCGCGCAGGCCCAGTGAGGCAACGAGATCCGACGGGCCCTGCGAAGCAGGCGGCTCGGCCGTGGCCAGGGCTGAGAGCAGCAACCGAAAGTGCTCGTCCCCGCAATCGTAGTTAAGCACATTGAGGGAAGGGCAGTACGACGCAAAGGCGTAGTTCACGCTCCGCTCCGTAAGGAGCTGGGCCAGCGTCCCCGTGAAACTGATCGCCTTTTCCACCCGTTCTGTCTGACGTTCGTTGTTCGAATCCTCCATCGGACGACCCAGGTCCAGAAGAAGCAATACTCCATGCATGACGTGCTTTTCGAACTCGCGCACATAGAGTTTGCTGAGCCGTGCGGTTGTGGGCCAGTGGATGTGGCGGGGATCATCGCCGGACTGGTATTCCCGCAGCGACCGGAACTCACCCTGGGTGTCCTTCTGGCGGATCTGCTCCAACCACTGGGCTCGTCGCCCATCGTAACGGAACAGGGCTTCCTGGTGGATCCGGCCCAGGCTTGGGAAGACAAGGACGTCCCGTGCACGTACGCTCGAGATGCCGACCTCAAGGAGCCCAAACGGAAACGCCGTCCGCAACGAGACCGGCGGCAAGGAGTGCAGACCGCGCACCGGCATGAACTGGTGCAGCGATACGGCGCGTGAATCACCGCCGGACAGCAGGGGGACGTGTTGCATGTCACTGACCGTGCCCACCGGGGCCGCCGTCGCAACATCCAGCCCGTACACCCCCACACGGCGCCGGCGATTCTGGACCACCACCTCAAAGGAGAACAGCTTCCCGGCGAATATGCGGCTGGGAAGCCGCCACTTCATGTCTGTGCGTCCGAGCATGTAGGCAGGGATGAATAACGAGCACACAAGACATGCCAGGAGGAACGCAGTGGCAAGATACACCAGGTTGGAGCCCCACGAGCCGGACAGGAATGCGAACAGGGCTGCCACCGTGCAGTACACCACGCCCCAACGCGTGAGCCTGTAGCGAACACCCGACTGCAGACCGCGACGCCGGTGGGGAAGTGCAACAAGAGAGACAAGCCACAGAAGATGCCACAGGGCCGTCAGGGCCACTATCAGCAGGAGCAAGGCGTAGCGCCCCAGCAACAAGGCCACCACGGCAGCCACGAGAGCAACAACCCACGCCCGCCGTGAAAGGAAGTCCACTGCGTCTGCAACCGGGGTAAGCAGGTTCCTTTTCGGCTGCTTCATGGGAAGTGTCTTGCGGTCATCAGTCATCACAGCGGCACAGGCACCTGGTAGAGCACCTCGCGAACGATGCGCGACGCCTGGTCGATGCTGCTGCCGGCCAGCCCCGTGGTTCGCTGGCAACGGATCCGATGGGCCAGCACTGGCTCGGCGAGTTTCTTGACGTCGTCCGGGATAACGTAGTTCCGGCCGTGTAGCAGGGCCAGGGCCTGAGCGGCGCGGAACAGGTGGATTCCGCCTCGAGGGCTGACACCTGTGACCGCATCCTCGTGCTCCCGGGTAGCCTCCACAATGCCGACGATGTATTCCAGGATCTCGTCCGAGACGTCCACCCTCCGGACCAATGCCTGAAGCTCGATGACTTCAGGGCCCCGCATAACCGGCTCGACATCCTCGATGGGATGGCTGATCTGCTGGGAGCGTATGATCTTCCGCCCGCCTTCACTGGACGGATACCCGAGGCGCATCCGGAGGAAGAAACGGTCGAGCTGCGATTCGGGGAGAGGATAAGTGCCCTCAAACTCGAAGGGGTTCTGAGTCGCCAGCACGCAGAACGGCCTGGGCAAAGGATGTGCCACGCCGTCGACGGTGATCTGATACTCGGCCATCGCCTCCAGCAGGCAACTCTGCGTCTTGGGGGTGGTTCGGTTTATCTCGTCGGCCAGGACTATATTGGCGAAAAGGGGGCCGTGCTTGAATACGAACCGCGACTTGCTCTCGTCATAGATATTAACGCCGAGCAGATCAGTAGGCAGCAGGTCGGGCGTGAACTGTATACGGCGGAACTCGCAGTCCAGGGCCGACGCTATGGTGTGCGCGAGAATGGTTTTGCCCACGCCCGGCACGTCCTCAATTATCAGATGCCCACCTGCCAAGAGCGCAACCAGGGCCAGGCGAATCCGGTCGGGCCTGCCGATGTAGACCTTCTGGATCTCGGCGACAAGGCGCTCTATGGCATCCACCGGCACGCCACGCTCAGACTGCGATACGCTTTCACCCATCCGTGTGCTCCCACAACTGTGTCCACGGAAGCCGCCTGCGCAAGGTTGTTCGCCACATCCTGCCAAACCCAGTATATGCCACCTGCGTGCCCAATACAACGGGGCGGGGCCCGCCGTGGGACCGTGAGCCCGGAGGTGCGTGCCAGCCCGGACAGGTCGGCCTCCTTGATTTTGGCGACTCTCTTCACACATAATGCTCTTTCATTCTCGGCCGCACACCGCGTTCTGTACCGGTGTGGTGTACGGAATGCCCGAACGCGATTGATTCGCTCTGTTCCGTCTCCCTCTCATGGGAGCCGCTGATGATCTTCGGCGCAGCGTACTATCCGGAACAATGGCCCCCAGATCGCTGGCCCGTAGACGCCCGCCTCATGCGGGAAACCGGCGTCGAGATCGTGCGCGTAGCCGAGCATGCATGGTCGCGGCTGGAGCCGCGCCGCGGCCAGTATGACTTCGGCTGGCTGCGGGAGGCCGTCGAGGTTCTTGCGGCAGAAGGGCTGAAGGTAGTCCTTGCCACTCCGACCGCTTCGCCCCCGACCTGGCTCTTCAACCGCCACCCCAGCATGGTGCCGCAGGATAAGAACGGCCTGCGCTGGTACCCGGGCAGCACCCGACACGTCTGCCTGAACAACCGGCCGTACCGGCGCTATGTGCGCCGTATCGTGCGCGAGTGTGGTCGCAGTCTCGGTGGTGTCAAAGCCGTGGCTGCGTGGCAGATCGACACCTATCTGGGCGCGCACGGGGGCGGGCGCTGCTACTGCGACGACTGCGAGCAGGCATTTCGTGAATGGCTGCGCGGCCGCTACGGCACAATCGACCGACTCAACAAGCTATGGGGAACCGCAGCCTGGAGCCAGGAGTTCGGCGATTGGCATCTTATATGCGCTCCCCGACGCACGCCCGCTTCGCCGCATCCCTCCCTCGTGCTCGACTACGAGCGTTTTCTCTCAGCCACCGTGCGCGATTTCATCCGAGAGCAGAGAGAGATCATCGAGCATTACGAGCCTGAGCCCAAGACAATCACGACCATATGCCTGGGACTCGAAACGGACCACATCGAGCAGCCGTCTGTGGCGGGACCGTTGGACGTGGTGTCGATAGCCAACTTCCCGCGAGGCGCGGAGGACGTTGACGAGACGGCGCTCCATCTCGACCTGGCGCGCAGCTCCGGAGGAGGCATCTTCTGGGTGCTGGAGCAGAGGGCGGGCGCCACAACGCCCGGCAGCAGGGGATCGCAGCCGCGCCCGGGCCAACTGCGACTCTGGTCTTACCAGGCAGCGGCAAGAGGAGCGGGTCTGCTGTGTTACTTCCGCTGGCGCACCCATCCGTCCGCGCAGCAGATGCATTGGAGCGGACTGCTCGAAGCGGACGGCACCCCTGCCAGGCACTATGAGGAGGTAAGGGACGCCATCCGGGAGATCGGCGAGCACGAGCAGTCCTGGGCCGGACGTGGACCGGACGCGCAGGTGGCCGTTGTCCTGGACTACCACTCGCATTGGGCCCTGCGCGCACCCGAGCTGAACACATCGCTCGATTACCTCGTCGCACTCCGAGAACACTACGGCAGCTTGCGTCGCCGCGGGTTGGCGGTCGACGTGATTCAGCCGGGCGCCAGCCTGGACAGGTACCGTGCGGTGTTCGTGCCAATGCCGGCCATAGTGCGGCCGCGCGACGCCATTAGGTGGCAGGAATTCGTGGAACAGGGCGGCGTCCTGGTGGTGACCGCTCCCGCCGGCTCCCGCACGGAGCACAACAGCCGCATCAGCACCCCCCCCGGCCCGCTCGCCGACTTGCTGGGAGTACACGTCGTAGAGGAAGACCTGCTGGCGCAGGGCTTCGAGAACAGCCTCGTCTGGGACAACGACGCTTACCCCGCCCTGGGCGTGTGCTCCGTGGTCCAGGTGGACGACGCCGAAGTGCTGGCCCGGTATGAAAGCGACTTCTACTCGGAATCGCCGGCCCTGACCATCGCCAGGAGAGGAGAGGGTGCCGCCTACTATCTTGCCACGGTCTCGAATACTTCCCTCGTCGAACGCCTGCATGAGGTGGCACTGGACAGGGCGCGAGTGAGTGTCGCCATCAGGAGCGCGGACGATGTAGAACTCATCCCGCTCCGAGAAGACGAGGCCGGAGTCGAGTTCGTGTTCGCGCTGAACCACGGCAACGCCACGGCCCGCGTCGACCTGCCGGACGACCGCGAGTTCACTGAAGTCCTCTCGGCCAATGCCTGCAGTGCCGCCCTGGACCTGAAGCCGTACAGCGTTGCGTTGCTCCGGGTGGAGCCCCCGGAAGCTCGTTGAAGAACAGGCCTGCTAGGCTGACAGCCGGTTGTGCTCTTGCTGCTCTCCCGTCCGCAACCGAGACCTCTGCAGAAGCATGGCGGACATCAAATGGTAACGCGCAGCACAGGCGAGGAGTTCGAGCGGCTAGTGGGTATCATGGCGCGCCTGCGGCGAGAATGCCCATGGGACCGCAGCCAGACCCACGCTTCGTTGCGGACCTACCTGCTGGAGGAAGCCCACGAGCTGTTGGAAGCACTGGACCGCCAGGAAGAACTCGCCATCTGCGACGAACTGGGCGACGTGATGCTGCAGGTGGTGTTCCATGCCGAGATTGGCAGGGAGAACGATGCCTTTGACATATCGGATGTGCTTCGCGGCATCAACGAGAAGCTGGTCAGGCGGCATCCGCACGTGTTCGGATGCGAGGACGCCGGCGATGCCGAAGCCGTCCACCGCCGCTGGGAGGACATCAAGCGCAATATCGAGGATCGACCTTCGTCGCTGTCCGGCGTGCCGCCACAGCTCCCCGCACTGCTGAGAGCCGGCAGGGTACTGGGCAAGATGCTCCAGAACGGGTTCGATCCGTTCGCCGAAGTTGACGTCTATGCACTCACCCGGCGGGAACTTACCACACTTGCGGAGGCCGTGGAGCGCGAAGACCCGCATGCGGCAGCTCAGGCAGTCGGCCGGCTGGGCATATGCCTTGTGCGGCTTGCGCGGGAGGTCGGCGTCGAGCCGGAACACGAGCTGAGATCGGCCGTAAGCCGACTGGCCGACGCCTTCCAGCGCGAGGAGAGCAACCCGGATTCAGCAGAGAACATCAATTCGATGGACGCCGAAGAGAAGGCCGACCTCTGCAAACGACTCCTCGATGCCCTGGAGGAGGACGCGTAGGATGATCGCGATACTGCTGGCCGCCGGATACGGAACGCGCCTCTATCCGCTGTCTCGGAACAAGGCCAAGTCGCTGCTACCGGTCGGCGGCAGGCCGCTGATCGATTACATTGTCGACCGCCTGGAGCAGAGCATTGAGATCGAGCAGATGGTGCTGGTGAGCAATGCGAAGTTCTTCGGGCAGTTCAAGAATTGGATAGACTCTCGGATCTTCGCCAAGCCGGTCACCGTGCTGAACGACGGTTCCACCGACAACGAGAATCGGCTGGGGGCCGTGCGTGACATCGAGCTTGCCGTCCGGGAGATCGACGATGGTTCCTCAAGCGTCTACGTGCTTGCGACGGACAACATCCCTCGATTCGACATACTGGATCTGGTGGGATTCGCCCAGGACAAAGACTCATGTGCGGTCTTTGCCTGTCCTACGTCTGAGGAGAGGCTCAAGCGCGTGGGTGTTGTGGAACTCGACGATTCCGGGCTGATCGTGGGCTTCCAGGAGAAACCGGACGTCCCCCGGAGCAACTTGCGTGTGCCCCCGTTCTACATCTACACTCCTGAGGCCCTGAGCCTCCTTCCTGATTTCGTCGCCCGAGGCAACGAAGGAGACGCTCCCGGTCATCTGCTATCCTGGCTGGTTCCGCAGGTAAGCGTCTACGCCCTGCGCCGCAGCGAAGGCACGTTCGACATCGGCACTGTTGAGAGCTACCGGGAGGTGTGCCGCGAGTTCGACACCGGCAACTGACTCCGTGGTGCTGGCCTATGCCTCATCCCGTGCGAATAGGAACTGCAGACGGGCGAAGTTGGCAAGGAATGCGAAGGACAGGGCGGTCACCAGAACGGCCGCCCAGAACACAGTCGCATCGCCGCCCGGTATCCCCGAGCCCCGAGAGGCAAGGGCGGCGTGCAGATAGATCCACTCGATCAGCAGGACCTGTAGGATGTACTTCGTCTTGCCCATCCAGTTCGCGCCGACAGCGCGCCCGCGCGTGGACCTACCATGCCGGATAGCCGTCGCACCCGCTTCCCGTAGCGCGTTCATCAGCACGATCCACCACGGAAGCAACCCTTCCCACGCGAAAGCCGAAAGAACTCCGAGCACCATCGCCTTGTCGACCAATGGGTCCAGGAAGGTGCCCAACCGCGAGATTGCATGCAGCCGGCGCGCCAGATAGCCGTCGAGCAGATCGGTGAAGGCAGCCAGGGCGAACAGAAGCGCGGCCACGGTCAACGACCATTCCCGAGGATCAATTGAGAGCCAGAGTATCCAGGGAAGAAGGACGAGCCGCGCAAAGGTGAACGCGTTCGGCAACCACTGCAACGACCGGCTAACCGCCTTTGAGGCCTCCGTGATCGGGGTGGTACCGTTTGCCGACATGGCACGCGCGAGGTCCGGGGGGCTTTACTGACCTTCCTCGGAGACACTGACGTTCAGCGGCTCCAGGTCCCGGGGCAAGAGGTCCGCAGCATTCCGATAGCGCCACAGCCAACCGCGGTCCCACTCACCGTTCTCGTTCAGGTCCTGGTAGGCTTCACCCGCCATGTCGGGTCTACCGTTGTTGTTCTGGTCCAGGTCGGGGTCAACCGGCTCGTCTTCGAGCAGAAACACGCGGCCGCCGCCCATGCGGCCCTCCACGTACCCGTACACCCGCAGCATGGCCGCACCCGTGTCCAGCCGAGGCCGCACATAGCCGTAGTCGGCGGGCATGTAATTGAGGAATGGAAACAGCGACCACAGGATCAGTAGAGCACCGGTGATCACAAAACCGTTCATCAGGCCCACGGCGGCGCCGGCTATTCGGTCCACCAGGGCGATGCACTCCACGTTGGGCTGAGTGTACTGGACCTTCAACCATCGTCCGAGCATGAAAACGATCGCAAAGACCAAAACGAACCCGATGGGAACGTAGTAGTCCGGAGCCGGATAGCCACCGCCCATGAATCGCTGCATTACGTTCGCTACCGGCTGGGCGAAGGTCATAGCGCAGAGAAACGCAATGAAGTTGCGCATGAGCGCATAGGAGGAGAAAAACGCGCCGTCGCGCTGGCCGGCGTAGATCATGGCGCCGATGATCACCAGGATGAGAAGGAATGCGATGATGCTCATAATCGGTCCGCCTTCATGACTGAGCTACTTTTTCACTTGGAGCACACGATGCACTTCATCCAGCGTGGTGATTCCGGCGGCCACCTTGCTGACGCCGTCCTGGTACATCGTCCGGAACGCAGTCTTGCCGGCCGCCTGCCGAATAGCGGCGGGCGAAGGCTGCGACCCGGTGAGGGCCTCTTTGACCGGCTCGGTCACGATCAGCATACTGTACATCGCGATACGACCACGATATCCGGTGCTAAGGCACGCCTCGCAGCCGATGGGGCGGTACCAGATTCCCGGTTCTGCGGGGTTCAGGCCCAGCTTCTGCAGCATGGCCGGATTGGGCTCCACCTCTTCTCGGCAGTTCAAGCACAGCCTGCGCACGAGTTTCTGGCCGAGGACACAACTGACCGATTCTGCCGCGAGTTCGCCCTGGCCCGCCAGCGCTGCCAGCTTTGCCAGCCCGTTCGGAGCATCGGGACTCTTGATGGTGGTGATTATCTGCCCCTCGTCCGCTGCGAACCCCAGCAGGGCCCGAGCCTGTTGGGTGTCCTCCACGTCGCCGAACATGATCACATCCGGATCTTCGCGCAGAACCGACTGGAAGAACTCGCCGAACGGCTGGTCGTCGGGAATGGTGAACCGTCTTACCTGCTCCAGCGGATGTTCCTCCGTCTTCTCAACAGCAAAGACATCCGTCGTGAAGATATCCAGATTGCCCAGCGCCGCATAGAGGGTGGTGGTGGTTCCCATGCCCGGCGATCCGCAGAGCAACACCGTGCTGTTCTGCTGCCCCAGAGCCACCTTAAGCCGCTTGATGATGGCCTCGTGCATACCGAGCGCCGGCAGACCGGACTTGTACAGGTCCTCACTCCAGTCGGGGAACACCAACACAACGGCGGGCTTTCCTTCTGCAGCGGAGACCCGCACACCAATGCGTATCTCTCCGTGCGCAGGCAGATCGGCTCGAAGCTCCGCCACCCCCTGCCGCAACCTGCCTTCCCTGCTCAAGCCGGCGAACTGCGAGATGCAGGCCAAGAGCTGTTGACTCATCTCCGGCTCGAAAGCCTCCACCGTCTGCGGCAAGCCGTCCAGGAGGTACTGCGCAACGTACTGCTCCCCGTTCGGCTGCAACCTGATCCGTCGCGTGGCTGTAAGCCCCGCGCGGACTATCGTATCAGTGAAGATATCCGCCGCACGTTGAAGCGAAGGCTGTTCTTCGGTGAAGTCGCCCAGCGACTTTCCCTGCGGATTCTTCAGCGGGAAGCTTTCGCCGGACAGACGGATCTTCGGCTCCAGCGAAGATATCTTGTTGATGACCGGCACACTGTGATAGATGCGCGCCAGGTGATGGCGTCCGAGGAACTTGTGTTTCTCCGGCACTCTCTTGTTGCGCT
>CAZZNQ010000022.1:0-47946 GCA_964655775.1 uncultured candidatus Brocadiaceae bacterium | reverse complement strand
GCTGAGACCGGGCGCCAACGTCGTCGCCGTCCGCATTATCAATCCACCGCGCGACCGCGAGATTGAGGGATTCTCATCGGGTGCTCCGCTCGGGCAGAAGGACATCCCCATCGGCAAGGGCGGATGGTACTTCAACTTTGCCGGCCTGTGGCAGGACGTCGAACTGATCGTCACCGATCGCGTCTACGTCGAGGACGTGTTCGTGAAGCCGCATGTTGGCGACGGCAAGGCCGTCGTAGAGGCCACAATCAGCAACGGCAGCGGCCCGCTCACCTGCGCGATAGCGTGCCGGGTGACGCCGGCGGACGCCGACGCGCCCGTCATCGAGAAGACCATGCAGGTGGAGTTGGCCGAGGACGCCTCGACCGTGGCCCTGCCGATGGTCCTCGACGACGCGCGCCTCTGGTCACCCGACGACGCCTACCTCTACCGCGCGACGGTCGGGATTGAAGCGGAAGGAAAGGTGCTGGACGAGTGCTCCGTGCGCTTCGGCATGCGCGAGTTCACCATCCGGAAGGGACGCTTCTACCTGAACGGGGAGCCCGTCAAACCCAAGGGCTTCCTCCAACAGGGCGTGTACGCCCGCACGCTCTGCTTCCCGGAGACGCGCGATGAAGCCGTGCGGGAGCTGAAGCTCCTGAAGGAGAACGGGTTCAACTTCATCCGCCTGCACCTGAAACCCGTGCCGCCGTGGTATCTGGACCTGACGGACGAAATAGGGATCCTGGTCGAGGCCGAGCCCCCCGCCGGTTGGAACAGGAAGTCCGAGGCGTTCGAGCGCCGCATCCGGGACGAGACGCTCTGGATGATCAAGCGCGACCGGAATCATCCCAGCATCGTCTTCTGGTGCATACTCAACGAGGCGTACCACTACGTCGATTATACCTGGCCCGAAGTGAAGAAGCTCACCGCCCGTATCGCGGAGGAGGGCCACGAGCTGGACCCGACGCGCGTGCTCTGGGACACCTCCGGCAAGGAGGGCAATAAGCCGGACGGTGCCTGCACGATAGCCCATCTGCCCTACACGACCGAAACCGTCGAGATGATGGACCTGCATAGCTACTGCTGGCTGCCCCTTCAGGAGGCGGACGTCGAGGCGTACCGGACGGTCGGCATCAAGGACATGGCTCTGTTCGTCAGCGAATACGGCGCGCCGCTGACGCCCCCCGATTTTGAATCCGTCCTGGCCGAATACACAGACGAGGACCGTGAACGCGGCCTGGAAGACTACGAGCTTCACCGCGAGTTCTACGAATCGCTACAGGGACAGTTCGACACAGCCGGCGCAGCGGAGACCTTCGGCAGCGTGGGCGACATGGTGGCCGAATGCGGCCGAGTGCGCGCCGACGAGATACGGCTCATCACCGCCGCCCAGCGCGTCAACACCAGGAACGCCGGCTTCGCGTTCTGCCAGCTCGCCGACGCAACCGGCGAGCTGTTCGGCGCCACGGACATATGGCGTCGGCCCAAGGAGACGCTCCGGCAGATGGCCTCGGTGATGGCCACCCCCCTGCTGATGCCCGAGGTCTCCCCGCGGAGCCTTATCCCCGGCACGGCGCTGACGGTCCGGGCCGACCTGGTGAATGAGAACCAGCGGGACCGCACGTACGAATACCGCGTGGAGGTCGGCAAGCCGGCGGATGAGCCGCTCGAAACACTCAGCGGCAAGGTCGAGGCCACTGCGGAGGTGCAGGAGGTCCTGCAGCAGGAGCTGCACCTCGACCTCAAGCCCGGCACGTACCGCGTGAGCGCGCGGCTGATGGAGGACGGTCGCACGCTGTCCGACCAGAGCGTCGAGTTCACCGTCGTCCCCAAGCCCCGGCTCGATGTTGACACGGTCGGTCTGCGGGGCTATCGGCCCGAACTCCGCGATCTGCTGGGCCGCCTCGGCTGCAAGGTCGAGAACTACGGCACAAGCTACCGCAACAAGAACGTGCCTCTCCTGATGGACCTTCGGGGGGCCGCCGGGCAGCACGGCTCTCTCGAACAGGCTTACGGGCAGGCGCGCAAGATCGTCCAGCTCGGGGGATGCGCCGTTCTATTCAGCCCCTACACCATCGGCCTCTACGAATGCCTGGTGCCCCACCTCATCCGCGTTCAGGGCGTCATGCGCACCATAGGCTACGTGAAGAAGCACCCGATCTTCGACGGCCTTCCCTCGGACTGCGTGATCGGTTACCCCTACTCGCGGGTCTACTGCCACGATCTGGACCTGGCGGAGGACGTCATAGCTGCAGGCGGGGAAGTGCTTTGCGGCGGCTTCTCGCAGAACATGTGGACCCGCCCCAACGTCTTCTACTCCGGCGCCAGCGTCTACACGATTCCGCAGGGCCTGGGGCAGATCGTCGTCTGTCACCTGAAGGTGCTCGACCACCTCGAGGACGATCCTGTGGCTCCCCTGCTGCTGACGAACCTCATCAACTACGCCGCCGGCGTCATCACACCGGGCCGCGAGGACAAGCTCCTCACCCGCGCCATCGATCCCCTGGCGCCCGAGGACTACGCAAGCTGAGCGGGTCAGCCGTCAGACACCGCCTACAATGGTCCAGGCATCGACGACTGCGTCCCGCGTGCGCAGTATCTGGTCCATCTCGTCGGCGCTGTCCAGACGACACGGCTCCAGGCCCGGGCACACCTCCACCGTCAAGACACCGGCGAACGCCCGCTTTCGTAGCGACCGCATGACCGCCCGCAGGTCCAGGTTCCCCTCCCCAATCGGGAGATGGCGGTCGACGTCGCCGGTGTTGTCGCTCACATGCACCTCGACGATCTCGAACGGCATCGCCGCGATGAAGGCCTCGAGGTCGGTCTCGCCCTGCACGCCGTCCGAGCGCACGTGTATGTTCGCGTGACCCGTGTCCAGCAGCATGCCCAGGTCCGTCAGCCCGCACTCCCGGCGCAGTCTCTCCATCTCGGCGAGGCCACGATAGCGGCCGGCCGCGCCGAAGTTGTTCTCCAGACCCGTACGGATTCCGGCGCCCGCCAGTTTCGCGTGCGTGGCGAGGAGAACCCGACGGCAGGCGTTCCAGTCCGTGTGCGTTCTCCCGGTGGCGTCCGTCAGGTGCATCGGGTCGAAGCAGAGACAGTGCACGGCACCGGTGCGCTCGTGCCACCTTAGCGCCTCGTCCGTCACCCGCTCCAGCCGGTCCCAGTCGGCCGCGCCGTCCGGGCCGTAGCCGATCCCGCCGTGGAATGTAGCCTCCAACCCCGCCGCACGCACGGCATCGGCCACGTCCCGACGTTCGGACTCGTCCGTCTCAGCCACCCTGAAGTGCAGAGAAACCGCCGTGAAGCCGTTGTCGACAATCCACTCCACGCGCTCCATCAGCGACGGCGCGGCGATGTTCCACGAGGCCACGCCAAGCGGCGGCATGTCCAGTGCGTCCGGCATGTTCTGCTCCCTTCCGGGGGGTGAGATGTCGTGTGCGTTGCTTGTCGCTCGACATGCAGGTTACTACAGAACGGGACCGCGCGGTAGTGACGGATAGCGGCACTGTGCCCCAGTGGACTCAAGCGGTAGAATGCGAGGAACACACTACAGCAGAGGATTCCGGACGATGCACGCTCTGATTGCAGCCGCCGTGTTGGGATTGCTGGCCGCCCACGCCGGGCCGACGGACGAAGCACAGATGCAGATGATGCGCAACCGGTTGATTGCTTTCTACACCGGGCAACAGAATGCGCCCGGGCTGCCGATGGGACCGGCCGGGGTCGAGGGCCTGGACGAACGGACCCGCAGCATGCTCGCGCCGCGCGAGGGCCGCCGCGGACGCGGCAGGCCGGGCGGCTCCGCCCGCACCGTGCTTGCATTGGCCCAGGCATGGTCGACGCCCGGTTCAGCCTTCTACAACTCCCCGGAGATCAAGGGGCGCATTGAATCGGAGCTGGCCGAAACAGAGAAGATCATCCGCCCGGGCAGCCCCCATCCGGGCAACTGGTACAACTGGCTCATCGCCCTGCCCCGCAATCTCGGCCCGGCGCTGATTCTGTGCGAAGGCCGCATCGACCCCGACCTGTTCGACGCCTGCGTGGCGGGCATGGGCGACTGCCTCCCCCGGATGTCGCTCAACGGCGCGAACGCGGCAATGGAGGGCCGCAACAACGTGTACCTGGCACTGCTCCAGCACGATCCCGAACTCCTTGGCCGGGCCGTCTCCTACGTCGCCGACCAGATGGTGATCGGCGGCGGAGCGGCCGGCATCATGGAGGACTACTCCTACCAGTTCCACGGCCGCCTGCTGCACACCATGGGCTACGGCGCCGACTCCGCCTACAGCATCGCGCAGGTCGCCTACCTGGCGGACGGCACGCGCTGGTCGGTCTCCAAGCAGAAAAAGCGCCTGTTCGCCCGCCACCTGCTGGCGCACGTGCCCTGGCCCATCGTGGGCGACACCTACGACCTGTCCGTCCGCGGCCGGCAGGTGGCGTCCAGCTTCTCCATCCGCGAGCACATCGACACCATGTTACTCCTGGCGTCCGTGCACCCCGAGGACGCGACCGAGCTTACGGAGGCGGCCCAGGCGCTGATTCGGTCGGCCGACCCCGACCAGCCGGCCGTGCAGCCGCCGTACGGTTTCCGCCACTTCTATACCGGCGATTTCAGCGTCTTCCGCCGGCCCGAGTTCTACACCAGCGTGCGGATGTACTCCGACCGCGTGATCGACTACGAGGGGAACCCCAGCATGGCGGGAGGCACAAACCTGAGCGGCTGGTTCCTCTGCTACGGCCTCACCTACGTCAGTCGCACCGGGCAGGAATACAAGGCCGTCCGCGCCACCCGGAGCGACGACTTTGACTGGGACCGCCTTCCGGGCACAACCACGCGCGTGGGCATCCATCCTCCGAAGGCGTACAATCCGGGCACGGGCACGTTCGCGGGCGGCGCCGGCGGCGACCGACCGGATTCTGGAGGAGTCTGCGGTTTCGTCCTGGTTCCGGCGGCCGGCGACTACGTGGCCCGCAAGAGCTATCACTTCTTCGACCGCGGGTTCGTGGCGCTCGGCAGCGGCATCACGTCGCATGCCGATCATCCGGAACACGTCGTCACCACGGTTGCGCAGTGGGCGGCGCCGCAGGCCGGACTCCCGCTGCTGCTCTCCGGCGAACGAGAGATCGGAGACGTCGAGGGGGACGCGGCCTGGCGGGACGTTCGCTGGGCATGGCACGACGGCGTCGGCTACGCCTTCTTCGAGCCCGTCACGCTCTACGGCCATCGTCGCGGTGCGCTCATGACGCTGTGGCTGGACCACGGCCCCGCACCCGAGGACGCCACGTACGCCTATGCCGTCCTTCCCTCGGCTACACCGGCGGAAACGTCAGCATTCGCGGAGCGCCCCACGGTCCGGATAGCCCGGCAGGAGGCCGTCGCGCACGCCTGCCGCGATACGGAGGCCGGCGCGACGGGCATCGTCTTCTGGAAGGCAGGCGAGGCGGCCGGCATCGCGTCGGACGCGGCAGCCGTCTGTTACGTCGAGCCCCGCTACTCGGGAGAGGTGGTGACGGTCCAGAATCCGCTGCACACGGAAGCAAGGGTCACGCTGCGCCTGCACGGCCGCCGGCCCGGACCCGAGGCCGGAACGCCGGCGACGGCCGCCGTAACCGGTGACGACGATGCCCAAATGGAGGTCGAAACGGCGTACGGGCGCGTCTACCGCGTGGGGCTCGGAGTATCGGACGTGCGGCAGCAGCCGCGCGGGGACTTCTACCCTTACGCGTCGCTGCAGTGCGAGGCGGAGAGCGACGGCCCGGTGGTGACGCTGACGGTGCATCTGCCGAAGGCGGCGTTGGACGCCGACTACCGGCTCCTCGTTCGCGGCAAGCAGGGCCACCTGCGTGCCGAACTGACGGAAGAGGACGTCATAGACCGTCCTGGGCCGGATGTCGTGCGGTTCCGCTGGCGCCGCACCGAGAATTCGCTCCCGGAGACGGTATCGTCGGTAGTTTTGCTGACGGACCTCTACCAGTCCTACGCCCGGTTCCCGCTCCCCGCCCTGGACTCGACCGAGTGACCGCAGTCCCAAGCGGGAAATGACCGCTGCCTTTAGCCGCCCGAGGCCAGATAGTCCGCGATCTCGGCGTTGTAGGGGAAGGTCTCCGGGGTGCCGCCGGTGTGGACGAACACAACAGAGGAACCGGCCGGGATGCGGCCCGTGCGGATGTAGTCGATGACGCCGCTGAGGCCCTTGGCCGTGTAGACAGGTCCGACCAGCAGTCCCTCCGTGCTTCCCAGCAGGGCCATCGCCTCAAGGCACTCTTCCGTGGGCGTGCCGTACTTGGCGCCCCCGTAGGCCGAGGTATTGTTGACGTCCTCAAGCGCAAAGGTCTCGTCGACTCCGAGCAGTTCGGCCGCGTCGTTCACGATCGGCACCGTCCCGGCGCGAAGGGCCTCATCGTCCGCCGCGGGGGCGGGCTGGAAACCCAGAACCTGCCCGTTCCAGCCGAGCAGCCGCTTGCCGAGAATCAGTCCCGCGAGCGTGCCGGAGCGGCCGGTCACGCAGACAACGTCCGGACGGAAGCCGGCGGTCTCGGCCTGTTCCAGGGTCTCCGCCATGCACAATGTGTAGCCCACGGCGCCCAGAACCTCGTCCCGGTACCCCACGAGGTAGGGGCGGTGGCCCTCGCTCTTCAGCCGCTCGACGAGCTCGGCTTTGGCCGTCTTCTGCTCACCGGGCTCCACCATCGTCACCTGCGCGCCTAAAACATAGTCGAGGAGGCGGTTGCCCTGGGCCGGGTCTTCCCACTTGTGATCCTTGCGAAGCACCAGGTGACACGGCAGCCCGATGCGCGCTGCGACCGCGGCCGTCTGACGGCAGTAGTTTGACTGGCCGGCCAGCCCATGCACGATCGCGTCGTAGCCGCCCTGCCGCACCTCTCCCAGGCTGAACTCGAGCTTGCGCAGCTTATTGCCGCCACAGCCCATACCCGTCAGATCGTCGCGCTTGAGATAGACATTCACCTCCCCGCCGAGTGCCTCGCTGAACCGGGGACAAGCATGAAGCGGCGTGGGCAGATGACACAACGGCTCGCGCGGGAGACGGTCGGTGAGTGAACGGAGTTCGGATGCGGTCATCGACATGGGGTTGTCTTCCTGCAAGGTAGAGCCAAAGGATGGCGCTTCAAGGGCACAGGTCTGGGGGTGGAGTGTACGGACCAGCAACCTCCGGCGTCAAGCAAAGGAGGCACCATCGGACCGCCTCAGCTACTTGCTGACCTTGTAGAGGTGCACCTGGTAGCTGTCGAACCGGTCGGTGAACCGACCGTTCGAGATGGGGATAGTGCGGCCCTCGCCCAGCACCTCCACGCGGCTCCCGTTCGTGTTGACCCGGAACTCCCCCTGCGCCGGCGTTCCTTCCATCCGGATGCTGAAGATATAGATGTCGTCGTTATAGCTCTTGGCCATGGCGGCGATCGCCTGCAGATCGTCCGAAAGCATGTCCGGTTCGGTGACCGGCACCGAGGAGCGAACGCTCACTGCGTTCTCGAGCGTCGGCGAGTTGATAACCGGCGCCAACGCGAGTATCTCGCGGTGCAGGTCACGCATGCCCTGCATCAGTTCGGTGTCGCCCAGAACGCCGGCCTCGACGAACTGCGGCTGGAACAGGTGCACGAAGTAGCAGATGCCGCGCGAGCCGTGGATGATGGACATCCATGCCTCGCTGCGCAGACTCTCGGGCGTCGGGCGGTTGCCGGTCGCGCTCGAACGGCTGCCTTCTATGATGTTCCAGACGATCTTTTCGCCACCGCTGTATTCGTAGAGCCGCTTGACGCCGCGGGCGACGTACCAGAGCTTGCCTTTGCGGGCGCCCCCGGCGCGATCCGGATAGGTATCGTAGGACACGATGTCGCAGGCCTTCGAGTAATCGTAGTAGTCCTCGGGGTGCCGGCTGCGGATGCCGCGCCCGCCCAGCTGGTCAAGGGCCACGCCGGTGCCCAGATTGAGGTAGACCGGCCGGGAGGGGTCGCGGGTCTTGATCCTCTCGTAGTCTTCCTGCACCCAGCGCGGCGGGATCGGGGCACCGTGAGGTCCGTAGGATGCGCGCCACTCCTGGATGTCGGCGAAGGGGAGCGGCCCCCACGCATCCTGTATCGTCTGCAGGCTGTTGTCCCAGTAGTCGGCCAGGAGCCTGCATTGATCGGGCTCGTCCTCCTGCATCCAGCCGACAATGGCCTCATGGTCGATGTGCTTCAGACTCTCTTCGTTCTGCGTGCAGATGACGGAAATGCCGGCCTCTTTGAGCTGATCGAGCTCCTGCCCGGATGGCCCACGGTACTTGCCGATGTACAGGTTTATGCCTAAGTCCCGGTATGTGCGGGCGTTGCGGGGGAACTGGAGCCACACGGCCAGTGGAAAGTAGGCCGGATCGGTCGACGGACCGTTCTCCCACTGGGCGTAGGCCATGTTGGCGTTCGCGGCGTTGCCCCCCGCCGCAACACAGCAGAAGCCCATCGCGATGAGGACTGCCACCAGAACGCCTATGCCTCTGAGCTTCATTTCTCACAGACTCCCTGTGTCCGCACGACGCGACCGGCCGTCTACCGGAAGCCCCCCCTGCCACGACAAAGCTATCGGGTTTCCCCCATCGGGAATACGAAACCCACGTCTGAGCTTGACAGGACGCAAAAACGCCGTTCAGATGGCCGGAACGAAGTGTACGCGTGAACTCGATCCGACGTCAAGGAAACCCGGAATGGCGCAGAAGAGCGTGGTGCTGATCGGCGACTCGATACGGATGGGCTACCAGCCTTACGTGGCGGAGCTGCTCGCCGGCGAGGCGGAGGTGTGGGGACCGGACGAGAACGGCGGCAACACAGTGAACTTGCTCACGCACCTGCACGCGTGGGCCCGCCGCCGCGACCCGGACGTGGTGCACGTGAACGCCGGCCTGCACGATCTGCGCACAGATCACTACGGCGGCCGCGACACCATCGTGCCGCTGGAGCACTATCGCGACAACGTCGCCCACATACTGCGCTTCCTGCTGGAACAGACCGACGCAGCCGTTGTCTGGGCGACCACCACGCCCGTGGTCGACGAACTGGCGCATGCGTCGCACGCCAAACTGGACGACTTCGACCGCTACGACGAGGATGTCCGCGCGTTCAACGCCGAGGCGGTGGAGGTCGCCCACAGCATGAACGTGCCCGTGAACGATCTGTACGGCATAGCGGCGGGCCGGGGGGCCACGCAGACGGCGGACGGCGTACACTTCACCGCCGACGGCTATCGCGTGCTGGGCGAGGCCGTCGCGGAGGCGATCCGGCCGATGCTGTAGGGGCGACCGGTGTGCGCGTGACGAGGGCCGCACCGTACGGTAGCATGGTGTCCTGCGTTTGAAGGGATTCCCGTAGACGGGAGTATGAGGATGCTGGTGGCGCCGTTCAGCGTGATTGTACCGTGCTACAATGAGAAGGACGCGATCCGTGCGGCGCTGGAGGAACTGGAGAAGGCGCTGGGGGAGTTCGAGCACTACGAGATCATCGTGGTGGACGACGGATCCACCGACGGCAGCAGCGAAGTGCTGGAAGAGATGGCGGCGGAGGACGTGCGCCTGCGTCTGGTGAAGCACGAACGCAACCGGGGCTACGGTGCTGCGCTGAAGACGGGTATTCGGCACGCCGAACACGCGCTGATCGCCATCACGGATGCCGACGGCTCCTACCCGGCCTCCAGCATGCCTCAGCTTCTGAGCGAAGCCGCGCACGCCGACATGGTGGTGGGATCGCGCACGGGGGAGGACGTTGAGTATCCCCTGCTGCGCCGGATCCCCAAGCTGTTCATGAGCCGCTACGTATCGTGGCTGGTCGGGCGAAGCGTGCCCGACATGAACAGCGGGATGCGCGTGTTCCGGCGGGACGTAGTGGAGAGGTTCCTGGACCTGCTGCCCGACGGTTTCAGTTTCACCACAACGATCACGGTCGCTTTGTTGACCAGCGGTTACTCTATCCGGTACGTGCCGATCAACTACGCGGAAAGGACCGGCAAGTCGAAGATCAGGCCGATCCGCGACACGCTGAACTTCTCGCAGCTCATTCTGCGCACGGGCACGTATTTCGCGCCAATGCGCGTGTTTTTCCCGGTGGCGATGGTTCTGTTCGCATGCTTCGCGGTCAGTGCGGCGGTGGACGTATTCGTGCTGCAGGACATGACGGACAAGACCGTGCTGCTCCTGCTGTTCGCGATGAACTCGGCCATGTTCGCCCTGCTGGCCGACCTGATCGACAAGCGCACCAAGCGCTGAACCGCCCGACAGCGAACGCTCAGGCCAGCCATTGGCGCAGTTTCAGGATGCTCTGCGGAATACCGACCTCGACGCCGGGCATGTAGTCGTTGTAGTGCGCCTCGTACTCCACGTCCACGTATCCGCTCCATCCGGTCGCGCTCAGCGCGGCCAGCACCTCGGGAATCGGCGTGAGCCCTGCCCCCAGGAGGCAGTGGTAAACTGAGCCGTCCGGCATGGGGAACTTGTCCTTGACCTGCACGTAGGCAATCCGGTCGGGGGTGATGGCCTTCACAACGTCGGCCGCCGTCTCGCAGTCACGCTCCGTGGCGTGGATGTCCCAGACAACCTTGCAGTTGGCGTGTTGCGTCATCTCCAGAAGGCGACGGGCGATGGCACGCGTGTTCCAGACGTCGTGGAGCTCGACGGCGACGTTGATCTCCGGGTATGCCTCGGCGGCGGCATCCATGATCCGGGCGACGCGCGGCATCGCGTCCTCGTGAGTCTCGCCCTCGGTCAGCGCGCCCCCGAACACACGGACGTTCTCCGCCCCGAGGTCCTCCGCCAGGTCCATCCAGCGAAGCAGTTCCTCCGTGTTCTCGTTCTCGTTGCGCGTATCCGGCCGGTCGGGACCGCCGCTGTCGCGGTTGGCGAGAAAGAGATAGGTGGCGATGGAGCTGACACCCAGCCCGCAGCCCGCCAAGAGTTGGCGTACCTCTTGGCGCCTTGCGGCGTCGTCCTGCCAGTGGACGTGCTGTCCGGGGCGCCCCCGCAGAGCGATTCCGTCGTAGCCCGACTGGGCCAGCAGCTCGGCAAAGTGCTCCAGTGGCATGCCGGGATCTCCCAGGGAGGAGAACGATATCTTGATCATGTCGCAGCCCTTCGTCTCTGGAGATAAGCAAATGATACCATGCCGGGCAAGCCCGCCCGCCCCGTGAAGGGAGCCGCTCGATGCTGTAGCATGTGCGGCCGGGAACACATAGCTGCCCTAATCCGGAGAGGTAATGCCATGCTGAAGTACGCTGTCGCCGGTTGCGGATACGTGAGCGGACTGCATTTCCAGGCCCTCGATCGCGTCCCGCAGGTGAAACTCGTGGCGGTCGCCGACCGATACGAGGACCTGCGGGAGAAGGCGAAGACCGAACACGGCGCCGAGAGAGCCTTCGACAGCCTGGAGCGAATGCTGGACGAGGCGGAGTTCGACGTGCTGATGATCGTTACCCCCACGCAGTTCCACTGCGAGCATGCCCTGATGGCCGCGGACAAGGGCTGCGCCGTCCTGGTCGAGAAGCCGTTCTGCCCCACCGTGGAGGAATGCCGCCGCGTAATGGCCGCCTACAAGGAGAGCGGCAACCGCCTGGGCGTGATGCATTCCTCGCGCTACCTCTACTATGCCCGCATGGCACGCAAGCTCTTCGGCGACGGCACGCTCGGACGGCCCCTGCATCTGGACGCGATAGGCTTTCACGGCCCGGAACGCCCGGAGGGCAAGGACGAGCGGTTCTGGCGCTTCAATCCGGGAGCGCGTGGCCACGGCATCGCCATGAACGGTCTGGTGCACTACGCCGATCAGGTGCTGAACCTGACCGGACAACGCGCACAGGGGGTTACGGCCGTGATCCGGAACTTCTACAGCGAGGGCGTGGTGCCGGAAGACAACGCGCACGTGATGGTGAGGCTGGCGAACGGCACTGTGGCGACTTGGCGACAGGTGACCGGGGAGCGCGGGTGCGGCGGACGCAGGCAGCAGATCTACTACGGCAGCAGGGGCTACCTGGTGAACCGCAACCCCTTCGGCGAGACAGCCGAGCTGCACGTGGGCCGGGATACGCGGGAGTTGCGAGAAGAGGGCGCGGGGGGAGCGACGACGTGGTTCCACATGCACTCGGCGTTCGCGGCCGCGTTCGAAAACGGCACGCCGCTGCCCGTCACACCGGACGAAGGTCTGGCGGCGGTGGCCGTCTGCGAGGCCGCATATCGCTCTTCCGAGACGGGCCGCACCGTCACACCGTAACCCGACCGAGAAGGCGGAGCCGCAACGTGCGGCTCCGCTCTCCCGCTGCGAGACGTCCGGCCTTCCGGCGGAACGGCCTTACGTAACCGTCTCGAAGCCGGTGATATCGCCGGGAACCGCAAAGAAGTTCCCATTACCTATGTAGTCGACATAATCGTCTCCGGAGCCGCCGTCGACGCGGATGCTGTCGAACGCTTCGACGTAGCGTCCGCTCTCCCCGGCTTCACCCACGCCCGCCATATCGGCGCCGCTGCCGAGCTTCACTTTGACCGGTCCGAAGAACACCGTGCTGTCGCCGGGACTCACGGAATCCCGCTCGACGGCCACGATGTCGTCACCGGAGCCGGTGTTCAAAGACACGGCCCCGTCGAAAACGGAGTCGTCCACGGACACAATATCGTCCCCGCCCTTGGTCTTCATCTTGAACTGGCCTTCAAGGTATAAGGTATCGATGACGATATCGTCGACACCGTTTCCGCCCTTGTAGCTCAATCCGCTGTAGATATCGGTCAGGACGATGTCGATCACGTTCAGGTCCGAACCGGCCTTGACCTTCACCCGCCCGTCGATGATCGCGTCATCAAAAGTCAGAGAATCCTGATCGCTACCGAGCTTGATGTTGACATCGGCATAGCCGTCGAACTTGCTGATCTCGGTCTGGCTCTGGCCACCTTTGTGCTTGACAGATACGTCGCCGAAGACTTCCGATGAACCGAGCTGCAGCATGTCCGCGCCGTTGCCGTTCTTCAAAGAGAAGTCGCCGAGGACGGTAACCCCGTCGACTGCCGTCGAGCTGTAATAGCCCTTGTTCCTGAACTGCACGTCGCCGCCAACCAGGCTGCCCTCGAGCGCGATCGTATGCGCGCCGGCCTTGTTCTTGATGCCCACGTCCTCGGCGATATCACAGTCGGTCACGCTCGTCGCCGAATCGCCGTTCCCGTTATCGATGAACAGGCCGTAGGTGCCGGACTCGTCGATCGACACATAATCGGCACCGTCCTTGCGTTTCAGCAGAAGATCGAAGCCGATGAAGGAGTTCTCGATGTTGGTCCAGGTATCACCATGTCCATGCCGGAAGTACGCGTCGCCCCCCGTCTCCAGGTCATCTACGTCGAGTGCGTCCGAGCCGTCCTTGCTCTTGAACTGCAGGTCGCCGTCCACATAGACGCTTTCGAGCAAGGTATCCGTGTCGCCGTCCTTGTACTTGACCTGCATGTCGCCCCATATGTCGGTGTTCACCACCTGAAGCGCCTTATTGCCGTCCTTTCCCTTGACCTGCAGGTCGCCCGCTATGGTGGAGTCCAGCAGAACAAGCTGATCGTCACCGTAGCGCAGGTCCACCTTGACGTCGCCGGTCACGTCGGACAACACAACCGGACCGGCGCCGCCGTTGATAGTCGTTCCGCCCAGGCCGGTTACCCGGAACTCGTTGGCTCCCAGGCAGGCCTGGTCTATCTGTATCTCGTTGCCTTCGTCGTCTCCCTTAACGACCAGGTCGCCGCCATCCACCCCGACGACGACGTTGCCGGAAAGCAGCAACCGCCGCTCCAAAGCTTCCAGGCCGATCGAACGCCGCACGCGTGCAAAATGCCTCCTCGCCATAGAAACTCACCTCCCTCTGACTGCAGGTAACAGAAAGTGACCCCTGCCACATGCCCGGCACGATACCGCCATCGTGTTACGATTTCAATAGCATTCTCGCCGCCCCTACGTCTGAGGGGAAGATGCCCTCCGGCCCCGCCTGCTCCGAACGCCGGGCGGCGTCCACATAAACGGTCACCTCGACACCCGGCGCGACCGGTTCAGCACTGGTCCAGCGAGGGAACGCCGCCCATCCCCCGAAGATGTGCGCATGCCGGAATCCGGGCCTGGGCCTGACCTCCTCCAGCTCAAGCCCGCCCGGCACATTCGTCCGCACACGCATGACCGTCCAGTGCGTGGCGCTGCGCACAATCAGCTCGTCTTCCCCCTGCCGGATCTCCGGTTCCTCGCCGTGCGGGATCGGCACGGCGTAGCCGCCGATGGTCAGGAACCGGTCCTCCTCGGCCGTGTGCCGGAAGACGTGCACCTCCCCGCGGTCCAGGAACTGCGTTTCGGTGACGACGGTGCCCGACAGTGACGGGTCGACCGCGCCGGCGTCCCATTCGCTGGCGGCACCCTTTTCATCCACGTTCAGGACACGCGGCCAGGTGCGGAACACCCAGGTCTCCCCGTCCCGGCTCAGGCCCGTACGTCCGGCCGCCAGCTCCGGTCCCAGATCGCCGGACAGGGCGTAGCCGACCGACGACGAATACGTGTGCTGATAATACTTGCTCCCCGCCTGCCAGACCCGTCGGTGGTAGAAGGGCTCGCCTACGTTCAACATGCGCGCCTCGCCACGTTCGCCGTCCGACTTGAGCACCATTTCCGCGCCGCGCACCAGGCATCGCTTCACTCCGGGGGTGTCCGTCGGGATCGGCTTCTCCTTCTCGGTCCAGAATGGATGGTCCGCCGGAAGGGCCAGGGCGGCGAGCGCAGTGCAGGCCCAGTACGGCGCACCCACGTCGGTGTAGTCCTCGCCGATGGCGGTGTTAGCGGACCAGTAGCCGCGCTCCAGCACGCCCCGGTCGCTCAGGCAGCCGTGATCGCAGAAGTAGCGAAGGCACCCGGAGGCCATGCGCCTGGCGAGCCCCGGTTTCAGAGAGGACAGTCCGGAAATCTGCGAGTACGCAATGCCGGATACTACGGCGAAGCGGTAGTTGAGAGAACGCCCCTTGGGGATGGGACCGCCGTCGCGCCCGAAGAAAAACGGCAGCGTGCGCTCGTGCGCCCGGGTGATTTCGCGGACGCGTGCCCCGTAGCGTCGACGCCAGCGCGGAACATAGGCCATGAAAGCGTGCAGGTAGAGCTGGAAGCCCCAGAAGTTGTAGTGATCGAAGCCCCGGTTCCACCCGTCGATGAACCAACCGTCGCCGCGATACATGCTGAGGATCGCGTCGAACTGCCCGTCCAGCAGTTCGTGATCGTAGTCGGCGCCCAGACGTTCGAGTATGCCGGCCGGCATCATGCCGAACAGCAGCGTGTTGCAGTCCCGGCGCTGGCGCCGCATGTACCGGCGGCACTGTTCGACCAGCAGCATCTTGGTCCGATTATCCAACGGGTCCAGAAAGACCTGCGGCGCCATTAACATGGACAGCGCGGCGCCGGAAGGACCGCGCCTCGCACTGTAGTGCGTGCTCTCCGGATCGCGGAAGACACGGATGCCGTTCCTGTATGCTGCGCCCAGGTCTACGTCGGAATCGGGCAGACTGGTGCGGCCGGTCGCCGCCACGTAGGCGGCGGCCGCCATGAAGGGCCGGTCGAAGGCTTCGTGCTCGCCACCGGGGTTCACCAGCTGTCGGTCCAGGGCCGGTTCATCCGGATCTCTCGGCAGATGGGCGATGCCCGTTTCCGCGTCCAGGTAGGGCAGGAAGCCGCCCACGATCCGCTCGGCGGTCGCTATCCAGGTCCGGCGCGTGTAGCCGGTGTAGGGAGACAGGTCCAGGTCTTCGTGCGCGTTCGCGTGCATCGGCTCAGCCTTACGTAGGGGGTGTCGTGCCATCTCCAGCGCCGCGGATCAGCTTCCGGCGTGCCCCGCAATTGTGGTCCGAACCGCCTGCGTCGGCAAGGTGAAGGCGGAATAAAAGGCTTCCCCCACGGCGAGCTCGGCGTATAATGATAAGATAGCTGTGTTGATGCAGGCGACGGAGGGCACCACAGGCAACGCAGCCGTGAAGGGTCGGTTTGCCGGGTCTCGGGCGAGCCGCGATGCGGCACGGGAGGTGTCCGATGCACGAGTCGAGTGCGAAGTTCTGTGTGGTGCTGGGAACGGCGGCCGCGTTGGCGACGGCCGCCTACCAGGTGGTGTGCATGGGCCGGACCAACTGCGTGATTGTGCTGGTCGGGCTTGCGACGGCGGTCCTGCTCGTCTCGCTGGGCGTGGAGGTGCTGCCGGGCAGCAGCCGCTGACGCACACCGGGCGTGAAGCCGGAGCAAGCGTCGTCCGTCCAGGGAAGCGTGTAAGCGCGGCCGTCAGCGCCGTTTCGCTCGCATTTGGCCCCGCGATTGCAGTGGATGAAGCATCTCGTTTTGAGCATCGCAGATCCAATGACGCGGAGGCCAAAGTGTTCGTTACCCTCACCGACTCCAAGCGCGGCATACCCGTCCTGGTCAACCTCGATCGTGTACTCTACGCCTACCGCCAGACGCAACGCGACGCAACGGTGCTTGTGTTCGGCAAAGTGGCCGGAAGCGGCGCGCGGAGCGTTGCGGTAGCCGTGGATGAGACACTTCCGGAGATCCAGCGCCGTCGCCGGATGGCCGGGGACTGACTGGTCTCGGGAATCCGACGACCGCGCAGAGTGGCTGTCCACTATCCCAATCGCACACGCACCGGGCCAGTAGGGTGTACCGGTGGGTGCTGACGGGCGCTTCGCGCGGTTAGGCTGTCTGGGGCTGCAGGTCTCGTTTGCGGGCTTCTATGGCAACGGCCTGCTGGAGCATGGCAATGGCCTCATCGGGCGAGGCGGCATCGCGCGGGCACTCCATCACGGCCGGCCGGCACCCGATGTAGTCGATGTGGCCCCGCTTGCCCAAGTCCAGGTCGTAGTCCTCGATGCTGCGAACGACAGTCTCCGCCACTCCCTTGGCACGATCCGCATCGGTCTCCGGCATCAGCACAATGAACTCGTCGCCGGCCAGGCGCCCCACCGTCGCCCCCGTGGGCACTCTCCCCTCCACCATCTTGGCGATTTCCTTCAGGACGATGTCGCCGACCGTATGGCCGAAGTCTCGGTTGACGACCTCCAGGCTCTCCAAGTCCAGGTAGAGGAGTTGGGGAGGATCAGCGGTCTCGATGGCCTTGTCCATCTCGTTCTGCAGCAGGTGACGCATATAGGTGAGGGACTTCAGGCCCGTCATAGCATCCGTCATCATCTGGTCCATCAGCAATCCCTTGCGATCCTCGGCGACCTTCCAGAGCGTGGAGAACGCATAGCCTGTGATCACCAACGACCAGAGGAACAGCGCCGGGAAGGAGACGACGAGGATGCGCTGGACGAGCGTGTTCTCCCTGCTGAGGAAGATGAAGTGCAGGAAAACCAGCACCGAAAGCGCCATTGACCCGAGGAAGATGTTGCGCATCCGCTTCTCGGTCTGGGTGGCCGTCTTCAAGAACTCGCGACTCAGTTGCTCTACCTCTTGGGACATGATGGCTCCTCTCCGAGTGTACCCTGCGGCCGACGTGCCCATCGCAGCAGGAGGACATTGCCCTGTCTCGATACGCAATGTGACGAGAAGCGCAAACACCATGCCGCGGTGGCCCAGAGGGAACGCAAGCAGCCTATTGGGCCGGTCTGGGCGCAGGTTAAGGCTTGATGAGTTCGCATACGCCACGTACAATGCCCGCTCCGGACGGGCTGATATAGGCAAGAGGTCCTGCGATGTCTCTGGCGGACACCATTGGCGCGCTTGTCGTCATCGGACTGGTTCTATGCGTTGTGCTGGGATCCGTGCTGGGCTTTGTCGCGTTCGCGATGCTCCTCCGAGAGCGCCGTCGGCGCAGGTCGTTCCGGGAAGACCTGCAGAACCTGCTGCGCCGGCTCCACGCGCTGGAACAGGGGGAGGCACCGACGGCGCCCCAGGCCGAAGAACCGCCCGTCGCAGAGCCATCCCCGGAGGTAGACTCCCGCGAGGCACGGCTGGACGCGCTGCAGCGCATCTCCGCGAGACCGGTCGAGAGCGCTCCCGAGCGCCCCGCTCGACCCGGGCTGGACTGGAACCACATCGAGGAACTGGTCGGCAAGCGCTGGATGACCTGGGTCGGCGCTGTTGTCCTGTTTTTCGCAGCGGCGTTCTTCGTCAAGTATGCCTTCGACCGCGGCTGGCTGCGGTTCTTTGGACCGACCGCCCGAGTCAGTTTCGGAATCCTTGCCGGCTGCGCGTGTCTCGCGGTCGGCGACCGCTTCATGCGTGGCCGCATGCAGGTTCTGGGCGAGGGGCTGGCGGGGCTGGGGCTTGCGATCCTCTACGCGTCGCTGTTCGCGGCAACGTCCTTCTATGAACTGATTCCTCAGCCGGTCGGTTTCCTTGCCATGGCGCTTGTCACCGCGGCCGGCATGACTCTCTGCGTGCTGCGCGGCGCCGTCTCCATCGCCTTCCTCGCCGTCCTCGGCGGCTTCCTCACGCCGGTGTTGCTGTCCACGGGCGAGGATGCGCGCGACGCGCTGTTCGCCTACGTGATCTTGCTGGACCTGGGCGTCCTGGGCGTGGCACTGTCGCGGAAATGGCGCTCGCTGGACGTGCTCGCGTTCGTCGGCACGGCAATCCTCTATGCCGGCTGGTTCCACGAGTTCTACGCGGATGCGGCGATGGTGCCGGCTCTGGTCTGGCTGGCCGCGTTCTTCGCCGTCTTCCTGCTGCTGCCGTTCGTTCACCACCTTCGCCGCGGCACACCGATTACGATCGAGCGCTTCGCGCTCGCCCTCGCAAACGCCGGGCTCGCCTTCACGGCGGCATACGCCATACTGGCGGACGAGAATCGGCATGTCCTTGGATTCGTCGCACTGGGCATGGCGGCCTGCTACCTTGTGCTGGGCGCGCAGGCGCGGCGCCGCATCTCCGCGGACGCTCGGTCGGTGTTCGGCTTCATTGCGCTCACCGTGTTCTTCCTGACCCTCGCGGTGCCCCTTCACCTGAAGCTCCAGGGCATCACGCTGGCGTGGTCGCTGGAGGCCCCGCTGCTGCTCTACCTCGGGTACCGCTATTCTTACCGCCCCGTGCGCATCGCCGCTACCGTTGTGCTGGCGCTGGTGACGGTCCGCCTGTTCTCCGTGCAGTGGCCGCTGCATGGCGGGCTGTTCGTGCCGGTGCTCAACCGTCACTTCGCAGGGGCTCTGATGGTGCCCCTGGCCGCGGGCCTGTGCGCCTTCATTCACGCACGACATCGTTCGGACGCGACCCCCGTCGACCTGCTGATGAAGACCGGCGCCGCCATCGGAGCCGGAGTGCTGACGGTGATACTCGCCCATGCGGAGTTGGCCGAGTGGTGCCGCTACACCAGCCGTCCTTACGTCGCCCGCGCGCTCGCACCGGCGATCTGGACCGTCGGCGCCGCCTGCTTCTTTGCAGCAGGCATCAGGGCCCGTTCGCTCGCGTCCCGTGTCACCGGCGCCGTGCTGACGGCGATCGCCTTGCTGCTGGCGGCCTATGCCTACGGGCGGTCCGGGCCGGATGACTACGTTCTGTTCGTAAACTTCCGCTTCCTGGGAGCGGTTCTGCCGGTGCTCGCCGTGTTTGCCTTCGGATACACATTGAGCCGCTGCGGGGACATGTGCGAGGAATGGGAACGCAGGTTGGCGATTGCCGACTACGTGGCGGCTGGCGTACTGCTGCTGATCCTGCTGAGTGCCGAGGCGTACAGCTTCTGCGACGCAACCGTGACCGAGGCCCAACGGGCGGGCTGGACGGCGCTGATGTCGCTCTCCGTGGTATGGGCCGTCTACGCGGCGGCAACGCTGGCCGTAGGCTTCTGGAAGCGCGTCCTGCCGCTCAGAATCGCCGCCCTGGCCCTGTTCGGCGCCGCGGCGATCAAGGTGGTGCTCGTGGACATGGCCGTTGTGCAACAGGTCTACAGGATCATATCGTTCTTCGTGTTGGGCGCGCTGATGATCGGAGGCGCATACCTCTACCACCGCATTGAGAGCGGGCTGGACGGAAGCGGGGAGCAACAGCCATGAAGACAGGCATCACCGCCGGAACGGTGGCCGTACTGTTGGCGCTCGCCCCTGTGACCGTCCGCGCGGGAAGATCCACCGACGTGCTGTCCGAACTGCAGGAGTGCGCGCCCATTCTGCTCGATCCCCTGCCGGAACGCGGGGTGGTGGACGTGGAGCTGACGCCGCCGGTCTTCGACGCCGCACAGCCCGACCTGGATGACTTGCGCGTGGTGGACGCCGATGGTAAGGCCGTGCCCCACGTGCTGTCCCGCCTGCAAACCGCCGGCACACGTCGGGAGCGGCTGGAAGTTCGGCTCTACAACCGGGCCTTCGTGCCCGGGGAGAGGTCTTCCGTCACCGTTGACTTCGGCGAGAAGGTGCTCAAGAACGTCATACGTGTCCAGACCCCGGGAGAGAACTTCCGGCGGCGCGTCATGGTGGAAGGCAGCGACGACGGGGTGAACTGGCTGGTGATCCGACGCGGCGCGTTTCTGTTCCAGATCAGCGGCGACGGCTGGGGCGGGGCCTACGACAAGGACCGCGTCTCGATCTCGGACAACGATCAGCGCTACCTGCGCGTCACCGTATTCAACGGGCCCGACGACCCCGATCACGTGCCGATTGACGACGTAGGGGCCTGGCATCGGGTGGTCCGTCAGCCCAGGACCGTACCGGTTCCGGTGCAGTCGGTAGACATCGAGCAGCTACCACGTCGCCGGCAGACCGAGATGCGGCTTGATCTGGGCTACCGCAACCTGCCGCTTTACAGCCTGCAACTGGAGGCGTCCGAGGAGAACTTCTTCCGAACGGTGGAGGTATTCGGACGGCCCTGCGAGGAACGGACCGTCACCGTGCATCTTGAGGACGGAACACGCAGGCAGAGGGTCGAGGAGGAACCGTGGGCTCGTGTCACGCGCACGGCTATCCATCGCTATTCCGCCGGCGGGCATACCGAGGAATCCCTCGGCATCAGCCTGCGTGGAGCGGGGCACCGTTACCTGCTCGTGCGTGTCCTGAACGGCGACAACGGCCCGATCCGGCTTGCGCCCGTGGCAAGCGCCCGGCGGCTGGTGCGCACGCTCACGTTCCAGCCGGCGGGCAGGGGGCCGTACTCGCTGTGCTTCGGCAACGCGGAGGCGAACGCGCCCGATTACGACCTACCGCACTTCGTGGACCGACTGAGCCGCGAGCGCGTTGTCAGCGCACAGCTCGGGCCGGTCGGTCCGAATCCGTGGCGCGCAGGCGAACCGGAGCTTCCCTGGAGCGAGCGCCACAAGGGCCTGATCTGGGCCGCCCTCCTTGTGGCGGGCGGGTTCCTGGCCCTTCTCGTCTACCGGCAGGCCCGGGAAACGTCAAGACAGACCGGCCCAGCCGAATGAGGCGGTGGGCGTCGCCCCCCCTCCTGGCAACCTGCTGCGGAACTGGGCTGCTAGCGTGCGGCCAGCGTCTCCACCCGCCTGACGAGCATCACGAACAGGACGAGCGACAACATGATGCTGGCTACGCCCATTACGGGGAAGACGGAGTCCATGCCGAAGCCGCTCGTGAACGACAACATGCCGATCACTCCCGTAACCACGTGCATGCCGAAGTACCAGACGACGAACGCGAGCAGCACGCCTCCGCGCCTCAAAAGGAGCGAGAAGTACGCGGCCATGACAAGCAGCAGCAGGAAGTTGCCCACCAACCAGAAGAAGACCCCGGTGAAGAGGGATTCCGAGACAACATCGACAAGCAGGTCGGGCGCCATGGCAAGGCCCATGACAAAGCCGACCACGTAGGGAACGAGACCCAGGGCTGCGCCGAAGGCCATGCGGAGCATCATGCCCACTGTCGAGTGCGGCAGGATGGCGAGGGTGGGCAGCGTCCGCCATTTGCTCTCATTGCCGAACAGCCTGGACGACGTGATAACGGCGTCCACGCAGAACACTCCAATGGAAATGCCGACCAGTAAGCCGCCGACTTCCTCCAGGTCGATCATCCGGGAAGGGCGACTGCCCGACGAGATGAGGACGATCACGCCCACCAGAACGGGCGCAAGGAGTGTCTTGACCACGACGCCGACGCGGCCGCCGGATGCGAAGTGGAACGCCTTCCAGGCAAGGGCGTTCGACCAGGCCCGCCCCGGGCGGAACGCACCGGTCAGCCGCCAGCGCCCCCGCAACATCACACGGCCCGGGCCCGTCGCTACCTGGCTGCGCGTGAATCGCTCGAACGCCCAC
Source organism: uncultured candidatus Brocadiaceae bacterium (assembly GCA_964655775.1). GTDB lineage: Bacteria > Planctomycetota > Brocadiia > SM23-32 > SM23-32 > CAZZNQ01. The sequence goes on along the minus strand of CAZZNQ010000022.1, from coordinate 25,760 downwards.
CAGGCCAGCACCATGAACAGAAGCCCCATCGCCATGTCCGCCCACACCTGAAGGCCCACCGCCGAACCGGAGAACCCAACACCCATCACCTCCGACAGGCGGGTGAAGACCGACGAGTCGTGAAGGAATCCCAGCACGCCGTCGGCTGCGACAGCCAACCACCCCGTCCTGCCCATTTGCATCAGACGCCCGAGGATCATCTGCGCGAGTGGAGTGCCTATGTAGTACATGGCGAGGAGGGCGAAGCACAGCCGGCCCGCCGAGCTGCTGCGCTTACAGATTGTGGAGCAGAAAACGGCGAGGCCCGCGATGAAGACCAGGTGCGCCCCGAGGGCGAGGGTTGCCGCCCAGACCTGCCCGGGAAGCACGCCGCCCAGGGTGACGGCCAGGGCCACGAAGGGCAGCTGCACCGCCAACAGCAGCACGGCGCCTATGATCGGCCCGGACGTGCTGCCCAGGATTATCCAAAGAGGCCGAAGCCCCGTCATCTTCAGAAGCCCCAGCCTGAGCGATTCCTTCTCCCCGGCGATGACCGACGCGAACAGGCCCGGCCCGGCCAGGCAGATCAGGAACGCGTTCGTGCCCATGATGCTGGAGAAGAACTGCAGGCCCGGCGCTCCCACCAGCCTGGCTGTGCTGTGCGCCATCAGCAGCAGCAGGAGAGTGAGAACAACCAGCCCCGATCTGATCAGATACGTTTTGCCGGACCGCGTGTCGACGACCAGCGCGCGCTTCAGGAAGGGGGCGATCGCTGCGTTCATGACGGCACCCCCGGCTCGGTCAGGTCCATGAATGCCTGGCTCAGCTCGCGCATAACCACTCGGAACGACTCCACCGCGGCTCCCACCTCGATCACCGCCTGGAGGACCGCGTTCGTTTCGGCCTTCGACGCGTCCAGGCGAATGCGGTAACTGCGCGTCTCGGCCTCCGGCGTCACCTCCAGCACGCCGTCTATGGCACGCAGCGCCGCTTCCACCGCTTCGCTGCTCTCTCGCAGAGTCAACAGGTAGGAGGTCGCGCCTCTCTCTTCGGCCAGAAGGTCGGCCATCGGCCCGGTGTAGCGTATGGTGCCGCGGTCGATGATGGTCACGCTATCGCAGAGCCCGGCCAGCTCGCCAAGTATGTGCGAACTGATGAAGATGGTCTTGCCCATCCGTCCGAGCTCCTTGAGAATCTCCATCAGCTCGATGCGGGCGCGCGGATCCAGCCCGGAGGCGGGCTCGTCCAACAGCAGGAGTCGCGGATCGTTTATCAACGCCCGGGCGAGGCTCAGACGCTGCTCCATGCCACGGGAGAGCGATCTGACCAGAGCGTCACGGCGACCGGCCATGTCGGTGAGTTGCAGCACGTCGTCGATGACGGCCGACCGGCCCCGAGCGTCTATCCCGTAGGCGGCGCCGAAGAAGTCCAGATTCTCGAAAACCGTCATCTGTGGGTACAGGCCAAAGTAGTCGGGCATGTAGCCTATGAGTTTCCGCACCTGCTTGTACCGGCGCGCGATATCGTTGCCCATGACGACCGCCCGACCCGACTGCGGCTTCAACAACGTGGCAAGGACCTTCAGCGTGGTGGTCTTGCCGGCCCCGTTCGGACCCACAAAACCGTGGATGGCCCCATGCTCGACCTCGAAACTCACGTTCCTGAGAGCCCGCGTCCGCTTGTAGGAATGCGACAACCCCTGAACGCTGAGGACCGGCTCAGCGGCCGTTTCAGTCTCGTTCATGTTCTCCACCGGTGTCTCTCGCGAGTATATGGAAGAGCGTATAGCCCGTCTCGCCGCCGAACGGATTCGGCTTCATACGGAAGCCTTCGGGGCTGCGGACCAGGATGAAGACATGGATGCGGCCGGGCGACTCGTACCGGTTCTCGACGCGTTGCGCAATCATGCCCTCAGTCCCCAACGCACGGGCCATCACGGCGACCGCCAGGTCGCGGCATTGCTCGGAAAACGGCTCGTCGTCAACCCGCTCACCGTAGCCGTAGCCCCAACCACGGAGCCGACCCAGGTTGGCCTGCTGGAAGTAGAAGTCCTCCCGGCGGCTGTCCCGCCGGCGGAACTCGCCCTCTTGGTCGTCCCATCGGTAGGTGGCCACGACTCCGCTGGAGACCGTCCACAGAGTCTCAGGCGGGCCCGGCATCGTCTCATCCGACGTCAGCTTCATCGACTGCGGCTGACCGTCGACGCCCATCGAACCAACGGCCACGCTCAGCCGAGGGCCCCCCATTTCACTGCGATGCAAGTAGCTGCGCGAGGAGTATGGGGGCACCTCGGACGAGAAGACGGCAGCCGGTCCGTTGACCACGAAGCCGGGAACGGGCTCGGCGAGCTGGCATGCCGAGTAGATGCCGTATCCACCGCCGTGGCGAATATCGTAACGAGCACCGCGCGTCGCGAACGCGTCCGCCCATTGGCACACGTCATAGGTGCCGGGCTCGATCTGGCGGGCGTAGGAGAACGAATGAACGGTAGCCACTTCACCGTAGCCCCGCTTCCCGAGAGACGTCATCATGAAGACGCTCACACCCACCGTGCACGCGAAAAGCAGAATCGGGCGCAGAAAGCTCCGCGATTTCCGCGCGACGATGTAGTTGACCGGACCGGCCACCAGACCGTAGGCGACCAGAAGCGCGTAGATAAGCACCCACTCGTGCTCGGGGCGCACAAGGCCGCGCAGATAGGTGAGCATCAAGCCGTCAAAACCGTGAAGCATGCCCGCGCCGTCGCTCTCAAGCCGGGCCTTCGGAAAGCCCTTAGACGACAGGTAGTCGTCGGTGACCTCACTGAGGGAAACGGGGTGCCGGACCACCAGGCCGTCTCCCACCTCAAAACGGTCGGACGCAAGGTTCAGCGCAGAAAGCTCGCCCTCGAACTCCTGGCGGGATCTCTCCGACGGCGGCACCAGGTGTACAACGCCGCCCTTCCTCAGCCAGGCCATGAATGCACGCCGACGCACCGGCTCCCACCTGGGCGCGTGGTCGAGCACCACTCCGCCCAGCGCGTCCGTCGCGCACACGGTAGGCGGGAACAGATTCTCTGGGAACGAACGGACACCCGCCGGTCGGTTCCGGGGATCGGACTGATCCACAAGAACCACCCGTGCCGGAGGGCCGACGTTGGTGTTCGGCAGGACATAGCGCCGCCGGCCGAAGGTCAGTACCCAGTCCTCGTTCGGGCTGCCGACATAGGGATAGAACTGCACCCACCGCGACGTGAAAGGGGCAACGTAGCAGGGCTGCAGCAACTTCGGCCCGGTACGCGAACCGGTGAGCATCTCTCGCTGCAACGAAAGCGTGCCATCGAACGCTTCATCCGCCGGGCTCGATACCAGCACCGACACAAGGTTGATGGCTTCGGGGAGCACGCGTCCGTCGAAGTTCCAGCGCACCTCCTCCACTTCCAGAGCCGACGCCCCGCTGCAGAAGAAGAGCAGGCCGAAGAGCGCGATGCCCATGACGCGCGCCGGGCCACGATATGCCGTCCGGCTGATCTCAGCCCGCATGGCCGTCGGCCTCCATGTCGGCGTCTCCCGGATGCCGCACCGCGCATGCCCGCCCGGGTTCAGGCACTCGCCCGAGGTACCTGTCGGCTCGGCGAAGCAGCAGCGCACGGAAAAACAGCGCGACCCCGCCATAGAACAGCGTGTTGACAATCGCCGCAAACACAATGCTCCCGAACGCGCCCCAGTCATACGGTATCTCAGGCACGACCACCATGGTAACCGGGCTGAACAACAGCGCGTACGAGAACGGTGGATGCGATACACTCCAGATGCGCAACTCGTCAATCAGGATAACGCCGAAAACGGGCAGAGCGCACCACAGCACAAAGAGGAAGATGGCAAGGATGACGGCCCTCGGGCGAGATCTCGCCCTCAGGCTCACCCACAGCGAAACCCACGTCATCAGCATCATGTAGGTGGCCGTCGTCGCCAGCATCATCGACAGATAGGGAAACACGGCCTTGTCCTCTCCCACCACAGTCTCCAGCACCCCGATCGTCGCGATGTGCACGGCCAGCACCACCGTGAGCCTCCTCAGACCCCGCGCTTTCTGGCGCATGATGCTCCGGCCCGTCATCGGCGTCGCCAGCAGGATGTCCAGGGTCTGCCCCGCCCGTTCGGAGACAAACGCGTTTGCGCAGACGGCCACCAGGATCAGAGCCACCACCGGCCACAGCAGGAAGAGCAGGAACGTCAGCGGCTCGTCTCCTCCACCCGCCCAGCCGAACATGCCCGCAAACAGCAGCACGGGCAACTCGAGCAACAAAAGGATGCGGATCAGGTGAGACGGCGCACCGACGGTACCTTTGCTTGCCGCCCGCCACGCTATGGGGTCGTGCTCCGGCAGCGTGCTCCTCTCCTTTATCAGAACGACGCCGCCGACCAGTCGGTTCGCGCGGTGCCAGAACCGGTCCAGCTTCTGAAACACAACCACGAACGGATTGCGGGTCGAGACGAAAGCGCGTCGCGTCAGGAACACGCGCGCCCCGACCAGACATCCGAGGGTCACCAGGCCCAGCGGGATGTTCATGCCCACGAACTCGCCAACGTCCGAGCCGGACTCCATGAGGGTGTACACAGGGAAGAACACGAGTGCGTCCTCGGGATCGAAGCGCATTCCCCAGGCGCTGTGCATGAACGCCGCGGCAAGCACCGGTCCGAAGTAGATCACGAAACCGGCCACGTACGTCCAGACGAAGGCGTGCACCGTGCGCGGCCAGAAGGCGGACATCAGCAATGCCAACGCGCCGATTTGCGCCGCCGTGATGAAGAGAGCCAGCGTTCCGTTCACCAGCAGGCCGGTGCTCATGCCGCCGTAGGCGTAGCACACGGCCAGCAACGGCAATGAAAGCAGAAGAAACGAGACCATCGGCACCAGCCGACTCACGTACTTCTGCATCACGATCTCCCAGGGAGACAGGCCGGTCACAAGCAGCAGGGCCAGCGACTGGTGCTCCTTCTCACCGGCGATGGCACCGGACATCAGCGCCGGCAGAAACAGGCATATGCCCGCGAACTGGAGGCCGAACAGCACGTAGAAGAGTTCCTTTCCGCGTCCCAGCGAATAGAGCACGTTGGCGGAGCCCAAGCCGCCGGTGATGTCCTGCATCGTCAGCAGGAAGACTCCGAACAGGCCCACCGCGTAGAGCACGCGCATGGCGTAGGTGCGTTTCCGGGCCGCTTGCTCGGTCAGTTCCTTGGTCAGCAGCGGCATCGGCGCTCTGAGGCGGGCCAGGTTCATGCGATCTTCCCCTGCGTCAGTTTCATGAACACTGTTTCCATGTCCACGGCGGCCGGCTGGAACATGTAGATGCGGGCGCCCAGTGCCTGCAGTCGTCCCAGCAGGTCTTCCACGGGCAGGATCTCCTCCTGCACACGGAAGAGCAGCCGGTCCACGTGCGTCTCCACCGATGCCACGCCCTCGATAGCCCGGATGCCGTCCAGCATCTCAGGCGTCAGGTTCGATATCTGGACGTGGACCACCCGGCGCAGCCCGAGCTGGCGGTAGATCTGGTCAAGATCGCCTTCGGCCACAAGCTGCCCGGCCTCCACAATTCCGACACGCGTGCAGATTTGCGCCAGCTCGTGAAGGATGTGGCTGGAGACAAGGATGGTCTTACCCATCAGCTTGAGCTCTTTGAGTATCTCCCGGATCTCTATCCGCGCACGGGGGTCCAGTCCGCTGGCGGGTTCGTCCAGCAGTAACACCTCCGGATCGTGCAGAAGCACCCGAGCCATTCCCAGGCGCTGTTTCATCCCGCGCGAGAGAGAGTCTACCGGCGAGCGCATCTTCTCAGTAAGATCGGTCAGGTCCAGCACGTCGCCTACCACGGCACGGCGACGCGCACCGGTGATGCGGTAGGCGGCTGCGAAGAAGTGCAGGTACTCCTCGACGGTCAGGTCGTCGTACACGCCGAAAAAATCCGGCATATAGCCTATGCGTTCGCGCACCTTGCGCGGATGTCGCTGCACGTTCATTCCACACACATAAGCGCTTCCCCTGTCGGCAGCCATCAGCGTGGCCAGAACCTTGATGGTGGTGGTCTTGCCGGCACCGTTGGGACCGATGAAACCGAACACCTCACCGCGCGGTATGGAGAAGGTCAAGTCCCGAACCGCCACCGTCTTGCCGTACCGAACCCACAGATTGTTGACGCTGACAAGTTCCACACTCATTCTCCTCGGTATAGTCGGCGGTAGCAGATGTAGTCGTCTTCGCGGCGAGTCAGCACCATCACCATCTGCCGGCGGGGATCGGCCGGGTCCAACACGCTCAGATCGGCGAAATCACCCGAACCCGTGGGGGCTATCTGGGAAACGACGGCGAAGAGGCCGGCAGGCTGACGCATGGTTACGTCCCGGAGGAACCCGCTCAGCTCCGGACGGCGCCATCCCGCCCCATCGTCGCCGCGCCAGTTCTCCGCAAGCGTGTGAATGCTACCGCCACCCCGCAGCAGATACACGGCACCGGGCCCGTCGAGCTTCGCCAACCACTCCCGCCCCAACGAGTACCAGGCCACGAAACTCCGGTCGCTCGCCTCCCCGAGGTCGTCCCAGTCCAACTCTGGCGGCTGCACATCCGACCCGAAAGTGGTGACCCTTTCCATGACAGGCGTCCACTGCGGTACCCGATATGTCACAGAATAGCGTGACGGGAAACGACCCTCGTACAGGACGGTTCGCGATGAGGAATCGGCCGGGAGTTGCCCCGGGTAGTAGTAATAGCTCCCGTATCTGAGCAACGCAATGTTGACAGGCGAGAACAGGCCGTCCTCGATGGCCGCCCGCACGGCCCCCTCCTTGCCGGAGAAGGACAGCCCGAAGCGCGTCGATCGCAGCACCTCGCCTCCGGATCCGACATCTACGAACGTGAGCGAACTGTGGCGCCTCCCCAAACCCATGTATCGCTCGGATATGTTGACGACGACCAGCGCCAGCCCTCCGCAAAGAAGCGGGAAGACGACCCACGTCCACCGCCGACGCCGCAGCAGGCCCAGCACAAAGTAGTCCACGGGGCCCACCACCAGAACGAACAGGATGAAGACCAGCGCCAACACCCCGATAGGTATCACGCGGACCGATTCCGGCATGAGCGCATCCAAAAGAAGCGAACCGTTCTGCAGGGGCATTACATCGAGGCCCACCGCCAGCGGCTCCCTCCGGACGCCGCCGCGATAGGGGTCATAGCCGACGCCCGTCGGCACCGGCTCGGGCTTCTTCCACTTGCCCTCGGACACAACCAGCCGCGCCTGCGCGCGGTTGAGCCGCCACAGGAAGGCGACGGTCTCGCGCCATTCCGCCGAGTCGAAGTCGAACCGGGGAACCGGGCCGGCGGCCAGCGCCGCTCTTCCCAGTCCGCAGTCCACGAGGAAGAACTCCCCCCGCTGGGGGCGTGCGCCGACACTGAGCGGACCGGACGCAGCGCTGCCGAAGTGCGTAGCGGTCCCGGCCAGGGCGTTTAAGAACTCCAGGTGTCGCTGGTCCTCGTTCTCGCGTGGGAACACGAGCACGCTGCCGCCGCCGCGCACCCACCTGAGCACGGCATCCAGTTGCCCGGAAGAGAGCTCGCCGAATCCCTCCCCGGCCAGTACCAGAATGTCGAAGGCACAGCAGCCGAGCGGGCCGGCCGGCATCTTGTCCGCGACAACCGTGGCGATGGAACAGGTGTAGTCGCGTTCGTCCACCGGCCGCGGATCCAGGTCCATGAGCAGCATGTTCCGCGGCACCTCCGCCACCCACCCGCCGCCGGCGGCATCGCCGCGGCACACGCCCACCACGAATGATCTGTTAGCGCCCCCGGGGGTCGCCAACGTGGTCGGAGCCAGATCGATCTCCACCTCACCCGCGAATTGCATTCTGACGTCTACCCACCTGCCTATGGACTCCCTGGTCGGCGGGGGAAGCGTCAGCCGGTAGCGCTGCCGGCCGTTGATCACGGCCATTTCGCCACTCACGTAACGTCCTATAGCCGCCAGACCGTCCAGAAGGACGAAACGCATGCGTCCCTCAAGGAGGTGGTCGTAGCCGCTGTCCAGCGTCAACTCCAGTGCTATCGGAGCCCCGGTCCGCGGACGCGGACACATCGGCTCCAACGAGACGCGGAGGGGCGTCGACTCCGCAGCTTGCGCTTCGGCACAGAGAACGCCCATTGCCAGCAGGAGCAGCGATGTCGCCACGGCCGATCTCATCGAGCGAAACCTCCTGGACGCCTCTGGAAATACCACCACTCGCACATGAGCAGCCCGAGCGCACCCATCGCCAGCAGCGGCCATAGGCGACGATCCGTCTCGGGGCCGCCCGTGGAAGCCGCGACGCTCAGGTCCTCGTCAAACCTGATCTCGTCGGACGCGCGCAGACCTGTCTCCTGAGGTGACAGCAGAGCGGCTCCAATCCGCTCCGGTTTTCCGCCGGATCGCGACACCGTGTAGTAGCCCACACGGTCGGCCGCCAACCCGGAAAGAAGGCCCTGAGCGTCCGCCGTCAGCGACCGCTCCTCTCCGCCCGGACCTCGGACGGTACAGGTTTCGCCCGGCCGCGCAGTCAGATCGGTGATCACGCCCGTCCGCGCGGCGCTCACCCCCGCCAGCCCGGCCTGCTCCATCGCCACCTGAACCAGGTTGGAAACCAACACCGGAAACGCCAGTCGGTAAGGCAGCGTCGACCGATCCGTATGGAACAGCAGGAAGAAGAGCAACCGCTCCCCTTCGCGCTTCTGCAGGAGAAGCGGGCCGTCCTCGCCATGGATCAGCACTTCGTAGCCGCGCGCCTCGAAGTCGGACTCGACCGCGCCCCCGAGCGCACACGGCTGATCCAGAACGGCCAGATCGTCGAGTTCCACGTGATGCAGAAGCTGTGCACCTCGACGCCAGTCCACCACGGACGTGCCGCCGGTGCCCATCTCAATCAAGCCTTCGAGGTCCGGCGGACGCACGCCCACGAACAGGCAGGTTCCGGCGTCAACGTTCAGGTCCGCCGCGTCGTCGCTCACCAGCAGGTCCACGGTGCCGGCGGGCGCCTCCTCGGACGCAACGAGCGAGACGGAGTCCAGAACCGACAGGGCGTGCCGGAAGGCGGCCATCTCCGGCGCAACCTGTGCCTGAACGGGACGCGAAACCGGAAGGCGGAGGAACGCCACGTTGTCGGAATCGAGCGCGTCGAACCCCCGCGGAGTGAGCTTCAGCTCCAATGAAGCGGGCCGGTCGCCGGGGACGCGGAACACCAGCCGCTCGCCGTCGTCGGGCTTCGGATCCACGTCCTGCACGCCAAGCGACTCTCTTCCGTCCAGCAGTTCCACGGTCGCACCGTCCTCGCCCTGGGCGGAGCGTTCGATCATCGCAAACACGTCCCACGGTCCATCGGCGGACCGCCGGGCGTTCAGGAACGTGATGCCCAGGTTCGGCCCGCCCGGCGGCAGTTTCTCGAATCGGAGCTTGAAAGAGAGGTCGAAGTGCGCCCTGACGGGGAAGTTGCCGTCCGAGAACAGCACCACCTCCCGCAAGGGCATGCGCTGAGCCAGCGCCTGGACCATGCGCAGCGCGTCTTCCACGTCTCCAGCCACGTCATCCACTCGCACGGCGTCCAGTGCGCCCAGCAACACTCGCTTGTTATTGGTGAAATCCGCCACCTTCCGCGCCGTGCGTCCGAACACGATGAGGCACATCTCCTGGTCTGGAAGAAGCCCGTCTATGATCTCCCGGATCTGACTCTTCGCCTCTTCCAGCCGAGTTCGCCCACCCGGAGCGTCCAGCGCGCCCATGCTGGCCGAGGCGTCCAGCAGCACGGGAATCTGGTGTATACGCTCCCGGCGCCCGGACCGGAACGGCTGCATGGCGGCGGCTATGAGCGCGCAGAGGGCAAGCAACTGAAGGAGCAGGAGGAGGTTGCGCTTGAAACGCTGGAAGGGCGAGTTGACGCGGCGGTCGTCCAGCAGCCTCCGCCACAGCACCAGCGACGGCACCAGAACCTGCGGCCGTTTCAGCTTGAGGAAGTAGAACAGTACGACCGGCACGACCAGCGCCAGCAGCCAGGCGTTACTCAGGGCGTAGAATCGCAAACCGTTCATCCGATCCACCCCCTTCTCCGAAGCAGATCGAACAGGACCCATTCCACGGGGGCTTCGGAACTGACGGACACGAAGCGCCCACCGCGCTGCCGACAGAGCGACGCGAGTTCCCGCTCGTAGCCCTCCCTGTATTCCTGGTAAACGTCCAGCAGGCTGCCCACCGAGGAAACGTCCAGATGTGTCCTGCTCTCGCAGTCCACCAGCCTGAGATCGCCCGTCAGATCCGGATCGATCTCGGCCGGACCGAGCATCTGCACGCCGTTGGTCTCCAGCCCGGCGCTGAACAGCAGGTTGAGCGCGCGTCGCACATCGCCGAACGTCAGGAAGTCCGAAAGGATGTAGACGATGCCGCGTCCCACGTGCCGTCGGAGAAACTCCTCAACGCCGACCTCCACGGGGGCGTCCCCGCCGCTCTCCTGCCGCTCAAGGAAGGAAAAAAGCGGTAGCATGGACGCGCGTCCGGTGGACGGTGGGAATCGGCGCCCCCTTTCGTCGCGGCTGTTGAATACGTAGGCGCTTACCCGTTCGGTGCCGAGCAGGCCAAGCACGCCGAAGGCCGCCGCGATCTGGCAGGCGCGTTCCAGCTTGTCGTCGAACGCCATCGACGAACTGGCATCCACCAGTATCGCGACGTGCATCTCCTCTTCCTGGTGATAGAGTTTCATGTAAGGCCGGTTCAGACGAGCGAAGATGTTCCAGTCAACGAAGCGCACGTCGTCCCCCGGCACGTAGTCGCGGTAATCCGAGAAGTCCGTGCTGGCGCCGCCCTTGCCGGACAGGTGCTCGCCGCGGCTCTTGCTGGTGAACCGCCGACGCGAGTTTATGCGCATGCGCTCGAGGCGGCTCAGCACGCTGTTGCTGAGCAGCGACGTAAGCTGAGGCCGATGTGGCGGCTCGGACATCTCTACGCCTCTTCCGGCACAAAGTCCACGGTCTGACGCACCAGTTCCGACACGGCAACGTTCTCCGCCTGGCCGTCGTAGTTCAGCAGCACGCGGTGTTGCAGCACTTCGCGGCTGAAATGGCGTATGTCCTCGAAAGCGACGTGTGCGCGACCTTGCTGGAGAGCGCGGACCCGCGCCGCCCGGATGAGGGCCTGCGCGGCGCGGGGGCTGGCCCCCCAGCGCACGTACTTCTTCACGTCCTCGGGCGCGAACTGGGAGTCCGGGTGGGTCGCCAACACCAGTCGCACGGCGTAGTCACGCATCGGATCGACCACGACCACCTTGCCCAGGATGTCGCGCAGGGCGATGATACGCTCGCCGTCCATGACCTTGCCGATTGCCACCTGACGCTTCAGGATCGTGCGATTCACCACCTCATTCAGCTCGGCCCTGTTCAGATAGGGCACGTGCACCTTGAACATGAACCGGTCGAGCTGCGCTTCCGGGAGCGGATACGTGCCCTCCTGCTCGATGGGGTTCTGGGTCGCCAGCACAAAGAAGGGCTGCGTCAGCCTGTAGGTGGTGTGGCCGGGTGTCACCGAACCCTCCTGCATCGCTTCCAGCAGGGCGGACTGCGTCTTCGGCGTGGCGCGGTTGATCTCGTCCGCCAGCAGCAGTTGCGTGAACAGCGGCCCCTTGCGGAACTCGAAGCGGTAGCGCCCATCCGGGTCGACGGTCATCACGTTGGTGCCGATGATGTCCGCCGGCATCAGATCCGGCGTGAACTGGATGCGGCGGAACTCCAGGTCCAGGGCCTTGCTCAACGTCTTCACCAGTTCCGTCTTGCCCAGCCCCGGCACGCCCTCCAGGAGCACGTTCCCGCCGCAGACAATCGCGGTGATGGCGCTCTCCACCACGCGTTCCTGCCCTACAATAACCTTGCCCACCTCGTCCCGAATGGCGGCATAGTCGGTGCGAAACTGCTCCGCCTCCGCCAGAAGCTCCTCTTCGCCTGCCATGTCGTCTCCTCGCATGTCTGCTATCGGAATTCGCTCATTCCTCGCTTTCATCGCGCCACTTCCGCTTCCGCGAGAGCAGCCTGCTGATTGTGCTCCCCCCCCTCGGCCTCTTCTCGTTCACCTTCCGCGGGCGGACCTGCTTCGGGCGTCCGGGCCGATTCCGGGCTCTGGTCCCAGGCCGGTTGAGACCGCGCCCTCAGCTTACGCAAGGCTGCGGCACGTTCGTCTGACCGGGGAAGCTGCACCTCCTCCTTTCGCCGCAGCAGGGCCTGGAACGTCTCGCCCGAGGGCAGCGTCTCCCCGCCGAACCAGCCGCGGATCAGCGCCCAGTCGATCTGGATTCGCCGCACGGCTACGTCCAGAGGCAGAAGGCACGTCAGCACCACAAGCAGCAAACCGGCGATGGGCCGCGAATCGGCCTTCGGCTCGCGGTCCTTGAGAAAAACCTCCTCCCCCGTTTCGTCACCGGTCAGCAGCCTTCCGCCGGTTCTCTCCGCGATCTGACGCAGGACGATGGGGCTCGAACGAAACCGGAGATACTCCGCCGAGTACGGCACAACGAAACCGTCCACGATCCGCTCAGAGCGACCGTCGCCGACTCCCGCACCGACCACCTGATAGCGGCCTTTGCCCCAGAGCGGGAAGCTGCCTTCGTAGCGACGCGGGCCGGTCTGCTTCAGGCGCACCGTCTGCGATCGATTCTCCGGACCTGTCACAACGGTCTCGATCTCCAGGAACGAGTCCCTGGGATGGAAATCCTCGATGAGTATGGTCCCTTCGCTGCCGGAAGCGAAACACTGCGCCTGCAGAAAGCCCTCGCGTTCGGTGCGGGATATGTCGGTGATGAGCTGCTGCACGAAGGGGTCGTACTCGCCCCAACCGATCCAGGCCGCCGCCCATTTCGAGGACAGATCGGAGGTGAAAGCGGCTGATTTCCCGGTCCCGTACCGCCACGTGGAGAGGACGGGATCGACCTCCTCTTCGCCGGGACCCTTCAGAACCGTCAGCGAACGCCCCTTCGGGCTGGTGACAACGTACCCGTCCAGCACCGGGAACGCCTCGATTCCCTTCAGGATGGGCGACGGAGCCTGCACGACGGGATGAAAAGTGCCCTCCTGAATCATGCTCCGCTTCAGCGTCTTCGCTTCTTTGATGAATATGGACGGCAGCTGGGACGGATCGGACGGGAAATGGAAGCGTCCGCCGGTCGCGCCGGCGATGGCCTGCAGAACGGTGGTGTCCTGCGGCTGGTGGGGATTGATGGCCACGGTGCTCACGCTTATCTTCGCATCGGAAAAACCCTTCAGGAGCGAAGGCAGCGGCGGCTGCGGATCGCCGTCGGAGATGATGATCATGTGCTTCATGGAAGCATCCGACGCCTTGAGCTCCGTCAGCCCCATCTGCATCGTCACGCCGAAGCTGGGCATATCGCCGATCTGCGCCTGGTTGATGAGACGCACAAGCTCCTCGTACTCGCCTGCGGGTGTCAGCTTGAACAGCCACTGCTCACCTCCGGACCAGTCGAAAACGAGCACGCCCGCCTCGTCCTGCGCGCCCAGTACCCGGATGGCCTGCTTGGCGACCCTCTTCCCCCACGTATTGCCCTGGTCAAACTCGCAGGTATGGAGCACGATGACCAGAGCGCCCTTCGGCAGTATCTTCTTCTGGGTGATGTCCATCGACACGGGGAGGACCTTCTCGATGGCCGTCCGGTGATAGCCGCCGGGACCGAAGCTGTTCTGCCCGCCGACCATCATGAAACCTGTTCCCTGGTTGTAGACGGCCGTGCGCACCGCCTCCATCTGCATGACCGAGAGGTCGTCGGCCGGCACGTTCACGAACACCACGCAGTCGTAGGGCATCAGCGAGAGGGCGTCTTCGGGGAACGCGTAGGACACTCGCTGCTCCACCTGGAATCCGCCCCGGGACATGGATTCCGAGAGCGGCTGCCAGTCGCGTCGGTCGCCGGCCGGATCGGTGACGAGCATCACCTTGCCCTCGCCCCGCAGGTAGAGGTGGTTGATCGCGCGGTTGTTCTCGGACCATCCGTCCAGGCCCGGCTGCGGCGTGATCTGGGCCACGTACTCGTAGTAGCCTGGCCCGCGCAGGTACACCGGAAGCACGTACCTGTTCTTGCCCGACTGGTAGTCGACCTCGCCCTCGTAGATGGGATTGCCGTTCTCGGTCAGCGTCAGCGTGCCGCTTCCTTCGCTCAGCGCGGAAACCACGACGCGCGCCTCGTAGGTCTCGCCCGAGCGGACAGATCTCGGCAGATCCAGCTTCTCGACCCAGACCTCGTTCTCGTAGTCGTACTGAATGGGAAGCACGTCCACCGGAATATCGCGCGCCTGCAGGTCCGCCAGTGCGCCTGCCAGGTCACCTTCCGTCTGCGTGCCGTCCGTTATCAGCACAATGCGCCCGAGACGCTCCTCCGGAAGCATCGCCGCCGAGAGCGAAAGGCCCTTGCCCAGGTCGGTTCCGTCCTTGCGCACGCGGGAGTTTATGGCCTGCTCGAATGGAAAGCTCGGACGCGGTGGCAGTTCAACCGCCGCCTCCCGGCCGAAAACCACAAGCCCGGCGGCATCGTGCTCGTGGTCCTTTCTCTCGGACACGGTGCGGGTCACGTAACGCAGCGCGGAGTCGGAGGCGGACTCGCCGATCGAGTCGGACACGTCCAGCGCGTAGACGACACTCAAGCCCTCGTCCCGTCGCACGGCGCGCGGCTCCGCAAGCGTGGCTATGAGCAGCCCAACCAGGCAAAGGCGTACCAGCAGTCCGATGACCGACCTGCTGCCCCGCAACCCGCTGTAGCCCGCCACGTGCATCCACCAAAACCAGGGCATCAGCAGGCACAGAGCGAACGCTCCCGGCGACGTGAACAGAACCTTGCCGGCCGCCTCCAATCCCACGCACAGGCCACCGAACACGACCATGAACGCAACAAGCGGGAGCGCGGAGCGGACCGTTACCGGCCGACGAGACGGCGGCAGCACGCTTTGGAGCGCTCGCGCGATTCTCACAGGATCAACTCCACAATCCGTCGGTTGCCGGTGTCTGCAATGCACAGCCGCCGGCCGTGCACGGCTATGCCCCAGGGAGTGCGAAGCTTGCCGGCCCCATGCCCGGGCCCGCCGTATCGGCCGAGAACCCGACCGTCGCCGTCCAGCCGGGTCACCCGTCCGGCGCCGTACTCCACCACGTAGAAGTCTCCGCCGGGTCCGCGCACCGCCCCATAGGGGAAGTGCAACGACGGCGCCCTATCAGGCCGTCCCAGTATGCCGATGAATGTGCCGTTATCGGCGAACTCCAGCACCCGGTTGTTCATCGCGTCGGCGATATAGAGCCGCCCGTCCACCCACGAGATGCTGGACGGCCTCTGGAACTCACCCGGCCCGCTGCCCACCGTGCCGAACGTGAGGACGTGATCGCCGTCGGCCGTGAACTTCTGAACACGGTCGTTGCCGCCGTATTCGACGACGTAGAGGAAGCCCTTGTCGTCCTGATCGACGGCGACCGGGAAGATGAACTGCCCGTCGGCCTCGCCCTTCTGGCCGAAACTGCCCAGCAGGTCGCCTTCGGGACTGAAGAACACCACGCGGTGGTAGTGTGTGTCGCAGACGGCCACCCGGCCGTCCCGCAGGACGCAGATGCCCTCGGGTTTCCCGATATCGTATTCGGGCATGAACCACTTGCGGATCAGGTGGCCGTCGGTATCGAACACCAGCACCCGACCCGCTGTATCCAGCACGTAGGCGACGCCCGACGGCGCGAATCCGATGCTGCGAGGCGCGGGGATGCTGGCCCCCTCTGCGGGCATCCCCCAGTAGCGGACGTCGCGCGGCACCAGCGCCGCCTGCTCGCCTCGGCGGCAACCCAGCACGATCAGCAGGAGCAGTGCCGCGAGCACCTTGATGACAACGCGCCGGCCGGGATTAAGGTGATCGCCGCTGGGCCGGTGACGGAACACCCGCGTCCGGCCGGTCTCGGATTGCTCCAGCCGCGTCTCTGCAATAGGTCCACGGAACCGGCTTTCCCGAACCAGGAACTGTCCTTCTGGGCTCTCGCGCAAGGCAATCTGTTCGGGGCGATAGCAGCACCGGGCGGCATGGCCGTTGCCCAGCCACAGCGCGCCTTCTTCCGGCTCCAGCCAGTTCACCTCGCCCAGGCATTCGGCCTGCTCGCGCGTCTCCGGCTCAAGGTAAAGGCTGTTCACGTCGCCGGTGTAGAGCACGCGCCCCTCTCTCAGGCAGACGACATCTTCCGCCGTGCCCACCACCCGGCGGGGGTCGTGCGTCGCGAACACGAGGGAGCCCCCCCTGCTGCGAACGCGACGCAGCATCGCCTCCCAGTATCCGGACACGGTGGCCTCGTCCACATGCGCGAGCGGCTCGTCCATGACCAGCACGCCCGCATCGCTCGCCAGGGCCCGGGCCACTGCAAGCCGCGCCCGCTCGCCCATGGACATCTCGTCGGGATGGGCTTCGGTCCTGTGTCCAAGGCCGAACTCGGTCAACAGCTCGACGCAGTCCCGGCGCGGCGCCTCGGAGACCGCCTGCAGGTGCTGGACGGCCGTCAGCTCCGGCCAGAGGCCGTAGTCCTGGGGAACCCAGTAGACGGGGAGGGAGAATCCTTCGGGCCGGTGCCGGACGACCTCGCCGGCATCGGGCTTCTCGAACTCGACGAGAAGATCGAGCAGCGACGTCTTGCCTGCGCCGGACGGCCCGAGCACGGCAGTAACGCCGGTCCGGATACGCAGGTCCAGCGCCTGCAAACGGACGGCATTCCGCCCGTCGAGCCGAACACCGTTCAGTTCCCAGATGGCGCTAACCATTGCTCTTCACGCGTGTTGCGAATTCCAGGATGCCGGCCCCCAGGGAGACGACCGCCAGGGGCAACGCCAGCGCGGCGCAGACCATCGCGGACAGCGCCGAGCTCTGGCAGTAGTGCATCAGATTGTAGAGGCGGACGGACACCGGTGTCATGTCCGGCGGGGCGAGAATCGACGACGCCGTCAGGTCGAAGTAGGCCAGGCAGAACAGCAACACTGCCAGCCAGCCGTAGGGCCGCCACCGATGCCGCAGGACAAGGCGTCGGCCATTTCGGCTCGGGCCCCGCGCCGAGGACAAGCGAAGGAGGCTCGCGGCGTGGACGACGGGATCCCGCGACCGGTCGCCGACCAATAGCCGCAGAGCAACGGCGAGCGGCAGGAGCATTACCGAAAGCGCAGTCAGCAGAGGAAGGGGCGTATCGTAGAGGCTGCGCAGGCCCGGCGCCTGGAAGGCGGCGACGGTCAGAAGAGAGACCACCAGCGGACTTGTGAGACCGAGGGCACAGAACGCGGCCGACGCCGGCACCGCCGCGCCATGAAACCTGCCGCGGAGTCCGTCGGCCACCCACCCGCTGAGCACGAAGACGCAGACCGCCGAGGCCGCTGCGAAGACGAGACTGGAGGCCAGATCGCCGCCGAGGACGAAGTTCTCCGTCACCGTCCGGAAGCCCTCCAGCGTTCCCCGCAGGACGATGATGCCCGGAATGGCGGCGGCGAGAGCCAGGGCGCCGACGGAATAGGCAACCGTGCCGACGTATGCGGCCCGGCTCGGTGACGGCGGCGGTTCGCCTTCGGACGACCGGTCGCGTCTGGCGGCCAACAACAGGGCCACCACCGAGAGGAGCGCCAACTCGATCAGCAACGAGGTGACTGCGAGGCGCAGCGACTCGCCAAGGGCCAAGCCGCCGGCGTGCGCATCGAACAGCGCCACACTCCAGGTCGGCACCCCAAAGAAGGAAG
Source organism: uncultured candidatus Brocadiaceae bacterium (assembly GCA_964655775.1). GTDB lineage: Bacteria > Planctomycetota > Brocadiia > SM23-32 > SM23-32 > CAZZNQ01. The sequence continues at coordinate 8,007 of CAZZNQ010000022.1, read as the reverse complement.
CGGTCTCGAAGTCACTGAAGGCAAACACGAACACGACGGCCGCCGCCACCGCATGGCCCCGAAAGCGGCCTTTGACGAGGAACCATCCGTAGGCAAGGTGTGCCCGGCCCCCTCGGTCAACCGGCCGGAGCAACCTTCGGCAGTGCACGGCCCGCCGCGACATACCGGCTGGGGCAACGTGCAGCACCAGCAGGGCGACCGGCGTCAACCGCACCCAGGTCAGCAGATCGTAGAGAAGCTCGTTCCACAGCGGGTACCGGACGAGCGAGAGTGAGAAGTTCGAGTAGGCATAGCCGACCAGCATCGGGGGCACGATGAACGGCAGCAATGCGAGCGCCCAGACCCACGGCCTGGTGGACAGGCGTCCGGACAACGTGCGGTGCAGACATGCCGCCACGGGCGTGCAAACCAGCGCAGCCACCGTTCCCCGGATCGCTGCCAGCCCGCACTGCCCCAGCAATGTCACTGCCCGTACTCCTCCTTCAGCCAGTTGAGACACGCCGTCCTGGCAGGCCCGATATCCCCCAGGGGCAGACCGGCCTGCGCCCAGCCACGTATGCGGATCACGTCCTTCGGCAGGCTGCCCTCATCGACCGGCCCCAGCGGTATCTGGCGCGATCGCGAGTTCGCCAACGCCAGCTCGCAACGGGCGCTCAGCAGGTAGTCCACGAGCTTCCGGGCGTCGGAGAGCCTGTCCGTGCCCTTGATGATCGACACCGTATTGGGTATGCAGATTGTCGCGTCGTTCTCGACACGCACCGGCAGCGCGTCCACGGGCTTACCGTCGTCCTTGGCGCTGAAGAAGTCGTCGGTATCGGTCAGCCCGACATCGCACACGCCGTCGGCAACCAGATTCCGCGTCTGAGCATTACCCATCACCTCCTGCACGCCGCGATCGCGCCAGTCGGCGTGCCACTGTTTCAGCCGGTCGCCGCCCCAGAGATGCCACAGGACGCTGTACTGCGTCAGGGTGGTGCCGTAGAGCGGCTTGGCGATCGTCACGCGGGACAGGTCGCCGTCAAGGACCTGATCCACCGCCTCGCGGGTGGCGGGCATGTTATCGGTATTGACGACGTAGACACGCAGCCGCGCGCCGAAACCGGTCCAGTAGCCGTCGGGGTCACGGAACGCGGCCGGAATGCGCTGATAGCCGGGGCCTCTGTAGGGCTGCAGAATGCCGCGCTGCTGCAAATCCATGGTGCCGAGAAGCTCGTTGTTCCAGAACACGTCGCAACGGGGCCGGTCCTTCTCGCTGACAAGAAGCTCGACTAGACCCAGAGACTTGGTCGCCTCGGTATCGAACTTGACACTGAGGGGGATTCGCTCCGTCTCCTCGAAAGCACGCAGGATGCTCTCGCTGTAGACCGAGTCGTGCGCGCAGTAGACGACCAGCGGGTCCTGCCCTCCCTGCCAGACGAAACGGTGGAGCAGCACCAACCCGACAATGATGACGACCACAGCCGCTGCCCCAGCCACCGCCCGAACGGCGCCCTTACCTGTCCGCATCTATGTCCTCCAGGGAATCGAAATATCGCTGGATGGCCTCATGGTAAGCCGGCGGCACCTGCTCGTGGACAATCGCCTCGCTCACGCCCTGACGCACCTGGTTGAGCTGCTCGCGATACTCGGCGTGCGCTTCCCCCACTTCGGAAACGTCGCGCGTCTTGATGGACAGGAGGATCTTGCCCGCCTGGAGTGCGGAACGCGATTTCTCGTCGGCGAAATCGGTCTCCTGCGTGTCGTCCTCCGGGGCCAAGCCACCGACGCCCACACCCGAACCCCGCATGCCCGGGCCCACGCCGCCGCAGTTGCCGCACACACCGCCCGGCCCCAGGGCCCCGCCGCAACCCGGACAGCGCCCCTTCATCATCTCCTTGAACAAAGCCTCGTAGTCGGCGAGCGACTGACATCCCTCGCACATCTCGCCGTCGAGCATGTCCAGTTCACTCAGCAGTCTGCCCAGTTGGGCGGTGTTCAGCGCCTCTTCCAGCGCCTGCAGGTCCCGGGCGTTTTGCGCAAGGCTCTCCAACTCAAGCTCGGTAAGGTCCAGCGACTCGGCCAGGGCTTCGAGGGCCTGTTGGGAAAGCCCGCTCTGGCCGGCGGTCTCCAGGGCGTCCATCGCACGCCTCACGGCGGCGGCCAGGGCCTCGGCATTCATATTCTCGCCGGCGAAGTCCGACATCTCCGACAGGTCCTTCTTGATCTCCCTTGCCAGTTGCCTGCGCTCCGCGTCGTCGGTCGCATTCTCCATGCGTTCCAGTTTCTCTTTGATTCCGCCGACGTGGTCTTTGATGCTGCTGGCGTCTCCCTGCTGCATCTGCTGCTGCCACTGGTCGGCGCGGCGCCGCTCCGCCTCTCCGAAGCGCTGCAGATCGGAGCCCGGCGTGAAAGAACCGGCCAGCTTGCGCTCGTCGGTCTTGCGCCAGAGCTCACCCATGCTCTTCCTGTCCTGGTCCAGCCGCCTCAGCGAAGTCTGCTTGTCGGACTTGGGCAGGGCGCTCAGGGTGCGCGTCAGATTCTCCAACGCCTTCTTCACGTCGGCGCTCAGGTCGGCCTTCGAGCCCTTCAGCAGTTCCGCTCGAGCGACCGTCGCCTTCCGTGCCTCCTGCAGTTGGCGCTCGCGTTCGGAGGCCAGCTGCCGTTCCTTTTCCCTGCCGAACGGATCCAGTTGAGGCAGTAACAAGACGCCCGCCACCAGCAGGCCGGCGATCCCGAGCACGTGAATGGCTTGAGGCAGAACGCGCATCGGCACAACACGGGCAGGTTCAACCTTGCCGGCCCGATCCTCGGCGGCCCGCAGCACCAGCGGCTGGTACTGCCCGGCCGAGCTCGCCACCAGACTGGCGTTCAGGTATAGATCGTCGGTACCGGTCCGCCGGTCAACCAGACGCGCCACGTCCGCCGTTGCGGGGCGGGGATAGGTCGCAACGGCAAGGGCGAGCGACGCCGCTGCCACAGTCACCAGATTCAGCGGGTCGAAGACGTCCGGCACCAGGGCCAACAGCCGTGAGCAGAGCAGCAACGCGGCGTACAGTCCCGACGCCGCAAGAAACACCGCGTAGAACCGCCGCGCAAGCAGCACGGCGCGCAACCGTTTCCCCACACGGCTCAGCATCCGGAGGGCTTCTTTTCCCATGTTCGGGGGGCCTCCCCTTCCCAACTCCTTGCCTACACTAATAATAACGGCATTGGAGCCGGGATTATAATGATATTCCCGTTCGACGCCCGTGCGCGCGCCCCGTAACAAGCCCCGCTCAGGCCGCCCGGCCGCGTCGGCGCGCCCTCACTACTCCTATCACGACGAGCCAGAAGGCCACAGCACCGGCGGAGATGAAGAAAACGGGCCACGGTCCCGTCGCGGCCAGCAAAGGGATAGCCGTCGCCGTCCACAGACCGCCACCCAGGAACGGTTCGTGCATGAGCTGTTTGCTGGCGAAAGCATCGGCCGCCGGGCTCTCGTAGTCGGGATCGACCACGCGCAGCAGCAGCAGGCCCGTCGCCGTGATGCCCATGGACTGCCCCATCTCCGCAATGGACCGCTCGAACCACGTGTCCGGCAACAGGTGCCGGGCGAGCACCGTCACGCAGAAGATGTTCCACAGTATGCCGGCGGCGATCAGGATGGCGAACGGCAACAGCACCGTCTTCACCACAACGATGTTGATGGTGGCGATGGCGGCGATGACCAGGAAGTCCAGCGCCGTGTTCTGGATGCGGCGCGTCAGTCCCGGATCGATAAGGCGATTGGAGTCGTACTTCTCCTCCACGATCTGGACGATGATGCCGCCGATCATGCACAGGGGGAACATGGGGAAGCTGGCCATGATCTGCCGGAACGTGCCGGGCCCGGAAGCGTTGCCCAGCGCGACCAGCAGGCGCTGCAGGACGAAGCCGATCAGCACGGCGATTCCCACGATGCCGACGTGCAGGCTGAAAGATTCGACCGCGTTGGACCGAACGGTGAGCTTGCCGGCTTCGGGGCGCCTATCCACCGGGATGACGGCGACGGCGTCGTCCTCGGGGATGTCCTCCGGGCTGCGGCGGCGCACTGTGTAGCCGCGCCGTGCCGCCCAGTTGATCAGCGCCATCCCAAAGATCACCGCGCCCATTATGCCGGCCGTCGCGCTGGCCAGGGCCAGGTCCTTACCCTCGGGCCAGTTGTTCTTCGCGAAGGTCGTCGCCATGCCCGCGGCGGTGCCGTGGCCTCCCTCGAAGCCAACCGGCAGAATGCCGGCGAACATCGGGTTCAGCTTGAAAAGAGGCCCGATCAGCGCAAGGAACAGCCCCACCCCCACCACGTACTGACCCCAGGCGACTACCTGCCCGTACGCCAACTGTGGGCCCGCCCGGCGCCACAACTCGGCCGGCCTGGGGATCTCAACGCCCAGGAACAAACAGGCGAAGACGATGTTGATGAGGAAGCCCGGCAGCTTGCCCCAGCCCGCGGTCCAGTCCGCCGGCACCGGCGTTCCGGCCGACCGGCAGACCTGGATCACGATGAGGCCGACGAGGCCGGCAATGACGGCAGAGGGAAGGTAGAGCTTCCTGAGCAGGCGGATGCGCATCCGAAGCAGGTGGCCGACACACAGCAAAAGGCACAGACCGACAAAAGACGTGACAATCATGGGTACCTCATTCTGGCGGTGCGGGCGGTTCGTCCGCTGCACTGTACTGACGGCAGCCGTCGACCATCTGCGCCACGGCATCGTAGTCGCGGGTGACGAGCACCCTCTTGATCTCGTCTGTGAACTCGTAAGGATCCCGATCCAGCATCCGGGCGACCATAAGCGTGTAGTCCTGCACGTTCAGTATCCCGAGCTCGCCCCAGACGCGGCGACTGAACGACTCGAACTCCGTGCGTATTTCGTCGAAGGTCACTTCGGTCGCCGGCCTGCCCATCAGCGCGTAGCTGAACGGGAAAGGCGGCCAGAACCGCATGGGAATGATGAACTTGACCGGGTAGTTGATGAGCTTCTCGACGTACTCCGGGTCGAGGTGGATATCGAAGTCCTGGGGGTTGATGCCCCAGGCGGACGTCGGGTAGACGCCGGCCGGCTGAATGAGTATCGAATCCAATACGCCGGACAACTCCGCCAAGCGGCTGAAGGTGACGTCGCGGGAGCGCTCGGTCTCTCCGGGCAGGGGATAGATGATGCTGCCGACGACGAAGATGCCCGCGTCGTGGGCGGCCTCGAGCGTATCCCGGATCTCATCGAACCGGATGCCCTTGCGCATGCGCCGCAGGTTGTCATCGTCCAGAGACTCCAGCCCGAAGAACAGGGCGTCCACGTTGGCTCGCTTCATCAGGGAGAAGTCCTCCTCCCTGTTCTGGTCGATGCGGCTGAAGGCGGTGAAGTGCACGTCGCGGTCGCTGAGGCCACGCGCGACCAGGCCGTCGGCCAGCTCGGTGAGCAGCCCCGGCGGAGGCGTGGAATCCGCCACCCGGAAGCAGCGCACGCCCCGGTCCCGCAACGCCTCCACCTCGTCCAGCACCTGCGCCATCGGCTTGCGGCGCACCACGCGTCCGTAGTTGGCCGGCCGCGGGCAGAAGGCGCAGCGGTTAGGGCACGCCTGGTTCGAGAGGGACACGTGGTAGAGGGGGATGAGCCCTTCGATGCCGTGGTACACGGACGGGTCGTAGGCCGGATGGGGCAGGCCGGCGACGTCGGTCACCTCTCGCTCGTTGCAGACGATGGACCCGACCGGGTCCCGGTACGACACGTCCGGCAGGTCCCGAAGCCGCCCGCCGGAGACCAGCCCGCGGACGGCGTCGTACCCGAGGCCGAGGATGATGGCGTCTATCTGCGGGAAGAGGCGGAGGATGTGATCGTGGAACCAGTCCACCCGCTGGCCGATGCCGATGATGGGCACGCGGGTTCGGGCCTTGATGCTCCTTGCCAGTAACATGGACTCATCGAACCCGCCCTGCCACAGGTTCAGCAGCACCGCATTGTAGGCGCCCTCGACTATCCTCTCGGCCTCGGCGCGCATGAACGCATCGTAGGCGGCCTCGATCTGCCGGTTCATCGATCCCGACATCCACTTCAGGGGCAGCCCGTAAAGCAGGCGGGCCGGGTGCTTGAGCTCGCCGGTCTCGGCCAGCTTGCGGAAGACGCCCTTGCCCGCCCATCGCGCGACGGCCCGTTTACAGCCGGAGGGTGCGAGCGCGGAGAACGTATCCGCGTTGCCGCGGTCCCAGATCTCCACCTCGCCGCCCTCGGAGCGGATGACGGCCGCCATCTGGGCCAGGCGCTCATTGGGGAACAGGTGAGATAGGTCGTCCAGATCGCCCGAGAAGTTGTAGATCAGGTACCGTCCCATTCGCCGCAATCCTGCGCATTCAGGCAATATCTATCATCATGGCAGGCAACAGGATACCGAACGGAACGGCTTGGCGCAATGCTGGAGTTGCGTCGCAGTCGACCACCGCCGAGGCGGCGGCATTGCGCGAACGCCTGCAAAACGGCCCGACGGGAACACCGTCGGGCCGTCGTGAAGCGTTCAGTATTTCCGGGTGAAGCGCACTAGCGCTTCTCGTCCAGCGGTCCCACACCGGAGTAGACATCGAATCCGCCATCGACGCAGAGCGTGATGCCGTGCAGGAAGCTGCCGGCCGGCGAAAGCAGAAGGACGATGGGCCCCACCAGTTCGTCCGGATCACCGAAGCGGTCCAGCGGCGTGTGGGCGATGATGGAGTGCCCGCGCGGCGTGAGCGTCTCGTCGTCTTCCTCGAACAGCAGATGGTGGTTCTGCGTAGTGTCCAGGAATCCCGGCGCGATCTCATTCACGCGTATATCGGCGTCCGGATAGTCCACCTTCACCTGCACGGCCAGCCACTGCGTCAGGTTGGTTACGGCCGCCTTGGCGTTCGAGTAGCCGGGCACGTTCGTAAGCGGGGCCAGCGCGCTCATCGACGAGGTATTGACGACGATGCCCTTGCCGACCGAAGCGAAATGACGGCAGAACGCCTGCGTCGGCAGGAAAGTGCCCTTGTAGTTGAGTGCGAACACCTTTTCGAGCTCGTCCAGCGGGAGGTCGGTGAACCTGCCGTCGGGGGGCACGCAGGCTCCCTTCCGATTGCCGCCGGCACCGTTGATCAGCGCGTCGCATGCGCCGTACTTCGCCAGGATCGCGTCCAGGGCGGCCTGCACGCTGTCCAACTCGAGCACGTTGCACTCCAGCCCGATGGCGTCGCCGCCGTCGGCCCGGATCTCGTCGGCCAGTTCGGCCACCTTGTCGCCCAGGATGTCCAGCATGGCCACCTTGGCCCCGTTGGCCGCAAGGGCGCGCGCGATGGCGCCGTAGATCACGCCGCCGGCTCCCGTGACCGCCACGACTGTGCCGCGAACGCTGAAAAGGTCCTCCACCTTGACGCTCATGCCTGCTCCCTCCATCGGGGTAGAGTCGGTGCGGTCACTTGCTGCAGCTTTCCTCGAACTTGCGCTGGAACGTCTCCAGAGACTCCTTGATGGTGTCGACGTCGCCCGGCTTGCCGCGCTCGGCCACGAGCGACAGCGGGGCCGACATGCCCAGCACCGGCGTGTAGCCGCGCTTGGAGATGTTCTCGATGTACTGCGGGCCGCTCTCGAAGTTCACTGCGCCGGTCGGCATGATGATGCGACCCTCGTGCCGCGCGCGGGCGTACGGGGCCAGCAGATCGGAGACGCCCTTGGGGCCGTGGGTGCGGGCCGGGAAGATCTTGAACGCGTCCGGCTCCAGGCCGTCCTCACGCTCCAGGAAGTAGTTGAATTCCGTGGGGCTGAACACGGCGGGGGCGGCGAAACAGCCGGCCCCGTGCGCGATGCGCACGAACTCCTTGCCTTCCGCGTAGCCGCCCATCACGTTGGCCGGGGCCACGATCATGTCGAACCCCATCTCGATCGCCGATTCCAGCTCGTGGGGGTTGATGACGCTGCCGACGCCCAGCACGAACCGGTTGTCCTCCGGGCTCTCGGCGCGCAATTCTACCAGCTCCTGCATCGCCTCCTGCAGGATGCTCTCCTCGAT
>CAZZNQ010000021.1:0-48844 GCA_964655775.1 uncultured candidatus Brocadiaceae bacterium | reverse complement strand
CTCTCGTGGCTGCCCAGGTACTCGCCGTTCAGCCAGCACTCGGTGAAGTAGCCCGAAGCGCCGAAGCGGAGTCGGACCGTCCGGTCGGACCATTCGCCCGGTGCGTCGAACTCACGCCGGTACCAGCCGACGCCGTCGTAGTCGGGTCGGACCTGCTCCCATACGCCCGGCACGGTGGCCTTCTCGGCGTCTGGGAACTCCTGGAACCACTTCTGCTCTTTGCCGACGTTCTCCGGATCGAACGCCAGGTCCCACTCGCCGTTGAGCGAGACCCGTTCCCGCGTCCCATCAGCCATCCGCACCACCTCCGGTTGTCACGCCTTCGGGACCACTACCTCCACGCTGTGCTTGCCCTTGAACCGCTCGTAGGGCACCAGGGTCGCGTCCAGCGTTTCGCCGTCGACCGTGAGCGTGGTCTCCTGAACGTCGCCGCGACGGATGCTGATGTCGTATTCGGCGTCGCGGAAGCAGCGCTTGATCTGCGCGGAGTCCCAGGAGCTGGGAAGCACAGGCTCGATGAGCAGGCCGTCGAATTCCGGCTTGGCGCCCAGTATACCTTCAGCGGTGGCGCGCAGCGACCAGGCAACCGTGCCGGTGTACCACTGCCGCAGGGACACGCCCGGCCTCGGATGCTCGGGGCCGTTGTACATGTTGGTGAAGCCGTACGGCTCGACGGCCGACACCTCGATGGGATTGCGGGGGTTGTTCGGCAGAATGCGCGAGAGCGTATCCAGGGCGGCGTCGCCGTCGCCGCGGACGGTGTCGGCATATGCCTTGAATCCGCTGACGTGGCAGTAGGAGCTGCCGTTCACGCCCCAGCCCGCGGGGCGGGTCGTGATGCGGCCGAAGGACGGCCGATAGGTCTTGAAGCACGGGTACATGACCAGCAGGCCGTAGTCGTGCATGAGGTGTTCCTGGAGCGACGCCTCGAGCTGCTCGACGCGCTCCTCGTCCGCGATGCGGGCCATGATCGCCCAGGTCTGCGGCAGGCAGAAGATGCGGCCTTCCTCGCATTCCTTGCTGCCGACCTTCTCGTTCAGGTCCGTGAAGCCGCGCAGGTACCACTCGCCGTCCCAGGCGTTGGCCTCGATGTTGGCCATCAGTTTCTTCTGTTCCTCGCGGAAGAACTCCGCCGTGGCGTTGTCGCCGATCTTCTCCGCCAGCTCGATGACCTTCTCGTGTGCCCAGACCAGGGCGATGGAAAGCCAGACGCTCTCGCCCTTGCCGGCGTTGCCGATGTCCAGCGCGTCGTTCCAGTCGCCGAAGAACACCTTCGTCATCCCGTGTGGGCCCGGTTCGGCGTAGATCCACTTAAGGGCCTTGACCAGGTGCTGGTAGACGGTGTCCTCGCCGCCGTCGTAGTAGGGGACCACCTCGTCCAGGATGTCCAGATCACCGGTTTCCTTGATGTAGTCGCAGAGGGTGAAGGTGAGCCACACCCCGCTGTCTGCGTACTTGTGGGTGTCGATTGGGAACCAGGCCCGCAGCGCGCTGCCGTCCGGATGCTGGTGCTCCATCGTCTCGATCAAGAGGGCGCGCGTCATCTCCGGCCGGTAAGGGCAGATCGCCTGGGCGTCCTGGCAGGTGTCGCGGAAGCCCATCGACCAGCCGCGGCTCCAGTCGCCCATGTACATGAGCTGCTGCTTGGCCCAGAAGTTCATGTTCTTGGTGAAATACTCGTCCGGCACGGAGAACGAGACGCGATCGAAGCAATCGGTGCGCGCGGTCTGCTTCTTCAGCTCGCGGTCCACCAGGCCCTTCCCGATCCACTGGTCGCGCAGCTCGTTCGCGTCTTCGCGGTGCTGGAACGGGCCGATCACGATGTCGAACTCGAACTCCTCGCCCGGCTCCAGAGTGATGTCGTACTGGAACACGCCCACCAGGTCTTCGTTCGCGGTGGCGAAGGAGGCGAGCTGGTCTGCGAGGATCTGCGCCGGCGCATCCAGCGTCCCGTAGGAGCCGCCCAGGAAGCGCTTCTTGCTGGTCTGGTAAGCCTTGGGCTGGGGATCGGCCGCCATGAAGCAGCTGTTCTTCGCGTCGGGGCGCTCGTTGGCCTTGTTGATGGCATAGATGGTCTTGGCGTCGTCCGCCATCTCGATCAGGATGGAGTTCTCCATGTTGCAGTAGACGTCGAAGCCGCGCAGGTCGAACTCGACGTAGGGATAGGCGCTGAGCGTGCGGGTGCGCTCGGAGTCGTTCTTGATCTTGACGCGCCAGAGCTCCACCGGCGCCTCTGCGGCGGCCAGGACGGTCCACTCGCTGGAGACACGGTCGTAGGTCATCTCCATCCGGCTGTAACCCAATCCGTGCGCGCACTTGTAGTGCTGGAAGTCCAGCCGCACGGGGTCCCAGCCCGCGGTCCAGTGCTCCTGCGTCTCGCGGTCCTTCACGTAGACGGTCCGGTCCTTGATCAGGTAGGTGCGATCGCCTTCAGGGCTGCGGTACATGCTCATGCCGCGCCCGCGCTGGTCTACCAGCACGTCGATCAGCCGGTTCCAGGAATGGTTGCCCCAGGGCTTGGGCGAGTCCTGTCGCGTGATGATGAACTCTCGCCCCGTCTCGTCGAAGTCGCCGTACTTCTTGTATCCGTTGTCAGTCACGATAATGCCTCCTTACGCATGGACAAGAGCGTTTGTATCGGCCGAGGATGTCGAGACGCGGCGCCTGCTTTCGGTTCGGCCGGTTGATCTTGCTTGTGGTCACGGGGGCCTGTCGCTCGTTCCCCCCCGTTGGATGGACATGCTACCGCCTTCGGGCCACGGCTTCAACGGCATCGGGTCACGCCTTCGGGCGTCTAGCGGTTCCAGCCTGGTTCAGGCGAACGTTCCGGGAAACACGCCATCCTCCCGAAAGCCCTTCACGGCGGCCTCGAACGCCGAGCTCAGCCCGGTGAGAAACGCGCTGCAGTTCTGCACGCGCTCCAGCAGCATCTGGCGCTCCAGGGCCTGTACCGTGTCTCTTTGCAGGTAATCGTCGGGATAGTCGGTGTAGCGCGTGCGGGTCCACTCGGTCTCAAGCCGCGAGGTGAGCCCCGCCATTTGGGCGGCGGCCTTGCGCGTCCACTCGAATGCCGCAGCGAGATCGTCCGCGATGTCCTGCCGCGTCCACCCGCCGCCGATCTTCTCGGCCGCCTTCTCGTATGCGTCGGCTGCCTGGTGCAGGCGCAGCCCGTTGGCCATGCATACGTCCACCAGCTCGGCTGCAAGCACGCACGCCCCGAGCGCCTCGGCGTGTTCGGTGGCGCTGCCCACCGACGATCGGAGCGTGCCCGCGCATTCGGACACCATGTCGGCGCAGTCACGGAACTCCCTGCTGCCGGCGCGGGAGACCAGGCGGTGAAGTCCGGCCATGCTGTGGCAGAGCAGCGAGTCCAGGTCCTTCAGATGGACGGCCAGTTCGTGCATTCTCCAGAGCGCGGCGCCGGTTTCCGGATCGTCTATGCCGAAATGTTCGGCCACGAACCGTCGCAGGGACTCGACGCGGTCCACGCCCTGGCCCTTCTGCGTTATCTCTCCCGTGTACGCGATGGCCGGCAGATAAGCGTCCCGAATGCCGCGCTGGGGCGCCCACCAGGTATTCACCATACCCAGTGCGCCGTCCCCTACGAGGCGTACCGTCGTTTCCACCATCTCGTCCATGGTGTCGAAGTTGTGATCGGCCGGCTGGATCATGTTGCCGAACGAGCACATCGTCGGCGCCGTGATCACCTTGAAGCCGGCGTCCAGGCTGCGGCGGATGGCGGCCTCATTCACCTCGCGGTACTGCCAGTGGCAGAGCACCACGTCCCGCGGGATCACGTCGAGGAGGTCGGGGTCGTGCTCCACGTGGTCGGCCCACATGATCATCTTCTTCCCGCAGCCCGTCACGATGCTGTGGATGGCCTTGACGTGTTCGGCGAACACCCACCACCGCGGCTTGCCGGCGCCCCGTTCGGCGCACCGCTCGCACCCGCTGAAATCGGCCTCATCCAGGCCGGCGTGCAGGTAGGGACTTGGGAACAGCTCGGCGACTTCGCGCACGATGTCCCCCATGATCTCGACCGTCTCCGCCTGCGATGGGCAGATGGCGTTCATCACCCGGTGTGTGCCGTCTCGCAGATGCGAGTACCGTGGCAGATCGGTCAGGTAGCGCGCGTGGCCCAGCGTTTCGACTTCAGGAACCACGTCTATCCCCAGATGCGCGGCCTGCTGCAGGAATCGGCGCATCGCGTCCTTGCTGAACGCAAAGGGCGCGCTGACCTCGGGATGCGATTCCACTTCGAGCGCCACCCCCTCGTTGTCGACGAAGTGCCACCAGAGAGTGTTCAATCCCCAGCGCTTCAGATGGGGCAGGAGGCCGAAGTAGAACTGGTGGCGTTCGATGTGTCTTGCGGGATCGAGCATCAGGCCGCGCACTGGCAGGGCTGCGTTCGATTCGTCGTGCATGGCTACCTTCATCCTGTCTGGGAGTGGATCCGTGCTTCACAGGGGAGTGTGGTGCCGACCACCGGCAAGAATAGCAGCATCGCCACCCAGTCGCAAGTTCAGCAGGAGATAGAGCACGCACGCAGGCAGGCGGAGCAGCGGGACCGTGGATTTGCGCGCGAACGAGGTCGGCGGTACGATAGGCGCCGGAAGCGCCCGCACTGTCAAGGAATTGCCATTGAGCAGCAGCGACACTCAGCGCACCGGCCTCCGGTCAGTCGAGGACGAAACCGACGAGACGGTCGTGCGGCTCCGTTTGATCCTCCCTCGGTTGCTGGAGTGCATGCTGCCGCACTGGCATCTGATGCTCGGCGCCCTGGTGACCATGCTGTTCACGGCCGCAGTGGACCTGGCCCCGCCCTGGCTCATCCGTTACACCATCGATGAGGTGCTTCCGAGCGGCGACCTCCGAGGCGTCTGGCTGGTGGCCGGCGCACTGCTGGGCCTGTCGATCCTGGCGGGACTGGTCAACTTCTTCCGCCGGTATCTGATGCCGTACACCGGCCAGAAGATCGTGTTCGAGCTTCGCAACGCCGTGTTCCGCCACCTCACGCGCCTGTCCTTTTCGTTCTACGACGCCGCCCGCACCGGGGACATAATGTCGCGCGTGACGGCCGACATCAACGTGCTGAGCCGCTTCTTCGGTCGGCTGGCGGTCACCGTCGTTGCGAACATTGTCATGCTGCTGGGCATCCTGGTCATTCTGTTCGTTTGGAGCTGGCGGCTGGGTGTTGCGTATCTGCTCTTCCTGCCCATATTGCTGATCGGCGTCTGGGCCTACGCGGTGCGCGTCAGGCCGCTGTTCGAGAGACGGCGACGCCAACTGGGGCGCCTCAACAACGCGCTGCAGGAGTGCCTGTCCGGCATCCGCGTCGTGAAGCTGTTCGGCCGGGAGTCGCTGGAGGCGGCAAGGGCGGACCGGCAGAACCGTGCCTTTCGTGCCACGGGCATCGAGGCAGCGCGCGTCGCGGCTCTCTGGATGCCTTTCGCAAGCGTCGTCATGGGGCTGGGCGTGGCGCTGGCGCTGTGGGTGGGCGGGCGCGCGGTGATACGGGACGCGATAACGCTCGGCACGCTTGTGGGGCTGTCGTCCTACATGGGCATGCTGATGCGGCCCATACGCCAGACCGGCATGATGATAAGCTCCATAGTTCAGACCGCCGCCGCCGCCGAACGTGTCTTCGAGGTGCTGGACATCGAGCCCACGGTCAAGGACGCGCCCGACGCGGTGCCCCTTCGGGACGTGGAGGGCCATATCCGCTTCGAGGGGGTGAGCTTTGCGTACGCCGAAGGCGAGGACGTCCTGAGCGACATCGACCTGGAGATGCGGCCCGGCGAACTGGTGGCCCTTGTCGGCCCGTCGGGCGCCGGCAAGACGACGCTTGTGCACCTACTGCTGCGCTTCTACGACGTCGCCTCCGGTCGTATCCTGATCGACGGCAAGGACATACGCTCACTCACCGTTCGCAGCCTGCGCGACGCCATCGGCATAGCGATGCAGAACGTCTATCTGTTCGACGCGTCGATCCGGGAGAACATCGCCTACGGCAACCCGCACGCGAGCATGCAGCAGATACGCTGGGCGGCGCGTGCGGTGCACATGGACTCGTTCATCGAAACGCTGCCGAAGGGTTACGAGACCGAGGTGGGCGAGCGCGGCACGCGTCTGTCCGGCGGCCAGAAGCAGCGGGTCGCGCTGGCGCGCGTGCTCCTCACAGATCCGCACATCCTCGTGCTGGACGAACCCACATCCAGTGTGGACCTGGAGACCGAGCGCCACATGCAGGAGGCGCTGGCGCGCGTGTGGGAAGAACGGACGACCGTCGTCATCGCGCACCGGCTCTGGACGGTGCAGCAGGCGGACAGAATCGTGGTGCTGCAGAACGGCCGGATCGTCGAGCAGGAGCACGGGCGGGACGGCCGGTCGGCGCACGAGCTGCTGATCGAAGGGAACGAGCATTACCGGCGGCTGTACGAGATGCAGTTCGGGACCGAGACGTTCGAGAGCGATCTGGAAGGCGGGTGGTGACCATGCGCGGCGGATTCATGCGACGGCTGCGCCAGGGCGAAGAAGACTTCGAGATATCCCAGCTCAGCCGAGGCAGCCTGCGGATGCTGTGGGGCCACGTGCGCCCGCACATGGTGCGCCTGGTCTTGGCGGCCGGCGCGATGCTGCTGGTGGCCGCCTGTGCTCTCGCCATGCCGCAGTTGATGCGCATCGCGATCGATGTCTACATCCCCCGAGGCGACTTCCGCGGCCTCACGTTGCTGGTCGGCGCCTACGTCGCTGTGACGGCCGTTTCCTGGTTCGGCTCGTACTGGCAGCGGTACCTCTCGTCTTGGGTCGGGGAGAGCGTCGTCTACCGGCTGCGCAGCAACCTGTTGCGTCACGTGCTCCGCCAGTCGATGCAGTTCCACCAGCAGGAGCGCGTCGGCCAGATCGCCTCCCGCATCACCAACGACGTCAACTCACTGGCCGACTTTGTCGCCAGTGGCATCTTAAGCCTGGCTTCGGACTTGGTGACCGTTGTGGCCATCGTGGGCGTGATGTTCGCGATGAACGTGAAGCTCTCGCTGGTCGTGTTCGTGACCTTGCCCCTCATCGTTGTCTCGGCCGTATGGATAGGCAGGCGGATGCGGCGTGCCTATCGCGAGGTGCAGCAGGAGCTGGCCGTCGTCAACGCCGGCGTGGAACAGGGCGTCTCGGGCATGCGGGTGGTGCAGTCGCTGGCCCAGGAGGATTTTAGCCTGGAACAGTTCCAGGACCTGAACCTGCGCAGCATGAGGGCGAGCCTCCGCGCCAGCCTGCTCGCGGCCACCGTGAGGCCAATCATGTCCACCATCAACGCGCTGGGGACGGTGCTGGTGCTGGGCTACGGCGGCACACTCGTGGTGCGCGGCGAGATGACGGTCGGCGTGCTGGTGGCCTTCATGACCTACTCGAACCGTTTCTTCCGGCCGCTCCGCGAGCTGAGCATGATCTACAATATGTTCCAGATCGCCGCTGCGTCCCTGGATCGGATCCACGATTACCTGCAGCGCCAACCGTCGGTCCCCGAGCCCGAAGAGCCTGAGAAGCCAGCCGGCGGATTCCGGGGTGCATTCGGATTTGAGGACGTGACTTTCGCCTACGAGCTGGAGCCGGTCCTGCAAGAGGTGAACCTGGGGGTGGAACCCGGCGAAGTGGTGGCGCTGGTGGGACCGAGCGGGGCGGGAAAGAGCACCATCGCCGCGCTCCTGGCCCGGCTCTACGATCCCCAGCAGGGGACGGTGCGGATCGACGGCGTGGATGTGCGGAAGCTCTCATTCGAGGACCTGCGCCGGGCCGCACTGGTGATACCTCAGGATGTGTTCTTGTTTTCCGATACGATTGGGGAGAACATCCGCTACGGCGATCCGTCGGCGGATGCTGAGAAGGTGAGAGAGGCAGCGCGGCGCGCGCAGGCGGAGGACTTCATCCTGGGGCTGCCGGAGGGCTACGATCGCAAGGTCGGCGAAACTGGCGGACTGCTTTCCGGCGGGCAGCGTCAACTCATTGCCCTGGCCCGGGCCATCCTTGCGAACCCGCGCATCCTGGTCCTGGACGAGGCCACCTCCAACGTGGACGCGCTGACGGAGGCGCGCCTGCAGAAGGCGATGGACGAGATAGGCCGCGACCGGACACTGGTTATCATCGCCCACCGCTTCTCGACGGTTCGAAAAGCGCAGAGGATCATCGTGCTGGACGGCGGGCGGATCGTCGGGCAGGGCACCCACGCGGAACTGCTGGAAGGCTGCCCGGTCTACGAGCACCTCTACCGGCGCCAGTGGACGCTGTCCTGACGGCTGGCCATTGGCCGCTTACCTGCCCTGACGTCGAGCCTTCTGGATGCGCGCCCACTTGTCGCGGAGGGCGACCGTGCGGTTGAACACGGGAGCGCCGGGCTCCGAGTCCGGGTCCACGCAGAAATACCCGATGCGCTCGAACTGCCAGCGGCTGCCGGGCTCGGCGTTTGCCAGGCCGGGTTCCACCTTGCAGCCTTCAAGCACCTGGAGCGAGTCCGGGTTCAGCCGGACGATGAAGTCGTCCGCCGCCCCCTCTTCGGGCTCGTCCAGCAGCAACCGGTCGTAGAGCCGCACCTCGGCGTCCACGGCGTGCTCCGCGGAGACCCAATGGAGTGTGGCCTTCACCTTGCGGCCGTCCGGGGCGTCTCCGCCCCGCGTCGCGGGATCATAGGTGCAGCGCAGCTCGACGACCTCGCTGGAATCGGGGTCCTTCACTACGTCCTCGCACGTGATGAAGTATGCGTAGCGCAGCCGCACCTCGCGGCCCGGCGCCAGGCGGTAGAACTTGCGAACCGGCTCCTCCATGAAGTCGTCGCGCTCGATGTAGAGCGTGCGCGAGAACGGTACCATCCGCGTCCCGGCGGAGGCGTCCTCCGGGTTGTTGATCGCCTCCAGCTCCTCCGATTCGCCTTCGGGGTAGTTGGTGATGACCACCTTCAGCGGGTTGACGACGCCCATCACGCGCGGCGAACGCTGGTTCAGGTCCTCCCGCAGCACGCTCTCCAGCAAGGCCATGTCGACGGTGCTCTCGGTCTTGGCGACGCCGATTCGGTCCAGGAAATCGCGTATGGCCTCCGGCGTGTAGCCGCGACG
Source organism: uncultured candidatus Brocadiaceae bacterium (assembly GCA_964655775.1). Taxonomy (GTDB): domain Bacteria; phylum Planctomycetota; class Brocadiia; order SM23-32; family SM23-32; genus CAZZNQ01. Next base: position 39,743 of record CAZZNQ010000021.1, on the reverse strand, counting down.
CCGCATCCCGCAGAGCGTGGGCAGGCGCGGGTCGTCCCATCCGCTGACGTGCCCCTCCTCGACCAGTTGCCGCAGGTAGCGTTTGCTCATCACGGTGTTGGTCAGGTTGAACCGGGCGAACTCGATCTGCTGCGGGTGGTAGACGCCGAGACGGCCCAGGTACCAGTCGTAAAGCGGCCGCTGGTTCTCGAACTCGATGGAGCAGAGCGAATGGGTGATGTGCTCGATGCTGTCCTCAAGGCAGTGGGCGAAGTCGTACATCGGGTAGATGCACCACTTGTCGCCCTGGCGGTGATGGTCGACCTTCAGGATGCGGTACATCACCGGGTCGCGCAGGCTGATGTTCGGGCTGGCCATGTCGATCTTGGCGCGCAGCGTTCGACTGCCCTCGTCGAACTCACCGGCCCGCATCCGCTCGAACAGGTCCAGGTTCTCCTCGACCGAGCGATCGCGGTAGGGGCTGTTCCGCCCCGGCTCGGTCGGCGTACCACGGTACTCGCGCATCTCGTCCGGGCTCAGGTCGCAGACGTAGGCGTCGCCCTGGCGGATCAACTGCAAGGCGTATTCGTGCATCTGGTCGAAGTAGTCGGAGGCGTAGAAGAAGCGGTCGTCCCAGTCGAAGCCCAGCCAGTGCACGTCTTCCTTGATGAACTCGACGTACTCGGCCTCTTCCTTGACCGGGTTCGTGTCGTCCATGCGCAGGTTGCACAGGCCGTCGTAGTCCTCGGCCAGGCCGAAGTTGATGCATATGGCCTTGGCATGGCCGATGTGCATATAGCCGTTCGGCTCGGGAGGGAAGCGGGTGTGCACGCGGCCACCGTGCTTGCCGGCCGCGATGTCCTCCTCGATGATGCGGCGGATGAAGTGCATCCTGAAATCGTCGTCGGATCCGGTTTCCGCGCCGCTGCTGCCTGTGTCTTGTCTCTCTGGCGGGGTCATTGTCGGCTCGCGTAGCTGGGGGAACTGCGGGGACGGTGCAGTCGGAGATTCACTCCATGATGTTAGAGGGCCGCCCCATGCTTGTCAAATAGAGCGCCCCTGTGATGCCTACAGCCCGCCCAGTCCGAGCATCTCCGGCGTGAAGAACGCGGCCGTCAGCCCCCGGCGGATCATGTTCACGGCGATGGCGGCAAGCAGAAGGCTGGCCAGCTTAGACAACGTCTTCGAGCCAGCACGGCCCAGGACGCGATTTATCGGTCCGGCCAGCGCGAAGACCATCCCCGCCAGGGCGATGTTGATGACGGTGGCCAGCACGGTCGGCAGCGGACCGTGCTGGTCCAGCAGCACGAGCTGCGTCGTCAGAACGGCCGGCCCCGCAATCAGCGGCACCCCGAGCGGAACCGCACCGATGGTCTCCAGTGATACCTTCCGTCGGCGCTTCTCCGCCGCGAGCATGTCCGAGAGCGAGATCGCGAACAGCAGGATGCCGCCGGCGATGAGAAAGTCGGGCACGCTCACCCCCAGGAAGCTCAGCACGAGCTTGCCCACCAGCAGGAACAGGACGGCCACCGCCGCCGCCGTGAGGACGGACTGGACTACCACGCGCCGACGGTCCCGGCCGTCCAGTCCGTGGGTCAGGTGCATGAACAGCGGAAGCGTGCCGATGGCATCCACCGCAACGAAGAGCGGGAGGAAACACAACCAGAACTTGACCATTTCGGGGACGACCTTCCGTTCATTTCGAGGATGAGTTCTCGCCGTTCGCGTGCGAACGGGCTTCGTCGAAGAGCGGCGTGCGCCGCTCCTCCACGCACCGGGCCGCGTACAGGTACATCGCGGCCGACCAGGTCTGCCAATCCTGGCCCCGTGGCGTGCCGTCCAACGCGCTGTGCCACTCGTTGAAGCCGTATTCCAGTCTTGGGTCCCGGGCGTGATGCACAAGACGGGACAACGCGGCGAGGTTCCGCTCGGCGATACGGTGCATGTCCGCCGCGACGGTCGCGGCCACGTAGAAGCCGCAGATGAACGGCCAGACGCCGCCGTTATGATACTCGCCGGGGCGGTTGTATTGCTCGTAACGCGGCCGCCAGTCCGGATGGTCGCGCTGGATGTACGGGAAGTAATTGGGCGGCAGCTCGGATTCCAGACGGCCGCTCTCGCGCATCGCCTCGCATTCGCGTTCGATCCATGCGACCAGCGACCGGGCGCGCGTGCGCGACGCTATGCCCGAGAGCACCGCCAGGCTGTTGCCCAAGAGGTCCAGGCGCTCGTCGGCGTAGATTTTGTACGACCAGGCCGCGTAATAGGGCTTGTGCGCCAGCACCAGCCCCTCGTGCACGTGGCGATGGCGGCTGCCGGCCTGCACCGCGAATCGGTTCATGAGCTGCCCCAGCAGGTCGGCGCGTTCGTGGCGCCCGTAGAGGCGCAGGAACGCGTAGACCAGGGCGTTGACGTACAGTCCGTATCCGAGCACCCACTGTTCGTCGCGCCAGTCGCTGGTCGGCTGCTGGGCAACGATCACGCGATCCTCAGGGCTCTGGTAGTCCATCCACTGCAGCGCTTTGGCGGCGGCTTCCCCCAGGAACTCCGGCTCTCCGGACGCGCGGCGGTAGGCGGCCAGGCCGATGAGGAAGAGGGGCGTGGTGTCGCTCGCGCCGAGGTCCTCCGGGTTGTGCACCAGACCGGGCATGTGGCCCAGCCGCGTCTGATTGCGCGCGAGTGTCTCCAGCACGCGTCTCAGCGACGCCATCAGCACCTCGTCGCCGCTTACCGTCACGCCCAGCGCGGAGATCATCAGGTCGCGGGTGTAGGGTTCCGGATAGCCCCAGGCGGCCGTCCGCGGCAGGCCGCGATACGGCCCGCGGGCGTTGTTTCGCAGCACGTCGAGCGCGGCTCCCTTGGCCTCCTCTACGGGGGCGTACAGGTCTCTTCTCATGGTTCAGGAGACCCCCAGCCTGTCGCCGATCAGCTCAACGAACCGGCGGGCCACCACGCGGTAGTCGTAGACCTCGACGGCGCGCCTTCGGCCGGCCTCGCCCATGCGACGCCGTAGGTCGCCATCGTTCATCAGCTGCAGCAGGTAATCGGCGATCTCGGGAACGCTTGCGCGATAATCGCTGGTGCGTGGCGGCTCGAACACCACCCGGTGGCCGGCTTCGTAGCCGGATTCCTCGCCCAGGAACGTCTCACCGATGCGGATCTCCTGTCCGATGCGGGCCAGGAACGCCGTCTCGCCGTGGATCAGGGTGTCCAGCATGGCCATCGCCTTAATGCCCAGCACCGGCTTCCCGCAGGCGCCGGCCTCCACCTGCGGCATCCCGAAGCCCTCCAGCCGGGACGGGGCTGCGTAAATGTCGCAGGCGGCCATCAGGTAGGGCATGAAGTTGCGCGAAACGACGCTGGTGGTGTAGACCACGTTTTTCTCTATGCCTAAATGCGTGGCAAGCTGCAGGTCCAGCAGGTTCTGCTGCGCGGTTCGCGGCTGGGGCCAGACCTTGCAGACGTACTTCCAGTCGGGCGCACGGGTGTCGATCATGGACAGTCCCTGCATGACCTCCTGCGCGCCTTTGGAGGCGGCGTCCCCGCCCACGGTCAGGATCATGATCTGCTCCGGGCTCACGCCCAGCGCCTCACGAACGCAGGATACCTGTGGGTTCGTCGCCTCTCGCGGGCAGAACTTGTCGGTGTCGCAACCGACGGGCAGCACCTCCACAATCTCCGCGTTCAGGCCGTCCCGAACGTAGACCTCCTTGACCCAGGTCGATGTCACCAGTATCAGGGGCAGAGCGTTGAACACCTCCTGGTAGTTGGCCATATAGCCGTCCGCCACCAGCCAGGGCACCGGCTGCACGCCGTAGCGCTGCGGGTGAAGAACAAGGTGCGGCGTGTGACCCCAGTAGCCCACCCCGAGGACCACGTCCGGCTCGAACCAGCGGTAGTACCATTCCTTTTCCTGGGCCGATTCGAAGTGGACGGCGTGCGCGTCCACGCCGATCTCTTTGAGGCCGCGGTAGAGGAGGTCGCCTTGCGTGGCCAGCCCGCCGGGCGTGGGCGGGTAGTCGTAGAGCACCAGAACCTTCATCGGCTTTGCCTCCTGAGTCTGAGATCCAGGTCTTCAGCGTCCGTGAAAACCCAGAATGCTTCGGTCCTGGGCGTCGTCCGAGCCTCGAAGCTCTCCGGGGCGAATCCATAGGTTTCGGTTACGATCGCGTATTTCCGCCGCCAGACGTCCGCCGGCAGCTCCGCCACCAGGTGCGCGTCGGGCCGCGCACGGGGCAACTGTGCTCCGCCGCCGTCCTCGTACGCGAACATGCGGATCTCGTCCGCCAGGAGTAACCCATTCCTCCAAAGGGTCGAGACGGCTTCCGACACTTCCTCGTGGCGGCGATGGTGCGTGTATTCGCCCTTCGGGCCGTGCGTGAGCAGCAGGTCGAAGCGCTCCTTCGGGAGCAGGTCCACGACGGCCTCGCGCACCGTTTCTGCCTGAAGCGGCGTCTGCTCCGGACCGTCATCCAGGTCTGCCATGCGGCCCTTGGCCCCCAGCGCCTTCACGGCCCGTGCGAAGCGCGGCGCCCGGTCGGCATCGCTTCCGCGGCAGAGAGTCACCACGGTGCACTCCCACTCCGGGTGCAGCAGCAGCGTGCCCCCCGCCCACAGCGTTTCGTCGTCCGGATGGGCCACGACAACCGCCACCTTTTTTCGCCCGGCGCGTTCCATGGCGACGCCCGTCCAACGCGGCACCTGCCGCCTGTCAGGTGATAGGGTCCTCGCACACCACGTCTATGATACCCGCGACGGGAGCCCGGGCAAGACATATGGAGCAGTCTCCTGCCCCATAGTACATCCACAGATCGCCGTCCCGCACGAAGCCGCCGCACGCGAAGACCACGTTGTCGGCGTCGCCGGTGCGTTCGTACGGCTCGCGGGGGCCCAGCAGCCAGCGCCGCGACCGGGCAACAACCTTCTCCGGCTCCTCCGCATCCAGGATGGCGCCGCCCAGCCGATACAGGGGCGCGCTGGCCAATTCCTTGACCCCGTGGTAGATGAGCAACCAGCCCTGGTCGATGCGGATGGGCGGCAGCCCGGCGCCCACGCGCGTGCCGTCCCACCAGGGCGCGCCCCGGGCGTGAAGGACCATCTGGGGTTTGCCCCAGTAGACCAGGTCATCGGAGTAGGAGATCCATATGCTGCCGCCGCTGGCAGGCGGGCGATGGAGCATGGCGTACTCGCCGCCGAACTTGGTCGGGAACAGCGTCGCATTCTTGTCGTCCGGGGGCCGGACCAGGCCAAGCCGGTCCACGCTCTTGAAGTCCTTCGTCGACGCGATGGCGACGCCCGGACCGAACTCCGAATAGGCGGTGTAGACAATCAGCCATGCCTCGAGCTCTTCCAGGTAGGTGATGCGGCAATCCTCGACCCCGTTTGTCTCGTACCGGCATCCCTGCGACGAGTGAAGGAGCGCCCGGTCCTCCACTTCCCAGTTCGTGACGCCGTCCGCGCTGCGGGCCACGATGAGATGCGACCGCCCCGAACAGCTCTCCACGCGCATCAGCAACAGCACTTCATCCCCGAGATCCACTGCCCCGGCATTGAACACGGCGTTCGCCTGGTAGGGCAGGTCGGTCGCCTGAATAAGGGGGTTGAACTCGCTCCGCGCAAAAAGCTCTTCTCTCATCGGAACCACCTCGCCAGAGCCCGAAGGGGATTCGGCCCGTGACCACAGAACACGACTATACTAACCGGATCGGCCCTTTGTTAGCGAACGACGCCGCACCGCTCCCGGGACAGATGCCGCAACCGCCCGGCTGCGCTTTTGACACACGCTCCATGCGTCATTAGCATTTGTTTGAACATCATCCTCTAACCACTGCGCCAGATAGTGCAACGGATAAGGCAAGTAATCAGGTTCCTGCGTCCGTTCGCGGGCAAGCTGCTGCTGGCGCTGGCTCTCACCGGCGGGCTGACGCTCATAGGAATGGCCACGCCCCTGCTTATGCGCCGCCTGATAAACGACGTGGCCGGCGAGGGGAACTGGGGCATCTTTCCGCTGGTGGTGGGGTTGCTGCTGGCGGTTCCGGTGCTCAGATCGGTCGTCAACATCGCGAACAGCATCACGCTGGACACGGTCGGGCTCGCCATCATCGGCCGCACCCGCAAGCGCATCTTCCGTCACCTGATGCGGCTGTCGCTCCGTTTCTACGGCGAAATGCCCGTCGGCGGTATCTCGCAGCGCCTCATGAACGACGTCGCCACCGTGAGCACCGTCGTCACGGGTGGGCTCATCACGCTGATCGCCGACGCGGTGGCCGTTGCGTTCGCCGTGGCCGTGATGCTGAAGCTCAGCGTGCCGCTCTCGCTCCTGACCTTCGCTCTTTTGCCCGCGTATCTTCTGAACTATCGGTTCTTTGCCAAGCGCATCCAGACCGCGACGGCGGTGCTGCGCTCCAACATGGACCACGTTTCCTCGACGCTGCAGGAGCGGCTGAGCGCGCACGAGCTGATACAGTCTTATGGGCAGGAGAAGCAGGAGGCCGCGCACTTCTCCTCCCAAGCCAAGCAGGTTATGAACGCGGCGATAAAGGGTTCCGCCTACAGCACGGCATACAACCAGCTATGCGCCTTCGTGAACAAGGTGGGGAACACGGCGATTTACGTTGCCGGATGCTACTACTTTCTGCGCGGCTCCATGGGGTACGGCGACGTGGTGGCGTTCTGCGCGTACGCCACTCAGATTCTGGGGCCCGTGGTGCGCTTCGCGGGCGTGGCCAATCAGTTCGTCCAGGTGGGGGTTTCCATCGACCGCATCAACGAGATCCTGGAGAGACCTCCCGCCATAACGGAGAAACCGGAAGCCGAGCCGGTCGAGACGCTGCTGGGCGACATCCGCGTGGACGGCGTCACCTTCGAGTACGGCGGCGGGCGACCGGTCCTACGCGACATTCACCTGGACGTGCGCGCCGGCAGCCACGTGGCCGTGGTGGGCACGCCCGGCTCCGGACGCAGCACGCTGGCTATGCTGCTGAGGCGCTTCTACGATCCTGACGAAGGGCGCATCGCCGTGGACGGCAAGGACATACGCGATTATCGCCTGCGCGACTACCGGCAGGCGCTGGCGATGGTGCTGCCGGAGTCGGCCGTCTTCGACGGGACCATCCGAGAGAACCTGTGCTACGGGCGGCCCGAAGTCTCGGAGGATCGGATGGTCCAGGTCAGCAAAGCGCTGGGGCTGGACGAGTTCGTGTCGGAACTCAAAGCCGGATACGAGACGCGCGTGGGCACCGGCGGGCTGAAGCTCTCCACCGGCGTGCGCCAGAAGATCGGGCTGGCAAGAGCGCTGATCGCCGACCCCCTCGTCCTGATCGTGGACGAGGCGACGGCTTCCCTGGACACCGAATCGGCCGAGACGGTCAACGCGGCCATCCGCGACGCCATGGCCGGACGCACCTGCATCATCATCGTTCACCGCGTGCTCATGGCCAGGGACGCCGGGCAGGTGGTGGTCATGGAAGACGGGAAGGTGGTGGAGCAGGGCGTGCATCACGAGCTGCTTTGCCGGCCCGGCGCGCTCTACCGCGAAGTGTTCGCGCAGCAATACGGCGAAGCCCGGCTGCCGCCCGCGAAGGAGGCATGAGTTGCGACTTCTTTTGAGACTCATCAGGGACGCGCTGAAGGGCCACGTGAAGGGCGTGGCGACGATGCTCGTCATTGCCCTGATCGTCTCCGCGACGCCGTATGCGTTCGCCATGCTGGGGCGTTGGCTGGTCGACGACGTGCTTCAGGTCTCCAGGAAGACGGTCGCGCAGGCCCAGCAGGAGGACGAAGTCCGGCCGGAAGCCGGCGCTGCAGCCGAGGAGGCGGATCTGCCCGAGGCGATGTCCACGCCGGAGAAGCTCCGGCTGCTTGTCGTGTTCCTTATGGTCAGCATGGGCATCCACGTCGTCGTTACCGGAATGAGCGGAGGATCCGAACTGGTCAATGCGCGCACGGTGCACCGGATGATATTCCGGTTCCGCACGCGTGTGCACCGGAAGCTCTCCGGCATGGACATGGCCACCTTCTCGCGCGAGCAGGTGGGGCAGCTCATGACGCGTGCCCTGGAAGATGTCGGCGGTATGCCGGGCAACATCACGCACCTGCTCGTGGGTTTCTGCACGCAGATTGCCATGCTTGGGCTGGGGTTGGTGCTGCTGCTCCGCATGAACCCAACCATGACTCTCGTGGCCCTCGGCGCGCTTCCGTTCTACGGGCTGACATGTTTTCTGTTCCTTCCGCGCATCAGGCGCAACACCGAGCAGATGAGGACGAGGGCGGCGGCGCTGAACGGCTTCGTCGTCGAGCGCCTGTCCAACGTTACTACGATCAAGAACTATGCCCAGGAGGGCAGGGAATCGGCCGATTTCGCGCGGCGTGTCGACGAAAACCTGCGCTTGACGCGCCGGCAGCAGCGGCTGAACTTGTACTTCAACTCGCTCACCACACTTATCACGGGCGTTGCCACCCTGACCGTGCTCGCTCTGGGGTTCATCAACATCCGCAACGGCTCCATGCAACTCGGGACGGTCCTCGCCTTCCACAGCGTCACGGCGCAGCTATTCGTGCCGATAGGGGCGTTGGTCGGGATGACGACGGTGGCCCAGACGCTTCAGGTGCTGGGGACACGGCTTTACTCGGTGTTGGATGCGCCGTCGCTGGTGGTCGAGGCGGAGGATCCCGAGCAGCCCGATGCGCTGCGGGGCGACGTGCTCTTTCAGAACGCCTCCCTGCGCTATCAGGAAGGCGGGCTTTTTGCCGTGTCGGGCGTGTACCTGTCCATACCGGCCGGTTCTACGGTCTGCATCGTTGGGCCCACCGGCTGCGGCAAGAGCACGGTGCTGGCCCTGCTGACACGACTCTACGATCCGACCGACGGGCGCGTGTGTATCGACGGCGTCGACATCCGCCGCATGCCGGTCACCGGCCTCCGCCGAGCGGTGGGCAACGTGCTCCGCGATTGCCAGGTCTTCTCCGGCACGCTCGCCGAGAACATCGCCTACGGGCGGCAGGACGCGACGCCCGAGGAGATAGAGAAGGTCGCCCGCGCGTTCGGGCTGCACGACTTTGCCGCGGGACTGCCGAAAGGCTATCGGACGCGCGTGGGCCGCGGCGGAGTGGAGCTGGATGCCGAGATGCTTGCCAGGCTGGGCTTTGCCAGGGCCGCCCTGACCCATCCCGCCATATTGACCATCGACGATACGTATTCTACCGTCGAGGAAGATGTCGAACGCTCTCTCCGGGCAGGAGTGCGACAGGTCCTGGCGGGTAAGACAGTGCTGGTGGCGACGTCACGGCTTACAACCTGCACGGATGCGGACATGGTGGTGGTGATGGAGAGGGGCGGCATCGTCGAGAAGGGCACACACACCCAACTGATGGCCACGCCGGGCGTGTACCGGCGCATGTACCAGCGGCAGATGGGCATTGACCTGTCGGACCCGGAGGGCGTGAACGAAGGGGGAGGTGGATGACACACGAGCGGGAGAGACGGCGATGAGGAATTCTATCCGCAAGGAATCGAGGGCGGCGGGCCTTCCGCCCGGCACCCTGGTGCATATCGGCGAACGCAGGCTCGAGCAGGCCACCATCGAGGTCCTGGACTACACTGAGTCCGAGCTCTCGGAGAGGGGGGCCGCCGGCATAGACGAGTGCCGCGACCTCAAGGGCAGGCCAACCGTCACCTGGATTAACGTCAACGGCCTGCACGAGGTAAACGTGATCGAGGACCTGGGCGAACTGCTGGGACTCCATCCGCTGGTGATGGAGGACATCGTCAACACCGGTCAACGCCCGAAGATCGAAGACTACGACGACTACCTCTATCTGGTCGTGAAGATGCTGTCCTACGACGTGGCGGGGGAGCGGGTGGAAGCCGAGCAGGTGAGCCTGGTTCTCGCCTCCGGCTGCGTGCTCTCCTTCCAGGAGCGCCAGGGCGATGTCTTCGACAACGTCCGCGAACGCATCCGCGGGGACAAAGGCCGCATCCGCAAGATGGGCGCCGACTACCTCGTCTACGCGCTGCTGGACGCCGTCGTGGACGGTTACTTCCTGGTTCTGGAGCAACTGGGCGACCGCGTCGAGGACCTGCAGGACAAAGTGATGGCCGAGCCGGACGAGTCGGACCGCAACGAAATCCATCGACTCAAGCGCGAACTGATATCGCTGCGCCGGTCGATATGGCCGCTCCGCGATGCCGTCAACGTCCTCATTCGGGACGGTTCCGAACTGGTGAACGAGGCGACGCGCGTCTTCATGCGCGACGTCTACGACCACTCCGTGCAGATCATCGATACCGTGGAGACGCTGCGCGACATGGTTTCCGGACTGCTGGACATCTACCTGGCCAGCGTCAGCAACCGCATGAACGAGGTGATGAAGGTACTCACCATCATGGCCAGCCTGTTCATTCCGCTCACCTTCATCGCCGGCGTCTACGGGATGAACTTCCGGCACATGCCCGAGCTGGAGTGGAAGTGGGCCTACCCGCTCGTGTGGCTGGTGATGATTGTCACGGCGCTGGTGATGCTGGAGTTCTTCCGTCGGAAGAAATGGCTTTGATGGCCGTCATGTGACGTGTATAATGGTGCGCGGATGCCGAGACCTCAGGGAGCGAAGGCATGGATGCGCACGAGAAGCTGGCCGTACTCGCTGATGCCTCCCGCTACGACCTTTCCTGCGCCTGCGGGACCCGGTCCGGCGTGGACCACCGCAAACGCTCCGACGACGGTCTCTGGGTCTATCCCACCTCCGTCCCCCGCGGCGGGGCATCAGTGATGCTGAAGACGCTGCTCTCCAACGCATGCGTGAACGACTGCCGCTACTGTCCGTTCCGCGCCGCCAGGGACGTTCGCCGATGCACTCTGGAGGCGGAAGACGTCGCGCGCGCCTTCATGGACTACCACCGCGGCAAGAAGGTCTTCGGGCTGTTCCTTTCCTCGGGCGTGATCGGCAACCCCGACGCGACGATGGACCGCATGGTGCGTGTGGCCCGAATCCTGAGGTCACGGGAGGACTACCACGGGTATCTCCACCTCAAGGTCATCCCCGGCTCTTCGGACGCCGCCATCGAGGAGGCGCTTTCCGTCGCAGACACCGTGTCGCTCAACGTGGAGGCGCCGACCGGGCGGGCGTTCCGAACGCTCTCCGGCACCAAGGACTACGAGCGCGACATCGTGCGGTCGGTGCGCCTGATCAGCCGCCTTACCGCGAAGGGCTCCCGGTTCGAGAGGGTGCGCCAGATGACGCAGTTCGTCGTGGGGGCGGCGGACGAGACCGACGCCCAGATCGTCGAGGCCACCTACGGACTCTACAGCCGATTGGGTCTCAATCGCGTCTACTTCAGCGCCTACCAGCGCGGGTTGGGCGAGCCGGATCTGCCGGGGGAGCGGGTCGGCGGGGAGGACGCGCAAGGGCTGCTGACGCGCGAGCACCGTCTCTACCAGGCCGATTTCCTGATGCGGAAGTACGGATTCCGCGGCGAAGAGATACCGTTCGAGGAGGGCGGTCGCCTGTCCGCGGTTCGCGATCCGAAGCAGGCGTGGGCCGACCTGCATCCGGGGTTCTTCCCCGTGGACGTCAACCGCGCGCCGCGGCGGCGGTTGCTGCGCGGGCCGGGCTTGGGGCCCGTCACCGTCCGTCGCATCCTCGAGCGTCGTAAGGAGGCGCGCATCGCGTCGGTCAAGGATGTCGGCAAACCGTGCAAACGGCTGGCGAAGGCGGCGGAGTATCTGAACTTCGGCCGTGGGCCGAGCCCGCCGGCGAAAAGCGCCTGAGGCGCGAATCCACCCACGCCGAGCCGGATGCTCACGAGGGATTGTAGGCCGGGTTCGGCTGCGTCGGTATCCGTGCTCCCGTGTCACGATGCCAGGCGTCAAGCAGGAGCTTGAGATCCCGCGCTTTCTCAGTCATGTCGGCGGCCAGGTCTTGGCTTTCGCCCAGATCGTCGCTCAGGTTGTACAGCTCCAGTCGCCCGTCCTCGAAGTGTTCCGTCAGCTTCCAGTCTCCCTTCCGGACGACGCTGGACGGCGTGATCCTGAAGGAATCGCCGCCGCCGGGCAGGTAGCAGGGGAAGTGCCAGAAGAGCGCATCCCGCGGCAGTTCCTTTGATTCTCCCGACAGCAGTGGCAGCAGACTCACACCGTCGAGGAGATGGCCCGCTGGCCGAGACCCTCCCGCGGCGTCCAGGAAGGTGGGATAGAGGTCGGTCCCGATGACGGGCGTCCACGTGCTCTGTCCGCGTCGGACCACCGACGGCCAGCGCACGATCATTGGCACCCGGATCCCGCCCTCGTACAGGTAGCCCTTGCCGGCCCGCAACGGGCGCTGGGCGGTGATGCCCAACTGTCCGCCGTTGTCGCTGAAGAACACCAGCAATGTATTGTCGGCTATGCTCAGTTCGTCCAGCTTGGACATCAGCCGGCCCACGCCGTGATCCATGCTCTCGATCATGGCGGCGTAGGTCGGGTTGTTGTGCGCCCCGTCCGGCTCTTTCGCGGCATACTTCTCGATCAGTCGCTGCTTCGCCTGAAGTGGCACGTGGACCGCGTAATGCGGCAGATAGAGGAAGAACGGGCCGTCGCCGCTCTCCTCCATGAAGCGGCAGGCTTCCTCGGTCAAGCGGTCGGTCAGGTACTCGCCTTCGGGCCCGTCTTCCAGGTGAGGCATGTTGTAAGGACTAAAATAGCTCCTGGGCATTCCGGAGATGCTGCCGGCGATGTTGACGTCGAACCCCTGCGCATGGGGGCCCAACTCCGGGTCGTTGCCCAGATGCCATTTGCCGATATGGCCTGTGCGATAGCCGCATGCCTTGAGCGCCTCGGCCATGGTGACGATGTCGGATCTCAATTGCCTTGTGTTGGGTGTGGGAATGAGCCTGCGCAGGTGTTCCGGCCCGCGTTCCGCGCTGCCCACGGTGTACACGCCGTGCCGCGGCCCGTACTGGCCGGACAGCATGCACGCCCGGCTCGGCGCGCAGCTCGGAGCGTTGGCGTAGGCACTGTGGAGGACGATGCCCTGGCTCGCCAGCCGGTCTACGTTCGGGGTCTCATAGTAGAGAGAGCCCATGTAGCCGACGTCCTTCCAGCCCAGGTCGTCTATGTAGATCAGAAGAATGTTGGGCCGGCGGGCCGGCGTGTCCGACTCCGACGCGGCGCCCAGCGCTCTGGATCCGGCGGCAACGACCGCTCCCGCGGCGCAGGTCTTCAGGAAATCGCGTCGGCTGATGGACTTCCGGGGCATCGTTCTCTCCTTTCGCGTTGGCCATGCAACTGTCGAATTATATGCTTCGCCATCCGTGTCTTCAATACGGCTTTCCCGCACGGACGGGGGGCCCTTGCAGTCCGATGCGGCAAGTGATAGCGTAGCCCGGCAACGTCCAGTCCGGTCGCGGAAGGACCGGAACCCCCGATTGTGAGCGAGGCACGCCGACCATGCTGTGGCGCAACATCACGCTGGAGATGAGCCTGAAACCGTTCACCGACACGTCCGAGGCGCGCGCCCGGCAGGTCTGCCGGCATCTGTTCATGCAGTGGCGCCAGCTCCTGGTCCATGCCGAAACCGTCTCCGTGCTGCTCTGGTGCTCAGACGGCTCGGAAGTACTCGAGTACCGGGGCCGTCTGGACGAGCCGTTCGAGTGGGCGCGCTATATCGGCAGCGCAAATCCGGCCCTGACTGTTCCCAATGATCCCGAGCGGAAGAGCCTCTGGGCTCACCCGTACCTCTATATGGAAGATCCGCCGGTCTTTACCTTCGGCTGGCTGAAGAGGCTGGTCGAGATCATCAAGGAAGAGGGGCGTCTGGCCACGGGACGGCCGATCCGGGTGGGGGAGACGTTCGACCCCGGTCCGGAGTTCGCGGCCTCCTCGTTCAAGTACGAACGGCACCCCGAGATCTGCGCCGGCGAGACGATGGGCAAGAGCACGTTCGTCTGCTGCTACACCTCCCTGAACTCAGACGCCGATGCATACGCCGGATTCCCGGACGGCATCCCGGAGGGCACGCCGTTCGGCACCTTCTTCGGCCGCCAGTGCCGCGAGTTTCTCGGCGACCTGGGGTTCGACTACGTCTGGTTCTCCAACGGCTTCGGTTTCGGCCTGGAGACCTGGGCGCTGCGGGGGGCGCTGTTCGACGGCAAGCGCTTCTCCGCCGATCGCACCGACGAGGTGCGCGAGAAGAACCTGGACTTCTGGGAGCTGTTCCGCGCCGAATGCCCCGGCTACCCGATTGAGACGCGCGGCACGAACCTATCGACGGGCATGGACCTCTCCTCGGATGCCGTGCCCCTGCGCGAGATCTACGAGGGCGGCTTCGACTTGGAGCCGCCGCCGAACTCTCCGTGGGCGGCGATCAATCACGACTTCGGCCTGGAGCTGATCGGCTGGATGTCGCACGTCGCCGAGGTGCCCGGCGAAACCTATCCGTTCCGCTTCTACACACACGATCCGTGGTGGCTCAACAGCCCGTGGCTGGACCGCTACGAGCGCGAGCCGCACGACATCTACATGCCGCTGGCCGTCTCGCGCATCGACCCGAAGGGCGAGGTCCGCACGCCCACGGCCGTGCTGTTCCTGACCGCCGATGACTCCTACGGCCGCATGCCGGACCAGGTGCCCAACGAGGTGATACCCCACGTGCTGGCCGGCAAGAAGGACGAGCCGGACGCGCCGGGCCCGCTGGTGTGGGTGTATCCATTCGACGAGTACCACGACTGGACCTTCGGGGACCCGCCGCGCCTGGAGGAGGTCTTCTTCGGTGACTGGTTCATGCGCGACGCCGTCGGACGCGGACTGCCGCTGAACACCGTCGTCAGCACGCGCAGCATTGGTCCTGCGCTGGAAGCCAGGCCCGATCTGTTCGCGGAGTCGATCCTGGTCAGTCCGGTTCCCGAAGCAGACTCGCATTGGGAGTCGCTGCTTCTCGATCACGTGGAGAAGGGCGGCAAGGTCCTGCTGTACGGACCTCTGGCCGGGGCGGGGGAGCGGACGCTGTCCGCGCTGCACTTGTCTCTGGCGGAGCCGCTGGACGGCGAGTTCGAGATCGAGTCGCAGCTCCGGGCTGACTCGACCCGATGCGGCGAGTACGCCCCCAAGCTTCAACACTACGGCACCTTCTCCGCCGGCGGCGTACGCGCTGCCGCTGACGACGCGGCGCACGTCCTCGTACCCGTGGTTCAGGATGACGCGCGCCGGGCTGCGGCCGCCACCGCGGCCCCGGGCGACGGCACGCTGACCTGGGTTCGCGGCACCGTTGCGTGCGATCCGGAAGAGACCGGCGGTCACCTGCTGGTGCCACTGCCGCCCGAAGTATGCTTCCCGGCGCCGGTTCTCATGCGCTGGGCGCTTCAGACCTTCGGCATCGAGTTCGGCGTCGAGAAGGAGAATGCCCGCCAGCCCGACCCCATGTTCTGCATCGCCCGGCACCGCAACGCGTTCTTCTTCAGTGGCCACAGCCCCGACCCGACGGTGTCGCTCAGCCTGCGCATGCCGCAGGGGGCGCCGCTTCTGCAGGGCCTGAACACGGTCCTGCGCGGCGGCCGGGCCCGCTACACGCTGCCCACGGCGTGGCACCGGGAGTGCCGAGTCTTCGTCGAGCAGGAGGCCGATGCGGTTATCTCCTGCCGCGACATGCCGTCCACCGAGATCGGCGTGGAGCGCCGCGTGGAAATCATGGGTCTGGAGGACGCCACGGTCAGGTTCTACCCCGAGACCGGCGCCGAGGAGGGCGTGCGCTTCCTACACGATCCACACTGGCCGTTCATCAACGGCGACTTCCGCGAGCCGCAGCGCAGGAGCGACGCTCTCGGCAGCTACATGGAACTGACCGGCATAAGCGGGATCCTGATGATCACCTGGTGACGGTGGGCGGCTCCTCGTCCAGGAGCGATTCCACCAGCGCCTCGGCGTCCTCGGTCGCGGAGGCGCCCTGGAATACGCGACGACGCTCGCCGGAGCGGTCGAAGACGACCGCCGCCGGCACGCCGCCGCCCCATTCCGGTGCGAAGTCCCGCACGAACTCGTCGAAGTTCTCGACCTGCAGCCGGTAGGCGGCGAACGGCGGATGCCGCTCGGTCAGGAACTCGACCACCGTCTCGTGGGCGTCCGCGAAGTCGACGCTCACGCTGATCACGCGGAATCCGCGCGGCCCGTAGTCCTCCTGCCAGCGCATCACCTTCGGGAATGCTTCGACGCACGGCGCGCACCAGGTCGCCCAGAAATCCACCAGCACCACGTCGCCGGCATGCTCCTGAACGATCGCCCGCAGTCCCTCCAGGTCCACCGTCTCAACGCGTACCGGCTCGGGTTGCTCGGCCCGCGCCGTGCTCGCCGGACGTGAAGGCTCGGCCTGCGGCTGCTCCTCCTCGCGCGAACATCCCGCCGTGCAGGCGAGCAGCGCCGCTGCGCACACCGCGGTGACCGCGCCGGCATACATCATGTGCCTGCGCGCCACGGTCTACTCGTCCTCCTTCTCGTCGGGCTCGGGACGGTACTTCACCGAGCAGCCGAACTCGGTCGTCGCCGCGCGCGAGATCTCCTCGCCGGCCAGAATCGCGTCCAGCGCGTTCGCCAGATAGCGCGGCTCCTCGTGGCGGTTGTCGATCGCGCCCTCGTAGACGATCTTGCCTTCGGGGCCGACCACGAAGATGTGCGGCGTCACGCGCGCGCCGTAAGCCTTCGAGGTCTTCTGCGTCTCGTCGTAGACGTAGGGATACGGCAGCCCCTTCTTCTTCGCGCGCTCGATCATCTGCGGGAAGCCGTCCTCCGCCACCATGTCCGCCGGGTTCGTGTTGATGGCGATGAACTGGAAGCCCTTGGGCTGGTACTCCTTGGCCAGCGCGACGAGCTTGTCCTCGTAGGACTGCGCCACGGGGCAGTGGTTGCACGTGAACACCAGCACGCGCGCGGCGGCGTCCTTGTACTGCTCCAGCGAGTGATACTTGTAGTCGACGCCGAACAGCTCGAAGGCGGGCGCCTTGTCGCCGGGCTGCAGCGTCCTGGGCATGGAACCGGCGGCGTAGGCCGCGGCGATCCCGAGCGTCAACAGAGCAACGGCAACGGCCGTTTTCCTCAGCATTCTCCTGTCCCCCTGTGAAACGAATATGTAAGCCCACTACTCTCAGTGTACACAGGGCGAACCGCCCCCGCCAGTGCGGGGCGGGATGCCGGGCCGCCGACTCTGTGCCCATCAAGGTCCGAATCCGGCCTCGGGCTATTTCGCCAGGTTCTTCAGGGCGCGTCCGAACTGCTCGTTCGTTTCTTCAAGGATCCGGTCCAGTTCCGCACGGCGTTCCGGGTCGCGCCGAGGGGCCAGTACAAGGACGTTCCCGTCCGTCCGTATCTCGATGGGTGTGTCGGGCCCTATCCTGAGCAGTTCCAGGATCGGTTTGTCGATGATGAGCGCGTAGCTGTTGCCGTGTTTCGTAAGCGTCTTGACCATGGTGTGCTCTCCTGTTCGGACCGCGGGGGTGATCATATTGTACTTCCGTTGTATCTCCTGATCAACCCTTTTCGGCCGCCGCGCAGATGCCCTCACGGTCCGAACACCGCTTTCGGCAGCGCGGCCACCACGGCGATCTCGCTGGTCTCCGGGCTCTTCTCGTCCGAGATGAAGCCCCGCAGCCCGTAGAGCGCGCAGTTGCGGACGTCCACCGCCGTCGCGACGATCGTGTTCGCGTCCTCGAAGCTCCCCCCGATCCGGTCCGCGACCACCTTCACCATGCTCCGATACGCGTTGCGGACCACGTCCACGTAGCGCAGAACGGGCCGATGCACGTAGGCGGCGGAGTAGGAGGAGAACACCATGATCTCGTCGGCCGTTTCGATCAGCGGCCAGTCCACCAGCCAGCCCTCGGATCGCTCCACGCGCACCCGCACGTCGGCCGCGACCTCGATGCCGGCGAATCCCATCTCGCCCTGGCCGATGTAGCCGTGCACGTCCGCAACGCACACGCCGGCCCCGTCCACCTGCGCCCTCATGTGCACGACGGCTCCCGGCCCCAGTGCGCGGCAGTCCTGGTGGCAGTGCTTGTCCCGCGGATCGTTCACCACGCGGCGCCATCCGCGCTCGTTGGGCCATCGCCGCCCGCCGTAGTTCATCTCGCGCGACATTTCCATGATCTCGTCGGTCGGTTCCGGCAGCACGGCCACGTTGCCGACGGATGGCGCTGCGGGAAGTCGGAAGTGCTCCGGCCAGACGAACTCGCCGTCGCGGTACTCCAGCTCGATCTCCGGCCCGACGATGAACGGTCCCCCGACGCAGGCGCGGTAGGGGCCCGTCATTTCGATCCGCTCGACGTGCACGGCAAGGGCGTCGCCGGCCTGGATCTCGCGCACGCTGATCGGCCCGTTCGCGTCGTTGAAGGCGTTCGTCTGCACCACGAACGATTCGCCCAGGTCGACGCTGCCCAGGAACTCGGGCCATACCGCGCCGACGCAGTGGGATGCAATGTGGTCGCGGCTGAATGTCTGCATGGGGGTCTCCGATAGGTGAGGGCGCGCAGTAAACCATCTGGCGGCGCCGACGTCAAGCGCGTCCGGCGGGCGTCACTTTTCTCGGGGGGCCGGAGGGGTCTCCCAGTACTCCAACTCGCAGCCGGAGACGAAGCGACCGGCATCCGAGCAGAGGAATGCCACGCCCTCGGCGATGTCCTGCGGCGAGACGTCGGCACGGTCCCGCCATGCCGGGCCGTGGGCGCACTGCTCGACGGCTTCCTCCAGGTTATCGATGGCGGCGACGGGACCCGGGCCTATGGCGTTCATCGTGACGCCGTGGCGCCACGCCCGGCCGCGGGCGAGGCGCAGCGCGCTCGCCCGGGCTGTCTTGGCGACGTTGTAGGCATACGCGGGGGAGTCGTACGGCCGCCGCAGGGAAAGGGCGACGATCCGCCCCCAGCGGCGTTCGTACATGCCGGGGAGCACCAACGGTATCAGGTGGTAGAGCGGCGCCAGCTCGCGCTGCACGTCCTCCAGCGCCGCCGCCGCGTCCAGATCCTCCGGCGGCGACGGGTTCCAGCCGGCTCCGGGGTTCACGATGCAGATGTCGACCTCGCACAGCGCGGCGACGGTCTCCTCGACCAGCCGACGGCAGTCGTTGGCCTGGAACACGTCCGCTCGGACGGCGACGGCATCGCCCCCACCGGCCTTGATGTGATCCACGATCGCCTCGGCGCTCTGCGCACTGTTGCGGTAGTTCACGGCGACCTTCGCCCCCTCGCGGGCCAGCGTCAGGGCAATGCTCCGGCCCATGCCGCCACCTGCCGCACCCGTCACCAGCGCCACCCGTCCCTCACACTTCATCGCCCGCCCTCCACGAGATGGCCGTCGGTTCAGCCTCATTCAGAGCCGCCATTGTAGCCGACGGGGCGTCACCCGCTCATTACGCCGAGGGAGCAACGCAACGTGCGCCCTCGGCTGCAGCCACGTTCGTGCGTGGCGTTGATTCTGACGTCCCCATTCCCGTGCCGCTTGTCAGGCATCTCAGCTATTACCTTTCAACCTTCGGATCGACAGTCCGACGCGGCCTGTTTCGCAGTAACGGCGCGAGAGGGCCGTTCGGACGTAAGGGCCACGCAGCGCGCGCCTTGCCGCGTTCGGCCCGGTGGCACATACACAACATCCGGCACGAAAAACGGGGTTCTGTTACCGGCTTCGTTACCATGGAGCCACATCCGTCCTGGGCAAAAGACGGTGAGCGCAGCCGTCCTGCTCGGTCATTTCGTAGAACAGCCCCGCCGGCGTGTAGGCGTTGAGTGTCACTATTCGGCCGTCTTCCCTCGCCAGAACGAGCCCGAGGTTCGTGACAAGCCACGTTCCATTCCAGGAGTCATCGCCATCAATAACGGTGATGCCCCCATCCCGCTCAAGTCGCACGGTGGCGATAAACTTGAACCCGCGCGCCGCTTGACAATCGAGCCGGTAGACGCCGGGAATACCCCAGCCAGAAAACTGCGGAAGGGGTAGCTCACCGACTTTCTTCGCGATGGCGTTAAGGCGAAGTCGCATCGCGTTATCGTGCAAGGTGGGAATCGCACCGGAGGCATCGCGAAGGTCCGAATGCGCCTCGATGTCTGCGAGCGCGCCGGCGGTGTTCTCGGCCAGGTCCGCAATGGCGGTCGCGTTCCGTGAGACGATGCCCGCCAACTGAGCCACGGCTTCGCGCTGGTCCAAGCGCGCGCGCGGGACGGCGAGTCCGGCGGCCAGGCCGACGCCGATGCAGGCGCCGGCCATGATGATGCTGGTGGTTGTCTTCATTGCCTTTACTCGTGAACATGGTCTACGGATCCGAGCCCCCACCACCCTTTTCCACGCCATCGCGCGAGGGAGTATTCCTTTCGTGTGCAGAATAACTCCCGAATGGTCATCAGTTGCGCGCAGGACTCAGCCTAGTGCGCGCCACATGCGCGTTTTGCTGCTCCATTATGTGCCGGCCATCCCCGAAATCAAGGCAGAATCCTCGCCGTACGGAGAAGCTGCAGGGGCGTTCAACCGGAGGAAGGCAGTCTCTCCAACGCAACATCGCGAACAGTCTGAGCCAAGGCTTGTGCGAGCCTCGCTTCCTGGAGGTCTGGCTCCGGCAGATCGCTGGGGTATCGGGCCTCGACGGCGTAGGGATTCAGGACGGTCGCCTCCGAAAGGCCGTCGGTCAGGTCCGCATCCACCGTTGACAGCAGGTCCAGCAGCTCGCCAATCACGTGGGTCTTGGGGAACTCCACCGCGTGCCATGTCAGAAGCGCCTTGAGGTATTTCTCGGCGGCTTGCTGGGAATGGAAACAGGAGGGGTAGAGCAGATCATCGGCCAGGAGCGATTCGGCGGCGCGGAGGTCCTGATCTGCCTTCCGGACCCATTGTCGAACCAAGCGCAGGCGAACCTGTTCCTCACGCGGCTTCATAGATCACTTTGCCGTATCTGTGGGCGGGGTAGGCGATGCCGCCGATGACGTCCTTGCTGGCCTCGAACCACTCGGTGGAAATCACCAGCACGTCGAACGGGACTCCCAGGCCGCGCAGTGCGTCCCCGACCTCCACGCTTTCCCGGCGCGGCGTCTTTGGATCAGGCTCCACAATCAGCAGGTCCATGTCGCTGTCCGGCGTCATCGTGCCCGTGGCCGCCGAGCCGAACAGGATGATCCTCTCCGGGCTCGTCACCGAGAGAACCCGCCGGACGATCTCCTCGATCAGGGCATCGTCGACGGTTGCGGTAGTTCGAGTGTCTGACATCAGTTCTCCTCTGCACGGCATTGTCGGGCAACAGGCAGTCGAAATCAAGAAGGTCAGCGACGGCCCTAAGCCCGCGGAGCGGGCGTCTCAGTATTAGCCGAGGGTGAAGACGGCTCGCGGTGACGCGAGCTGGCAAGCCCTGGGGAGAAGGCGACTCTCCCACAGAGAGCCCCGGCAGGGGCGATTCATGGCGCGATCTGGCAGCGCCGCCGAGAAGACCCACAAGAGCATGGTGTAACCAAGACCAATTCGAGCACCCATTGAGGGCAACAAGGGTGCACGAGCGCGGCCCCGCGTGTGCGGCTTGGGAGAGTCCCGAACCGACGGGCCTACTCCACGGTCCCGAGCATACGAAACCCGGCACCCATTGCAGTCCATGAGGGTACACGAGCACCCATAACGGACACACGATCCGGAAAGACGCCTATAATGGCCCCGCGTACGGGTGGTGCGACGGACGGCCCATGCGCGGGCCTTCTGGGCCCGTGCGCGCAAGCGAAGCGAGCTTCGCTAACGGCAAAGCGGTGGCGAGCCACCGCAGTCCGAAATGGGACCATGTGAGGCAGCCAGAATCCATAGGCGATAGACGTGAGGGGCGGTACGATGGGCCACTGTATCGCGAGGCGTCGGATCGGACTCGGCGATAGCGGGCTGCGCTGCCACAGCCTGCGGGTGTCCGTTCGTGGCCGTCGAAGGCCCGGATGTGTCCGCTTCCTGACCGCTGCCGACCGCCTGACGGCCGCCGGCCGGCCGCCCGTTGACCCGCAGACGGCCGATCCCTGGCCGGGTCACAGCGTCGGCCAGGGCCTGGGTCAAGGACTGGTCCGATCGACTGCGGGCGAGGCAGAGGTGCGGAGGAGGGCCCGTTGCGAAACGAACCCATTTTGTCATAAAAGCTTCTATGGAAGATACCTGGAGCAACCGTGCTCGGACGTTAGGGCGACGTCGCACCGTGTACAGCGCGTCCGCCGGAGTCGCGATTTGGGTGCGGTCCCGGGCGGATATCGGCTTGAACTCCGCTTCGCCGCCGCAATACCATGCGAGGTGAGACCATGAGCGCGCTGATCGACGATTTCCTGCACCGGCTGGCCGTCCAGAAAGGCTACTCGGAGAACACTCTCCGCGCCTACGGGACGGATCTGCGCATGTTCGCGGAGTTCCTGGACGCCGAGGGCAAGGCGATGGAGGACGCGACGGTGCACGACGTGCGCGGGTTCCTGGCGGAGCTGCAACTCAACGGGCTGGCGCGTTCGACGGTGGCGCGACGGACCGCGTCGGTGAGGGCGTTTTACCGGCATCTGCTGCAGCGCGGCGTCAAGGAGACGAACCCGATGTCGGCGCTGCGCTCGCCTCGGCGTGAGCAGAAGCTGCCGAACTTCCTGACGGTGGCGGAAGTGGAGCGGCTGCTGCAGGCGCCGGATGCGTCGACGTGGGCGGGCCGGCGGGATCTGGCGATGATGGAGACGCTCTACGGCGCGGGACTGCGCGTGGGGGAGCTGGTGGGACTGAACCACGGCGACGTGGACCTGGCGTCGGGGATGGTGATGGCGCGGGGCAAGGGCAAGAAGGAGCGCATTGTGCCGATGGGGCGGTGCGCGAGGGACGCCGTGCGCGATTACCTGGAGCGGTGGCAGGGCGGCCCCGAGCGGCACGATGCCAATGCGGTGTTCGTCAATGCGCAGTTCGGGCGACGGCTGACGACGCGCAGCGTGCGGCGGATGGTGGAGAAGCACGCCGTGGCGGCGGGGCTGAACCCGGAGACGTCGCCGCATTCGCTGCGGCACAGCTTCGCAACGCACATGCTGACGAACGGGGCGGACCTGCGTTGCGTGCAGGAGCTGCTGGGGCACGAGAATTTGAGCACGACGCAGATCTACACGCACCTGTCGCACGAGCACCTGAAGAAGACCTACGACAAGGCGCACCCGCGGGCGTGAGGGCACGGGATCAGTCGTCGGGGCCCTGCTGGGGGTAGACGATGCAGCGATCGTGGCAGATGATGGCGATGTCGGTAAGGCCGTCGCCGGTGAGCTCGGCGGCGACAACCTGGCGCGGCTCGGGCGTCGGCGCGCCACGCCCCTCGAAGCGGCGCTCCTCGAAGACCTTGAAGCGCATGCCGGGCTTCCATTGCGGTCCGGGCACGCGGTAGAGGACCTCCAAGTGGTGCTCTTTGACATCGTTGAGAAGGAGCTCGTTCTTGCCGTCGCCGTTCAGGTCGCAGACGACGACCTGCCCGTACGCGGCGTCGTCCTGCTCGGTCTCGATGACGGCGACTTCCTCGAGTTTGAAGGTCGCTTTGTCCAGCGAGAGGACACCGAGCTTGTCGCGCCCGACCAGCAGCACTTCGCGCGAACCGGATCCGTCGACGTCGGCGACGTGCAGGCCGATGAACTCGAACTGGCCGACCTCGATGTTGTCGGTGGCGGCGTAAACGCCCTTCTCATCGCGGGCCAGCACCGAGAGCCACTTGGCGGTATCGTCGATGGCGAGTATCTCGGCGGCGCCGTCGCCGTCCAGGTCGGCGGGGCAGATGGCGGCGTAGGATGCGCGGCCGCTGGCGTTGCTGAACTGGTCGAGCACGACAAGCTGGTCTTCCTCGAAGCGCGCGACGCGGATCAGGTTGCCAAGCGCCAGGAACAGCGCCGGCGATTCACCCTCGCTCGACGGCGCTGAAGCGACAGCGGCGGGTTTCAGGTCGCGAAGCATCTGCTGCTGGAAGTCGGGCATCGAGCCGGCGGAGCGGAACGTGCCGTCGGATGACTGCACGAGCAGCTCGGGCGAGCCGTAATCCGGGAAGGCGAGAAGGTCGCACAGGCCGTTGCCGTTCGCGTCGAGGGCCACGAGCTGCTGGGTCTTCTTGAGGTCGGGCAGGTTCTGGCGCCGGATCTCGTGGTAGCCGTCTTCAAGGCGGTGGAGGGTGACGATGGCGTAGGCGTCCTTTGAGCTGGCCTCGTCCTCCTCGCGCAGCACGACGCAGTACGCGAGCGCGGGGGCAGAGCCCCGACTACCGACGGCGGCCACGGCGCACGGAGTGCCCGCGACGTCGATCGGGTGCGGGTAGTCGAGCCGACCGGCAGTGGAATCGTAGACGCTGACGCCGAGGAAGTCCTCTTCCTGGCTGCACATAAGGATCTCGGCGGGCCGGTCCTCCAGCGGCACGGCGGCAATGGCGAACTCGCCCTGCAGGGCGGGGAAGCTCTCGACCGGCTGCAGGCCGCTGTCGCGGCGGGCCAGCATCAGGCCGATGCGGGCGGAGCCGGGCTGGGTGACGACGACGTCCGGGAGACCGTCGCCGTTGATGTCGGCAACGGCGTGATCGCGGCGCCGGGTCTTCTTGCCCTGCGGGTAGGGAATGAGCATCAGCGAGCCTTCGTCGGGCTCGGCCTGCTCCGATTCATGCAGGCTCTCCCACCGGAGGATCTTGATGCGGTTGGTGGTGGCCTCAATCACGGCCATCTCCATCCTTCCAGCGCCGGTGCAGTCGCCCATCGTCAGTTCCCGCAGTGGCGGCATGCGGAACCGGCGTTCCGGCCCCGGCGTGCCGTCGGGTCCGGCGAGCCGTATGCGCAGCGGGTATCGCGTGGTCGGGGCGCGGTAGGTTATATCCTGCCGACCGTCGCCGTCCACGTCGCCGAGCACCAGGTCGCGCGAGTTCTCGATCGCGACGGGGAACTCACGCGGCTCGGCCAGTTTGCCGTCATTGTCCTGGAAGAAGACAAGGAGGCTGTTCTGCGTCAGCACCAGGATGTCTTCGAGCCCGTTGCCGTCCAGGTCAGCGCTCTCCAGCCCGCCGCAGAACGCCGATTCCAGATCCAGCAGGAACCGCTGCCCGGTCTCCCATTGACCGGAATCGGTTCGTCGATGCACGGTGAGCTCTTTGTTCTCCGTGAAGGAGACCAGAGCCGCCTGCGCGCCACCAATCGGCGCGACGGTGTAGGCGAGAACCTGGCTGTCGATGCGCACCTCTTCCTTGTTCAGCAACCGATCTTCGGGCAGCTCGTTCACATCGAGCTCTTCCTCGGGTTCCTCATCCTGATCGTCCGGATCGGGCTGAAGCAGCAAGCGGAACTTGCTCGCCCTGTTGTCCAGCAGCACCAGATCAGTTCGCTCGTCGCCGTTCAGGTCGTAGGGGATCAGCCCCACGATGCCCTGCTCGAAAGGGAAGAGGTTCGGTCCGAGGAAGTAGAACTTCTCCCTGGCCTGGTCGCCGGCCGAGGTGCCAATGACTGTCGGTGCCAGAAGCCCCAATGCGGCTGTCAGCAGAACTATCAGGAGCGTGCTTCGCTTGCCGTGATGAATGCGTGCCAAGGCCCCATCCTCCCGCTCAGTGTCATCTGCCGTGCGCCGCCCACGATTCTAACCGTCCCGCGCCATCTTCGCCATTGCACAGAACGCGGCGGCCGCTCGTTCCGTGTACGTGCCGCTGGCCGATCCGCCCAGGCAGATGCTCCGCGTGCCGAACTCGGCAAGCCGTTTCGCCGCTTCGCCCACCACTCGGTCCAGCGGCCATTTCTCCAGCATTTCCATGTCGTCGAACGTCCCCACGACGCAGAACCGCCCGTCGATGACCTCGGCGGCGCGGGACAGATCCGCATCGCCGTACGGCGGCATCTCTATCGGGTCCAGGAAGTCAACGTCGATTCGGGCCACGTCATCAAGGTAAGCCATCACAGGCCCGTGCATGTGGTAATAGACGACTGCGCCGTCTGCGTGCATCTGCGCCACGAGTTCCCGGTCGTGTTCCACGACGAGTTCGCGGAACGCGGCCGGTCCGAGCTGGGTGGTGGCGTACTCTGCGCCGATAATGCGGAAGCCGTCGACTCCGTTCGCTGCGGCCGCTGAAGCGGCGACTTGCAGACGGCGGGCCGCCTCCGCCACCGCAGCGCGCATCAGATCCGGCTCGTCGGCCCAGAGCAGGCAGAAATCGACGGGGCTCAACCATTCCGCAGGCATGCAGACAGCATCCGGCCACTCGGCCAGGACAAGGGCCTCTTCCCCGTATGTAGCGCACGCATTCAGAAAGGCATCGCCGTCCATGGGCGGCAGGGCCCACTCGATCGATAGCAGCTTCTCCAGGTCCCGCGGTCTCCGGCAGGGGAACGTGACCGTGTGTCGGGCCTGTTCGGTTCGTTTGATCACACGCGTGAGGTCGCCTTGCGGCGTGTGCGTTGTGACGTGGGTGTAGTCGCCTTCCGTGCGCGTCTCCTGGACGGCGTTTTGGCCCTGAAAGATTCCTCTGCAGACCGATACGGTGAGGAAGCAATCGCACTCGCCGACCAGCCTTTGGGCCCATTGGCCGGAAGGATCCAGTCGCCCGAATCCGAACGGGGAAACCGGCACGCGGTCGCATCGCCTGCCGGCAGCGGCCGCCAGGAGCCGCTCGCGAGACGTCATTCCAGCGATGCCATCCTCCGAACGGTTCTTCGGAGCCATTGTCTTTAGTTCCTCTCTGGCACGGGCGTATCCAGCGGACAAAGCCTATTCCAACCCGTGGAAAGTCGCAAAGGAAACTGGCCTTGGCCTTCGGACCTATCATATAATCCTGACGGATCAACGCGGCCGCACCTGGTTGCGGTGCGCTCTAATGCAAAGGACGAGGGTGGAGGTCGATGGCTCGGGTTTTCTGGGACAGCAGGCAGATGCGAGGTGTGGCTCCGGCCGAACTCGACCCGGAGGAATATCGCCATCATCTGGACAGGTTCTGCGATCTGACGGGCGCGAAACTGGATTTTGCCCGTGAATCCGATGCTCCGCCTTCTGCATATGCCCGGTGCCCGTTGCGCCTGGCCGGTCGCCGCACCGGTTGGGTAGTTTCATCGCCGGAGGACTCACCAGGCTCGCGGCGCGCAACGGAGGCGGCGGCTGAAATGGTGAGCAGGATTCTGACGGCGGAGCAGGACCTGGCCAGCCTATCTGCCGAGCTTGCCGACCGCTACGAAGAGCTGAATTTCCTTTACGAGATGAGCAGCCGCGTGGGTGCGCTGCTGGACGAAGACCAGATATGCGCCTTCGTCGTGGAGGAGGCCGCCTGGCTGATGGACTGCGAGCGGGCGTCCATAATGGTCAGCGATCCGGACAGCGGCGAACTGCGCATACGGGCGGCGGTGGGGCTGCCGGAGGAGATTGCCGACGATATCAGCGTGCGGCCCGGCGAGCGTATCAGCGGCAAGGTTTTCGAGAGCGGCCACGGCATCATCGTCAACGCGGGCGACCCGATGCCGGCCGAATCCCTGAACGTTCGAGAACTGCGCGAGTCGAACTGCTTCCTGAGCGTGCCGCTTAAGATCACGTCTGGATCGGGCGAGGAGGGCAAGGTTGTCGGGGTTTTCAACCTTACCCGGAAGCGGGGAGGAAGCATGTTCACCGCGAGCGACCAGAAGCTGGTCAGCGCCGTCGCCGCGACCACGGCCACGCAGATCCATAACTGCCGGCTGATCAACGCCGAGCGGCAACGGCAGAGACTTGAGCATGAGCTTGAGCTTGCCGCACGCATACAACTGCGTCTTCTGCCCGACGCCCCGGTCAGCGCGGGCTCGGTCGAGGCCGGCGGGCTGTGCCGACCTGCGAGGCACGTCGGCGGTGACCTGTTCGACTATTGGACGAAGGGCGACCGGCTGAACCTGGTGGTGGCGGACGTGTCGGGACACGACCTGGGCGCCGCGCTTATGGCGACGGCTTTCCGCAGCGTGATTCGCAGTGAGACGATGAGCCTGCGCCGTGCCGACGAGCTTCTGGCCATGGCGAACACAACGCTGTTCACGGATCTGGTCAGGTCCGAACTGTTCATCAGCGCTTTCTTCGCCGTGGTCGATTTCGGCGAGGGCGAAATGTCTTACTGCCGGGCCGGCCACCCCAAGCCGTTGCTGGTGAGGGACGGCGGACACATCTGGCTGGACACGGAAGGCATGCTCCTGGGCATTACGGAGGACTCCGAGTTCGAGGAAGGACGAATGAGCCTGGATCCGGGGGACTCGCTCTGTCTCTACACCGACGGCCTTATCGAGGCAATGGACTCCGACGGCAGGAGCTTCGGCACGCAGGGAGTCTGCGATGCAGTTATGGACAACCTGACGACCTCTCCGCAGAAGCTCGCGGAGGCCGTTGTGAACGCCGCCTGTCGCCACACCGGCAGCGCGCCGCTCATGGACGACATGACGGTGCTGGCGGCCCGGGTGGGTGCAGATTCCGCAGCGAGGTAGCTGACGGATGGCCCGGCAGTCAAACATCTTGCAGACCCGTTTCTTCTACGTGGCCACCGTGGGCGTGGTCTGCTTCGGCCTGATCCTCCTGATGTGGCGACTGCGGGGGATGAGTCCGATGCTCATGCTATTCGGCTTCGGTTGGGCGATCGTGATGACGGCCTTCGCTTACGAGATCGTCACCCGTGCCGAGCGCCTCAACCGCATCGTTCACTCCCGGACCAACGCGCTCGAAGAAACCAACCGCAATCTGAGTGCGCTTCTCGATCAACTCAGCGCCTTCCATCAGATCAGCTACGAGGTCAGTCAGAAGCTGGAGATAAAGGACACCACGCGCGCCTTCACGAGCCAGCTCTACAAGATGCTGGAACCCGTTGACGGCGCATGGCTTTGGCTGGACCGGGCTTTCGTTCGCTCTGACGGCTCCAAGTCCGCCACGCGCTACGAGACGCGCGGTCCCCTGGTGCTGGTGACGCAGGCGGGACACAGCTTCGGTCTGCCGCCCCCAATGCGGGTCATGCGGCCGAGCAATCCGCTGTGCGCTGCGTGCTTTGAGGACGGCAGCGTTCCCATCCATCACAACCTGACCGGCAAGGGCTTGGCCTGGGGCTGGAAGTGGCTGGCCGCTTCGGGCATGCAATCCTTTGCCGCCGTGCCGCTTCGCATGAGCTTCGGGATGCTGGGCATTCTGGGTGTCTTCAGCCGCCACCAGATATCGGTCGAGTTCGCCAGTCAGCTCCAGCTCGCCACAAATCAGCTTACCGTCGCTCTGGAGAAGGCCCGTCTGCTGAGGGAGATGCGCAAGAGGGCGGATGAGCTGGCGGCCGCCAACCAGGAGCTTCTGCAGCTTGATGCGATGAAGGACTGGTTCGTCTCCTCCGTCTCCCACGAGCTCCGCACGCCGCTCACCAACATACGGTCCTTCAGCGAGATACTGGAGACCTATAACGACGTGGAAGACGGCGAGAGGCAGGAGTTCGCCAAGATCATCAGGGAAGAGAGCGAGCGCCTCTCCCACCTGATAGACGATCTGCTGGACCTGGCGAAGATCGCCAAGGGGGCAATCGGCCTGAATGCGGAGGAAACCGACCTTCGGCCGCTGGTCGAGAGGTGTTGCAGGCTGTTCTCGCAGGAGGCCGACGAGCGAGGCATACGCCTGGCGTGGAACGTTCCGGAGGATGTGCCCACCGTGTTTGCCGACCCCGATGCCGTGGTTCGCGTGCTGACAAACCTGCTGGGCAACGCGTTCAAGTTCACCGAGGACGGTGGCACCGTGTCGGTGAGTGTGCGGCAGGAAAGGGCAGGTTCGGGGGAGTTGCGGTTCGTTGGGGTGCGAGTGACCGATGACGGCATAGGCATCTCCCAGAAGGACCAGAGCAGAGTCTTCGAGCGATTCACGCAGGTGGAGAGCGCGGCAAAGGGCAAGCCGAGCGGCACGGGAATCGGGCTGGCCATCTGCCGCGAGGTGGTCGAGAACTCCGGGGGCAGGATCTGGGTCCGCAGCACGCAAGGGAAGGGGAGCACGTTCGGGTTCACGTTGCCCGCCGTGCGGGAGAATGTCAGGGCGGGTCCGTCTGTCTGATGCGGCGTTGTCGCGGCGCGCGCGGCGTCTATCCGGCCCTGGCCTGCGGGGTTCCACGAAGCTTGACGGTGCGCTCGACGTCCTCGAACTTCACCGATATCTGCCGGCTGACGCCGTCCGTCATCGTGAGCCCGTAGAGGATCTGCGCGACGCCCATCGTCTGCTTGTTGTGCGTCACGACGACGAACTGCGTGTCCGTGCTGAACTCGAGCACCATCCTCAGGAAGCGCTCAACGTTGCTGTCGTCCAGAGGGGCGTCCACTTCGTCCAGCAGGCAGAACGGGCTGGGCTTGGCCTGGAACACGGCAAAGAGCAGCGCGGCCGTGGTGAGCGCCCTCTCGCCGCCGCTCAGAAGCGTGAGAGAGCTGGTCTGCTTGCCCGGCGGCCGGGCCGTGAGCTCGATGCCGGCCTCCAGCAGGTCCTCGGCCTCCTCGTCCAGCACCAGGTCGGCGCTGCCGCCACCGAACAGCTTGCGGAAGAGCGCCTGGAAGCTCTCCCTGATCTTCTCGAACGTTTCCTGGAAACGCTCGCGGCTCTTGCGGCTCAGTTCGCGGATGATCTCCCGCTCGTGCCGCCGCGCCTTCTCCAGATCCTCTTTCTGATCGGTGAGGAACTGAAGGCGTATCTCGAGTTCGTCCTGCTCGCGGATCGCATCCACGTTCACGCTGCCGATGCGCTCTACCTTGGCCTTCAGGTTCTGCATCTCGCTGCGCAGCCCGGGCCAGTCGGCTTCGGGATCGTCAGCGATGGACAGGACGCTATCGCGAAGCTCGGCGGCCTCGCTGAGCGGCACGATTTCAGGGCCCTCTTCCGTCTTCACGGACTGCTCATCCGCCTCGCCGGTTACCTGGCTGTACCAGCCCGCAACCGCCTGCTCTGGTTCCGGTTCGTCCGGCTGATCGGTGTATTCCCGAATGAGCTTGTTGCTGAACAGCGGCGTTTCGAGCCACTGTTCCGGCGGAAGTTCGAGGGCGGCGATCTGCACGCCGCAGTCCTCGGCGGTGCGGTCGGTCAGGTCCTCGATCTTGATGCTCGTTTCCTGCTCGACCAGGCGCAGTTTCTGGAGTTGCTCCCCAACGCCTTGCCGACGTTCACCTAAGGCGTGGAGTTCGGCCGTGCGCCGATCCATGTCCTCGCGCAGGGCGCCGACGCCCTCTGTGTGCTCGGCGAGCGCGGCTTGGGAGGCGGCTCTGCGTTCCTCCAGGACTTTCTTCTCGCGGGTGGCGGCTTCCAGCGCCTGCCGGGCTTCCGCCTGCCGGTGGAGCGCCTCCTCCTGTTCCCGGTCGAGCGCGGCGCGCTCGGCCTCTTTCTCGCGGATCTCGTGGCCCAACCGTTGAAGCAGCGACTCCGCGTTGCGGTGCTGCTCCCGCGAGGCGGCCAGTTCGCCGTTGATGGTGCTGAGTTCTTCGTTCAGGGCGTTGCGGCGGTGTTGCAGCTCCCTCAACCGGCTCTGCTGTGCCTGGACCTCCTCCTGAGCCAGCGCCTTATCCCGGCGGGCGCTCTCGACGCGTTCGGTGAGGGCGGCTGCTTCCTTCTCGGTGCGTTCCAGGTCCTGGCGGATGGCGTCCTGCTCGGCGCGGGCGTGATGCTCGTCCTGGCGCAACTGCTCGGCCCGGCTCTTAAGAGCCTGCTGGTGTCCGCCGACGTCAGCGATGTCCTGCTGAACGCTCTGGGAGCGCGCCCTCAACGCCTCGCGCTGTTCTTCCAGTTCTTCGGCGTGGCTCAGGTGCGAGTCGCGTTGTGCCGTGAGGTCAGAGAGCAGAGCGCGGTTCTCTTCGATCTCCTGCTCCAGCTCGGCAAGTTCGCTGTGGCGCGTAATCAAGTTGGGCGTGTCCGGCACGCCGCCGGACCAGAGTCCGTCGCTGTGGTAGACCTCTCCCGTACGCGTGACAAGGCGACAGCGGCCGGGCACGTCTGCCGGTGCGGCGGCGTCGCAGGTGGACGTCAGGAAGGCGTTGCCCAGCAGACGGCGCGAGACCTCAGCTGCTTCCGGCGCGGCCGACACGAGTTCCGAGAGCCGGCCGTCCGAGCCGGCGGGCACCGGCAGGAGCTCCACTGGGCGCAGCAGCTCCAGCACGATGAGGTCCGCTCTCCCTGCCTTCTCCTCGGCGAGCAGCGCCATCGCGCGGCGGGCCTGCTCCGCCGTCTCAAAGATGACGGCCTGCACGCTCTCGCTCAGGGCCGCCTCCACGGCGGGGGCGATGTCGAGTGGGGCTTCCAGGACATCGGCCACCAGCCCGACCGTGCCCGGGAGCCCGACCTCGAGCAGCTTCTTCGCGCCGGAGCGAACGCCCTCGGCACGCGCCTCCATGTCCTCGATCATCTCGCGACGCGCGAGCATGCCGCTGAGTTCCGACTGCGTGGCCGATATCCGCGCGGCCATCTCTTCCGCCAGCGCCCGGTCCTCGGCGAGCATGGTGCCCACGTCCTGCACGCGAGCGGCTAGTTGGTCGCGTTCCCCGGCCAGCTCGTCGCATCGCTTCCCGGCTTCGTCTTTCTCGGCTTCGACGCGGTCGATCTGCTGCGCGAGTTCATCGGTGCGCGACGCCGTCCTCTCCTGCCGGGCCAGCAGGGAGCTCTTCTGGGCGCTCAGCAGCTCAACCTGATTGCTCAGCTGCGACTCGCGCTGGAACAGGTCGAAGACGGTGGCCTTCCGGTCCTCAAGCGCATCCTCGGCCTGGTCGGCGGCCAGGCGCGCCGCGTCTATCTCTCGACGGGCCTCCTCGTAACGCTTCTTCTTCGAGTCCAGTTCCTCGGCGGTGGCTTTTAGCTGCTCCGCGGCCTCGTCCACCTCGCGCTTCAGCTCGTCCACACTGTCGTCCAGGGCCTGCCGCCGGGCCTGCACGGTGCCCAGCCGCTGGTCCAGCTCGGACAGGTGCTTGCGGTTCAGTTCCGTTTCGTGGCTCAGACCTTCGAGGCGCGCCTCCACGCGCGTGAGCGTCTGGCGTGCTTCGCCGAGCCGCGCCTGCAGGGCGCCCAGCCGCTCGCGGGCCGCCTCCAGTTCGGACTCCTGCCGGGCGTGCGCCTCGCCGAGCCGCGCCTCCTCGGCCCGGGTTTCCTCGACCCTGACGGCGTTCTCCTCGGCGCGCTGGCAAAGTTCCCGGTGCGTGTGGAGTCCCGAGGCGAGCCGCAGCCTCTGCAGTCGCTCCGTGTGCTGCTTGTAGGTGCGGGCGCGTCCCGCCTGGTATTTCACGCTCCGGAGCTGACGCTGCACCTCTTCGAGGATGTCGCTGACGCGAGCTAGATTCACGCCGACGCGTTCGAGTTTGCGTTCGGCATCGCGTTTCTGGTCCAGGAACCGGTTGATGCCGGCCGCCTCTTCGAAGATGGCGCGGCGCTCGGTCGGGCTGGACCGGAGGATGCTGTCGATCTGGCCCTGTTCGATGAAGCTGTAGGAGCTGTTGCCCATGCCGGTGTCCATGAGCAGCTCCCGAATGTCCTTCAGGCGGCAGATGTTGCCGTTCAGGAAGTAGTCGCTTTGCCCGGAGCGGTCGACTCGCCGGCCGATGACCACGTCGTCGCAGTCAATTTGGAGCCAGCGGTCTGCGTTGTCGATGGACAGCTTCACCTCGGCATAGTCGAGCGGTTTGCGGTTCACGCTGCCGCTGAAGATGACGTTGGTCATCTCGGTGCCGCGCAGTTTCTGGGCGCTTCTTTCCCCCAGCACCCATTTGATGGCGTCGACGACGTTGCTCTTGCCGGAACCGTTCGGGCCCACCAGGGCGGAAAGGTTGTCCTCGAACTCGAAGACGGTCTTGTCCGCGAAGGACTTGAATCCGTAGAGCTCCAGCTTCCTCAGCTTCACGCGGCGCGCCTCCAGGCATCTTCCGTCCAGGCAGCCCCTTGCTCGGGCGGTTCCTGCTTTGCGGTCATATCGAGTATTCCATGCGAGTATCGGGAGGCCACGCCCCCCTGCGGCCTGCCGCGCAGTGCGTTCCCAGAACGGCAAACCTGTGAACCGGGATTCTAACGCAGTCTCGTGGGCAAATGCACGCCGGACGCCGTGCTGAAGGGGAGAGTTTACGGCGGATCAAGCCGGGAGAGGTGAAACACCAGAGTGAGAGAGCGTAAAACCTGATGAGGCAATGTCTTACGTCTATGCGGATGGTGCTGAGCGAGGGGATGCGTTCAGACGGCAAGCGGCCGTCCACCGGGATCGATAGGCAGAAAAAGGGCTCCGGATCGCGGCGGGTGATGTCGCTGAAGGGGGCCTCTAGCCGGCCCGGCTGCGGGCCATGGCGGCCTGCGACCGGCCCCGCACAACCACCCTTTCCACCATTGGCTCGAAGATGGAGACGAATTCGTCCAGATCTTCCGAAGCGTACGGCGCCACGTCCCGCAGCGCCAGGCTCATGCAGAAGTCGGGCTTGAAGTTCTGCAGGGCAACCTGCTGCGCGCCGTTGAGCACCGGCGCCATGTGCACGAGCTCCGGACGGCCGATGAGCCCCGGCACCAGCGTGATGCGGAACTCGTGCTGGATTCCCTGGGCCTTGATCGTCTCGATGGACTGCCGCACGTCGTCCACGTCGACATCTGCCCCGGTGATCCGCCTGTAGTCCTCGGGTGTGAGGGGGGCCTTGAAGTCCATGGCGATCGCGTCGAGCAGATCCTCGGCAAACAGGCCCTCTATGATCTCGGGCCGTGTGCCGTTGGTTTCGAGCATCACCTGCAGACCCAGATCGCGGATTGCGCGGACCAGCCCCACCAGTTCCTCTCCGTGCAGCGTGGGCTCGCCGCCCGTGATGCATACACCATCCAGCCAGCCGGTGTGCTGACGCATGCGGTCCAGCACGTTCGGCCGCGGGACGGTCTCCAGTTCATCCGGCTGCAGAACCAGGTGTGCGGCGTGGCAGTAGCGGCAGCGCAGGTTGCATCCGGGCAGGAAGACGATGGACGCGATCTTCCCCTCCCATTCGAGCAGGCTGTTCTCGATGAAACCCTTGATCTCCATGGATTCGCTCCGCTGAGAAAGGTGTGGGGGGTAAGCGCCCCTCCCGCATTCGTTCAGGCCGTTAGTGCTCGCTGTAGTTCGTCGCTTGGCGGCGCCTGTCCGTTCCACCGGCCGACGACCCGGTCGTCATCTTTCAGCAGCACGGAGGGAATGTCGAACACATCGAAGAAGTCGCCCTCCGCCGCGCCGTCCTCCGTGCCCATGTCCTGGAAGACGACCGTCACGTCTTCGGCCATCTCCCAGAGCTTGAGGAAGTGTGCAACCTTCTTCTTGGCGCTATCGCAGAGCGTGCAGTCCTGCTTACCGTAGATCTCGATGATCATCTGAGAATGTCTCCTCGCGGTATACGGTCCTTGGGGGTCATGTGAGGGCTACGCTGTAGTTGCCGGCATGGCGGTCCGCCAGTTCGCCGATCTTCGACTTGTTCCAGTTATGGATGCGGCTGAAGTAGCCGACCACGCGCGTCATCCCGTAGACATCCGTGCCATCGCAGTGGCCGCACAGCTCGTGCAGGCCGGGGGTGGAGCGGTGGCAGTCGTTGCAGATGGTGAACTCGGGGCTGATCGTGAGCTGAGCCGCCTGGGTGTTGAGATACGTCTTCTCCACCAGCGCCATGATGCTGGCTGCGGGCGGCCGTTCCTCGCCGACGAAGGCGTGGATGATAGCGCCGCTCTCGATGGCGCGGTGGAACTTGCTCTGGGTGCGGATCCTGGTGATCAGGTCCACCGGGGCGTCCGCCCGGATATGGATGCTATTGGTATAGTACATCTCGTCCGAGCCCAGATCGCCGCGCACCACGTGCCGCGCTTCGGGGAAACGACGCACGTCCACCTTGGCCAGTCGCCTGGCCGCGCTCTCGGCGGGCGACTCCTCCAGTGCGATGCGGATGCCGTGCTTTGCGCCCAGTTCCCGTGCGCGGAACTGCATGTGGCGCACCAGGTGCAACCCTTTGCGCACCGCGTCTGCGTCCTCGTGCAGTTCCCTGCCCGTTACGTGCTGCATGCACTCGTTCAGCCCGATCAGCCCGATGATGTAGGTGGCTTTCTTCAGGTCGACGTAGGGTCGGCCGTCCGCCGCCGTCTTGCCGATCTGCCAGAGGGGCTTGCTGGGATCGGTCATCAGGCCGCCGATGAACTGCTTCTTCTGCAGGTGGGCCTTCAGGGCCAGATCGATCATCCGGTCCACTTCTTCGTAGAGGTCCTTCAGGTTGCCCCGGCCCGCGCGGTAGGCGGCCTGGGGCAGGTTTATGGTGATGTTCTGGAACCCGCAGAAGCGCATGCTTTCCGGGTGCCGGATCATGTAATCGTCCTGGATGGTGGTGCGCAGCCGGCAGCAGGCGCTGAGGGTCACCTCGTCGCGGTCGAAGATGAAGTAGGGCACTCCGTTCTCGCTGGCGACCTGGCAGGCGTACTCCAGAATGTCCTTCTGAGCCGGATCGGTGAGGGTGTCCTGGCTGATGTGCAGGTCACACTTGGGGAAGGCGAACAGGTTGCCGTACTGGTCGCCGGCCCGCCACACGTCCAGCAGGGCCTTGCAGAAGCGCTGGGCCGTTCGCTCGTAATCGCCGTAAGTCCGTCCGGTGTACTCGCCGCCCGGTCCGATAGCGGGCACGTTCTTCAGGTATCGGGGCACTCCCGTGTGCACGTTAAAGTCGAGGAACAGCGTCTGTCCGCCGCGGCTGAAGGCGTTCTGCGAGGAACTGAAGATCAGGTGCTGGGCTTCCTGGAGCATCTCGTCGTAGGACTTCCCTTCCAGGAAAGGGGCGTACATGATGTTGATGTACGCCACCCCGAGCGCGCCGGCGTAGTACGCCTGCATGGAGGCCAGGAAAGTGTTCAGATGCCCGGTGAGGGTTCGGGCGTGGCGTGCCGGGGCGCTGGAGGTGTCCAGGTTCTGCAGGTCCAGTCCGTACTTCTTCAGGTACTCCAGCGAATGGCTGGAGCAGTAGACTCGGGTGGGGTAACCCAGGTCGTGGATGTGTATCTTCCCGAGCATGTGGGCCTCGGCCACCTCCTCGCTGAACACGTTGCTCAGGGCATACTGCTTGAGCGTGTGCTCGGCGATGGCGAGGTTGATCGCCTCGGGGTTGTTCTGGGCGATGTTGGCGTTTTCTTTGCTCTTGCTGTGGATGAGTTGTTCCAGGTCGTAGCGGGGCAGACCGATCACGGCCTGGCGGTGCAGGCGGGCGGTCAGCCCGCGCTCGAAGAGCTCGTTGTCCACCAGTTCGCGTATCAGGGAGGTGCTGATTCGGGTAAGGCCGCTTGCCATCACGCGGCGCTCCACCTGCGAGGCGATCTCACGGGCCAGGTCGGGCGCCAGGTCGGCCTCTACCTCCAGGGCCCGGGCGATCTTGATCTTGTCCCACTCGTAAAGCTCGTCCTCGCTTTCGGTGTTCACCAGCAGGGCGATGTCGGTGGAGTTGTCCTGCTTGTGGGTGGGCTTGCGGACCTGCAGGGACTGGCGGATGCGCGCGCGTCGGTCGCGGTAGAGGATGTATGCCTTGGCCGTTTTCGCGTGGCCGGTCTCGATGAGGACCTTCTCGACAATGTCCTGGATCTCTTCGATGGTGGGCGCTACGTCCTCGAAGTCGCGTTCCAGCAGCATGGTGACCATGGCTGCCAGCTCTTCGGCCAGAACCTGGTCATCGCCACCCACGGCCTGCGCGGCCTTGAAGATGGCATTCTGGATCTTCATCCTGTCGAAAGGCACAAGGCGGCCGTCCCGCTTGCGCACCTGGCCCACCAGGCTCTCGCTGCCCTGCCGCTCGTCTGCGTTAAGCTCAACCGACATTGCGTATCCTCCGGGTTCTGCCTGAGTCGCTCATTTCTTCCGTCCGCCGTCCTTCAGCATGAGGTCGGCTTCTTCAACGAAATCGGTTACGTCCTTGAATTCCCTGTATACGGAGGCGAACCGGATGTAGGCGACCTGGTCCAGTTCGCGAAGCTTTCGGGTGACCAGTTCGCCCAACTGCGAGGAGGGCACTTCGCCCTCGTAGTTCTGATGCACCTCGCGCTCCACTTCGTCCACAAGCTGCTGGAGACGTTCGACGGGTACGGGGCGCTTGTAGCATGCCTTCAGCAGGCCGTCCAGAAGCTTCTTGTGGGAGAAATCCTCCCGCCCCCCGTCCTTCTTCACGACCCGCAGCACGCTCTCCTCGATGCGTTCGTAGGTGGTGTAGCGTCGGCCACAGGCGTTGCACTCGCGTCGGCGCTTCACGCATGTGCCGTCCGCGGTGGGTCGGGAGTTCACCACCCGGTCGTCGTCCTCTTTGCAGTAGGGACACCGCATAGCTTCTCGCCTCCCGAAAGGCCCGATTCCTTTGCCAAATGCCCGTCTCAGACGGGTTTACGTCACACCGAGGCGCTTCCCGCCCCTATGCTACATCTTGAGTAGCGACATATAATATCTTACCATATGTAGTGAGTCAAGGCCAAAAAGTTAGTGTTTCATGAGCTGCGGAGAGATTGTCGTCTCAGTACGCTGCCATCCTCTGTCGCATACCGACTGCAGGAAACCAGATACGGTACGGCCGGCATCTCGTGATCACCGGATGAATTCGGCGGGTTTTCTCGCATCTGCGCCCGGAAACGGACAGAAGAAACCTGGCCGTTGTGCTCCATTACTTTCATTTTGAGAATAACTAAGAGGGCGCACATTAGTCTTCACCGGTTCTGCTTCATCGACGCAGCGGGGCGAGACGCCCCGCTCTACCCATTGCGGGGGTAGCGCGGCCGTCTCGACCGCGTTGCTGCAAGCCGAACAGTGGAGTTATGGAAGATCGCTTAGAGGAGCCCCGCATGTCAACGATACAAGGGAATAGATTGTTGCGCGCGTTGTTCCAGCCCGTGCCCGAAAGGTCACGGCCCCGACCGGATTTGATTTTCGTCGGGCCGAGGCAGAGAATATGTGGTCGCGCTCCGCATTCACGCTATGACACGCTCAGGAGACCGCGTTCATGCAGGACGAGTTCGGCGAGATAGGCCGAGGGCCGGCGGACGACCTGTTCTGCCCTTGCGATCACAAGACGAAGCTCCCGCAGATCGTCGATCTGCTGCGGGAGCGGCTCAGCACCAACGACACGGCGCAGCACGTCTGCCACTTCCCGCTGCCCAACCAGCAGGCTGTCGTCCAGATCCTGGCGCTCATCTCGGAGGTGCTGTTCCCCGGCTACTTCGGCAGAAAGGCGCTGGATCCGTCGAACCTGCAGTACCACCTGGGCGAGACCCTCAACAATGCCCACTCCCTGCTGGCGCGCGAGATAACCCGCTGCCTGCTGCACGAGAGGCACGGTTCCGCCCGTGAATCGCAGCGCGAGTGCGAGGACAAGGGCTGCTACCAGGCGCTGCGCCTGATGCAGGGCCTTCCGGATCTGCTGGACCACCTGGACGACGACATCCGGGCCGCCTACCAGGGCGACCCCGCCGCGACCGGCTTTGACGAGGTGATCTTCTGCTATCCGGGCTTCCGCGCGGTGCTCATCTACCGCATCGCCCATGCCCTGCACCGTCTGGGAGTGAAATGGCTGCCGCGGATAATGACGGAGTACGCCCATCGGATTACGGGTATCGACATCCATCCGGCGGCGACCATCGGGCGCAGCTTCTTCATCGATCACGGGACCGGCGTGGTGATCGGCGAGACGACCGAGATCGGCAGCAACGTGCGCATGTACCAGGGCGTGACCCTGGGCGGGTACCGCTTTCGCAAGGACGAAGACGGTCGTTTGCTGCGCGGCTACAAGCGCCACCCGACCATCGAGGACGACGTGATCATCTACTCCAACGCCAGCATCCTGGTTCCGACCACCGTCGGCGAGGGGGCCACGGTCA
>CAZZNQ010000020.1:0-50555 GCA_964655775.1 uncultured candidatus Brocadiaceae bacterium | reverse complement strand
CGCCCCGCTGCGTCGATGAAGCAGAACCGGCGAAGACCAATGTTCGCCCACTTAGTCCACCGTCCCGAGCGCAAGAACCTGACCGCCCACGGGCGCCCATAGGGGGACACAAGCGTCCACAGCGGACACACGTTTCGGAAAGACGCTTACAATGGCTATCGCTGGCCTACGCCAGCGATAGCTCGGCAGTAACGCGCTAACGATGCGCGCTACTGCGGCCCTTGCTGGTGCGAGATCCTCGGCGGCAATAGCTCGGCAGTAATGCGCATGGGACTGCGCATTACTGCAGGCCTGTTTCGGTGGCAGCATTTCCCCGGCACTGAAGTGCCGGGCTACGCTCATCATGCCTCTACGAGGCATGGCTTCGCACACGCACGCCTCTGGTGTGCGGCGCACGGGACGAACATCCGAACGGTCCGGCAAACGCTGGGAAACCGGTGCAACCCGACGCCAGGGGGCGCGACGGGAGAGGCGTGTTTCGGAGTGCGGCGCCTCGGCGCCGCTTTCCGTGCCGGCCCCGGTTGTCTGCCACCGGGCGCTCGACGCCGGGCGGTGCGACCTGTACGCCGGAGCCAACTGCGCGAAGCAAGCGGCTGTCGCTGGCCTACGCCATCGACAGCTCGGGAGTAGGGCCCAACTAACGGCCCTACTCCAGCGTTCGTGACATGAGCCCCGGGGAGAGGGCTCTCCTCCTGACAAAGAGCCCCAAAGGGGCAATCAGCGATGGCCGAGGGCGCCCGTCGCTGGCCTACGCCATCGGCAGCTCGGCGTAGCCCACGGAGCGATTGGAGGACGCCAAGCATGATGCGCAACCGAACCGATAGGGCGGTATCCGCGACGGGGAACGTGCCGCGCATCGTCGGGGACGCCGCATGCCAGCCCGGACACGGGATGTCCGGCGGCGTCCGACGAACGGCCGGATGGGACGCGATCTGTCCGCCGTCCGACCGTCGGGCGTCCGCCGGCTGTCCGGCCGCCGGCCGCGTCACGACCGGGCTTCGGCCGGCAAACGTCCGGAATCTGCGCACCGCTTCCTCGCCATCGGCCGACTTGGGCGACTCGCCGCACGCCGACTCGAAAGGGAGACGGGCGGGAAAAGGGGCGCCGCTGCGAAACGAACCCATTCTGTCAGAAGGGTTTCAAAGAAAACGCGTTACAGCAAACGCAGTCCGGGTGATGAACGTGCTGAAATGCACTTGGCGAGCGTCGGTGACCTTCTCAGAGGTTCTCGCCGTTGGACGCGATGACGTCGCGGTACCAGTGCGCGCTGTCCTTGAGGATGCGTTCCTGTGTGGAGTAGTCGACGAAGATCAGGCCGTAGCGCTCCTTGTATCCGGCGCTCCACTCGAAGTTGTCCAGGATGGACCAGTGGAAGTAGGCGCGGACGTCGACACCGTCGGCGCAGGCGCGGCGGAGGGCCAGCAGGTAGCGGCGCAGGAAGTCGATGCGCTGCGGATCGTGGACGAGGCCGTCGGTGGCGACCCAGTCCATGGCGCTCATGCCGTTCTCGGTGATCATGATCGGCAGGCCGTAGCGCTCCTGGTAGAAGCGCGGGCCCCAGTAGAGGGCATCGGGCGTGACGGACCACGAGGAGGCGACCAGGGACGCTCCGAGCGGGGCATCGACCTGCTCCGGGCCGT
The DNA here is from genome assembly GCA_964655775.1 of uncultured candidatus Brocadiaceae bacterium. Taxonomy (GTDB): domain Bacteria; phylum Planctomycetota; class Brocadiia; order SM23-32; family SM23-32; genus CAZZNQ01. Next base: position 48,915 of record CAZZNQ010000020.1, on the reverse strand, counting down.
CTGAGCCTGCGCGGACGACCTGGCCGCGATAGTTGTTAAAGCAGAAGGCGTCCAGCGGCTGGTGGATGATCTCCATGTCCGCTTGGCCGATCTCGGGCAGATAGGGCTCGAAGACGGCGAGGCCGTCCTCGGGATAGCCGCCGAGGTAGATGGGATCGAGCCACCAGGAGTCGAAGGAGGCGTTCTCCTCGGGCACGGCGCTGGTGAGGGAGAACATGGCCCGGCGGGCGGCGGCGACGTCGAGGTCGGAGTCGGAGTCGGGTATCTTGACGTTGCTGGCCGCGTGCACGCTGGAGACGGATGGAGCCGACCTGGCGCCGGCGCGGATGGCCTGGACGGCTTTGCCGTGGCTGAGCAGGACGTTGTGGATGGCGCGGAGGTACTCGGTGACGCCGAGTGTCAGGCCGGGTGCGTGGAAGCCGGCGCGGTAGCCGGCGCGCATGAAGCCGTTGGGCTCGTTGAGCGTCATCCAGTCGCTGACGCGGTCGGAGTAGCTGTCGGTGACGAGGGCGGCGTATTCGGCGAACCAGTCGGAGCTCTCGCCGTTCAGCCAGCCGCCGCGGCAGAACAGCTCGTACGGGTAGTCCCAGTGGAAGAGCGTGACGTAGGGTCGGATGCCGGCCGCGAGCAGGGCGTCGATCAGCCGGTCGTAGAAGTCGACGCCGGCCTGGTTCACGGCGCCCGTGCCCTCCGGCAGCAGGCGGGGCCAGGAAATGGAGAACCGGTAGGCGCGGATGCCGATCTGCTGCATCAGGTCGACGTCGTCGCGGAAGCGGTGGTAGTGGTCGCATGCGACATCGCCGGTGTGGCCCTGCCATATGGCGCCTTTCTTGCGGCAGAAGACGTCCCAGATGCAGAGACCCTTTCCGTCCTCGTAAGCGGCGCCTTCGATCTGGTATGCTGCTGCCGCCGCGCCCCACACAAAGCCCTCTGGATAAGCCATTTTGCGTTCCTTTCACTCAGTGCGATCAGGCATGTTCCGAGGTGGGATGTTACCACGGCACGGGAGGCGAATCCACGAGCCGGGAGCGACCTGGCATGCAAGGCGCGGCTCCGACGCGGAGATGGGCCGATGAGCGAAGGTTGGGATTTCTGGATAGACCGGGGAGGAACATTCACCGATGTCGTAGCGCGCGACCCGGAGGGGCGTCTGCACGTGCGTAAGCTGCTCAGTGAGAACCCGGAGCAGTACGAAGACGCCGCCCTGCAGGCCATCCGGGAGTTTTTGGGGGTGGAGGAGGTCGACGGGGCGGTGCCGTCCCGGCGTGTACGCTCCGTGCGGATGGGCACAACCGTCGCCACGAACGCGCTGCTGGAGCGCCGGGGCGCGCGGGTGTGTCTGGTCGTGACAGCCGGGTTCAGGGATCTGCTGGAGATCGGCTACCAGAACCGTCCCGACATCTTCGCGCTGCACGTGGAGAAGCCCGAGGGCCTGGCGGAGGCGGTCGTCGAGATCGACGAGCGCGTGATGGCGGATGGGACCGTGCGCCGCGCGCCCGACCCCGCAGTCGTCAGGGAGGATCTGAAACGAGTGTGCGACCGGGGTGTGACGTCGCTCGCCGTGGTGCTGATGCACAGCTACGCGTTCCCGGAACACGAACGCATGGTCGGTCGCGTGGCAAAGGATCTGGGTTTCGAGCACGTGAGCCTGAGCCACGAAACTTCGGGCGAGATCAAGGCCGTGGCCCGCGGCGACACGGCGACCGTCGACGCCTACCTGACGCCGGTGTTGCGGGCCTACGTCCGGCGCGTGCGCGACGCCCTCGGCTCCGGAGTTGATCTGAAGTTCATGCAGTCGCACGGCGGGCTGGTCGACGCCGAGAGATTCAGCGGTAAGGATGCCGTGTTCTCCGGCCCGGCCGGGGGAGTGGTGGCATGTGCCCACGTTGCGCGGCAGGCCGGCCTGCAGCGGGCGATCGGCTTCGACATGGGCGGGACGTCGACCGACGTCAGCCGGTACGACGGGACGTTCGACCGCCAGTTCGAGGCAACGATCTCAGGCATACGCATTCAGGCCCCGATGCTCAGCATCGAGACCGTGGCAGCGGGCGGCGGCTCGATTCTCCGGTTCCGTGACGGGCGGATGAGCGTCGGTCCGGATAGCGCCGGATCGGTTCCGGGACCGGTCTGCTACGGGCGCGGCGGCAAGCCGGCTGTGACGGACGCCAACGCTGTGCTCGGTCGCATCCGTGCAGAGCATTTCCCGGCCTGCTTTGGGCCGCACGCGGACCGGCCGCTGGACGTGGACGCCTCTCGCAGGGCGTTCGGGGACATATGCGCCGCAGTATCTTCGCATATGGGGCGCCAGGTGTCGGTGGAGGAAGCGGCTGCAGGCTTCGTGCGTATCGCGAACGAGAACATGGTGCGCGCGATTCGGCGAATCAGCGTCGAGCGGGGATACGACGTGCGGGACTACGCACTGGTCTGTTTCGGCGGCGCCGGCCCGCAGCACGCCTGCGCCATCGCGGATGCATTAGGCATCCGACAGGTTGTGCTGCACCCCCTCGGGGGGGTGTTGAGCGCATACGGGATGGGCCTTGCCGACGTTCTGGAGGCGTCTGCCGAGTCGGTCCTTGAGCACCACAGCCCGCAACTGATGGCCGACCTGGAGGAGCGGTTCGACGACCTCGAAGCCGCCTCGTCCGAAGCTGTACTCGCCCAGGGCATCGACCGAGGCCGCATCCGCCACGTGCGCTCGCTCGACATGCGCTACGCCGGCGTCGAGGCGTATCTCAACGTTCCATTGAGTGAGTGTCGTGACGTCCGGGAAACGTTCGAGTACATGCATGAGCGGCTATTCGGGTTCCGACAGACCGGCGAACCGATAGAGGTGGTGAACCTGCGTGTCGAGACCCGAGGTCGAACGGCCAGGCCCGCCGAAGCCCCGGAGGCGGCGACTCCGTCTGCCGTGCCGGCTGATTCAGCCCTGGAGACTGTGGAGGTGTCTTTCGACGTGGCTGCTGAGGACGGCGGACCCGCCCTGCAGCGCGTGCGGACGCCGGTATTCCGCCGATCTGATCTGGCGCCCGGCATGGTTCTGGAAGGGCCGGCGCTGATCGTCGAGGACGTATCCACCACCGTGCTGGAGCCCGGCTGGACCGCCCGTGTCAACGGTTACCATCACCTTGTCCTGGAGTCGACGCGAAAACGTACGCCCCGCAAGCGCTTGAGCACCGAGAGCGATCCCGTCCAACTCGAGGTCTTCAATAACCTGTTCATGTCCGTCGCCGAGCAGATGGGCGCCACCCTCCGCAACGTGAGCCGCTCGACCAACATCAAGGAACGGCTGGACTTTTCCTGTGCGGTGTTCGACGAAGCCGGCGAGCTTGTGGCGAACGCTCAGCATATCCCCGTGCATCTGGGGGCGATGGGCGAGAGCGTGAAGGGACTGATTCAGGCACGGGCGGGAGACGTTCTTCCCGGCGACGCCTACGCGACCAATGACCCCTACCGCGGAGGCTCGCACTTGCCGGACATTACCGTCGTCACCCCCGTTTTCGCCACCGGTTCCGCCGCGCCCACGTTCTTCGTTGCCAGCCGCGGGCACCATGCCGACGTGGGCGGAAGGACCCCCGGTTCCATGCCCCCGTTCTCAAAGTCCATCGAGGAAGAGGGCGTCGTGATCGACAACCTCCTGATGGTTCGCGACGGCGCATTCCGCGAGCCCGAACTGAAAGCACTTCTCGCGAGCGGCCCATACCCGGTGCGGGACATTCCTGAGCGGCTCAGCGACCTTCGCGCGGCGGTTGCCGCCAATGCTGCGGGCGACCGCCTCCTGCGCGATCTTGGGGAGCGCTTCGGGTTGGACGTAGTGAGGTCCTATATGCGGCACGTGCGGGACAATGCCGAACTCGCCATGCGGGCCCTGCTCCGCGAACTGCCGGACGGTACTAACGAGTTCGAGGACTTCCTCGACGACGGCGCTCGGATCCGGGTACGAGTGTCCGTGGACGGCGACCGAGCCGAAGTGGACTTCGCCGGCACCGATGCCCAACTGACCGGTAACCTGAACGCGCCGCACGCGGTGGTCACTTCCGCGGTCCTGTATGTGTTCCGCACACTGCTGCCCAGACCCGTACCGCTGAACGCGGGTTGCCTTGCCCCGATCCGCATCATTGTCCCGGAAGGTTCGCTGCTGAACCCCCGGCCGCCTGCCGCGGTGGCCGCGGGGAACGTCGAGACCTCGATGCGGATCACGGACGTGCTCTACGGTGCGCTCGGAATTCTGGCGGCGGGGCAGGGAACGATGAACAACCTGACCTTCGGCACCGGACGGTTTGCATATTACGAGACGATCTGCGGGGGCACCGGAGCCGGCAGCGGCTTCGACGGCGCGAGTGCCGTTCACTGCGGCATGACGAATACGCGCATAACCGATCCCGAGGTAATCGAACGGCGTTACCCGGTTGTGGTCCGCTCCTTTGCGGTCAGAAAGGGTTCGGGCGGGTGCGGGAAATGGTGCGGCGGCGACGGAGTGACGCGAGAGATCGAGTTCCTGGAGCCCATGGAGGCCGCCGTGCTGAGCGAACGTCGCCGCCACGCGCCCTTCGGTCTTTTCGGCGGGGCCTCGGGTGCGCGGGGCCGCAACGTGCTGGTGAAGAGCGGCAAGGAGACCGACCTTCCGGGCAAGGTGAAACTGGCGGCGGCGGCCGGGGACGTGCTCAGGATCGAGACTCCGGGGGGCGGCGGTTACGGCCCGGCCGAGAAGGCGTGACTATTCCAAGATTGGGCGGGACGTGACTTTCGATTGCGAGCGCTGGGTGAGTGTCGAAACTTGAACTCCCGGGACGCCGTGATTAGTATGTCGATTCGGGCGGCCGCCGCCCAACCGGGCCCCGTCGGCCCGTTCTTACATGCACCATTAGCCCGGGCTTTGGAAGGAACGACCGGATGAGTGAAGATCACGCGATGGAAAGAGGCACGGTGTTTGAGGAATACTTCCGGCGGGAGCCGGCACCGGCCAAGATCGGTTTCTTCAGCCTGGGACATGAAGCCTACTGGCCGCAGTTCGAGGGGCTGAAGGAGACCCTGTTGGGCTACCACAAAGACTTCGTCGACGAACTGCGCAGCCGTGGCTTCGACATCGTCGACGCCGGCATGAGCGACAACTCGCACACCGCCTTCGAAGTCGGCGACAAACTGCGAGCGGCCGACGTGGACCTGGTGATATGCTTCCACGCGACCTACGGTTCCGCCGCGCATGCGTTCGCCTCCATCCAGAGGGCGGGACGTCCCGTCGTACTCGCCGCCCTGCAACCGACGCCCGGTATGGACCCGGAGAAGGCGACGACCTTCATGCAGCTTTGCAACGACCAGATCTGCGCGCTGCCCGAATTGATGTGCGCCCTGCGGCGCGGGCATCTCTGCGTGGCGGACGTCATTGTCGGCCAGCTCTACGGCGATGAGAGGGCCTGGCAGCGGCTGGAAGACTGGGGTCGCATCGCGCGTGTGCTCCACGCCCTCCGCAACGGCCGCATCGGCCTGATGGGCCATGTCTACGAGGGCATGCTGGACATGAACTCCGACCCCACCATGTTCGATGCGCACTTCGGCATGCACGTCGAGCACATCGAGATCGACGATCTCCACGTCCGGGTCGATCAGGTGACCGAGGCGGAGGTTGAGGAACATCTGGCCCTCATCCGTGAGCTGTTCTACTTCCCGCCTCCGGGTGCCGACCCGATTGCCGGTCCCTGCGAAGAAGAGGACCTGCGCTGGTCGGCTCGCGTCTCACTGGCGACGCAGAAGCTGATTGACGATTTCGAGCTGGACGGGCTGGCATACTACTACAGGGGCCTGGGCGGCAACGCCAACGAGCGTCTCGGCTGCAGCCTCATTGTGGGGGCGTCGCTCTTGACGGGTAGGGGCATCCCGATTGCCGGCGAGCTGGACCTGAAGAACTGCGTGGCAATGCTCATCATGGATCGGCTGGGTGCGGGAGGTTCCTTCACCGAACTTCATCCGCTCAACTTCGATGATGACTACGTTCTTGTCGGCCACGACGGGCCGCACCACATGGCGGTGGCCGAAGGCAAGCCAGTGCTGCGCGGCCTGACGGTGCTTCACGGCAAGCGGGGATACGGTGCCAGCGTGGAGTTCTCGCTGAAACACGGTCCGATCTCCCTTCTGGGCCTCACCCAGACGCACGACGGCCGCTTCAAGTTCGTTGTCGCGGAGGGGCAGTCGCTGCCGGGCCCGATTCCTGCCACCGGCAACACGAACACCCGCGGCCGCTTTAAGCCGGACACCGCGACCTTCGTCGAGAACTGGTCGCTGGCCGGTCCGACCCACCATTTCGCGCTGGGCACCGGACACCAGGCGCCTGTGCTGGAGAAGCTCGGCCGGGTGCTGGGCATCGAGGTCGATACCGTGGCGCGCGAGTCGAGCGAGCGTTGACCCCGGCGAGGAGTTCTGGACAGGCCGGTAGGCAGCACGGTCCCTAGTGGCACCGATTCGGGGGTTGCATGGCCGGACCTAACCGCGAAGAGAGCGATGCGGAGAGGGAGGAGCCGAGGCGCAGGTCCCTCTCCGACCTGGTTCGTTTTCAGAAGCCGATGTTGCGGGTGCTGTTGGCGCTCGCGCCGGCCTTCGTCGCATCGCTCTATTTCTTCGGCTGGCGATCGCTCGCCGTCGTGATCGTCAGCACGGTCACGGCCGTCTTCGCGGAGTGGCTGTTCGTCCGCAAGCGCGAAGAACCCATCAGCTCCGCAGCCCTGGTGACGGCCTCGCTGTTCGCACTCACGATGCCCCCGCGCGTGCCTTATATGGTCGTCATTGTCGGTGCGGCGGTCGGCATCGTGTTCGGCAAGGAAGTCTTCGGGGGGTACGGGCGCAACATATTCAATCCGGCGCTGGTCGGCCGCTGTTTCGTGTACATCTGTTTCCCGCGAGAGATGACGGCCCAGTGGGTGCCGCCGTTCGGGGGCTGGCCGGGCGGTCTCGGCCAGTGGGTGATGTCCACCGACGCCGTGACCTCCGCCACCCCGATGAAGTCCGGCGGGGCCGCGTTCTGGCGCCTTTTTGTCGGCAACGTGGGCGGCTGCCTGGGAGAGACCTCGGCGCTGCTGATACTACTGGGCGCCGCCTACCTTATCGCCACGAGAACGGCGAGTTGGCGCGTCATCGTGTGGTGCGTGATCGGGGCTGCTTGCGGCAGTGCGGCGTTCCACTACGGCGGCGCGGAGAGCGTGCCCGATCCGGTGACGATGCTTATTTCGGGCGGGTTCCTTTTCGGCGCCGTTTTCATGGCGACGGATCCCATATCCGCCGCCCAGACGAACGGTGGCCGCGTCATCTACGGGTTCATGGTGGGCCTGCTCACCGTTATCATACGGGGTTTCTCCGGTTGGACGGGTGGCACCATGTTCGCGATACTGCTTATGAATACCTTCAATCCTCTGATCGACCACGGTGTGCGCGAGTACCGGAGCTACGCAAGATCGAAGAAAGAGGCTGCGAAGCCAGAGGCGGCGGAGTGAAGGACAGCTTCTACACGATTGCGTTCATGCTGGCCATTGCGGTGCTCTTCACCGGGATGGTGTCGGGCATGTATGTCTTCACCAAGGAGCGTGTCGAGTTGAACCGCGACGCCGCACGGAGGAGGGTGGTTCTGGGCGTTCTGGGCATAGACGTTCCGGCGAAGGCTTCGGCACGCGAGGTATCCCGGCTCTACCAGGAGCGAGTTCGTGAGACGGATGTCGAGATAGGGACCGGCGAGGCAACGACACCCGTGCTTGAGGGCGTCTCGGCGGACGGCACGGACAGGGTCGGCTATGCGGTCGAACTCCAGGGGCGAGGTCTCTGGGACCAGATCCGAGCCTACGTGGCGGTGACCGCCGACCTGAGCGAGATAAAGGGTTTCGCCGTCTACGAGCAGAACGAAACGCCCGGCCTCGGCAGCGAGGTGACGCGCGACTGGTTCTCGAAGCAGTTCGACGGACTGCGGCTGCCGGACGAAGGAGAGCCCGGCGAGCCAATAGTACGTCTGCAGCCGGCGGGCGCTGAGCAGGGCCCGCACGACGTGGATGCGGTCACCGGCGCCACCGCGACGAGCAATGCGGTGGAAGCAATGCTAAACGAGGGACTGAGCGCCTTCCTGGCCGCAATGAAGCAGAGGGACTCAGCGGGGCGGAAAGGTGACTGAGCATGGCTGATCTGATGCACAAGGTCACGCTGTCGCGTTCCTACCAGATATTCAAGTCGGGCATCTGGGACGAGAACCCCGTTTTCAGGCAGATACTGGGTATCTGCAGCACGCTGGCCGTGACGAACCTGCTGGTGAACACGGTTGTTATGTGCGGTGGACTGGTGTTCGTCCTCGCCTGTTCAAACGTGACCGTCTCGCTGCTGCGCCGGTACACTCCGCGCCGTGTGCGCATGATCGTGCAGACGCTGATCATCGCTTCGTACGTCATCATGGTGAAGATTGCCCTGGACGCTTACCTGCCGGAGATCTCCAAGCAGCTTGGCGCCTACGTCGGCCTTATCATCACCAACTGCATCATCATGGGCCGGGCGGAGGGTTTCGCCTCCTCCAATCCGCCGTGGCCGTCATTCGTGGACGGCATCGCCTGCAGCCTGGGCTATTCGGCGGTGCTGCTGGCCATAGCCTTCATGCGGGAACTGATGGGACAGGGAAGCCTGTTCGGCTACACCGTGCTGGGCGACTGGTGGCGGCCATGGACGATAATGGTCATGCCGCCGGGGGCCTTTTTTGCGCTGGCCGTCATCATCTGGATCGCCCGGAGCTTCGCCGGCCCGGACCAGGACAAGGCAACGACTTGAGATAGGAGGGACGAGAAGTGACAGCCAACCTTTTCGTCATCTTCTTCGCGGCCATCTTCACCGAGAACATCCTACTGGCGCGGTTCCTCGGCATGTGTTCGTTCCTCGCCGTGAGCAGACAGCTCCGGACCGCCGTGGGGCTCGGCGGCGCGGTCGTGTTCGTTCTGGCCTGCACCAGCGCTCTCAACTGGATTGTCTACCACTGGATTCTGGTGCCGCTGGGCCTGGAGTACCTGCGATTCATCGCGTTCATCATCGTGATCGCGGCCTTCGTCCAGTTCGTGGAGATCGTCATCGAGCGCACGTCGCCGTTGCTCTATTACGCCCTCGGCATCTTTCTTCCGCTCATCACGGTAAACTGCGCGATACTGGGTGTGTCGCTGTTCATGGTCATCCGCGAGCTGGGGCTGCTGGAATCTTTCGCCTACGGCGCCGGCAGCGGCATCGGCTGGGCGCTGGCCATTGTGGCCATGGCCGGCATCCGCGAGAAAATGCAGAACGCCCGCGTGCCGAGGGGCCTGGAGGGTCCAGGCATCACGCTGATCATCGCCGGCATCATGGCGCTGGCCTTCATGGGCCTGGCCGGCGTGCTGACAACGAGTTGACCGGGCGCTGCTATGGATCGTCTTATGGGTGAGTTCGAGAATGGTTGACGTTCTGATAGCCATCGTCGTGATTGCGGGTCTCGCGGGCCTGCTGGCCGTCCTGCTGATGGTGGCGGATGCGTTGCTGCTCAACTACGGCGAGTGCACCATCACCATCAACGGGGAAGAGGAGCGGACGGTCGACGGCGGCAAGACGCTGCTGGCGTCGCTGATGGAGAGCGAGATATTCGTCCCCTCGGCGTGCGGCGGCCGGGGTTCGTGCGGCCTGTGCAAGGTGAAGGTACTGGAGGGCGGGGGGCCCTTGCTGCCCACGGAGGAGCCGCAACTCACGCCCGATGAGATTGCCGACAAGATGCGCCTGTCCTGCCAGATCAAGGTGCGGAACGACATACGGATCGAACTGCCGCAGCAGATACTGAGCCTTCAACAGTACACGGCCGTCGTCGAGAAGCTGGAGGACCTGAACTACGACACCCGGCTCGTGCGGCTGGCGCTGCGGGAGCCGGAGGCGATGGAGTTCCGGCCCGGCCAGTACATACAGCTTGAGACCCCCGCATACGGCATGACGCCCGAGCCGGTTTACCGCGCATACAGCGTGGCATCGCCCCAGTACGAACCCGGCTCCATCGACCTAATCATCCGCCTGGTGCCGAACGGCATATGCACAACCTACGTTTTCGAGGTGCTGGCGGAGGGCGACGAGGTGCGGCTGAACGGTCCGTACGGCGACTTCTACCTGCGCGATACCGATGCGGAGATCGTCTTTGTGGCGGGCGGATCCGGCATCGCTCCCATCCGGAGCATTCTCTACCAGATGGCGCACGAGGGCAGCACGCGCAAGGCGACGTTCTTCTATGGCTGCAACGAGGTGCGGGACCTTTACCTCGTCGAGCAGATGAAGGAGTTAGAGGAGAAGATCCCCAACTTCACTTACGTGCCGGCCGTGGCGAGGCCGGAATCCGCCGACGAGTGGGACGGCGAGACGGGGTTGGTGACCGAGGTACTCGACGGACACCTGGAGGATGGCTCGAGCTGCGAAGCTTACCTCTGCGGGGCGCCCGCCATGATCGACGCGACGATCGAGGTACTGAGGCGCAAGGGCGTGCCGGAAGAACGCATCTTCTACGATAAGTTCGCCTGATTCGATGGGGCGTTTCAGGGAAAGGATACGGCATGAAGCAGTCGCCGGAGTTGCAGCGCGTGCAGGAGAGAATGCAGCCGGGCAGACTGGCAAGGGACGGTCTCCTCGGCCATGATCGGCGTTCGCTGCAGGAGATTCTCGATGAGGACGCCAACACCGTCTCCCGGCTCGGGCTCACGCATCAGCGTATTGCCGACCGCCTGGCGAAGCTCCTGGAGGAGGGGCGCAAAGGGTTGGGCACCACCGTTACGGTCGAGGACCACATCGAGCTTACCGTCAGGTCCATCCGGGGCGTTCTGCCGTGTCCGTGGGACCATCCCGGGGTATACCCGAAAGAGAATTGCACGCTGAAGAACCTGAAGACCGGCGAGGAGCTGACCTGGACCGCCCTGAGCGTGCACATGATCCGCGAACACGGTTTCTACGAGGGCAAGGGGGCGACCTTCAGAGTGGATCCGTCGAAAGCCAAGTCGGCGCTGGAGCTTTAGAACCGGGCGGACGACGATGCAGGTTGCCAACCGGCACGGGGCCTGCTATAAAGGGATTGAGGGCTCGCGCGGCCTGAGGGGCGCCGGCATGGGCACTCCACCTATACCGCAATGTCTGACGAGAGGCGAAGATGAACAAGAAGGAACTGATGCACGCCTACCACATGATGAAGCTGGTGCGCACCTTCGAGACCCGGGTGGCCGAGCAATACACCAAGGGGAACATCGGTGGGTTCTGCCATCTCTATAGCGGGGAAGAGGCCGTTGCGCTGGGGGCCATGTGGCACTTGAAGGACGAAGACTACGTCATCGGCTCCTACCGCGACCACGCATACTACCTGCTGCGCGGCGGCGATCCGAAGGACGTCATGGCAGAGCTATTCGGTCACCAGGAGGGCTGCTGCAAGGGCAAGGGCGGATCGATGCACCTGTTCAACTGGGACATCAACTTCCTGGGCGGCTATGCCATCGTCGCCGGCATGTGTCCCATAGCCGTGGGCGTCGCATACGCCGCGAAGATCAAGGAGGAAGGGCGCATCGTGCTCTGCTTCTTTGGCGATGGCGCCACCAACCAGGGGGTTTATCACGAGGCCCTCAATATGGCCAGCCTGTATGAGCTGCCGATCGTGTGGGTGTGCGAGAACAACAGGTACGCCATCGGCACCAGCGTTCCGCGCTCCAGTGCCAGCGAAAGCCTTGCGCGCAAGGCCAAGGCATACGACATGCCCACTTATACCGTTGATGGGATGGACTTCTTCAAGATGCAGTCGGTCGCCGAGAGGGCCATACAGGCGGCTCGAAACGGAAAGGGGCCCTCGTTCATCGAAGCAAAGTGCTACCGCTACCGCGGACACTCCATGTCGGACCCGGCCAGGTACAGAAGCAAGGAAGAGGTCGAGCACTGGAAGAAGCGGGATCCCATCCCCAGGCTCAAGGCGGCGATCAAGCATGATTTCGAGATAGGCGACGAGGAGTTCGAAGAAGTCGACCAGCGCGTGGAGAAGGAGCTCGAGGAGGCGGTGGCTTTTGCGCAGGACGGATCTGAGCTGCCCGTGGAACGGCTGCATGAGGACGTATACGTCGACTAATCCGGTCAGGGGGCGTTGGAGCAGATGGCAGAGATCACCTACCGTGAGGCGCTGAACCAGGCGCTGTTCGAGGAGATGTCCAGGGACGATAAGGTCATCGTCCTCGGCGAGGACGTGGCCCTCTATGAAGGGTCCTTCAAGGTAACCAAGGGTCTGCTGGACGAATTCGGCGAGCGGAGAGTTATCGACACGCCCATTTCCGAGGCCGCCATTGTCGGCATGGCGACCGGCGCGGCCATGGGCGATCTGCGTCCGGTGCCGGAACTGATGACGGTGAACTTCGCCTACCTGGCGCTGGATCAGATCTGCAACCACCTGGCGCTCATGCGCTATATGTTCGGCGGGCAGGTGAAGCTGCCGGTTACCATCCGGATGCCGGGCGGAGGCGGACACCAGCTGGGCAGTCAGCACTCCCACAGCCTGGAGGTGCTGTTCGTCCACACCCCGGGGCTCAAGGTCGTGTACCCCAGTACGCCGGCGGATGCCAAAGCCTTGCTCAAGGTGTCCATACGCGACGACAACCCGGTGATCTTCCTGGAGCATGAGGGGCTCTATAACTCCAAAGGGGAGGTGCCGGACGATCTGGAGCCGGCCGCAATCGGCAAGGCCGGCGTTGTTCGAGAGGGGGCCGACGTAACCATCGTCGCATACGGGAAGATGACTCACGTGGCTTTGGAGGCGGCCGAGAAGCTTGCCGACGACGGCGTTGATGCGGAGGTCGTCGATCTGCGCACGCTCAGGCCCTGGGACAAGGAGACGGTCACCGACTCCATCGCCAGAACACACAGGGCTGTGGTGGTGGAGGAATGCCCACCCGTCTGCGGCATCGGGACGGAGGTGTCCGCCAACATCTACGAGATCGTCTTCGACGAGATGGATGCTCCCGTGGAGCGCGTCTCGGGGGAGGACGTGCCCCTCCCGTACGCGAAGGAACTGGAGCAGGCATGTATTCCCCACGCGGACGATGTCTACGGGGCGGCGATGAAGACTCTCGGCAAGAGATAGAAACACACCGGGACCCGGCACGGGTCTGGGGGAGGGAGAGAACGTGGAAGACATCACGATGCCGAAGCTCTCGGACAGCATGGAGGTCGGCAGAATCGTTGAGTGGCGCGTCTCCGAAGGCGACCAGGTCAAGGAAGGCGACGTCCTGGCCGAGATCGAGTCGGACAAGGCCGTTATGGAACTGGAGTGCTTTCGGGACGGCGTTGTCTCGGAGATACTCTACGGCGACGATGAGGAGGTCCCGGTTGGCGAGCCGATAGCGCGCATTGCGGAAGAGGGCGCGGGCGCCGCCGAGGAAGAGCCGTCCGAGGAGGCTGAAGGCGAGGAGGAGGCGCCTCCGGAAGAGGAGGAGTCCGCGAAGGAGGTCGAGCAGGAGGAAGCGACCGAGGAGGCAGAACCATCCGAAGAGAAGAAGACCGCCGAAGAAGAAGCGGCCGAAGAAGCGGAGCCATCCGGAGAAGAGGAGACGGCCGAGGAGGAACCGAGCGAGGAAGAGGAAGCAGAGCAAGAGCCCGAGGAGAAGGGGGAGGCCGAGGAAGCTCCGGAGCCGGCGGAGGCGGAGAAGAAAGAAGCTCCACAGCGGGACGAGGAACGCGTCGCGATCTCGCCGTACGCGCGTAAGCTGGCCGAGGAAAAAGGCATAGACTACCGCCAGATCGAGGGCTCTGGGCCCGGCGGGCGAATCGTTGCCGACGACATCAAGACCGCGGCCGAAGGCGCGAAAAAGGAGGAGGGAGAGGAGCCGGAAGCCGAGGCCGTTGAGGAAGAAGAGGAATCGGCCGCGGAGGAGCCTGAGACCAAGCGGGAGAAAGCCCCGGCCCGTCCGGCAGCCGACGAAGAACTGCCTGCCCTCGAGCTTGAGGAAGGCGAGGCCGAGGTGGTCGACGCGCCATTCCGGCTCAAGACGCAGGCCCGGCGTGTGATGGCCTCGCAGCACGTGATCCCGCACTTCTACGTGACGCGTGGTGTCGACGTCTCCGACCTGCTGGAGCGGAAGGACCGGCTCAAGGAGGAGACGGGCGCAACGCTTACACACGTGATTATGCTCGCATGCCTGCGCGCCTTGCGGGAGCATCCGGAGGTGAACAGGACCTACGACAGGGGCAAGATCATCAAGTGGAACGACGTGAACATGGGTCTGGCGGTGGATACAGACCAGGGCCTCACGGTGGCGGTGCTGGCAGAAGCCCAGGACCTCACACTGGCGGAGATTGTCGAGAAGGTCGGGCCGCTGGTCGAGAAGGCCCGCCAGGGAAAACTCTCCGCCCGGGAACGCCGCCATCCTACCTTCACCATCACCAACCTGGGCATGCTGGACGTGGAGCACTTCGAACCGATCATCAACCCGCCGTCGTCCGTCACGTTGGCCGTTGCGTCCGCGTTGCCGGCCGTGCTGGCCAAGGGGGAGAGCATGCGCGTGGGGATGATCATGAAGTTGACCGCCGCCTGCGATCACCGTATCGTCGACGGTGCGACGGCTGCGCGTTTCTTGCATACCGTCCGGGAACTCCTGGAGTCTCCGGATGACTTGTTGTCATAGATTGATGTGCTTGTTTCTCGTTTGGCTGAGCTTATCTCAGCAGGAGGAGATAGGATGATTCAAAGAGTTGGAATGCGGAGCGGACTGCTCGTATGCCTCATGTGCGTGATCGCTATCGGCGCGTTCCTTGCCGTGGCAGGCGGCTGCAAAGGTCTGCAGGGCGCAGGCGAAACGGTAGCCTGCCCGCATTGCGGAAGCGCAGCGACGCTCGCCAGGGTCGAGGACGTCAAAGACATGAAGTGCGTCTGTCCGACATGCGGACGGGAGTCGGGGGAAATCTGGGACGGTTACACTTCGATCAACTCGCGCGTGCCCGCATGCGAGAAATGCGGCGTCACGATTGCTCCGTGCCCTCACTGCCGCGGACACAACTGACTTAGCGCTGCAGTCCACACGGCAGATCGTGAAAGGCATCCATGGCGGAACGGGCGGAGTACAAGGTCGAGGGGTTAGACTGCGCCGAGGAGGTGAATCTTCTCAGGGGCGCGTTGGAGGATAGACCCGGTGTTCTCGATCTGGACTTTGACCTGCTTAACGCCAGGATGGCGGTCGACTACGATCCCGAGCTTACCGCATCGGGCGTGATCGCCGCCTGTGCGGCCGAGACCGGTCTGAAGGTGGTGCCGTGGGAGGAGCGCGGCCGTGTTCCGTCGACGTTTTGGGAAGAGCACGGTCGTATGGTGGCTGTCTGCACCAGCGGCGCG
Organism: uncultured candidatus Brocadiaceae bacterium; assembly: GCA_964655775.1. Taxonomy (GTDB): domain Bacteria; phylum Planctomycetota; class Brocadiia; order SM23-32; family SM23-32; genus CAZZNQ01. The sequence goes on along the minus strand of CAZZNQ010000020.1, from coordinate 33,560 downwards.
CTACTGCTGGCGGGCTTTCTCACCCACTGGGCGCAGCACGGGAGCTTTCTGGGCGCTCTTACGCGCGGGCACGGCGCGGAGCAGCACGTTCTGCCGACGCCGTCACTGATGATGTACTGGCTGAGCGCAGTGGCGGGGGCGTGGTTCGTGCTGCCGAAGGCCGCGGGGGCTGCGGTCCGGTTCCGGCCGGACATGAACCTGTTGATGACGGTCGCCGTCATCGGCGCTGTGGCCATCGGTGAATACTTCGAGGCCGCGACGGTGGCCTTCCTGTTTGCGGTGGCGCTGCAGCTCGAACACTGGAGCATGGATCGTGCCCGGCGAGCCATCAGCTCGTTGCTGGACCTCTCGCCGGACACCGCTCGGTGCGTCGACCCCGATACCGGACAGGTCGTGGAGCGGCCCGCCACCGAGGTCCCGATAGGCACCATCATCGTCGTCCGGCCCGGCGATCGCGTGCCTCTGGACGGGCAGGTGGTCGTGGGGGAGTCCTCGGTGAACGAAGCCCCGATCACCGGCGAGTCGCGGCCGGTCCCGAAGACGCCGGGCGAGGGCGTGTATGCGGGCACCATCAACGAGCAGGGATCGCTGCAGGTCGAGGTGCAGCGAACGGCGGACGATACCACGCTCGCCCACATCATCCGCATGGTGCGGGAGTCACAATCCAGGCGGGCGCCGGCCGAGCGGTGGGTGGAGAAGTTCGCCAGATACTACACGCCCGCCATGATGACGCTGGCCGCCGCATTCGTGCTCGTGCCACCGATGTTCTTCGGCGGGGAGTGGTCGGAATGGCTCTACAGGGGCCTGGTCCTGCTCGTCGTCGCCTGCCCGTGCGCGCTGGTGATCTCCACCCCCGTCACCATCGTCTCCGCGCTCACCAGTTCCGCCCGGCGCGGCGTGCTCATCAAGGGAGGCGCCTACCTGGAGGCGGTCGGCCGGATAGATGCCCTGGCGATCGACAAGACCGGCACTCTCACGTACGGGCGTCCGGAGGTGCTGGAAATCATACCGTTCGAAGGCCACGAGGCGGGCGAGGTGCTGGAGACCGCCGCGGCCGTCGAGGCGGACAGCGTGCATCCACTGGCGGACGCCATCATCCGCAAGGCGACAGACGAGGGCGTGCGCGTGCGACGTCCGGAGGAGTTCATCGCCCTTAGGGGAAAAGGCGCAGAGGCCGTCCTGGACGGGGAGATCGTCTGGGTCGGCAGCCACCGCCTCATGGAAGAACGCGGAGTCGAGTCGGAGCAGGGGCACCGCCGTGCAGAAGAGATTGAGGGACTGGGCCAGTCCGTGGTCGCCGTAGGGAAGGGCGACCACACCTGCGGTCTTATCCGTGTCTCGGACGGCGTGCGGGAGGACGCGCAGGGCGTGATCCGTGCTCTGCACGAGGCGGGTGTTGCACACGTCGCCATGCTCACCGGCGATAACGACGGAACCGCCCGCGCAGTCGCCCAGGCGACGGGAGTGGACGACTATCGTTCCGAGCAGCTACCTGAGGAGAAAGTGCGACTGGTGGAGGAGCTGCGGGAGCGGTTCGGATTCGTCGGCATGGTGGGGGACGGCATCAACGATGCCCCGGCGCTGGCGGCCGCCAACATCGGCATTGCCATGGGAGCGATCGGTTCCGATGCGGCCATCGAGACGGCCGACGTGACTCTCATGGCCGACGAGCTGGAACGCCTGCCGTGGTTGATTGGGCATTCTCGCCGCGCGCTGAAAGTTGTAAAGGCGAACGTGGGGCTGGCCCTGGGCACCAAGTTTGCGTTCATCATCCTTGCTTTCTTCGGCGTTGCGACTTTGTGGCAGGCTATCGCGGCGGACATGGGCGCCTCGCTGTTGGTTACCTTCAACGGTCTGAGGCTGCTGGGAGGCGGACGCCGGTGATGCGAGCCGTGTTGCACCCTTGACGGATGGGTGCCGGGTGGATACTATCAGTAATAGTTTCTGTTCGCAGCACACGAGGTCTCAGCATGCCGCATCGCAAGAAGCCCCGGATGACACGGCAGCGGAGGGTCATTCTTGAGGAGCTGACGAAGGCCGGAACTCATCCCACGGCGGACCAGATATACGAGGCCGTACGGGAGAGACTTCCGCGCATCAGCCTTGGGACCATCTACAGGAACCTCGACTTTCTGGCCGATCGGGGGATGATTCACCGGTTGAGGATCGGGGACGATCCGATGCGGTTCGATGATGCTACTGAACCGCATGAGCACGTGAGATGCGTGGAGTGCAGAAAGGTGCGCGACGTCTCCGTCGACGGCGTCGGGCACAGAGAGCGGGCGGTGGCCGAAGAGACCGGATTCGAGATCCTGGGATCCTCGGTGGAATACTGGGGGCTGTGCCCCGAGTGCAGCGCAAAGCAAGAAAAGCGAAAGGAATGAGTGAGTGGATCTGAAGGGCTCGCAGACGGAGAAGAATCTCCTCACGGCTTTCGCGGGAGAGAGCCAGGCGCGAAACCGGTATACGTACTTCGCCGAGCGCGCCATGGACGAAGGTTATGTCCAGATGGCGGGTATCTTCCGTGAGACCGCCAGCCAGGAGAGGGAGCACGCGAAGCGCGTGTTCCGGCTGCTGGAAGGCGGCGAAGTCGAGGTACAGGCGGCCTTCCCGGCCGGCGTCGTCGGTGATACGGCGAAGAATCTCGAGGCCGCTGCCAGTGGCGAGAATTACGAGTGGACGGAGATGTACCCGGGATTCGCCGAGACCGCCCGACAGGAGGGCTTTCGCCGTATCGGCGACATATTCGACGCCATTGCCGTGGCGGAGAGGCAGCATGAGAAGCGGTACCTGGAGCTGCTGAGCAACCTGGAGCGCGGCACTGTGTTCCTGCGCGATTCAGAGGTGGTCTGGCGGTGCATCAACTGCGGCTACCTGCACACTGGCAAGGAGGCGCCGAAGGCGTGCCCGGCGTGTGCGAAGGTGCAGGGATACTTCGAATTGCTGGCCGAGAACTGGTGAGTGGATTTGTGGATTGTCCTACCCCAAGCAGAAAGGACGTAAGCGGATGCTGAGCGACAAGATGCTGGAAGAACTGAACAATCAGATCAATGCGGAGCTGTACTCGTCCTACATGTACGTCTCGATGTCGGCATACTGCGAGTCGATCGACATGGGCGGCTTCGCCACCTGGCTTCGGATGCAGGCCCAGGAAGAAGTGGAGCACGCTGCCAAGATCTTCGGATATGTCGTCGAGCGCGGTGGGCGGGTTCTGCTGCAGCCCATCGAAGGCCCTCCTACGGAGTGGGATTCCCCTCTCGCGGTGTTCGAGGCCACCTACGAGCACGAGCGCAAGGTGACGGCCATGATCGACAGCCTGGTCGACCTGGCGGCCGAAGAGAAGGATCACGCCACGTCGGCATTCCTGCAGTGGTTCGTCACCGAGCAGGTCGAGGAAGAGGCGTCTGCGGACGCGATCGTCAAGAAGCTCCAGATGGTCAGCGATGCGCCCGGGGGCCTGTTCATGCTGAACCGCGAGCTCGGTCAGCGAGGCGCGGAATAGTCGCATGCGTTCGAGGGGGGCCGGCGTCCAGCGTCGGCCCCTTTATCTATTGGGGTCGGCCGTCTTCGGACCGGTCCAGACCACATTGCGAGGGCTGCGAGCAGAGGGAGCTGCGGAGGGCGAATGCGACAAGCGCGCGATTGCCTAATCCTCTTCACCCGGTACCCGGTTCCCGGGGACGCCAAAACCCGCCTGATCCCAAGCCTGGGGGCAGAGGGAGCGGCGCTGCTGCAGAGGCGCATGACGGAGCACGCGCTGACCGTACTGAGTAAGGCCGCACGGCGATGCAGCGCGGCCGTGTGGGTGTGCCATGCCGGTGGCAGTCGGGCACGGATGCAGGTCTGGCTCGGCCCGGAGCCGACGTACGTTCCGCAGGGGCAAGGCGATCTGGGCGACCGGATGCACCGAGCCTTCAAAGCGACCTTTGCCCAGGGGTTCCGGCGGGTTGTCATCGCGGGGTCGGACTGTCCCGGTATCACGCCCGACACCGTTCGGAATGCATTGGTCGCCCTCGAAGGCCAAGATCTCGTTCTGGGGCCCGCGTCGGACGGCGGCTACTACGCGATCGGGTTGACGCGTCCACACGCTGCCCTGTTCAGGGAAATCGAATGGGGAACGCCTCGCGTCCTCAATCAGTCGGTGCGTGCCGCAAGGGGTGAAGGGCTCGGCGTTCACCTGCTGGCAGAGCTCGACGACGTCGACACGCCTGAGGACCTGGGCGCCTGGGATCACGGGGCGCATTCGATGGGACTACTTCCTGCCCGTGCCCGCCTTTCCGTCGTGATCCCCACGCTGAACGAGGAGGAGCACATCAGCGAGGTGGTGCAACGAGTCCGGGCGGGGCAGAACGTTCAGACGATTGTCGTGGACGGCGGCAGCGCCGACGGTACCGTCGAGGCGGCAGCCGCGGCCGGAGCGACCGTCATCCGGTCGCGCCCTTCCCGGGCTCGCCAACAGAACGCGGGGGCAGAGCGGGCCGACGGAGAGGTATTGTTCTTCCTCCACGGCGATACGATCCTGCCGCGTGGCTTCGACGCGAGTGTGCGCGCCGCGCTGATGCGCCCGGGCGTGGTGGGCGGCGCCTTTGGTTTCGGGGTAGACGCGGACGGCGGCATCTACCGCTTGATAGAACGTCTGGCGAACCTGCGCTCGCGCCGCCTTCTGCTACCCTATGGGGACCAGGGCGTATTCGTCCGGCGGGACATCTTCCGGCGCATCGGCGGCTTCCCCCTCCGCCCGATCATGGAGGACTATCTGTTCGCCGTGGACCTTCGTCGATACGGGCACGTCGTCACGCTGCGGGCGCAGTCATGCACTTCCGCCAGACGCTGGCGCAGGTTCGGTCCGGTGCGGACGACGCTGGTCAACCAGTTGATGATAGCCGGCCACTACCTCGGCGTGCCGCCGGAGAAGCTTGCCTCGCTCTACAGGAGGGGGCTATGAGTCGGTGTCCGACGGCTCCTCGGCGGCGGGAGGCTCGACCAGCTTCGGGACCATGAAGGCCACTGCGTTCCGGAGGACGAGAGAACAGAGAAACAGCGCGTGCCAGGCTCCGAACCTGTACGAACCGACCGTGCACTCCATCCCATCCAGGCTGTGCAGCACGAGTCCCCCGAGCAGCGGGCCTATCCCCCCGGCCAGGCTGGCAACACAGGTGGAGACGGCGATGTACATCGACACGTGGCCCTGGGGTGGCAGGCGCGTTACGAGCTTGTTGGACGCCGTGTAGGCGGCGTTCACGGAGATACCTCCCGTCAATGCCGCGGCGCCCAACCACCACAGGGCGCTATCGGGAGTGGCCATGATCCAGAACGCCGGCAGCAGCGCCCACAACCGATGCGCCCACCAGAGCACCGTCTTGATGCCGCGTTTGTCCACCAGCGTTCCCATGTGACGGGCCGTCAGAACGGTGCCCAGCATCGGCACCAGGATCAGCACCAGCGAGCCGCCCAGAAAGTTGTTCCGGATGCCCAGCTCGTTTACGAAGTACACTGTTGCCAGTGTCCCGGCGAGCGTCGCGCTGAACGTCCAGAAGGCCGTAAACGCGAGCCAGGGCCGGAACCGGCGATCCCCGAATGGGGCAGCGATTTCATGCCAGAACTGCCGCGGCGGCGGCAGGGGCATGGGCGGCTCCGGAATGGTCCGATGGATGAACAGGTCCAGGATTCCCACGCCGAACGCCAGCGCGAACACCACCAGCAGCGCGGGAAGCCTCCAATCCTCGGGAACTCGGTCGATTCCGTAGCCGATGGGCAACAGCGCGCACATGTTGGCCAGCGCTATCCAGGCGCTCCGGCGGCCCATGAAGCGGCCGTGTTCGTCCTGGGGTATGATGTCCGCCAGCCACGAGAACCACGGGGGGGCGCAGATTGCATCGAAGCAGTTGGCCAGAACCAGCAGTCCGATGAAGACAAGTCGTGCCGTTGCCGCCGTGGCGGGAATCAGGGCGAAGGCAAGCACTATCGCCAGTGCCCTGCAGATGCGGGAAGCCAGCGCCGTTGTGAACCAGAGCGTCATCCGGTTGCCGGTGCGAGAAACCAAGAACGCGGAGAGCAGCTGCAGCACCAGGGCGAATGAGGATGCCGCGGAGAGAAAGCCCCATTGCACGTAGGTCATGCCCAGTGCGTTGCCGAACGTCACCAGGAATATGCCCGAGAGGAGCACGAAGTAAATCGAGCCCATCGCTCCGGTGGCGATGTGCTTGCGCATGATGCTGGGCAGTTCCCACGGGTACACCACGCGGACTCGTCGCTCGACGTCCCGACGCAGGTTGTGTGTGATGGCGGCGAAAGGACTCACGTTTTTGGCTCGGTATAGGTGCGTGCGGGTGAGAAGCGTGGTGCCCCCCGACGGACCGGCGGAGCCTCTCAGGTGTCGGCAGGCCGCGGTCGAAGGAGGTCACTATAGCAGGATGGACTGGCCGAGTCACGGGTCGCAAGGAATCGGCGCGTTTTCGCGGGACAACCGGGCCGGAAAGCTTTGCGCCCTCAAAGCCGCGCGGCAAGCGTCGTCAGGCCTTCGGCGGCCCGAGAGTGCAGTTGGCTCAGCCTGTCTACGTTCGCTGCGTAGTCCCCGCGCAGGTCGACGTTGCGCCAGGTCTCCTGGAGGTAGCCCTCGCGAGTGTAGGGTTGGAGCACCTCCCCCATGGCCTCGTAGGCCCGAGCCGCGGCCGTGAGCCCCTTCGCCGAAAGGGTGGGTTCCAGAGCGCTCTTCGCCCGATCCAGGAAACCGGAGGCGGCAAACTCCATTCGACAGACGCGGCGCACAGTCCGATGGGCGCAATGCAGGCAGCCGTCGTCTGACTCGGGGCAAGGTCGACCGTCGGAGACGGCTTCACTCCACGCCTCGAAGAAGCAATGGCCGAAGGCGTGCCCGTTCTGCTTGTAGGCGCCGCTGGCCACGTTGGCCCCGAAGCGGAGTGCTTCCCGGATGGCCTCGCAGCGAGTCAGCGTATGCACGGCGTTCTGCAGCACGTAGACTCGGGCGGCTGGCGGAAGCGGTCGTTCCCCACCCTCACGCGATACCCTGAGTGCACACAACTGGTCGACGCCGCCATCCTGCTCTGTGGCCATTTCCCAACAAGGCCACGTTCCACACAGAATCACGGCGCCTTCGGAGAGGGCCTGGGCGGCGTGGTCGACAAAGGTCCGAGCGACTGCGGCGGAACGGTAGGCCATAGCGGGTGGTCGTTCGACCGTAAAGCCCAGAGCGTGTCCCATGAACTCGATCCGCATATCGCTGGTGCATGAGTGCCACGAGGTGGACCGCGATGCGCCGACACACAGCGCCGGCGCGAAGACGGTTCCGGAAAGCGCGCCGATGCACTCGTAAGCTGCTTTGGTGCCCCAGTGTCCGACGGCGCTCTGCACGCAGCGGACAAAAGAGTCTGCCGAGGAGGGATCGTCCAGCAACGGTGACCGCAATGCTCGTGCGTCTCCTGTGCCTTACGGTGAGTCGAGGATGCACACGCGTCCTAACGGCTTACCCATTCATAGTAACGCATGTTTCCCTGGCGCACAATGCCAATGGGCCGCAAGAACCTGGGACACTGGCACGCTGCCCGCAGGGCGCATAGAATGGCCGGTGGTCGTCAACTGCAGATATATCCGGAGAGACGAAATGGGTACTTGGCCCACCCGCGACGAAGCCGAGTCCATTCTTCATGAGTGGACCCAGAGTGAGAACCTGAGAAAGCACGCCTACGCCGTGGAAGCGGCGATGCGCGAGTACGCCCGCATCCTCAACCACGATCCCGACCAGTGGGGCGTGCTGGGCCTGTTGCACGACTTCGACTACGAGAAGCACCCCGAAGCCGAAAAGCATCCGTGGGTGGGGGCGGAATACCTTCGCGAGCAGGGCTACGACGAAGAACTCATCAGTGGCGTTCTTGCCCATGCCGATTACACCGGCGAAGAGCGCAACACGCCGATGAAGAAGGCCATCTGGGCTGTGGACGAACTTACCGGTCTCATCATCGCCGTTGCCCTTGTGCGCCCCAGCCGCAGCCTCAGCGACGTGACCGTGAAGTCGGTCAAGAAGAAGTGGAAAGACAAACGCTTTGCCGCCGGTGTCGACCGAGACCTGGTGGAGCAGGGAGCGGAGGAATTGGGCGTGCCTCTGGACGAGCATATAGGCAACGTTCTGCGCGCCATGCAGACCGTTTCGGACCGACTGGGCCTGTGATCGAAGCATGCGCCTCCTGCTGAGAGGCGAGACCCTTCAGGCTGGCTCAATGCCCGGAACGAGACCCGAACCGCAAGACACAGGGAATGGACATGAGCACCAGCACAAGCACAAGCAGCAGAGGCGGACGTCCCCTCATCATGGGCGTTCGTGGCGCCGTAGCCGCCGGGCACTACCTGGCGGCCGAAGCCGGTATGCATATACTTCGTTCGGGCGGCAACGCGATGGACGCGGCGGCCGCCATGGGTTTCGCGCTGAACGTTCTGGAGCCGCACCAGAACGGCTTCGGCGGCGAGGTGCCCACGCTGGTGCACAGCGCAGGGAAGGGGCGCACGTTCGCCGTCAGCGGGCATGGGACGGCACCGGCTGCCGCAACCATCGAGAGAATGCGCGAACTCGGCGTTACTGAGCTGATCCCCGGCGATGGGTTCCTGGGCGCGCTGGTGCCACCCACGCTGGACGCCTGGCTGACCGTACTGGCGGAGTTCGGGACGCTGCGGCTTGCCGACGTTCTGACCCCGGCCATGGAACTCGCGGAGAAGGGGTTCCCCGTCAACGATTCGCTACACGCGAGCATCTCGCTGCACGCGGAACGTTTCCGGAAGGAGTGGCCAACGTCTGCTCGTAAGTACCTGCCCGGAGGGGAACCCGTCGCGCCCGGTCGCGTCTGGCGGCAGCCGGATCTCGCCCATACGTTCGCTCGTCTGATCGAGGCCGAGGAGGGCCACACCGACCGTCTTGAGGGCCTAGGCGCTGCGCGGGAGCTTTTCTACGAAGGCGATATCGCGTCCGAGATCGTCGAGTATGCGTCCACAAGCCCCGTCCGCGATGCATCCGGAGAGGCGCATGCGGCGCTCCTGACTCTCGATGACTTCGCGGCCTACGGCGCACGGATTGAGGATCCGATCTCGGTCGAATACGCCGGCCTGACCGTCCACAAGTGCAGCTCATGGACGCAGGGCCCCGTGTTCCTGCAGCATCTGAAGCTGCTGGAGGGCTTCGACCTGGCGGAAATGGGCCACAACTCGGCCGATTACATTCACACGGTCACGGAGTGCATGAAACTGTCCTATGCCGACCGCGAGTTCTACTACGGCGACCCGGCGTTTGTGGACGTTCCCTTCGACAGACTGCTTTCCTCGCAGTATGCGGAGGAACGGCGCGGGCTGATTGACCCGGGCACGGCGTCGAAGCTGTTGCGACCCGGCGGGTACGATCCGGTTCCCGTGTCCAAGCTTGCGGACGTGCTGCGGGCCTGGAGCGGCGGCGAGGGCGACACGACGAAGCTGGAGGCCGTGGACGCGGACGGCAACATGGTGTCGGCGACCCCCAGCGGCGGCTGGCTCATGTCGTCGCCGGTGGTGGAGGGGCTCGGCTTTCCCCTGGGCACGCGCGGACAGATGTTCTCGCTGGTCGAGGGCCATCCGAACGCGCTCGAGCCCGGCAAAAGGCCGCGCACGACGCTTACCCCTACGCTGGCGACACGCGATGGCGGAGCATATCTCGGTTTCGGCAGCCCCGGCGGCGACTGCCAGGATCAGTGGGCGCTGCAGTTCTTCCTGAACGTCGTGGTGTTCGGCATGTCCATGCAGGAGGCGGCCGAGGCGCCTACCTTCCATTCGGCCCATTTCCCGAACTCGTTCTATCCGCGGAATGCCGAGCCGGGGGTGCTCTACGTCGAGTCACGTATCCCGGATGCCGTCCGCATGAACCTGCAGCGACGCGGGCACATCGTGAAGGTGACCGGGGCCTGGTCCAGCCAGAACGCCCATGCGGCCATGCGCGATGAAGACAGCGGCGCGATCACTGCCGCGGTCTCGCCCCGGCGCGACACGGCGTACGCGATCGCCTGGTAGTCTGAGCGGTCCGTCGCATCGCGCTCAACGGATGCGGACCAGCCTTCTGGCGGATTGATTCGGTAGGGGGGAAGCGCTACTATGGGCGCCGAATGGGCGCCTATCGACAGGGCCGACGGACAGTCGTTTGCCGCCCTCGAAGCCCCGCCTACCGGAACCGGTCTACCGAATGAGCCGAGCGATTCAGCGTCATGCCGTAGAAAGTGGCTGCCGGCCGCTCGCACATCTCCATGGCGTGGCGGGCAGGCCCTACCCGGCTCTGCTGGAGAGCACCCGTCCACGCGGCGCGGACGGCCGCTACTCGATTCTCTGCCACAGTCCGTTCCGGGTCCTGACGTGCCGCGGGCGGGAAGTGGAGGTACGTGACCTCGCTACCGGTATCACGGAGATCCGCCGGGGAGATCCGTTCCGCGTCCTCTCATCGGAGTTCGCGCAGCATCGGATAGCTGCCCCTCCAGGATTTGACCTGCCCTTTGCCGGCGGGGCCGTCGGCTATTTCTCCTACGACCTGCGCCACACTATCGAGAGGCTGCCCAGGCTGTGCGAATACGATCTCGACATCCCAGGCTTCGCGCTGTGTCTCTACGATCGGGCGCTGGTGTTCGATCACCTGCGGGCAGTCACCGAATGGGTGGGCCCGGCCGACGTTGCTCCCGGTCCACCTGAGGCCGTGGATGTCCCGGAGCCGCCGCAGCCTGAGCCGATCTGCCTGGAATCGGACTTCACGAGGGACGAGTATCTGGAGGCTGTCCAGCGGACGAAGGCCTATATCGGCGCGGGCGACGTGTTCCAGGTGAACCTGTCGCAGCGATTCAGCGGGCCCTGCCCGGACGGCGGACTGGCAACATACGCACGCCTGCGGAAGATCAACCCGGCCCCGTTCGCCACCTACCTGAAGTACCCGGACTTCGAGGTCGTCTCCGTGTCCCCCGAGCGCTTCCTGCTGCTGGAGGGCGACCGGGTGACCACTCGGCCGATCAAGGGGACCCGTCCGCGCAGAGCCGGAGACGACGCGTTCAACGAGCGCATGCGCGCAGAACTCACGTCGTCGGCGAAGGACCGCGCGGAACTCACCATGATCGTCGATCTGGAACGGAACGATTTGGGCAAGGTGTGCGACTACGGAACAGTGCGGGTAGAAGAGCACGCGACGATTGAGGAGCACCCGACCGTCTACCACCTGGTCTCGACGGTCAGCGGATGCCTCTATAGGCGAGCGCAGGACGAATTCTCCCTCATTCGGGCGGCTTTCCCCGGTGGCTCGATCACAGGCGCCCCGAAGGTACGGGCGATGGAGATAATAGAGGAACTGGAGCGACACGCGCGCAATGTCTACACCGGTGCGATAGGCTACGTCTCGTTCCACGGGCGCATGGACCTGAACATCGCCATCCGGACCATGGTGGTGCGCGACGGCGTGGCGTACGCCCATTTCGGCGGTGGAATAGTGGCCGACTCGGAGCCGGAGGCGGAATACGAGGAGACGCTCCACAAGGGCAGGGCGTTCTTTGAAGCGCTGAACGCAGGCAACTACGACGAGTTGACAGCGAGGGAGGGCTGATGTCCAGTGAAGAGTGGGTCCACCTGAACGGGACGCTGGTGGGCCGCGACCGGGCACGCGTGTCGGCTTTGGACCGTGGTTTCCTCTACGGCGACGGTTTCTTCGAGACCATGCGCGTGCTGAGCGGCCGGTCGCTGTTCATCGAGCGGCATCTGGCGCGGCTGGCGGGGGCCTGTCGGGACGGAGGCTTCGGCACCTGGCCGGGGGCTGCGGATCTGGCGGCCCGTTGTGACGAACTCATCGGGGCGAACGACGTCACGGACGGCTACCTCAGGCTGACGGTGAGCAGGGGGGCGCTTGCGGGGTCGTTGGCGGATCTTCAAGCCGAGGAGCCGACGGTTCTGGTCTGCGCGCGTCCGATGGAGCTTCCGGGTCCGGGCGCCCTGCCGGAGGTCGTCCTGGCGCGGTCGGGTTACCGCGTCAACGAACACTCGCCCACAGTCGGCTACAAGTCTCTGAGTTACCAGGCCAATGTTCTGGCCCTGTCCGAGGCACGGCGCGAGGGCGCGGACGAGGTCTACTTCCTGAACGGTGCCGGCCGGCTCGCGGAGTGCGCGACCAGCAACCTGTTCTTCGTGCGTGACGGCTGCGTCTGCACACCGGCCGATGATTGCGGCCTACTGCCCGGTATAGCGAGATCGCTTGCGCTGGAGATCTGTTCTGCAGTCGGTATCCCGTTCCGCTTGGGGCGATTCGACGAAGACGACGTGGCATTCGCCGACGAGGTGTTCTGCACGAATTCGCTGCGCGGCGTAATGGCGGTTCGCGCCTTCGCGCACTGGCCCGAGAGGCGCCTCGGCGAGCGACCCGTGACGGTACGCCTCAACCGGGCATACTGGCGGCGAGCGCTTGCCTACTGCGAGGGCGGCGATGAGGGCGACGGCTCTACTTCCAACCGTCGGTGAAGCTGGAGGCCATTCATCGACCGGGCCGGAAATCGGTACGAGAAGCCGCCGGTGGAGTGCGGTGGCAGGGGGCCGGACTGGCGCGACACTCGGCGGGCCTCCAGGACCGGGGCGGTCACGGTGCTGATCTGGCCGCCGTCGACCGCGAAGCCTTCCAGAACCACTTCCGCGTCGATGGCGGACCCGTGGTTTTTGTTGAAGACGACGAGATAGAGCGTCCGGCCGTCGGCGGACAGACTGGCAGTCGCGGTGATGGCGGCATAGGGCGGCGCCGGCTCCACCGGCGTCAGGCGTATGTTCCTGACCTCGGCGATCGCGTTGACTTCGCCTTCTCCGGGCAGGATACGCCACAGTAGAACCAGCGACTCGCAGTCCGGCAACGTAGTCATGCGGCCCGAGAAGGTCGTCCATTCGCCCGCGTTTTCCACACCCTCGACCGCGTTGGCGGAGTGCGTCTCGTTCCAGCCGCGGCTGTCCATCAGACCCAGCCCGATGCGGCAACTGCCGCCCAGTGAGAGACGCCGCCCTTCGTAGCTCAGCTCGTAGGTGCCGGGCTCGGGGACCGGCACTTGTGCCAGCCACGGGTAGGCGTCGCCCCGCAGGCCGGCGACCTCCAGGCGAACGCTGTCGTCCGGGCTGGCAGTCCAGATCACGTGTTCCTGTTCGCCGGACAGCAGGCCCACATCTTTCATCAGGTTTCGACCGGCGGCGACCGGCTTGGTGGCACTGGCCCGCTGCACCCGCAGCAGACCCTCGAACTCCAACCGCGGGCCGTGCACGTCGACTGCGACGAGCCGGTCGCCCACGTGCCGGTTCCAGAGGGCAAACAGGTGGAACGCCGGCATCAGCTTCCACTCCCTCGGTTGTTCGCTCGGCAGTCGGGGGCCGCGCACCATGCCCCAGTACCCGTTGATGAAATGCCAGTAGTTGGCCATCAGTACGTTGGATTCCGGCTGCAGCATGGCCCTGATGTAGTCGGCGCAATGGAGGGCCGCCCCGAACGTGAAGCGATAGGGGAGTGGTTCGTTCTGCACGAAGGCGGCATTGTACTCCGTGATGGCCAGCGGAATATCCCTCCCCGTGCACTCCTGGATCAGATGCCGGTACTGCCCCAACATATGCTCGATCTGTTCAGTCGACGCCATGCAGGCCCGCATGAGCCGGTCCGTGGTTGCATCGGCCGTGGGCTCGCCGAACAGGCCGACGGCGTAGGTATGAACGACTACGAAGTCGATCTGGTCGCCCTGGCTATTGAGAACGGTCCGGTTCCATGCATCCGTCGGGCCGGTGCCGCTACCCATCAGGGCACCCACCCGAACGCCCGGGTCCACGTCCTTCATCCGGCGCGCGCATTCGCCGAACCAGGCGGCGTAGCTGGTCGCCGTGTGGCGACGAAATGGTTTGACGTCGTGGTTCCCGTGGTCGGACTCGTTGCCCATCTCGAAGTATACGACCCCGAACGGCTCCGGATGGCCCCACCCGGCACGCTTCCGGGCCCAGGGGTGATCGCGGTCAGCCGGCGCATTCAGGTACTCCACCAGATCGGCCGCCTCCCGCGGACCGCCCACGTAGGCGCTCACGTTCATGATCGGCTCCGCGTCAATCTCGCGACACAGCTCGATGAACTCAGCGACGCCGAACGCGAAGTCGGGCCGCGATTCGACCGGTCCGACCGCCTTCTTCCAGTCGAAGTTGTGCACCAGGCAGCCTCCCGGGTAGCGCAAGGCCTTCACGCCGGCCCGCCGTGCCAGTTCGACCACCTCCGGCACAGGACGTTGCTGATCGCAGTCCCATACCCCGTCCCCTGTGCGACCCTTCACCGGACCCGACCGATCGCTGAAGATGAACTTCGGATCTGCCGCCTCGACATTCTGCCCAAACACCAGGGGGTTCACGCGATTGACAACGTCCTCGGTTCGCACAATGATTCGTGCCCGTTCCGCCTGGACTTGGGCCGTGAAGATGCCGCCGATAAGCGCGAATACGGCTGCCGTCAGTCTCATCGTGTGCATCGGCATGCTCCGGTTTAGGTCGGGACCGGCAGTCAAGCTTACCCCGGCTAAAGCAAGACGGCAAGGCGCGTTGCGCGCTGCACAGGCCCGCCGGTAGAATGCGCCGTGCCGGTCTTGGGTGCCCCTCATCTCCATTCGGAGCAGGCCCGTCATGAAGAAGGATCCTATCCGCAGAGTCATTGTGGAACTGGGCATGAAGCCCTACACGAGCTACGACGACGAGACCGTCGAGCGCGTCAGCTATCGCGCGTTCAAGTACTGGGAGCACATCATCCACTCCGCTCCGCAGACGGACGTTCTTCTCTGGGTGGGGGACGGCGACGAAGTCTTCAACTGGCGCGGCAACCTGGGCGACGAGATCGACTACAACAAGGCCGTCGGCTTCTGCAACCGGCAATACCGGGCCTACCCGGACAGCAAGCATGTGCGCACCTACGGCCCCGACGACTACATCGAGAATCCGCCGACCCTGACCTATACCGATCTGAAGCGGGTGATCCAATGCCTCCGACGGAAGGCGCGGGAGCTGTTCGATCGCGAGATCCAGGTCGGCACCATCATCGACGCGGGGCCGGAGTTCGTCGAGAGCGAGTTCAAGTTCGAACGCCATCCGGAGATCGTGGAAGGCGGACCGGACACGCGCCTGCCGCAGTCCTGCAAGTTCATCAACTGCTACGCGGCGATGAATGGGGATGGATACCCGTACGCCGAGTTCCCGAACGGCGTGCCGGAGGGCACGAAGTTCGGCGAGTTCCTGGGGCGGCAGCTTCAGTCGATGTGCGACGCGGTGGGATTCGATTACTGCTGGTTTTCCAACGGGCTGGGCTTCACGCACTACGCCTGGAGTTACCTGGGCGAGGTGTTCGACGGACGGGAGTGGGACCTGGAAGCGGCGCCGAAGGTGATGGACCAGTTCGCGGCCTTCTGGCGCGAGTTCCGGCGCCATTGCCCCGAGATGCCGATCGAAGTGCGGGGCACGAACTTCATGATCGGGAGCGACGCCGCCGCGCACGGCATCGACGTGCGGCGCGTCTACGAGGACGGGAAGGTGGAACTGCCCGCGCCCAATCCGCCGTGGGGTTCGGCCCATCTCGACGTCGAGATGGCTTCGCACATGTCGCGCATCTCCTGGACGCCGACGGACAGGATCCTGTTCCGCTTCTACATGAACGACAGCTGGTTCCTCTCGCGGCCGTGGTGGGACTACTACCATCGCGAGCCGTACGACATCTACTGCCCTATGGCGATCTCGCGCGTCGAACCGGACGGCAGCGTCAGCGTGCCGACCGATCTGGCCCTGATGACGGTTAACTCCGGCACCGGTGGCATGGGACACCTGGAGGAGACGCAGGGCGTCGAGATAACGCCCCATTTCCAGAGAGCGTTCGAATACTCGCCCGACGCGCCGGGGCCGATCGTCTGGGTCTACCCGTTCAACGAATACCAGGACCTGGCCGCCGAGGGCGGCGAGGATCTGCCGCACGTGTTCTTCCACGACTGGTTCGTGGCCCGGTGCATCAACGCTGGGGTTCCCCTGAACACGGTGATCCACACGGGGGCGTTTGTCGACCTGTTGGGCAGCCGGCCGGAGGCGCTGTGCCAGTCGCTGCTGTTCGCGCCGGCGGGAGTCGCGGACTCGGAGTACGTCGGTCCGCTGCTGGACTTCGTGCGCGGTGGGGGAACGGCCCTGCTGTACGGGTCGCTTGCCAACGCGCCGGAGTCGGTGCGCGAGGCACTCGGGCTGGCGCTGGCCGAACCTCTGGCCGGCGATCTGCAGGTGGAGACGGAACTGGGCCAAGACGCCTTCGTGCAGCCACCCGGGCAGAGAGTGCTGGTACATCGGCCGAATGTGAGCGGCGGAGGCATCCGCGAGACGGCGGAGCCTGACGACGCCGGCGTTCTGGTGAAGGTGAAGCAAGGTTCGGAGGAACGGGCCTACGCGGTTCTGCGGTCCGATTCGTCCTGGAGCGGCGGGCAACTGGCATGGATCCGCGGCTCCCTGCCCTTCGAGGCGACGCCGCTCAGCCGGGAGCCGGTGTACGACGACCCGCGCCGACGCTACGACGCCGGCCGTTGGGTGCCGCAGATTCTCAGTCGGTTGGGCATCACGGTTCGCCAGACGCGCTACGACGTAACCACGCCGGCCGTCAACGCTTTCATCTACCGGCACGAGGGCGCGTTCGTCTTCACGGGAAAGAAGGCGAACGCCTGGGGGGAGGCGGCGTTCCGTATGCCTGACGGCGCGCCGGTGTTCGAGGGCATGGAGACGCTGGTGCGGGACGGTACCGCGGAATACCGTCTGAGCAAAACGTTCCACCACATGTGCCGCGTATTCGTGGAGCAGCCCGAGGATGGGATGGTGAGGCACGAGGAACTGCGCGTGCGTCGCGGCGAGCACCGGCACTTCCGCGTGCTGGGCTTGCGGGACGCGCGGATCACCGTCTATCCCGAGCCCGACTTCGTCCGAGAGGGGGGCTTGTCTATGAAAAGCGTGTCGGTTTACTCGATTACCGACCCCTCGGCCGTGCACGACAAGAATGACGCGGATGCCGATGACACGGTTCCGCATGACGTGAGCCGACCCGGCAGGAGCACGGTGGACCTGCCGGAGGAGGCCGTGGAATACACGGTGGATCATAAGCGAGGAGCAGTCGTGGCGGAGAACGTCAACGGCAACCTGGAGGTGCTCTGGTAGGTGACCGCCAAACGCGAGAACAGTCTTGCGTTTTGCGACTTTGCGCATATAATCGGGGCGTCTTGTAAGCACAGACTGGATCTGGAGGTGACTGCAGATGGGACGACGCAATCGTCGGGGGACTGTCGGGTCGCACAGGTTGGTGCTGAACGTGGAGGCGCTCGAGAGGCGCCTTCTCCTTTCCGGTAACGTGACCGTTGCCGTGTCCAACGGGGATCTGGTGGTGACCGGTGATGCGTCCGACAACGCTATCCAGATCGACCAGATGGGCCTGGGAGACGGCGAGTATCGCGTGTCCCGAACGGACGGCGATACAACGATCAACGGCGTCGCCGGGCCGCTTGTGTTCACTGGCGTGGACGATGACCTGAAGGTTGACTTGGGAGAAGGGAATGACTCCCTTAACCTGAATACGATCTTAGTCGAGGACGACGTGAAGGTAGACGGAGGCGACGGAGACAACGATGTCTTTGTGGACTCCACTACCATCGACGGCAAGCTCCAGGTCGAGAACGGTGAGGGATTCGACTCCCTGATCTTGGTGAATGCTCCCTTTGTCGGGGATCTTAAGATCCGGAACAGCAACGGCGGCAGTTCTACGATCGTCGACAATTGCTTCATCGCGGACGACATAGACATCGAGAGCCGTGACGGGGATGACGACGTGGTCATCGTCGACAGCGACGTGGCTTCCGATATCTGCATTGAGACCGGGCACGAAATGAGCGACGTGGTCATCGACAACGTTCTTGCCTACGGCGACGTGATGGTCAGGACGGGGGTTGGTGAACACCTCTTTGTCTTGGCCGATAGTGAGGCCGTGGACCTCAAGGTGAAGAACGGCAACGGGGATTCTGAAACCATTCTCGACGACGTTGTGCTCCTGGATGACGCCAAGATAAAGAACGGTTTCGGGGAGAACGAGGTGATCTTCGTCACTACCGACGTGGACGACGACGTGAAGATCGAGAACCCGTTCGGGGATAGCTTTATCCATTTCGGCGACACCATTGTCTTCAGTAAGATCAAGATACGGAACGGCAGCGGCGAGAACAGGATAGAGTTCATGGACGGTTCCGGCGCCTTCAATGGCATCGACATCCGCAACCGTCACGGTCTCAACGAGGTCCTCTTCGACCAGAGCGGGGCCATAGGAGGCCTGAAGGTGCGGAACGGCGTCGGGTTCAATGCTTTCGGCATGTTTGGCGGCGGGGTGTTTGGTGGCACGAAGATCAAGAACGGTTTCGGACAGAGCCTGACGGAGATCGATGAGGCGCTCATGTTCGGCGGGATCTGGGTGCATACGAACGGCGGCCCGACGGAGTTCGGCATGAGCGAGACCGATGTCAACGGCGACCTCGAAGTATGCAACCGAGATGGCGAAGACCGGTTTCTGCTGGACAGCAGCTACATATCGGGCGACGTCCAGATCGACAATGACGACGGCGACAGCGAGACCGAGGTCGATAATAGCTGGATCGATGCGGACCTGAAGATCAAGAACGGGGACGGTATCGACGACCAGCAGATTGTGGAGAGCCACATCTATGGCGACCTTGAGATCGATAACGGAGACAACACTAACGATGTCGTGCCGACCGCTCCGATGATCGGTATCGGCTCACGGACGGATATCGCTCTCGTTAACGTAGATGGCGACCTTTGCATCGAGAACGAGGACGGTATGGATGTAGTGGATATCTTCGATGTGAGTGTTCTCGGGCGGGTCATGGTTGAGACCGGTGCAGGCGAGGACCTGGTCGCCATCGATGACGGCGATTTCGCAGAGGAGGTGGTAATCGAGACGGGCAACGACAACGACGTCGTGCAGGTGGAGACGGGGGGCGACTCCGGAGGTCCCGTCTCGACATTCGAGGACCTCTTGGAGATCCTTACCGGTGACGGTGATGATGAGGTGTACGTCGGGCTCTCATCCCAGGCCGGCAACTCCATCGTCGCCAATGGTCCCGCTGAGTTCGACGGTGAAGACGGCAACGACCTGATCGACTACCTCAGCAACGGGAACACGTTCAACGACGTTCTCGATGTCGACGATTTCGAGACCGTCACCTGAACCACAGCGGAGCGGGTGCGAAGCTGCCCAAGGGCACCCACTCGTGCACATTTGCGGATGGGCAGGGCCGTTCTTCGGGACGGCCCTTTTCCCTTGAGATATGCAGTCCGAGCGGGCCCCCTGAGCCGGCAGCAAGTTGTGCGGGTGAGAGCCGACCCCATCCCACGCCGGCATGATGCGAATCGGTGCTCCTACGGCTCCGACTGCGCGCCCTCCAACAAGCAGCGCGCGACCCTGAACTTGCCGGCGGGACCGGTCTCGATCCCCGCCTCCATCCGGATCCCCAACTCGACCTCCGGCGGCAGCAGACGCTCCATGAGTTTCCGGGTCAGGCCGATCTGTTCGTCGGTCGGAGAGACCGTGGGGACTGCGCGGAGGACGATGCGGTCCGGCCGATCCTGTACGAACTGGTACTGGCCGATCCAGGGCGAGCGCCTCACGACGACGGAGATCAGGGCGTAGGGATGCAGGTCGCGTCCGTTCGGGAGACGGAAGTAGTCCATGGTGCGCCCCTGAACCTGTATCAGTGTGCGGAACGGTCTGCCGCACGGGCAGGGATCGGGTCCTGTGGTCACCAGATCGCCAAGCTGGTAGCGCAGGAACGGCATGGCGAACGAGTGCAGGTTCGTCCCGATGAACTCGCCGTCTTCGCCCGGGCGCGCTTCTCGGCCGTCCGTCTGTACTTCGGTCACGATGCTGTGATCGCAGAGATGGAGCAGTCCCGTGTCCCTGCATTCCCAGGCGATCAGACCCATCTCGTGGCTGGCGTAGTAGTTGAAGACGCGCGCGCCGAAGGCGTCCTCGATCTGCTGTCGTGCGGTCTCGGTCAGCACCTCCCCGCCCACCGGCACAATGCGCACGCCGATTCCTTTCGCGGCGCGAGTACTGAGACCGCGGCTGACGTGCGCTATGGCCTCCGGATAGCCGCCGAGGACCTGCGGCCGGTACCAGCGCAGTATCCGGCAGATTTCGTCGCGTGGCAGCGTGCAGTCGATCCAGAGATGGCGATAGGCGCCGAAGGCATTGGCAAACTGCACCCATCGGCTGTTACCGGCATCCCGCCCGTGGGACATGTGCGCGATCGACGCCCTTCGATAACCGGGCCGCACACCGAAGTACGCCATCATGCTCCGCGCGATCAATGAGATGCGCCGCTGCTGCAAGCGGGATCGCCGGACGGTCAACGGACGGCCGGAGGAGCCGCTGGTGGTTACCGTTATGAGGCCCTGCTCCTCGGCGCCCTCCGCCGTCCTGTCGGACAGGCCCTGCTTGAGCAGATCACCTCGGGTTGTGACGGGAAGCAGTTTCAAGTCCTCAACGGACAGAATGGACCGTGGATCGACGCCGTGCCGCTCGAACAGGTTCCGGTAGTAGGGGACGCTTTCGTATGCGTGGCGGGCGAGGTCGCGCAGGCGACGGTGCCGGTACTCATCGATCCGTTTTCGTCCGTCCAGACCCGCCGAAGTCTGCATCCATACGGGAAGAAACCGTTCGAGAAGTGGGTGCATGTCTGTCGTCTCGTGCGGATGGACCTGAGTGAGTCGCGCGTTGCGCCGGCCGCCGTGGCGCGCTGGGGGGATGGTACCGGGCGCCCCAGCCCGGGTCAATCGCATCGCCGCGTTGATGCGGCAGGTGTCAGCCGGGTAGACTGGCTAAGAATGCATTGGACTCCATAAGCGGTTTGCGTGGATGAGACACAAAGCAGGACTACTCTACCACTGGGCGGTTCGCATCTGTCTGCTGCTGGCGGTGGCGGTACTGTCCGTCAACTGCGTCGGAAGCTCTGGAATGAAGAGCCCGGGCCCGTTTCCGCGCGACCCGGATTCGGGCGTAATAATCGGTGCCGAGGAGGTGCGTATAGATCGGGGAAGGGCCGGGGCGTGTCTGTTGCTGCACGGTTGGCTTGCGAGCCCCGCCGATTTCCGTGATCTGTCCGAGAGGCTGGATGCGGCGGGTTGGGATGTGTGGGCGCCGCGTCACACGGCCCACGGGACGCACCCGGCCGACTTGGTCGGGATCACGGCGGAAGATCTGCTGGAGAACGCCCGAGACCGCTACAACGACCTGAGGGAGACTCACGAGCGCGTGGTCCTGATCGGCTTCAGCATGGGGGGGACCATTGCCACCATCCTCGCCTCGGAGTCCCGACCGGACGGCCTTGTGCTGGTTGCCCCATTCTACGGAGTCACGCATAAGTGGTACTATATTCTGCCCGCCGACTGGTGGCGGCGCCTGCTCTCACCACTGTTCGTGAGCATGCCGCACAGCCGCAAGCGGTTGCACGTGAACCGCAAAGAGGTCCGCGAGAAGATCATCACGTATCACGCCTTTCCCACGGACATCACGACCGCCCTTTTCGATCTGCGCCGGATTGTCGTCCAGGAGTGCGACTTGAGCGGATTGGACATGCCGCTTCTGGTCGTCTACGCGCCGAAGGACGGAGTCGCTTCGACGCGGGCGACCCGCCGGTTCGTGGATCGCATGCCTACCCAAGACGTACAGTGGGTAAGTTGTCCGGAGTCGGACCACTACATACTGTATGACTTCGATGGGGAGGCGGCCTTAGGCGCGATAGTGCACTTCGTCGAGAGTCTGGCGCCGGAGCCGGCTCAGTCCTCGTCCGACAGCGTCTCGCGGAGCGCTCGGTAGTCCGTCTTCCCCGTCCCGAGAACGGGCAGAGCTTCCATGTGAACGACGCGGCGGATGTTGTGGAGCGAGCTGAGTCCCGCTTGGCGGATCAGGTCGTTCGCCGCTTCCCGGTCGATGTCCCGCGTGGTGAACAGAACCAGTTCGGGATGCTCTGTGTCACGCGTGGCCTCGACGGCCACGGATGGCCCTTCGTCTTCCTGGGTGCCGAACTCCTCGGCCAGGACCTCCTCGATGGCCGGCAGGGATATCATCTCTCCCCCGATCTTCGTGAATCTCTTCAGTCGGCCGCGGAAAGTGAGCACGCCGTCCTCATCCTGACTTACAAGGTCGCCCGTGCGGTACCACTGCTTCCCCTCGACTTCGACGAACGGATCGGGACCGGAGTGGGCGAGGTAGCCGCTGAAGATGCTCGGCCCTCGCACCAGCAGCATACCCCGCTCGCCGGTTTCCACCGGTTCATTCGTCTCCGGGTCCACGATCTTGTGTTCGACGGAGGGAAGCGGCCGACCGATGCTGCCGCGGCGCGGCGACTCGTAATCGTTCAGGGCCACGATCGGCGAGCACTCCGTGATCCCGTAACCTTCCAGGACAGTCGTCTGAGGGCAGTGGTCGACGATCGCCTCATAGATTCGGTCGCTGCACTTCTCAGCGCCGGTCACAACCAGGCGCAGTGAGCTGAGCTGCTCGGGCGTCGAGGCGCGCACGATGCCGTATACGAAGGTGGGCGTGCCGCAGAGGAGCGTCACCTTGTACGCCTCGATGAGGCGCGCGAGCAGGCCGCCCTCGGTCGGATCCGGCGAGTACACGACCGGAATCCCAAAGCAGGCGGCAAGGACGACGGTAACGGTGAGGCCGAACGAGTGGAACGGGGGGAGGATGCCCAGGAGCGCATCGTGGCGCCGGATGATGCCCAGCCGAGCGATGTCCCGCATGTTGGCCAGGATGTTAGCGTGGGAGAGCGGCACACCCTTGGGCACGCTTTCCGAGCCGCTGGTGAACAGGATGACGGCGGTGTCCGACTGCGGACTTTCGGACAGAGACTTCCACGAAAGTCGGGAACCGATCCACGCGCGTGCCTTGCGCCAGAGCGTCATGCCCGCTGCAACGTCCTCCAGGTACACGAACCGATCCGCTACCGGGGACAGGTCGTTTCCCTGCCCCTTGAGCCTGTCCACCAAAGCCCGCGCCGTGAGGACCGCTTCCACCTCCGCCGAGTCCAGGGAATGTTCGACGTTCCGTGGGCCGACGGTCCAGTTCACCATTACCGGCGTCTTGCCCGCGAAAAGAACCGCGAAGTAAGCCACGGCGGCAGTCACGGACGCGGGCAGCATAATGCCTACCGTCTGGCCTCCAAGCGCCTCTACGTCCGGTCTTAGCGCCATGACGCCCGTCACAACGTCGCGGTAGGTCTTGGCGCCCGACCGCTGGTCGGCGAACGCGACGCGCCCGGGCTTTCTGCGGGCTGCGCGCAGGAACAGCTCGGTCACGGTGTCGCCTTCCGGCGCGGTCGCCGCCTCTTGGGAGGTCTGACGCCGGAACCACGACTTCGGCACCGGTTTCAGCTCGGCCGGCTCGCCGGCCACCGCCTCTCCGCAGGCGGCCAGAAGAACGTCCGCCACTGTCTGGAGGGAGTCCGGGTTGTTCACAGTGAAGCCGAACTCCGCCTCCAGCCAGGCGATCAGTTCGGAGCGCGCAAGGCTGTCCAGACCCAGGTCGCGTGCAAGATGGTCCGCCTCGGATATGGAAGATAAGCCGGCCTCCTCCTCGAGGTGCTCGACAACCATCTGCCGCGTCCCCTCCGGGACAGCCGAAGTGTCGCCTGCCCGCACACCGATGAACGGTTCGGGCAACTTGCGGGCGCCTCCCCTCTCCCAGATGGAGTACGGCACATAGGTATTGGGCGGCGCTTCCGCATTGTAGAACTCCTCCAGGTAGGAGTTGAACTCATCCCGGTCCGCCTCACGCGGCAGGTCATCGGGCTCGAAGAACTCGATCGTGACCTCGCGCTTGGGTGCGAAGAAGATGCCACTGAGCAGCAGGCCCAGGGCGCCGTTGCGCAGCGCAGAGCCGACTACCGGGGCCTGGCCGCTAGCCCAACTGAAACTGCTACCCCAGAGGCCCGTGGTGCGCATCAGCACCACGCGCACGTCCGGCAGCCGGTCCACGATTCTGTGCGCGGCCATCTTACCACGGAGGTCCTCAAGATAGGAACGGTAGACGTGGCCGGACGGGTAGAGCAGAAAGCACTCGCCGTTTGACAGGGCCTCCACGCAACGGTCGAGCGCCGTCTCGATATTGGACCGCGACTCGGCCCGCGCGCTGGCAACGCTGGGGACGGGCACCGCCCCCAGCCGAGGTGCGATCCATCGGATGAAGAACCGGTCGACCTGATCCTGGTCCGCCCAGGTGCGCGGATGGAACCGCGGGAAAAGAAGCGTGACCAGCATGGGCGGATCGATCAGCGCAGGGTGGTTCGGCAGGAAGAGGATACCGTCCGTGCCCTTCTCGGTGATCTCCCGCAGGCCGACGACTCTGATCCGGTACCGCAGACGGAATAGCAGCCGGGCCAGTCCGACCAGGAAGGCGTCGATCGGGTTGCCTGGGCCCGGCGGAAGCTCCCACGCGAGCAACAGTCCCGCGCCGACCGCCATGAGGCCGAGCGGTGCGAAGGCGCCGGTTGCACATCCCATCCAAGCGATCAGTCGGTCCTGGAGCGGGCCGGCCAGCGCGAGTCCGCAGAACACCGCGAAGTTCGCAGCCGCGATTATTCGTCCCTTCCTTTTCGCGGGTGGGTGCACCTGGATAAACGCCTCGCAGGGCACCATAATGAGCCCGCCCAGAACGCCGGCCAGCCAGAGCCAGAGAAAGAGCAGCGGCGCCTGCAGCATCGCAGGGAACAGGGGCGTAAGCGACACCGCGCAGAGCGTGAGCCCTATGCCCAGCAGGCCCGGTGCCAGCATGCGGTACCAGCGCCGGCCGCGGGTGAACAGGGCACTCAAGAGCTGGCCCATAGCCAGCCCTACAAGCTGGGACAGGCAGAGCAACGACGTGACCGATTTGGCCCAGCCGTATTGCCTGACGCCGAGCACGTTGATCATCAGCAGTTCCGCCATACCCGTGGCCCAGATGAAGGTGTTCACGAGCACGGCTATGGTGAGCATCTGGTCGGTGCGGATTGACAGTAGATCGCGCACAGTGACGAGCGGGCCGGTCCAGGGAAACTTTGCGTCCGGATCGGCTGCCCGGCGCCTGGGCACACCGAAGCTGGCTCCCAGACCGATAGCGGCCACAGCGAGTACCGTGACCGCAACTCCCATGCGGGCCCAGGGGATGCCGAACGGAGAATCCCCGGGAAGGTCCAGCACAACTCCGGCTAGCGCGATGCCCGAAAGGATGGAAGCCGTGACGACTGCCTTCAGCCTGGCGTTGGCGTCCGTTACGTACTCGGGTGGGTAAAGTTCAGGAATGGAACCGTTGAGCGACGGACTGAAGAGGCAAGATTGCAGGCCCATGATCGCTACCATCGCGAACATCAGCGGCCAACTGCCGGTGCACACGCCCACGGCGCCGAGCACCATCGCCAGCATCTCCAGCGTTTTGGCGCCGACGACCACCCTGTGCTTGCTGAACCTGTCCGCCAGCCAGCCGGCCGGGGCGGCTACGAGAAGGTAGGGGACCGTGAACAGAAGGCTGATGTACTGCTGGTAACCTGCCCTGCCGATGTCGACTGCCAGGAGCAGTATGCCCTGGCGGAAGAAGTTGTCGTTGAACGTGCCCATCGCATAGGAGGCGGCCATTGCGATGAACTTGCTGCGGGCGGCGCGTACCCGTTGCTTGAGCGACGCGGCTGCCTTTGCGCGGTGCATGCACGACTCCCCGAACAGGTCGGCAAACGGAAGAACTGAGTGGCAGACCGACAGGAGGGATTATACTGGTCCGCGCAAGCGAGGTGCAGTGCACGGGCGCAAGCAGCGAGGAACAAAGCTTACGGGGGGATCGACAAGCAGCGAGGTCAGGGCGGGTCGTCTTCACTGCAATGCTGCGGGGCTCGCTGTGCTGCGCCGAAGTCGTAGCCGGCCTCCTCCAGGCGCATGCGGTTGACGGCGCAGCAAAAAGCGAATCCCACGTTCTCCCAGTAACTGAGAGCCGTTGAGTCCTTCGGGCCGAACTCAAGTGGCACTTCGCCGGTGTCCGACCTGCTCCGGGGGCTGGGGGCTTTGTCCGGCATTCCTCCGATCTCTCGACGCAGGCATAGCTGGTTAGCGTCCTCGTCCCCTAGCGCGCAAAATGCGGGCCACATGACGAATCTATGGGGCGATAGGGGGGCAGGGGCTCAACGGGGGATATGAAGCCGCGAATGAATCAGATGGTTTGCATGCACATCGCCACATGTGTCGATGAAGTTCAACACGGAGGGCGCATGTGCGTCCACGTCGCTTCCCGAACTGGGGAACTGCGCAAGGTCCAGTGGGACCGGATGCGAAGGGAACCCGCGGCCTTGTCCGACCGAATGCGCATCGCCGGGTGATGCAGTCGCCCGCTGGCCCCCCGCCTTCCAGGCACAGGATACGCTCACCGTGCGGCGGTAAGTCTGGCGGCCGGCATCGCCGCCGCGGGTCGCCCCACCTTCGCACTATGTCAGAGAATGGGCGAAGCAACTACCACCTTATGCTATCCAGGCGTTAGCCGATACAGCAGTGTAGGGGGCAAGCGGCGGGCGCGCAATTGCCGTTTGTCCGAGATGGGGGCCTCAAATATTCTGAGACCCTATCCTTCGAGGGTCGTCAGGCCCTCGCGTATGGCATACTTCACCAGGTCGGCAACGTTGTCTATGCCGAGCTTCCGCATGGCGTTCTGGCGATGGGTGGAGACGGTCTTGACGCTGACGTCCAGCAGGTCGGCAATCCGTTTGGAGTTGCGGCCCTCGGCCAGCAGTTGTAGTACCTCGCGCTCTCTCGGAGTGAGGTGTTCGGCCGAGTCTGCCCCGGCGGGGGTCTGGTCGGTGGCATAGGCCTTGGTGATGGTCTGCGCGATCTCGGGGCTGAGGTAAGCCTGGCCGGAGGCGACGGCATTAATGGCGCGAAGCAGCTCGTCGAAGCCGCATCCCTTGCGCAGGTAGCCGCGTGCGCCGGCCTTGAGCATTTGTTCAACGAACCGTCTGTCGGAATGGATCGACAGCGCCACAACGCCGATGTCCGGTGTTGAGTCGACTATGCGACGGGTCGCTTCCGTTCCGTGCAGGCCCGGCATGGCCACGTCCATCACGACGACATCCGGCATTATCTGCGGCACCAGGCTCACGGCCTCGCGTCCGTCCGCCGCCTCCCCAACCACCTCGATACCGGGCTCTTCGTCCAGCAGCGCCTTCAGCCCCTGGCGAACGATGTTGTGGTCGTCGGCTAGAAAGACTCGGATGCTCATGGTTCGGCATCCCCCGGTTCGGAGTCGGTAAGCTGCAATGGTGCCGTCAGGGCGACAAGCGTCCCTTCGCCCGGGCGGGAGCGTATGTCCACTCGCCCGCCGGCGTGTCCTATACGCTCCCGTATGCTGAACAACCCGAAGCCAGCGTCAGGAACCCCTCGTGCCAGTGCGGTCTGGACGTCGAATCCCCGCCCCTCGTCCCTTACTTCTATGCGGACCAAATCTTCCGTGCACCTCATCTTGATCTCCGCGCAGGTAGTCCCGGCATGCTTTGCGACGTTCAGGAGCAGCTCGCGGACGGCACGGAACAACGTCACCCCCAACTCGCTGTCCAATGTATCGACCGTCCCTTCGGTCTGCAAATCAACATGGAGGCCGTGCTGATCGTGCATCTGGTCCGCCAGCCACTCCATGGCGGGGTCGAAGCCCAACTCGTACAGCACGGGGGGGCTGAGCTCGAACGTGAGCGTGCGCGTCGCATTGAGCGCGCTCTCGATCAGATCCTCCACTTCCCGGACGGACCGGTGCACCTTCTCGGAATCGGTTTGCTTTTGGACCCGTCCCAGCTTCATCGCTGCCAGGGCCAGCATCTGGCCGATCTCGTCGTGCAGCCCACCCGCGATCCGTCTCCGCTCCCTTTCCTCGCTGAGTTCCAGCTTGGTCGCCAGTGAACGGAGTTGGCCCTGGTGCCTGAGAACGGCTTGTTCGGCCGTCTTCCGCTGGGTAATGTCCTGTCGGACACCGGCGACGCGCAATGGGACACCTTCTGCGTTGCGTCCCATCGCGGTGCCGTTGTCCAGCACCCAACGGTAACCGCCTTCCTTGCCGCGAACGCGGTACTCGGCGACGTACAGATCCGATCGCCCCTCCAGATGGGCCTGCAGTGCGCTCCTGAATCGACTCAAGTCGTCCGGATGGATCACGGATTCCCATTCCTTCAGTGCGACGGACTTGCGCCGGGGTGAGCTTTCGGCCGGATTACCCATACGGCCCTGGACGACAAAGCGCCGGTCCGCGGGGTGATAATCCCAGGCGGCCATCCTGGCGGCCCTTAGAGCGAGCTCTATGCGCTCCTGGCTCTGCCTTAGAGCGTCGGACCACCGCTGGCGAACAACGGCGGTGCCGATGTGAGCGGCCACTGTCTCCAGGCCGTGCTTGACCACCTCGGCCGGAGGTGTCACACTGCGCGCGGACAACACCAGGCAGCCGACCGGCACTGCCTCGCAATGGACTGGTATCAGAGCCGTCTGCAGATACCCGGCTTCGCGTACGGGAAACTCCGTGCCTCCAGGGAAGGTCGAAATGTCCACATACACCGATTCCCCTGCGTGGACGAGTTTGGCCATATATGAATCGGGTGCCCGGAACGAAACGGCCCTGGCCAACTCGGGGGAGAGGCCGGAACACGTGGACAGGTGGAAGCCGCCTGACTCCTCGTCCATCAGGTAGACGCCGCCGATGTCCATTCCCGAGAGCCTCAACGCGGCATCCACGCAGAGCGCCAGCGCTTCCTCAAGCGTAGCCGCCGAGTTGAGGCTTAGGCCCAGGTTACGCTGCACGCGCAGCGAGCTTTCGGCCTGCCGCAGGTCGGTCACGTCCTGTATTGTCCCCACGATCGCAACGGGGGCGCCGGCATCGTCGCGTTCCAGTTCCGCTTCGGAATGGAGGGACACAACGCGGCCGTCGGGCCTGCGTAAGCGGTAGTCGAAACTGACGGGTTTGCCGGTTCGCTTCAGATCTCCGATGGTCTCCAGAACGCGGGCCTTGTCCTCCGGATGCACCATTTCCACCAGGGCGCTGGACGGGCCCTCCAGCTTCTCAGCGTCAACGCCGATGATTCGGAGAGTCTCATCGGAAGCGGTTACTCGACCCGTCTTGAGGTCTTCGTGGGCGTCTCCGACCCGAGCGATGCGCTGGGCTTTGGTGAGCATCGCGTCGCTCCGCCGAAGCGCCTCTTCCGCGCGTATCCGCTCGGTCACGTCGCGGTCGATGCCCACCGTGTGGAACTTCCCGCCTTTCTTGATGGAGACGGCGGTCCACTCGTAGTAGTTTTCCTTTCCATCCGGGCGTTTCCACGACGCCAATCCGGCGTAAGGCACACCGTGGCGGATGCAGCGGCGGTTGTGTGCAGCCTGGGCGGGCGTAAGGTGAGGGGAGACGAAGGCCGAGAGGTCGGTGGCCGCGAAGAGTTCTGCGCGCGAACGTCCGGACATCGCGACAAACCGATCATTGCAGAAAAGCAATCGCCTCTTCGTGGTCACGGGATCCCACTCGCAGACGTTCAGTCCGTCCAGTGGGCTGTGCATGAACAGGTGAAAGATCTCCTGGTTTCGTCGCAGATCCTCTTCTGCGCTCCTGCGGTGACTGACATCGCGCGCGATCACCAGCAATGCCTCGCCTTTGCCCCGGCGTAGCATCGCTGTTGTCGTTGCCTCTACCCAGACGCAGGTGCCGTCACTGCGTCGAACTCTAAACGTACTCGTCCCATCCGGCGGTCGGCGCGAGAGCTCGGCTGAGGGTCCGCGGTCGTCGGGATGTATGAAACTCAGCGCACTCTTGCCGGTCAGGCCGGCCGCGGGCATCTGCAGCAGATCGTGCGCGGCGGCATTGGCGAACATGATCCTCAGGTTCGGCATGCGGCACACGGCAATGGCATCGGGTGCATGTTCGAGTGCCTGCCTGAGTTCGGATGTATCGAAAGGAGGCACACGGTGTCCGGTGAGGTGCGGTGGAGATGTCGGCAGGCCCGTGTCAGTCTCAGCGCTGTGCATTAGCAAACCTTCCCCACGATGTTCTGAACCCATGGGTGCGCATTATAACACGTACTGCCATTGTCGTGGGTTCCAACCCCTCCCCCAGAACCCGCGCCGGTGCTGTGCGGGACGCCGCTGCTTTCCTTCAACCAAAATAAGGCGGCGGAGATATAGTACCTCCGCCGCCTTGCCAGTACGGCTAGATTGCTTCGCAGGGCTCAGCTACTCCTGCGTTGGGCCGCCTACTGGCCGCCGTTCGCGTTCGGTGGTCCGCCCGCGCCCTCGCCCGACGGAGGGGGCCCGGCCGGCATGTCATCCACGTCCGAAGGGGGCTCGTTCCCACTGCCGCATCCGGCCACAACCAATGCCATACCAAAGACAGCAAGCAAAGCCAGGATCTTCTTACGCATCGCCTGCCTCCTGATGATAGAGTAGATCAAAGCCAGGACCAATCCCCGACACTCCACACAGGATTGTATAACAAATCTCCGATATTGCAACAGCTAGAATGCTCTTGATTCAGTCTGACTTGCGGCTAATCGATGATGGGTGCGTCACTGCGGCCCGTCGCGCGTGCGCCCGGGCGGGCGGCGGCAGCCCGGGTAACGGCATGCCCGCGGACCATCGCGGCAGTCTATCCGAGCGGGTATGCTGTTCTTGGAGATTGTCGTGAAAACACCATAGCCCCTTTCGGAGGCCCGAACGTGCGCAAACGCTACGTGGTCGGCATCCTCGCCGCTTTGGTTCTGTGGTCACTGCCCTCGGTCGGGGCCGAGGTCCGCCTTCCCTCGGTCTTCGGCGATCATGTGGTTCTTCAGCGCGAGAGCGAGATACCGGTCTGGGGGACGGCGGATCCGGGCGAGGCCGTCCGGGTAGCGCTGGGTCAGACGGCGGCCGAGACGACAGCCGACGCGCAGGGAAGGTGGATGGTGAAGCTGCCGCCAATGTCCGCGGGCGGACCGCATGCCTTGATCGTCAGCGGGAGCAACCGGATTCAGGTCTCGGACGTGCTGATCGGCGAGGTCTGGCTGTGCAGCGGGCAGTCGAACATGAACATGCCCATAGACTGGGGCGTCTTCGGTGCCTGGGGCAGCCCGGAATGCACGCGCGCCCTCGAGCAGATCGACGATCCGCAGTTGCGCATGTTTCTGGTGGACAATCAGGTGGCGTTGAAGCGTGCCGAAGACGTGGGCGGCCAATGGAAGCTGGCCAGGCACAATGAGGTGCTCAAGTGGTCGGCGGCGGCCTATTTCTTCGGTGTGGAGCTGCGCCGGGAGTTGGATGTCCCCGTCGGTCTTTTGAAGAGCGCTGTCGGCGGCACGCCGGTCGAGAGCTGGATGCCTCGCTCGGTCCTGCTGGAGGCCGCGCCGGAGGCGGCCAACAGTGTGCAGCAGTGGGACCGGAGACTGGCCGCGTACGATGAGGCCGCCTACCAGCAGGAACTGGCGAAGTGGCAGGCCGAAGCGGAACAGGCCAGGAAGCAAGGCAAGAACCCGCCGCGCCGGCCGCGTCGCCTTACCGAGAATCCCTGGATTCCGAACAGCCTCTACAACGGGATGATCGCGCCGCTGGTGCCCTACGCCATGCGGGGCGTGATCTGGTACCAGGGCGAGTCGAATGCACGCAACGCATCCCTGTATCGGCGCACTTTCCCCGCCCTCATCACGAACTGGCGCAAAGCATGGGGAGCAGGCGAGTTCCCTTTTCTGTTCGTCCAGTTGGCGAACTTCCGTCAGCCGCGGGACCAGCCCGGCGAGAGTGATTGGGCCGAGCTGCGAGAGGCTCAGTCTATGGCGCTGAAAGTGCCCAACACCGCGATGGCGGTGGCGATAGACATCGGCGAGGCGGACGACATTCATCCCAAAAACAAACAGGACGTGGGCCGGCGTCTGGCGCTCGGCGCGCTGGACCTCGCCTACGGACAGAACGTCGTCCACAGCGGCCCAATCTACCGGTCGATGGAGCGCGAGGGTGACCGCATACGCATTCAATTCGATCACGTCGGCGGCGGTCTGGCAGCCAAGGGCGGCGAGCCGACCGGCTTTGCGATTGCCGGCCGCGATCGGCGCTTCGTCTGGGCAAAGGCGCGGATCGACGGTGATTCGGTGGTTGTGAGCAGGCCTTCCGTGCCGGATCCCCTGGCCGTCCGATACGGATGGGCGGACAATCCGCAGTGCAACCTGTACAATCGCGAGGGACTTCCGGCCTCGCCGTTCCGGACCGACAATTGGGCTCGCAAGACCGACTGACAGCTTGCGCAGACAGCAGCCGTAAGGGCCGCCTGGCCCCGCTTTCGGGAGAGTGGGAACCGTGAGACCGGCTTTGCGGGCCGTGCGCGGCGACGTTGACCATCATGGGAAGCTGCTCTGTGATACTCTGGTGGAGAACGGGGTAGTGAACGACCATAGGGACTTGTTGGAGGCGTTGGGGCTGGACGTTGAGCTTCACAGCGAGCTTCTTGAGCACGAGGCGGAGACGTACCGCCGACTCGTGCTGAGCCGTCAGAGCCGCCCCGCGCAGATGGCGTACTTCGACCGCGCCGTCTCCGAGGTGCACGGGGAGCGCGTGGAGGAGATCGTTGACGCACGGGAGGCGGGGGCGAAGATGATCGGGACTTTCTGCATCTACGTGCCCGACGAGATCATACTCGCCCTGGGGGCCATACCGTTCGCGCTGTGCGGAGGCACGGCGTTCAGCGTTCCGTACGCGGAGCGCGTGTTTCCCCGCGACATATGCCCCCTCATCAAGTCCACTCTGGGTCTGGCCTACTCAAAGACCTGCCCGTTCGGCCCGATCAAGGACATGGCCGTCGGCGAGACCACGTGCGATGCCAAGAAGAAGACGTGGGACGTGTTGGCCGACAGCGTGAATTTCCACGTGCTGGAAGTGCCTCAGAAGAAGTCGGACGCCACGCGCGAGTCCTGGCGGCGGGAGGTGCGCGAGTTCGCCCGACGCATGGAGGCGCTCACGGGTCGGGGGTTGACGGCCGAAAGCCTGCGCGAGGGCATCGACGTGATGAATCGCAAGCGCCGCCTCTTGCAGCGTCTGTCCGAACTGCGACGGTTGGCGCGCCCGCCAATCAGCGGGGTGGATGCGCTGGTGGTCTCGCAGGTCGCGTTGGTCGACGAGCCTCATCGTTTCTGCGACAGGCTGGATGACTTGATCGATGAACTCGAAAAGCGGGCCGAGCGGGGGCAGTCCCCGTTCGTTCCCGAGATGCCGCGCGTTCTCGTCGCTGGCAGTCCGTCCGCGATGGGCAACTACAAGATGCACCACGTGGTGGAGACGGCAGGCGGCGCCGTGGTCTGCGACGAGAGTTGTACGGGCATGCGCTACTTCCGCCATACCGTGGAGGAGGGGGCGGACAGCGTGGAGGACATGCTGGACGCCGTGGCGGATCGGTACTTCCGCATCGACTGCTCGTGTTTCTCACCCAACAACGAACGGAT
>CAZZNQ010000019.1:0-50903 GCA_964655775.1 uncultured candidatus Brocadiaceae bacterium | reverse complement strand
CACCCATGAATACGGGGTTGACGAAAACCACTGGTGCGACCCCGGCGTCGGGGATTGGCAGGCCCGTCTGCTCGTCCCGCACCGTGCCCGTCAGCACCAGGCCGCGTTCCAGAGTCACTGAGATTCGCCGATCCTGGGTGCTGCCGAAGGGGAAATCTGGCGTCGGCGCATTCACTTGGTCGGACGTGCCCAAGGGTGCCCACGGGATTGCAGGTGGCCAACCAACAGGATTCGGGGCCTGTTCCCGCGGCGGCATAACGTCGTATGCCCTCACTTCATCCATGGGTTCCTGGATGTAGCCTGCCGCATGGACGGAGAGGACAACCACGCACGAAGGGGGACCCTCCACGACAAACTCGCCCGTCGGCGAGGTGGGCCGGCTCCACTCGGTCCAGCCGCGGCCACGCGCGAGGCCCGGCGCATCCACGCGGTAACAGTAACGGAAGTCCGGGACGGGTTCGCCCGTGTCGCGGTCGGTCACGGTCACAATGATGGGTGTGCCGCCCGGATCCAGCGCGTCGTCACCGACCGGTTGTCCGCCCCGCGCGAGATGGCACAAGCAGACCGCGAGCACTACGGTAGCCACTGTCATCCGACGCCGGCGTCTTGGCGTCATTCCATTCACCTCAAACCGTGACATCGCCAGTGCCCTCCGGTTCCGCGTGCCCGCCGTCCCTGAACTTCGTGGCTACGACTGCGGCGCTGGCCACCGGCGGGCCGGCTCTCCTGGCCTCCTGTTCCTGCTTACTGCCTTCCACCTGTATCTCCTTCGGCGTGCCTATCGCGTCTACACCACCCGGACGCCTTCCGGAACTGAACCAGCCGGTACTCACTCGACAAAGCGACTCCCCGAGAGCATCCTTGTCAGCAGGGCCTCGGCTTCGGCGACGCTCATTCCTTCCGGGTAACGCATCACCACGTAGCCTCGCCAGGCATCCTCCTTGTCGAACAGATACGCTCCGAGCGTCTGCTCATAGCTTACATCCTCTCCGAGGAACGCAACCAATTCTGGGGCGTCGAGCAGTCCGGGACTGATCTGGCAACCGTACTTGAGGCAGAGAAGCAGCTTCATCCGCCGCCTGCCAACACCCAGGAGGCAGAAGAGGCCCTTCATGTCTTGCGGCCTCGCACGCATAGCAGCCGCAAACATTTCAAGCACGGTCTTGAACTCCGATGCCGCCTCGACGGAGCCAGCATCGGCGCAGGGCAATGCCTTGAATTCCGGATCTTCGAACACCTTCAACGGTTCGCGCACCGCAGGCCCGGCAGAAACCCAGACCGATGTGGTCCGCCCCTTCGCGTCGGTCAACTCCAGTTTCGCCAAATCCGCCCCGACCGGGACATTGGACAGACTGAGCTCCTCAGGCAAGGCAAGCATGATCGAACCGGCAAGCACAGACTCTGATGTAGCTGTCGCGCTGACCGGGACCTCTCTCAACTCGGCGTCGAGCCACGGGTCCATTGCTATCATTTTCGACAGGTCCCAGTCCACCATCCATGCTGACACGTGATCCAACTTGTACACGCCTACCTCTACCGAGGACCCAAGGCCCACGATTGACAGGACAATGCACACGGCAAGGCCTATGCGCCTCCCTCGCCGCGAGGAGACAGCCCACCAGGCGCACAATCCGCCGGCCGACGCGAACACTGTAGCCACCATCAGGTAGGCACTGTTCCTCGGCAGGCTGAATCCGTAGTCCGCACAGTACATGCGCCAGATGCTGCCGACCGTCAGCGCCGCTGTGAACCACAGACAAGCGTTGGCCAGAATCCATAGCGCGGCTCCAACTACCCGTAGCTTACGACGGGGCATCATCACACCTCCTGGCCTATGCGTCCGGCCGTTCATCTTGCCAATCGACCACCTATCTGAACGGGTGCCACACAGGTCCAGCCGGCGGGTGGACCGGCGACTCCAGGTCTGCTCCGTTCGGCGTCCGGGACTACAGATCGTGGCTATACCCTATGTCATCGCCCTGGCCGAAATCGTCCACGCCGTTGGGCCCAACGGAGTACATGTAGAGGCGTGCCTTCACCCTTCGCGGCCCCACAGTGACGCTTCCGTCACCGTCCACATCGAGGTAGAGGCGGTAGGCGTTGCCCCACGGATCCAGGATTGGCACCGGCATCTCGTCCAGCAGCTCCTCATCGAAAAGAGCACGCACCTCTCCGACATCCTGTCGCTCCGTTCGCGACGGGGCCGGCAGGATGCCGCCGTTCTCGTGCATGTACCAGCTGACTGCAGCCGAGTATAAAGAAATGTCTCTCCGCACCACCGACTGGGAGCTCTGCACTGTGCTTACCTCGCGCGCCGGCCAGAGCAGACACGCAAGAAAGAGGATAGCAACAATCGCTGCCGCCGCAACCAGGATCTTCCTGAACATGCCACTACCTCCCGACGCAAACCAGAACGAACGAGCTGCATCGCACCCCGACAACGAGGACGCCAGTCATCCTGCATCCGCGTGCGGCGTCCGGCGGCGTCGCAGACACGGTAGGAGAACGCGCCGTCCTCGTGAGCCCCCTTTGTCTGGCGGTCAAGTGGATCGCACGCGACGTACATCGGTCTCTCCGCGCCGTGGAGCCACGTTGGTTCATTCGCCTCTTTGTCCTGGTACCGCCTGCTGCCGTGTAGGTTGTCGTCCGTCGTCGCTACCTCCATCCTTTGCCCTCGCCGGCCCTTGGTCGGCATCGCCTTCCCGTGTTGCGGACAGTCCGAGCACCCGTGCCATGGCGGGCTCAAGCACGTAGCCGCCTGCCCCCTGCGCTCGTCTATGGCACTCAAGCTCACTGCTCCTCAATGCTTCGATGATCGCCCTGCGTTGCTCATCCGATGTGGTTGGCGAGAGGGCCTTGCACGCGGCGGCCACTGCCAGACAGGGACACCCTCTGGCAACGCGTGCGATGGCTGATCCGCCCCACATCGCCATCCTGTCCGCTACCCCTGGCCCGTGACCGTGATGGCGTAGCCGGGCCAACTGGTACTTTGGATCCCACTGTCTCACCCGCCTCTCTACAACCATCTCGTGCGCGCTTCCGTCGGCATGCACGAGTGGCGACAGCACCTTGGACAGGTCATTGGGGTATGCCCGCAAGCCGAACCTGTGCCCGTGCCAGTCGCACCGCACCATGCTTGCGCCGCATAGCCTGCAGTAGCCCGTCTCGTCAACAGGCGGGATCACCAGCAGTGCCACATAGGCGATGCCGACGGCAACCAAGCACCCCAATGCGCCCTTCACCCTCTTATTCATGGTCTGGTCACGGGTTCGCGAAACAAACACCTCTCCGTAACGTCTACCCTATTAGACGTAAAAACGGGCCGGTTTCTTGGCCAAAAAATCGCAGAAATCCGAGAAAACGCCGAAATCCGCCCGATCCAACCCCCATTATGCGCTGCAAAGGCCCGCCGTCAAGACGGGATCCGCCGAGCTGCCCACGCCAGCTCCCGACGACAACGGCAGTTATCCGCAGATTACGCGGACGCCGGCTGAAGCCGGACGCAGATTCAAATCCAACGGTACGGCAACGGCATCTGCGGTTCCATGTCGCTCTTTCGAGCGCCCACGGGGACCCATGGGGGGACATGAGGGTCCATAGCGGACACACGTTTCGGAAAGACGGGTACTATACCTTAGGACCTGGATGATGCGGAAGCAGAAGCGGTGCCCATCGCGTTGGGCCACAGAGGACCGACCGCACCATCCACGCACATGAGACGGGCGCCGTGTTCGGGAGGCAAAAGGCGCCCATCTCACAGACAAGCCTCGCAGGCGCAAAGCAGACAGCGGCTCGGCGTGGACCACGGAACGGTTGGAGGACACGACGCAATGGTGATGAGCAGGTCCGACAGAACGCCGTCCTACGCCGGCCACGGGCCGGCCGTCGGGTGGCCCGGAGGCGACCGAGGCGGACACCGACAGTCCGCCGTTGTCCCACGGAGGGCCGGGTGCGGACGCGGTCCTGCCCACCGTGCGACCGTCCTGCGGCCGGGCCGCGTCCGGTGGACACCCTCGTCTCCGCCGGGGGTTCGGCTGGCATGTTCGGGCGAGGTGAAGGGGCAGACGGCCCCGATTGCGAAACGAACCCATTCCGTCAGAAGAACTTGTCGCGAAGTGCGTTACGGCATCCGTCCTCGGGCGAGAATGAGCGAATGTGAAAACGCGGAGGCAGACACCGAAACGAAAAAACGGCGCGGGGGAGTGCGTGGCCCCGCGCCGTGATATGGCTGGTACCCCCTCGGAGATTCGAACTCCGGACCCACGGATTAAGAATCCGTTGCTCTGCCGGCTGAGCTAAGGGGGTGTTGTGGCGATGTGTTGCGCCAAACAGAAGTCTTATTTATAGCCCAACGACGGCGATTCTGTCAAGGCGCGGCGCCAGGCCGCGAAGGGCCGCGTTGACATATCGGGATCGCGTGCCGTACAGTGGCCCGCTGACCCGAGACCTGTGAAGCGACAAGGAGACGCCGGAGTGCGCGAACCGCCCAGACCGGAGCATCCGCGGCCGGATATGCGGAGAGAAGACGACTGGTGGCTAAACCTGAACGGCGTCTGGGAGTCCGAGATCGACCGCGCGGCGTCCGGCGAGGCGCGGGGATACGCGTCGGGGCGCGGGCTGAGCGGGGAGATCCTGGTGCCGTTCTGCCCCGAGAGTAGGCTGTCGGGCATCGAGGACCGGGATTTCCTGAACTCGGTGTGGTACCGAAGGCTGATAGATGTGCCGGAGCGCTGGCAGGGGCGGAGGGTGCTGCTGCACGTGGGCGCGTGCGATTACCGTTCGACGGTCTGGCTGAACGGTCACCGCATGGGTGACCACGAGGGCGGGTACACGCCGTTCAGCGTGGATCTTACGGACCGGCTGTGCGGCGACGGGAGCGACGAGCTGGTGATCCGCGCCGTGGATCCGATACGGACCGAGAGCATCCCTGCCGGCAAGCAGAGCCGGAGCTACGCGTCGCACGGGTGCTACTACGCGCGCACGACGGGCATCTGGCAGACGGTGTGGCTGGAGGCGGTGCCGGAGGTGTGGGTCGAGAACGTGCACGTCACGCCGAACCTTCAGGGGCGCTCGTTCATTGTGGGCGCGCGTGTCGCGGGCAGCGGGTCGTTCCTCTGCCGTGTGACGGCCCGGGCCGACGGCGAAACCGTGGGCGCGGCGGAGTTTGAGGGCCACGGACCGTGCTACCGGTTCGCCGATCTGCGTCTGCAGGAGGCACGGGCGTGGTCGCCGAGGGACCCGTTTCTGTACGGGGTCGAGGTCGAACTGGACGGACCTTCGGGCCGCGACCGAGTAACGACCTATGCCGGGCTGAGGTCCTTCGAAACGGCAGGGAAGGAGTTCCGGCTGAATGGCGAGACGATCTTCCTGCGGACGGTGCTGGACCAGGGATTCTACCCCGATGGCATCTACACGGCGCCGTCGGTGGCGGACCTGGAGGGCGACATCGACGCATCGATGGCGTTCGGCTTCAACGGCGCGCGACTGCACGAGAAGGTCTTTGAGCCGGCGTTTCTGCACCTCTGCGACCGGAAGGGATATCTCGTCTTCGGAGAGTACGCGGACTGGGCTCACGGTTTCGACAGCCCCGGATATTGCCACGCGCTTACGCGACAGTGGCTGGAGGCACTGGACCGGGACAGGAGCCACCCAAGCATCGTGGGGTGGTGTCCGCTGAACGAGAGTCGCTCCGCGGAGACGGGCGCGTACGGTGAGTGGACCACCCGGCAGCTTTACGAGCAGACGCGCGCGGCGGACCCGTCGCGACCCGTTATCGACGCGTCGGGCTACTTCCATTACGAGACCGACATCTGGGATTGCCACACCTACCAGCAGGATGTCGAGACGTTCCGTCGGGGGTTCGATTTGCTGGCGCAGGGCGGAGGCGAGAACCCGTTTACCAACTGCGAGAACCAGCTTCCTTACGACGGCCGGCGGCCCTACTTCGTCAGCGAGTTCGGCGGCATCGGTTGGGAGGAGGGCGCCCCGGAGGGCTGGGGTTACGGCAAGAACCCGCGATCCCGGGAGGAGTTCATGGCCCGCTTCCGGGGGCTGGTGGCGGCGCTTCTGGGCAACCCGGGCGTGGCGGGGTTCTGCTACACCCAGCTCACCGACGTGGAGCAGGAGAGGAACGGCCTGATGACCTACGATCGGCGGCCCAAGTTCGACCCAGGCGAGATCGCGGCAATCATCCGGCAGAAGGCGGCGATCGAACGATGATGCCACGGCTTGGGACCATGGCTACGGTGCTGGCGGGCATGGCCCTGGTGGCGGTGGGCTGCCGGAGCGAACCGGAACCGTGCGTGCCGATTGTCTGCACGCCGAAGCCCGTGATCGACTTCGCCGGGACAAGCCTGGCCGGCAGGATTGAGGACACCTCCCGGCTGTGCGTCGGTCGGGGGGCAGAGTCCCGACTCGGCGACTACTGCATCGAGAACGCGTTCGTGCGTTTTGTGGTTGCCGCGCCGGACAGGACCGTGGCCGGCCTGGGCGGGGGCAACCTGATAGACGCGGCTGCACAGGGCGGTGAGGATCGCATGCGCATGCTGCTGCCCATGCTGGGCGGCCAGCCGCGCCGAGCGCCTTGCTATGACCGCGTGAGGGTTGCTGCCCCCGGCGGAACCGTGGGCGAACCCGCCAAGCTGGTGGCGTCGGGGACGCTCGCCGGCAGGGGGGAAGTCGCAGTGGAGACCGTCTACCTTCTCCGCCCGGATTCGGCCTCGCTCGAAGTGCGGACGACGGTTCGGAACGATGGCGAGCGAATGCTGGCGCTGTTTGACCTGGAGGATGTCCTCTACACGGGCCGGACCCTGACCTACGCTCCGGGAACTGGACCGTGCGCGGCCGGCACCAAGGCTGCCGCGCCGTGGTTCGCCATGTCGTGGCGCGGGCTTGCGTGGGGCCTTCTTGGGCCGACGGGCAGCGCTCGTCTGGCGCGCCATTACGTCGGCTTCTCGGAGTTCCACTATGGCACGGTGGACATCGCGCCCGGTGCTTCGCGGAGTTTCGTCCGGCACGTGATGGCTGCAGCGGGCGGGCCGGAGGCCGTGTGGAGGGAAAGATACCAGGAGGGCGCCGAGGCTCTGTCCACAGTGCGCCTGCACGTTCACCGGGAGAGAGACCAGCGGCCAGTGCGGGACGCCCGATTCATGGTGAAGCCACAGGCCGAGGGCTCGCCTTTCATGCTCTGGACGACCCCGGACGGCTGCGCGAGCATGTGTGTCGCCCCGGGGGATTACGAGCTGACGGGGTACGTGCCGGGCTGCGCCCCGATAGGGCCGCTGGTAGTCAAGACGGGTCCCGGCATGTCGCACGAGCTGGAAGTCGGCGTACCGTCCGCGTGTCTGGCATTGTCGAGAGCGCGGTGCCGCATAGCCGAGTACGCAACGCCGGCGACAATCCGGCTGGCGGTCAGGAATCCGGACGGCAGCATGCCGCTGTTGTCGGGCCAGCCCGCCTTCCCGGCGTCGGCGTGTCTGCCGGTCGTTTATACGCGCGGCATCGAGCGCGTCCCGCTTGCGCTCGCACCGGGCCAGAACGGGCAGCCCAAGGGGTATCTGCTCGTCGGATCGCACGGACCGCTCTTCGATGCGACCGTCGCGCAGGTCGTGGCGATTGAGGGCAAGACAAGCGAGACCGATGCAAGCCTGACTCGCGTCATTGATCCGGGCGAGTACGTAAGTGTGGATT
The DNA here is from genome assembly GCA_964655775.1 of uncultured candidatus Brocadiaceae bacterium. Lineage (GTDB taxonomy): Bacteria > Planctomycetota > Brocadiia > SM23-32 > SM23-32 > CAZZNQ01. The sequence goes on along the minus strand of CAZZNQ010000019.1, from coordinate 43,214 downwards.
TCCGCGTGCACACCGACCGCAGCCCCGACTGCGCGCTGACGCTTGAGGAGCGGGCCCTGACCGTCGCCGGTGAGGGCCTGGTGGGAGCCGTCGTCTCGGATCCGAAGCCGGTCGCCAGCGGCACCGGCGCGTTCCATGACTGCCTGCTGATGCCCGCGGAACGCAGCCTGGATGGCGATCTCGGAGCTTCCACCACGCTTCCGATGGGGCGGTTGGCCTCACCGTCGGACGCTGAGGCCGCCAGTGCGCCCGGCGGAGATGAGTTCGTTCAGGTTGACCGGCCGTTGGATCCGGATCGGGGGTACTTCGCCGTGAGGGGAATGACCCCGCAGACGCCCGAATGGTGGGCGCAGGAGGCGGGATCGCCCCCGCAGTTCGATGCGCTGGAAATCCTGACCGGCGACCGAGTTGACGAAGCCGAGCGACTGCTCCCGGCGTGGTTCGCGTTGCTGGACTCCGGCTATCCTACCATCGCCACGGGCGGTTCGGGTTCGCGGGGCGCCATCATCGACGTTCCGGGTAGGTCCAGGACGTTCCTCCGCTGTCCGGCGATAGGCGGCAGGCCGTTGCCCGAGGAACTGCGAACGGCGATCGGGAGACTGCGCGAGACGCCCGATGCTTTCGTCACGAACGGGCCGTTTCTCGACGTGGAGTTGGACGGGTATCCCGTGGGCAGCACCCACCAGCCGGCGGGTCCGGTCGTGCGGATGCGAATCCGCGTCCGCGCCGCACCCTGGGTGGACGTCACCAGCGTTACGGTGTACTCGAACGGCGCCCCGGTGCGAGAGATCGAAGTGCCGGTCAGCGCAGATGTCGTGCGCTTCGATCAGACAGTCGATCTGGATGCACCGCAGGACGCGTGGTTCGTTGTGTGCGTGCGCGGTGAAAGGCCGATGGAGATCGTGTACGGTGGGACAGATCCGGCTCCCCAACCATGGGCGCTGACGAATCCCTTCTGGATCGACGCCGACGGTGACGGCGAGGTGACTCTGGCGCCCTGACGGGCTGGGCAGGTGAACTTGCAATCGCCCCGTGACCGCATAGAATGGCGGGTGCGGACCGGGCGTTGCCGATTCTCCTCCGAACGGGTGACCAAGAGCCACATGGACGTCAACGTGCTTGTCTTGCGGACGGCCGGAACCAACTGCGACCGGGAGACGGAGTTTGCCTTCCAACTGGCGGGTGCGCAGGTCAGCAGACTCCATGTCAACAAACTGCGCCTCGACTCGGGGCGACTCGACGATTTCCACATCCTTGCCATCCCCGGCGGGTTCAGCTACGGCGACGATCTCGGAGCGGGGAAGGTGCTCGCCAACGAGATGCTGGTGAAGCTGCGCGCGCCGCTGGAGCGGTTCCTCGCCGATGGCAAACTCATCATCGGGATATGCAACGGCTTCCAGGTCCTTGTCAAGACGGGGTTGCTGCCCGGCCTGAGCTTGTGGACGCAGCAGGCCACGCTCACCTTCAACGATTCGCACAGGTTCGAAGACAGGTGGACCTACCTGGACGTGCCTCCGAACAAGTCAGTGGTGCTGAATGGGGGCGAACGGCTTTTCCTGCCGGTCGCTCACGCTGAGGGGAAGTTCGTCGTCGAGGATCCCGAGGTGCTGGAGCAACTGCGCGAGAACGGGCAGGTTGTCTGCCGGTACACCGGCCCTGAAGGCGAGCATCCGGACTACCCCTGGAACCCCAACGGCTCAATGGACGATATCGCCGGCATATGCGACCCGACCGGCCGTATCGTCGGCATGATGCCGCATCCGGAGCGGCATTGCCTGCCACTGCAGGACCCCCGCTGGCCGCGCGAGGGGCTGAGCGAAGAGGGTGAAGGGCTGCGTGTCTTCCGACGGGCCGTCGAGTTCGCCGCTGGGCAGGTGGTGGCCGTTTCGCGGTCCGAGTAGGCATTATGGCTATCCACGGGGCAATGCGATGAAGCGGTTTAGCCTGGGGCTGGACTTCGGAACCGAATCGGTGCGCGCTCTGCTTCTGGACCTGCAGACCGGCGAAGAAGTTGCCATCGCCGGCACCGACTATGCCAGTGGGGTTATCAGCGAGCGATTGCCCGGCGGAGATGCTGTGGCGTTGGACCGCGACTGGTTCCTTCAAGATCCCGATGACTACCTCGTCGCCCTGACCGCCGCCGTCCGCGGGGTCCTGAGGGAGACAGGAATCGAGGGGGAGGAAGTTGTGGGCATCGGCCTCGACTTCACCTCATGTACCGTCTTGCCCTGCAGAGCCGACGGGCGGCCGCTCTGCAAGCTGCCCGAGCTGCGGGACAATCCGCACGCATGGGTCAAGCTCTGGAAGCACCACGGAGCCGCCGAAGAAGCGGCCGAGGTCCTGGCCGTCGCCGAGGAACGCGGCGAACGCTTCCTGGATTACTACGCCCACAGGATATCCAGCGAATGGCTGATACCCAAGGCCCTGGAAACACTTCGGCACGCTCCCCAGGTTTACAGCGCCGCTGATGTCTTCGCCGAAGCGGCCGACTGGGTTGTGTGGCAGTTGACGGCGAACCTGGTACGCAATGCCTGTTGTGCCGGTTACAAGGCGCAGTACGTGAGCGATCTGGGCTGGCCTTCCGACGACTTCCTGGCAGAGCTGGATCCCGCCCTGTCGGGGCTCTTTAGCGAGAAGCTGCCCGGCCGTGTCGTTGCGCCCGGCGTCTGCGTTGGCGAACTCAGGGACGACTGGGCGGAGCGGCTGGGACTGGCCGCGGGCACGCGCATCGGCGCCGCCGCCATCGATGCGCACGCTTCCGTGCCCGGATGCGGCGTGGTCGAGCCGAACGTGATGGCCGTCGTGATGGGCACTTCGTTCTGCCACATGCTGCTTGCGGACCGATTGCAGTTCTTTGAGGGCGTTGCCGGCGTGGTCGAGGACGGCATCCTCCCGGGCTATTACGGCTACGAGTCCGGGCAGACCTCGGGCGGCGACGTCTTCGCGTGGTTCGTTGAGAACTGCGCGCCGGCCTCGTACGCGGCGGAGGCCGAACTCCAAGGCATCAGTCTGCACGAACTGCTCAGCCGTAGGGCATCGGACCTGCAGCCGGGGGAGAGTGGTCTGGTTGCGCTTGACTGGTGGAACGGCAACCGGAGCGTGTTGATGGACCCCCACCTGAGTGGGGCCATCGTCGGCCTGACGCTCGACAGCCTTCCAGAGGAGATCTATCGGGCCTGCGTTGAGGCCGTCATGTTCGGGACCAGGCGCATCGTAGACGCCTACCGTGACGCCGGCGTCGCCGTCGACCGGTTCGTGGCCTGCGGCGGAATCCCGCAACGTAATCCCATGGCCATGCAGATCCTGTCGGACGTTCTGGACGCTCCCGTCGAAGTCGCGGCATCGGGACAGACCGCCGCTCTGGGCAGCGCACTGATGGGAGCTGCCGCCGCAGGCGAGGAGAAGGGGGGCTACGCCTCCGTTCGGCAGGCGGCAGATGCCCTGGTAGCGGCGCCCTCGCAGGTCTACCGGCCGCATGCCCAATGCGCGGAAGCCTACCGACGCCTGTACGGAGAGTACCTGGTCCTGCACGATTACTTCGGTCGCACCGAGCGCGTTATGCATCGTCTGCGGGGCGGACGGTAAGGATATGCCGTAGCGCGCGACCGCGACGGTTTTTGATTCGGTCGGGCCGGGAACGTATAATGGACTCTATTGTATCGTTCCGTGTCCGCCGCCGGCCGACCGGTCACTGTAAACCTACAAACGCGAGAAGATTGCCGTGAGCCAAGGAACGGCTGCAGCCGCTCTTCCCCGCCGCAGGACGCGTCGGGTGAATGTCGGCGACGTGCCTATCGGCGCCGGCGCTCCCGTCAGCGTTCAGTCCATGACCAAGACGCACACCGAGGACGTTGAGGCCACCGTGCGCCAGATCAATGAGCTTGCCGACCTGGGCTGCGAGATCATCCGATGTGCGGTGCCGAACCGGGCTTCGGCGGACGCGTTGCGCAGCATCGTGGAGTCTTCGCCTCTGCCCGTGATTGCGGATATCCATTTCGACCATCGACTGGCCCTGTTGAGCATCGAGGCGGGTGCCCACGGGGTGCGCATAAACCCCGGCAACATGCAGGATCGCGAAGGGCTGCGCGAGGTCTACCGACGGGCCGCCGGGGCGGACATAAAGGTGCGTATCGGCGTCAACAGCGGGTCGATACGCCCGAGGCAGGGCCTGGAGGTGGCGCCTGAGGCGGAAGCGGAGGACCTGGCCGAACTGATGGTCAGGCAGACGCTCGATTACTGCAGCGAGGCCGAAGCCGAAGGCATGGGATCGCTGGTGCTGAGCCTGAAGGCCAGCGACGTGCCGACCACGCTCGCCGCCTACCGAAAGGTGGCTGGGATGTGCGACTACCCGCTGCACGTGGGCGTTACCGCCGCCGGACCGCCGGAGACGAGCATCGTGAAGAGCTGCGTGGGAATCGGCGCGCTTCTGGCCGAGGGTATAGGCGACACGATCCGGGTGTCCATGACCGGGCGGCCCCATAACGAGGTGCGCACCGGTCTGGCGATTCTCGAGGCGTTGGAGCTGCGCAGCCCGCGGGGTCCGGAGTTGATCTCGTGCCCGACCTGTGCCCGTTGCAGCCTGGACCTTTCGGCCCTGGTGGCCGAGATCGAAGAGCGCACTCGCGATTATCCGCCGGGCCTGAAGATCGCCGTGATGGGTTGCGTTGTGAACGGTCCGGGCGAAGCCGCCGAGGCGGACGTCGGGATCGCCGGGGGAGTGGACTTCGGGTTCGTTTTCCGTGGCGGCAAGAAGCTGCGGAAGGTGCCCGCCGGGTCCCTGGCTGACGCGCTGATGGAAGAGGTGGACAAGTTGGTCTCGTCCTGACTGTGATCGGATCCGGTCTCATGTCGCCGAATGACTGCAAGAGTATCGTCGTCCTGGGCAGCACGGGGTCTGTGGGCACCCAGACACTGGACGTGGTGCGCAGCATGCCGGATCGGTTTCGGGTGGTGGGACTCGCCGCGCACGGCCGCTGGCGCGAGCTGGCGGATCAAGTTCGGGAGTTCGATGCGTCCGTCGCTGCGCTTTGCGACGAATCGGCCTGCCGGCGGTTCGCGGAGCAGATCAACGGTATGGACGTAGAGTTGCTTACCGGCGACAACGCGCTCAGCGAGCTGGCTGGCCGCGGGGGCGTGGACATTGTGGTGAGCGCGGTTACAGGGAATGTGGGCCTGCCCGCGGCGGTGGCCGCCCTGGAGAGCGGGGCCGCATTGGCGTTGGCGAACAAGGAAGCCGTGGTGATGGGCGGGCCGTTGCTCAGCGAACTGGCGGACGCGAACGGCGCTATGATTCTGCCCGTGGACAGCGAGCACAGCGCCGTCTTCCAGTTGCTCAGCGATGTGGATCTGGACGAAGTGGAGAGCGTGGTGCTGACGGCCAGCGGGGGGCCTTTCCTCGGCCGGAGCACCGAGGAAATGGCTGCTGTCCTGCCCGAAGAGGCATTGCGGCACCCCACCTGGTCGATGGGCCCCAAGATCAGCGTGGACAGCGCGAACCTGATGAACAAGGCGCAGGAGGTGATCGAGGCCCGCTGGTTGTTCGGGCTGGAGCCGGACCGCATAGAAGTGATGATCCATCCGCAGAGCATCGTTCACGCGATGGTGCGTATGGCGGACGGTTCGGTCATCTGTCACATGAGCGCGCCGGACATGCGCGTGCCCATCAAGTATGCACTTGGCTACCCCCGGCGGCTGTCCGGAGGCGTGCGGACGCTGGATCTGGCGGAGGCCGGGCGCCTGGAGTTCGCGCGCCCCGACATGGAAGCGTTTCCCGCACTGAGGCTCGGGTACCGGGTGGCAGGCCTGGGCGGGACCAGCGGGGCCGTGCTCAGCGCGGCGAACGAGGCGGCCGTCTGGGCGTTCCTGGACGGGCGCATCGGCTTTATGGATATCGTTACCGTTGTGGAGAAGGTGCTGGACCGGCACGATCTGGTCGAGACGCCTTCGGTGGATGAACTGATTGCGGCGGATCGCTGGGCACGAGAGGAGGCCGCGCGTTGCCTGCGACTATTCTAGACATACTTCTGGCGACGTTCGCCGTCAGCCTGATCATCGTCGTTCACGAGTTCGGGCACCTTGTGATGGCCAAGGCCGTCGGCATGCGAGTCGAGGTCTTCTCCATCGGCTTCTGGAAGCGCATCGTCGGCTTCAAGTGGGGAGGCACGGATTACCGCATCTCGCTCCTGCCGCTGGGAGGCTACGTCAAGGTCACCGGCGAGATGGCCGAGGGCGATGAGGAGACCTCGCCGGACAACTTTATGGCCAAGACGCCCGGGCAACGAGCCCTGTACGTCATCGGCGGCGTCACCATGAACTTCATTCTCGCCGTGGTTCTGTTTGTGATCGCCTACAGCGTGGGCGTTCCCCTCGAGGCCGCGGAAGTGGGCGACACCGCCCCCGGCGGCCCCGCGTGGATGGCCGGCCTGAAGCCGGGCGACAGGATCGTGGCCGTTGACGACGTTGAGGATCCGGTCTTCAAGGACATCGTCCGGGCCGTCGCCCTGGGCGGGCGCGACAGCGTGGAGCTGCGCGTGCAGCGCGATGAGCGGACGTTCACAGTGGACCTTTCCCCCCAGTACAGCAAGCGCCAGGGCTATCGGGTCGTCGGCATCGTGCCGGCATACGAGCCGGTGGTGACCGGGCTGGCGGCGGACGGCTCGCCGGCGAGCGAAGCGGGTATCGAGATCGGCGACCGCATCGTCTCCGTCAATGGCGAACCGGTCGAGACCGCCCAGGAGGTCGAGCTCCGCTACTCATCGCAGCCAGGCGTCCCTCTGACGCTGCTGGTGGAGCGCGGGGAGAAGACCCTCACCCTTGAGGCGACGCCGATTCCGGCCGAGCGCTACATGATCGGCGTCAGCGGCGCTTCCAGCAAGGTGACGATGGTCGAACCCACGGGTCCCGCCAGGGAGGCCGGGCTGCGGCCGGGAGACCGCATCGTGGCCGTCAACGGCGTGACCGTGGCCAGCGCGGTGGGACTGGAGGCGCAGATACGCCGAAACTTCGGCGAGGTCCGCCTGGAAGTGGCCCGCGAGGGAGAGACACGCGAGGTCGAACTGACCGTGGAGGACGGTTTGGCGCTGGTGCGATTCCTGCACAGCGTTGTATTCGACCAGTCCGCACGGCTGTCCTGGGTCAGCGAAGACGGGCCGGCCTGGAACGCCGGGATGCGGCCCGGGGACCTGGTCGTCCGCGTCGCTGGGGACAAGGTGACGGACTGGGAAGGGATATCGTCCGGACTCGCTGCCGCGGGGCGCGACGAGGTGGAGGTGTCCTGGACCCGCGACGGGGAGACGTTCACCGCGCGCATCAAGCCGCAGACAGAGACCGCCGAATCCGTCGGCCAGTTGGGCATCGCGATGGACAAGCCCAAGATGGTCAGCAAGCGTTACGGCGTGATCGGCGCCGTCCGGGCCGGTTTCCGGAATACGTACGAGACGCTCGGAGAGATCTTCCTGACCATCAAGGGCTTCGCCACCCGCAGGGTCAGCCCCAAGACCGTCGGCGGCATCATCACCATCGCGCACGTCTCCTTCCTGGCGGCCAGGCTGGGCATACCGCGCCTGATCCACCTGACCGCCATGATCAGCGCCGCCGTCGGGTTCATGAACATCCTGCCCATCCCCGTGCTGGACGGCGGCTACCTGGTGCTGCTGGCCATCGAGAAGATACGTGGCAAGCGGCTGGAGGAGCGGTTCCTGGCGATCGCGCAGAGCGTGGGACTCGTGCTCATACTGGCGCTCGCCGTCTACGTGACCTGGAACGACATCCTGCGCCTGCTCAACCTCGGCTAGGCGATCTGAGCCAGGAGTTGCCGGGGCGGAAAGGGGACCGGAGTCCCGATGACGCGCGACCCGATCGAGCAGGTGCGGACGCCGTTCAAGGTCAACCGCTTGTTGCTGGCGCCGTCGTATCGCAGCGGCGACTTCGACAGCCACTCCGTCGACGTCCCCTTCCTGTTCAGCTACCAGGGTCGGTTCCGCATGTTCTACATCGGCTTCGACGGCATCGGCTATCGCACCGGCCTGGCTTCGAGCGACGACCTGCTGACGTGGCGGCGGGAGGGCGTCGTCAGGGAGCGCGGGCCGGCCGGCTCACCCACGGAGTTCAGCGTGTCCATTACGTCCGTGCTGCGCGACAACGACCTGATAGGCCCGGGCGAGGTGCGCCTGGTCGACGGCCGCCTGCTCGGCGTCTGGCATGGCTATCCCGAGGCCGGACAGGAGCAGGGCAGGGGATACCTCGGCATCGCCCGGGGCAGAGGTCTGAAGGACTGGCATATCGAGCCGCAGGCGTTGCGCCCGGAGGACGGCGCCGCATGGGAGCGCGGCGGGCTCTACAAGCCGCAGATTATCGAGCATCGCGGCCGTTCCTACATCTTCTACAATGCCAAGGAGACTCTGCATTGGCCGTGGCATGAGCAGATCGGCGTCGCGTGGTCGGACGACCTGAAGAACTGGACGCGCTACGAAGGCAGCCCTGTCATCCGCAACGGCGGCCCCGGCTCGATGGACGAGCTGTTCGCCGCCGACCCCTGCGTGCTGCGCGTCGGCGGCGTGTGGTGCATGTTCTACTACGGTCTGGCCGCCGACAACCATGCGCGCGAGCTCGTGGCCTTCAGCGACGACCTGCTCACCTGGCGGAAAGCGGGCGAAGTGCTCGTGGACGTGGGAGCCGAGGGCAGCATCGATGCCCAGTACGCGCACAAGCCCGGCGTGATAGCCCGTGACGGTGTCCTATACCACTTCTACGGGGCGTCCCGGCGAAAGGGCCCCAACGACGTCGACGAGGTGAACGCCAAGGACCGGCGCGGGATCACCGTGGCCACCAGCGAGCCGGTCGGCACCGACGCCTGAGCGCTAGGCGCGGAAGGCCTGACGTCGCCCATCGCGGTATGGCGTCACGTCACTCGTCGTCGGCCCTACGCCCGCGAGTGGTCTGAGATCGACCGACTCCGTGCGCTATCGCTCGGGCCTGAACCGGGTTGAGCAGCGGCTAAGAGTGACAGAGCTTTGTGCATTCGGAACGCACGGCGCTGGCCCGAAGTCGTCGAGATGGGGGGCGGCCCTGTAGCAGTGGAGACGTGCCCGTGGCGCCGTGAGCGCCGGTGCGCTGGCCCTCAGGGCATTTGACGAGTCAGGCTCTTAGAGGTATACTGTTCTCAACGCTGGGGGATTAGCTCAGCTGGGAGAGCGCGACAATGGCATTGTCGAGGTCAGGGGTTCGATCCCCCTATCCTCCACCACACAAGCCCCGCGATGGCATGCACTTACGGTAGCTGCCTCGCGGGGTTTTTGCGTTGGGCGCGGCGCCGGACAGCAAGGCAGTGGGAAGCTCCTCAGTCGTACCACGGTGACATTGACGACGAACTGCGCGCACCGGTTGCCGAATCAGGTGACTCCGGATTGGTGGACGCTACCGGGTAGCAGATCAGTAGAGATAGACGACTATCATCTACGAGTGTTGCTTGCGATAAAGGGAGTTGGTCAATGTCGAGAGTCGCAGAAAAGACGCGTCAGCCTGTGGCCGGTATCATCTGGGGATCGCTGCTTATTGTGCTGGGCGTTGTGATTTGGGCTTTCTATCAGTGGCGGGCAGGAGTGGCTTTGTCCGGGTACGGATATGTTTGGCCCGCGGAGGCATACGACAGTGCCCACGCGGAGCTAGCCCGCCCGGGCGTCTACTTCATGTATTTCTGCTGGTTGGTCGCCGCATTGTGCTTCCTGACGAATTACTCGCTTCGTTGGATTCAGACGTTCTTTACAACTGATCGCAAGCCGGTTGCGCGGCAGTAGGCTCGGCCCGCGAGGGTTCGCAATGGGAGGACGGCTGAGCGTTGACCGCGACGCGGGTGGGGGCGGCTCCGGCCCCGAATGTTGAGCCCATGGTTTTCCTGTCTACCGGGCTGGGCTCCAGCAGGGCGGCTGAGTTCCCGCCGGACCGGGTTGCGCCTCGAGCGCCCACCTGACCGGCAGCGTTGCGTCGGGCCCGTGCTTACCGAACGCTTGCCTGCGGTGCTCTACGTCGACGGGCGGGGCAGCGGGCAGTGGGTGACGCCGGGCGCTTGCGTGTTACACGTTCGGGTGGTTCGTTACATCGGTTTGGTCGAGGGGCGGGAGGGCGATCCGGTCGGCTCGCGTAACTGCATGGCGGGCGCCGACTTGGTGGTCCGGGTGCCGGCTGGCCAAGGCCGCACCGACACAGTCCGGAGCGTAACACGGTTTGTGGGATGTATGGCACACGGGGGCTGGCCGCAGCGCCGACGCCTGAGAGGGCCGTTCAGGGCATTCTCAGGCGACGACGGTTCATGCCGGCGACCACGCCGCGCCTCGCTCCGGATAAGTGCTTTGCGAGCAAGGGGTAAGGATCATGCCCCTGTGCCGCCATGCTGGCCTTCTCGGACCGTGACGATGCCAGTAATAGAATCTTTGCATTCTCTTAACAATCGTCCGCTTTCGGAATCCGTTGGAAAGCACGCACTTATGTCAGGCCGACTCCGGCAGCGCCAAAAACCGCGCGGAGTGCGGGGTTGCACATCGCGGAAGATGTGCTAATATCTGTGCCAGCCGGGGATCGCCCCGGGGCGAAGAAGGGTTTCGGCAAGGTTCGCCAATGAGACTCTTTTCTCAGTACAGGCTTTCCATCCTGCCTTCCGGATCTCGGGCCAGATGCGCGGGGCTTACCAAGAAAGCGAGTTGCGCATCGCACCGTCCGGCCTCCGGAGGGCTTGCTGTACCAGCCGTTGTCTCGCCGTATTCCCCATAGGAAAAGTTGGTTTTTCGGCTAAGCGAACGCAAGCTCGCAACAGGGATTGTACGTGTCCGCAGAGAGGCATTCCATGTCCGGTGGCGGTGACAAGGGTAAGACCGGTTCCCGCCACAGATCACTCCCCAGAGCGTTGCGCGAGAAGTGCGGCGTGGAGACCTGGGGCGAGCTCTGGGACCTGTTGCTGGACAACATCAAGGACCGTCTGGGCATGGAGCGCTACGGCCTCTGGTTCCGCCAGATGGAGCTGATGGACGTCACGGACGAGCGGTTCGTCGTGGGCGTGCCGAACCCCATCATCCTGCAGTTTGTGTCGGAGCGCTACGGCGGGTGCGTGTCCGACGCGCTGGCCGATCTCGTCGGGCGCGACCTCGAAGTGACCTTCGACGTGGCGCCGCGCCTGTTCCGGGCGCTTCGGGCCAAGCAGTGGGAGGATCTGAAAGGGGACGGCAAGGAAGCGAAGCCGGCCGGCGAATTCCGCGACGCTCAGCAGGCGGACGACCACAGGAAGCACTGGGGATTCGAGCACCTGGTGGTCACCAAGTCCAACCGGTTCACCTTTGCCGCCGCCAAGGAGTTCGCCGGGCAGCCGAATCCGCGCATCCGGTTCCTCTACGTGCAGGGCGACTACGGTGTGGGCAAGAGCTGCCTGATGAAGGCGATCTACGCCCTGGCGTCCGGGACGCCCTGCAGCCTGAACTGCGCGTATCTCTCGGCCGAAGACTGGTGCAACGACTACTACCACGCCATCCAGCGTAAGACCACGCACGCGTTCCGGAACCGGTACCGCTCGTGCGACGTGCTGCTGCTGGAGGACGTGCAGTTCCTGGAAGGCAAACCGGCGGGGCAGTTGGAGCTGCTTCACAGCGTGAAACACATACTGTCGCACGGGGGGCGCGTGGCGCTGAGCGGCGTGCCGCAGCCGGACGGCATGTCCGAGGTCAAAGAAGGCTTCCGCTCCCTGCTGAGCCGCGCTTTCCCGACTGTGCTTGTCCCACCGAAGGAGGACGAACGGGGGCTGGTGGTCGGGAAGATGGTGGAGAAGTGGGGCCTGGAGGTGACGTCGGACGCGCAGGAGTTCGTTTCGGACGTGTCCGGTGACGGCTTCGCCGGGGTCGAGGCGGCCGTACGGTGCCTGTTCCTGTATACGACGGTGGACGGCTGCGACCAAATCGACGTGGCGGCGGCAAGGAAGGCCCTCTCGACGATGATTCGGTCTGCGCCGGCCGTGCGAGTGACCATCGGCCGGATCAAGGAAGTGGTGGTCGCCGAATGCGGCGTGAGAATGTCGCAGCTTCAGGGCGGATCGCGGGCGAGCAGCGTCGTCCGCGCCCGGCACGTCGCCATGCTGCTGTCGAGGGAGTTGACGGAGGCGTCCCTCACCGACATAGGGCGCGCGTTCGGAGGGCGGACGCACAGCACCGTGAAGCACGCCGTGGACAAGATCGGCAAGGAGCGGCAGGGCTCACCCGAGCTGGATGCGCTGCTTCGGCGCCTAGTGAACCTGGCGCGGAACGCGTCGTGACCTCCAGCCGACGCCCGCGCTGGCGCCAGGTGTGCACTCGACCTCGGCCTCACCGCCGTCGGTCGGTCTCAGTCGCCCAGGTTTTCCAGCGGCTTGACGTTTCCGAAGGTGCGCTCAGGACCGCCGGACGGGGCCGCCCACCGCACGCCGTTGACGAGGACCTTCTGCACGTCGGGGTTCTTGAAGATCGGGAAGGTCTCGTGTCCGGGGCGGAAGTAGAATAGCTTGCCGTTTCCGCGGTAGTAGCACAACCCGCTCCGGAAGACCTCTCCGCCCTCGAACCAACTGACGAACACGAGCTCGTCCGGCGGGGGGACGTCGAAGAACTCGCCGTACATCTCGGTGTGCGGCAACTCGATGTACTGGCCGATGCCGCGTGCGATGGCATGGCCGGGGTTGACTACCCAGAGGCGTTCCTTCTCGCCGGCCTCACGCCACTTGAGCGAGGCGGTGGTGCCGACCAGTTTCTTGAATATCTTGCTGTAGTGACCGGAATGCAGGACCAGGATGCCCATGCCCTCCATCACCCGCTCGTGGACCTTCTCGACGATTTCGTCGCTGACTTCGCCGTGCGCACGGTGTCCCCACCAGATGAGCACGTGCGTATCAGCCAGCACGTCGTCGGTCAGGCCGTGTTCCGGCTCCCGGAGCGTCGCCGTGCGGGCGGTCATGTCCCCCTCCTCGTTCAGGCGCGCCGCTATAACGTGGTGCATTCCCTCCGGGTAAACGGCCTTGCATTCCTCGTTCTCGATCTCGTGGATGAACTCGTTCCACACCGTCACCTTCATCACGTCGGCCATCGTCCTTCTCTCCTCAATTGGGCGCCCGCAACGGGGCGTCATTCCTGGAAAACTGTTGCACTGAAACGAAGAACTGTTGTCGAATCACTACGCCAAGCGTCGGAGGCAAGGCCCGCCCTCTCGCAGGCGTTCGCGAGGAACTGTTCCCTGTCCCAGCCGTTTTCGACTGGCGTCTGGGGCAGGATCACGCCGGAGCGCTCGCGCTTCTGCACGACCAGGCCGTCCCTGCCGACCCTTATGTCGCTCATGTCTGAGACGGGCAGGATCGGCCCGAGGACGTTGACGGATACCTCCAGACTGCGGAGCTCATCGGCCCGGATGGGATGCGCCTTGGGAGCGTTTGCGGCTGCCGACAGAGCCATGCGCGGCACGGCGCGGCAGAGAGGAGCGTCGCCGGTCAAGGAGCCTGCAGTGCCCCGGAGGCGGCCGTCCGCTTTCAGGGCCACGAAAACGCCATACGGCGAGCAGAGCGTCTCCGACAGCGCTTCCTGCTCCAGAGCTTGGTCGACCGTACCCATAGCTTCCTCCGGCGAGTGTGCCTTCCTGACCACATCGCGGCTGAGCTTGAGCAGGAACCTGCGGTCGTGCGCGGATATGGATGGTGCCTCGTCCGAGCTTGTCCGTGCGGCATCGAGTCTTTCTTCCGCCTTTGCGACAGCGCCGGGAGGGGCGTAGAAGGTCATTGCCACGTAGCTTACGCAGTCGCTGTAGCTCCCCGTGGTCTCGCCCGAGTTGGACCAGTTCTGAAAGACGGTTGCTGCCGCGGTGCCCTGCAGCAACTCCAGCAGGACCAGCAGCGCTTGACTGCCGCAGATCGTCGGCTGCCGGCGGACCAGATAACGTCTCAGTTCCAGCGGCGCCAGGGCCTTAAGGCGGTCCACGGCGCCCATGTCAAGTTCGCGTATCCGGGCCTTCAGCTCTTGTCCGCGCGCGCCGGCGAAGGGGGCGTAGCTGAACCGCGGGCCGTAATGCGTGAAGTCCGTGCTGACGACAAGCAGCGCCTCTTCGTCGAGAATCTCCGCCAGCCCCGCTGCCGCCGAGCGGGCCTGATCGGCCGTCAGCGTGCCGGTCAGAATCGGCACCACGGGCGGGCAGTCCGGCCATAGCGTCTGCAGGAACGGAAGCTGGACCTCCAGGCAGTGCTCGGCGGCATGGGGGCGTTTGGTTCTGTGAAAGACGCTGGTCTGCAACAGCCGGTCCGCAGCGGCGCGGTCCACGCGGACTTGCCCGAGGGGGGTCGAGTAGGCGCTGAAGTCGGCGACGTTGCAACTCCCGGCCATCTTCAGGTGGTGGCTCGGGCCAAGGAGCACCACGCGCGACGGGGGAGGCGTGCCATCCAGCAGCTTATAGCACAGGGCGGCCGTATCCCCGCTGAAGCGGTATGCGGCGTGCGGCACGACAATGGCCGTCGGCCGGGAGTTTTTGCGCTCGGTGGGTCGGTCGGGTCGGGCGTCCCGCAGCAGGCCCTCGACCTGTGCGCGAAGCTCCCCCTGGCTTAACGGATAGAAGCTGCCCGCAGCCATCGGCTGACGCACGTCCTCCACAGTGGCCGAGACAGACGCGAGCGCGCAGAAAGTCACGGCGAGTGCGGCGAACGCTGTTCCAAAGAAGTGCTCGGAAGCACGGGATGATGCGCCCATGTCGTGTATTCCAGGTCGGCAGGCTCAGAGCAACATGCAACTGACCAGAGTGATGTCGTCGTCCGGTTCCACGTCGATGCAGGCGTCCAGGATTGCATCCAGCAGCGGGCGCACCTGAGCGGTGGGCCGGGGGGGATGCTCGCCGACAAGGTCCGCCAGTCCGTTGATGCCGAGGCGCTCCTCGGGGGCCGTGCGAACGTCGGTTGCCCCGTCCGTGTAGAACAAGAGGCGGTCGCCCCTGTCCAGGGAGGCGGTCTCATCCTCGTAGGTTGCGCCCTCGTAAGTGCCGATGGGCAGGTGAGAAAGCTCAAGTTGCACGGGCGCGGGGTCGCCGGCCTTCTGGCAGAGGATGGGCGGATGTCCGGCCGCGCAGTACCTGACCGACGGTTCGGCCACGTTGATGTTGGCGCAGACCGCGGTCATGAATCCCAGGCCGGTGGCCCTCTCGCAGGCCCGCTGGTTCATGGCGTCCATCAGTTCGGCGGGGCGAGACAGGTGATCCTGGCACTCCATGAGCAGGCTGTAGGACAGCGAGCAATAGAGAGCGGCGGCGGGTCCGTGGCCTGCGGCGTCGCCGACGAAGACGGCGAACGAGTCGTCGTCCAGCCGACGTATGTGGCATATATCGCCCCCAACCAACTCGCGGGGTGAGTATTCGACGGCGAACTTCATGCGCTCGTCCTCGGGAGGCGTCTGGGTGACCATCTGGCGTTGAACGGTCTGGGCGAGCTCCATCTCGCGGATCGTGTCTCGTTCGTCGCGGAACACCTCGATTCCGCCGATGACCTGGCCGTCGTCGTCGCGGACCGGGGCCACGCTCGTGGACATGGGTATGCGCTCGCCGGACTTGGTCTTGCCGTAGATGATGACCGGCCCTTCGCTCTTTCTATCGCGTGCAATGGCCCGGTAGAGCGGGCACAGATCGGTCGTACACAGAGGGCGGCCGTTATGGTCGACGTGAACCAGGATGTTATCGCGACAGTGCTTTCCGACGACTTCCTCTGCCTTGTATCCCGTGATCTCCTCGGCGGCCTTATTCCAGAACACGATCCGACGGTCGGTATCGGTCACGTAGACCCCGGAGTTGATGAAGTCCAGGATCTCGCTGAACCCACGCTCGCTCAATTCGCTCAGGTCCTTCACGGTGCACCGCTCCTTTCCCGGACTTCGCTGTGTCAGCTAGACTACCAGAAAGCAGCCTCATCGGCAAAGACTGGCGTCTTGCGCCGCTTGTGACCCGAGCAGGCCGTCGGTAAGATGGCGAGAACCCTTTGGGCAATGTGGAGGGTAGGGCGGCATGGAGACTTACCTGCTATCTGCCGAGGAACCGAGAGACATCCGGAAGGCGGGCGAGTTGCTGCTGGACGGGCGCATCATCGCGTTCCCCACCGAGACCGTCTACGGCCTTGGAGCCCGTGCCGATTGCGGGGAAGCGGTTGCCCGGCTCCGGCGGGTGAAGAAGCGTCCGTCGGGGCAGCCGTTCTCTTTGCTGATAGCCGGTGATTTCCAGCGGTACGCTCGACCATCGCGGGCGGCCGAGGCGCTGGCAGGGGTTTTCTGGCCCGGGCCTCTTACGCTGGTGCTGCCGGACGGCAAGGGCGGCAGCGTTGGTCTGCGTGTGCCCGACTGTCCCGTCACGCTGGCCCTTCTCAAGGCGGTCGGCCTGCCCGTTGCGGCCCCCAGCGCGAACATCAGCGGCCGGCCCCCCGCCACGACGGCGCGGGAGGTGATGAATGTCTTCAAGGGGGCCATCGCCGCGGTCCTGGACGGGGGAGCAGCTCAGATCGGAGAGAGTTCGACCGTTGTGCGGGTCGGAGGCCACCAGGTCCAGATACTGCGTGAGGGCGCCATCTCCCGCGCTCGCATCTTCGCCGTCCTGCGGGACGCCGGGGTCGGGTGTTGAGCGGCTACTCCTCGCCCAGGGGCAGACCGACCGTGAAGGTGGTACCCTCGGCGGAACTCGTCTGGACGTCGATGAATCCCCCGTGCGCCCTGACCATGTTGTAGCAGATTGCCAGCCCCAGCCCCACTCCGTCCGCCTTGGTGGTGAAGAACGGCTCGAAAAGCGAGCGCTTGTGCTCGGGCGCGATGCCGGGCCCGTTATCGCTGAACACCAGCACGAGGAAGGACTCCGCTTCGGGCGAACAGTCCTCCAATAGCCGGTTGTCCAGCTTCTCCCGCGGGCGGATATAGCCGAGTACCTCCAGCTTCGGGGAATCGACGTCGGCGAGTGCCTCCAGGGCGTTGCGGATGATGTTGAGGGCCGTCTGCCGCAGTTGGGACCGGTTGGCGCTCAGGTAGACGGCCCGGTCCACTACCGAGGTCTCGACCTCGACGTTCTCGGCGAGCGAGAGCGCGTGAACAACGTTGAGGACTTCCGTCATCACTTCGTTGGGATTGACGGCTTCACCGACCATCGTGTCGGTGGGACGTGAGAGGTCCAACAGGCCGTCGATGATGCTCTTGCACTGGCGGGCCTCCTGCTGGATGGATTCGAGCTGTTCCTTCTCTGCGGAGCCGTCCGGCGCGTCCGAGACCAGCATCTGGGAGTAGCCCAGGATCACCGCGATCGGGTTGTTGATCTCGTGGGCGAGCCCGGCTGCCAGTCTGCCTACCGTCGCGAGCTTCTCGGCCTCGATAAGGCGCTGCTGGTTGGTTTGTAGATCGCGCGCCATTCTGTTGAAGCTGTCGGCCAGTTCTCGGAACTCACCTGAGGCCGTCACATGGATCGCCCCGCTGAACCTGCCTGCAGCGAGTTCCTGCGTGCCCCGTACCAACTCGGACACGGGCGCGGTGATGGAGCGGTGTGTGTAATAGACCACCAACAGGCCGATGAGCAGAGCTGCGGGGAAGGTTATCTTCGCCACGGCTGTACTGATGGCCCACGCTGCGGCGGCATGGTCCTCGGCGGTGCGAGTACGGATGTCGAAGGAAGCCGCCAGCTCCTCGTTCAGAGCGTGCATCCTCTCCGTGATCTCGCGGCTCTGTTCCTCCAGATCCGCGAGTTCCTGGGGGCTGGCCGTGCCCTCCTGAACGGCCATCCTCGTCGGCACTATCTTGTCCTCGAACAAGTCGCGCAGTTGTATGGTCGCATCGACGAGCTCCTGCAGGTAGGTGCGCTCCCGACCATCCACGGGACGGTTCCGCAGCGAGGTAAGCAGATTGCCCATTGCCCTATAGGTCCTGCGAAACTCTTCCTGCCGGCTGAAGTCCACCGGGTCAGACTCGATGAACTCCCTTTGCTGAAGGAATAGTTGCTCGGCGGCGGTCGCCAGCGTCTGGGCCTCCCGTTGCACCTCCTGGCGCAGACGTATTTCCTCACCGACTCTCCGGACCCTCTCCAGGTGGTAAAGCGTTAAGAGTATGGCCGAACCAAACACCAGCAGCAGGATGAGGAATCCGATGATGAGACGCATGCTGATGGAGCCGCCTGAACCCGCCATCTACTCCTTCTCAGTTACCGGTGGAATCGCGGGACTCGGCTCGCGGCCAGTGGATCGGGCGGGAGCCCGACCGGACGTTGCGAATCCCCGCTTCGCCGTGCAATCGGGGCGCGATCGTCTTGAACCACACGTTCATGCCGATTCCCACCGCGCCCATGAACAGGCCGCCAATCGCCAGTGCCGTCCCGATGCGGCCGACCTCCCGACGCGACTCGACGAGGGCCAGGAGACCCAGCACGCCCGCGCCCGCACCAAACGCCCAGTGCAGGTAGGCCAGCATCCCGAACGCGAGGGCGGCAAGCGCCAGCAAAGGTCTCTGCGCCGGCTCCTGGGCGGAGGCGCTCCACATGCCACTCTCGCTGCCGGAGTTCTCCGCATGCGCATTGCCGGGCGGTCGCAATGGCTCTCCCGTGCCCTCGTGCAGGATGAACCTGACCGGTCCGGCGTCGACCACGTCGCCGTCGTGCAGCTGTTGACGCCTGTGCTTGGCGCCGTTAATCCACAGCCCATTTGTGGAACTCAGGTCCTCGACGAAGCAGCCGTTCTCGTTCGTGTAAAAATAGGCGTGGCGACGGGACACCTCACGGCTGTCGAAGACGATATCGCATGTGCCCGACCGGCCGACCAACAGACCGTCTTCGCCCACGGGAAAGAGCAGACCGTCCTTGTCTCCGCCCACCACCTCTATGCGGGGGGCCGCATCGTCCAGGCCCGGGTGCTCCCCAAGTGCATTGTCTCCCATCATTTGCTGCATGCTCCCAGAATCTCCGGCTGCAAGCCCGAAGCGAATCTACAATAACAGGAATGACGATGCAAGAGGTGGACACCGCTGTCCTGTTTGACCAGGCTGTCCTGATCTGTTACCCTGGAGCCTCAATCCTCCGTCCGAAGGTCCGACGGAAGCGCTGTAGGCCGCCCGAGCGGCTGACCTGATACCCGCGGGGGCCGTCGGCTCGCTGGTGAGCCGTCCCGGTGCGGTGGGTCGTCCGCCCCGGCCAACCCTCTGCATGAACGAACCGTTGCGCGGTCCGAGACGGGGATACTGCAGCATGCGGAGCAGAACACAGATAGGTGTTGCTCGGATTACCCCAGACGCCCTGAGAGGATAGCGATGGCGAACGACAATCTGGCATTCCTGCGCGAAGCCCTGGACGACAGAAACTACCAAGCGTTGACGGCAATCGAGAACGACCGATTGCACGCCTTTGTGGCCGACGCGGTGCGGCTGTGCCGCCCGGAGAAGGTGTGGGTCAGCACGGATTCCGCCAAGGACGTCGCCCACACGCGGCGGACGGCCGTCGAGTTGGGCGAAGAGAAGCCTTTGGCCGTCGACGGACATACCGTGCATTTCGATGGTTTCAACGACCAGGGACGTGACCGGGAGCGGACGCGATACCTCGTGCCAGAAGGCGAAAGACTGGGCGAGGCGCTCAACCAGGTGCAGCGCGAGGCCGGGTTGGACGAGGTGCGCGGGATCATGGAAGGCTGCATGGAGGGGCGCACGATGGCCGTCCGCTTCATGACCCTTGGGCCCAACAACTCGCGGTTCAGCATTCCGTGCGTCGAGTGCACTGACTCGTTCTACGTCTCCCACAGCCTGAACCTTCTCTACAGGCTGGGTTACGAGGATTTCAGGCGGCTGGGCGCGGACGCCCGGTTCTTCGCCATCCTGCACGGCAGCGGCGAACTGGACGAGCGCATGGTCAGCGCCGAGCCCGACAAGAGGCGCATCTACATCGACTACACCACCGACACCGTCTATAGCACCAACACGCAGTACGCCGGTAATACCGTGGGCCTGAAGAAGCTGGCCCTGCGCCTGACGATCCGGCGGGCCGACCAGGAGGGCTGGCTTGCGGAGCACATGTTCCTGATGGGCGTGAACGGTGCGGACGGCCGCAAGACCTACTTCGGCGGCGCCTTTCCGTCGGCATGCGGCAAGACCTCCACGGCCATGCTGCCCGGCGAAAACATCCTGGGCGACGACATCGCCTACTTCCGAGCAGTCGACGGGCGCTGCATGGCCGCCAACGCCGAATCGGGCATCTTCGGCATCATCCAGAATGTTAACTCCGAGGACGATCCGGTTATCTGGCATGTGCTTCACAAGCCGGGCGAGGTGATCTTCTCGAACATACTGGTGAAGGACGGCGAGCCATACTGGCTGGGCATGGGCGAGGAGATCCCGGACGAGGGCGAGAACTTCTCGGGCCAATGGTACAAGGGAAAAACCGACGCGAACGGCGTGCCGATCCCGTGCGCGCACAAGAACGCCCGTTACGCCGTTGCGCTCAAGAACCTGGGCAACTGCGACCCCGAGCTGAACAACCCGGAGGGCGTCGAGCTTTCTGGCATTATGTATGGTGGTCGCGACGCCAAGGCATACGTGCCGTGCCAGCAGAGCTTCAGCTGGGAACACGGCATCGTCGCCTACGGCGCGTCACTGGAGACGGAGACGACCTTCGCCACGATCGGCAAGGAGGGGGTGCCGGAGATAAACCTGATGAGCATCCAGGATTTCGTGGCCATTCCCCTCGGCAAGTACGTGCAGAACAACCTGGACTTCGGAATGCGGCTGGACGATCCGCCGCTGGTGTTCGGCGTGAACTACTTCCTTCGCGGAGAGGACGGCAAGTTCGTCAACGCGGTCCGCGACAAGCACGTATGGGTGAAGTGGATGGAAAAGCGCGTTCACGGCGAGGTGGACGCGATCCGCACCCCCACCGGCTACATCCCGCGTCTGGCGGATCTGCAGGAGCTTTTCCGCGAAGTCCTGGGCAAGGAATACGCCGAGGATGACTACGTCGCCCAGTTCACGATCCGCGTGCAGGAAAACCTGGCGAAGATCGACAGGGTGGAGGCATACCACAGGGAGAACGTGCCCGGCTCGCCGCCGGAGGTCTTCAAGGTGCTCGGCGAGCAGCGCAAGCGCCTGGAGGAAGCGCGCGAGCGTTTCGGTGACTACATCTCGCCCCTGGCCCTCGCCGAATAGGGCTGAGGACGCCATCGGCCCGCCAGCAGGGGAACGGGCGGCGGCCCGGCCCGGATCCGGCACGAAAAGATCGCGGCAGCGATTCGGCATCGCTGCCGCGATTTCGTTTGCAGGTGGTGGGTGGAACCGGATTTGAACCGGTGACACCAGGATTTTCAATCCTGTGCTCTACCAGCTGAGCTACCCACCCACCGTTGAGCAGTAGATTCTACCGGTGGGATAAGCGGCGTGTCAAGCGCTCCGAGAGGTCAGTCGCCGGCCTTGTCCTCAACGATGGCCCGCGCCCGGTCGAAGGCTTCCTGCAGGCGGTCGGCGTCGGAGCCGCCCGCCTGGGCGAAGTCGTCCCGGCCGCCGCCTCCGCCGCCGACAATCTTCGCGGCGGCCTGGGCCAGCTCCCGGGCGCTGATGCCCTTCTCGACGAGGTCCTGTGACACGCCCGCCACCAGGGACACCTTTCCGTCCGAGACGGCGGCGAGCACACAGGCGAGATTCTCGTTGCTGTTGCGCAGTTCGTCCGCTGCCA
This sequence comes from uncultured candidatus Brocadiaceae bacterium, assembly GCA_964655775.1. Classification (GTDB taxonomy): domain Bacteria; phylum Planctomycetota; class Brocadiia; order SM23-32; family SM23-32; genus CAZZNQ01. The sequence goes on along the minus strand of CAZZNQ010000019.1, from coordinate 21,527 downwards.
CGCGGAGTTCGGCCTGGCCGCCCTCCAGCACGGCGGTGACGAGCCGTGCCGCGCCGATCGTCTCCGCGCGGTCGATCAGGCCGCCCGAGGCGAGTTGCTGCGCCGCCCGCTGGCGTTCCTGCTGCACCTGCTTCTGCAGTTGGCGAATCTCCTCCAGCAGCTCGGCGGCGCGACGCTCCAGGCTCTGCTCCGGCGTGTGCAGTTCGGCACAGAGCCGGTCGATGGTCGCCTCGCGCTCGCGAAGACGTTTCAGGACTTCCAGTCCGGTGACGGCCTCGATCCGGCGCACGCCCCCGGCCACGCTGCTCTCGTGAGTGATGCGGAACAGGCCGATCTGGCCGGTGCTCTCGCAGTGCGTGCCGCCGCACAGCTCCCGGCTGAAGTCGCCGGCGCTTATGACGCGCACGATGTCGCCGTAGGACTCGCCGAACAGCGCCTGTGCGCCGGCCGCACGGGCCTCGCTGAGGCTCATCTGGGTGGCAACTACCGGCTCGTCTTCGAGGACTTTGCGGTTGACGATGTCCTCCACCTGGCGCAGTTGCTGGGCGCTCAGTTCCGTGGGGTTACTGAAGTCGAAGCGCAGCCGCTCCGCGGACACGTGGGAGCCGCTCTGCTTGGCGTGCTCGCCGACGACTTGGTGCAGGGCGTAATGGAGCAGGTGAGTGGCGGTGTGGTTGCGGGCCGTGGCCATCCGGCGCTCCCGGTCGACCTGACAGCGTACGCGCTGTCCGACCTCGATACGGCCCTCCACCACCTTGCCGACGTGAAGGAAGAAGCCCTTCTCCTTGCGCACGGATTCGACTTTGAACTCCAGCTCGCCTTCCGGCTCCGAGACGATTCTGCCTCGGTCGCCGACCTGACCACCCGCCTCTCCGTAAGCCGGCGTGCGGTCGAGGACTACGACGACTTCCTGCCCCGCCTCCGCCGAGTCCACCAGGTCGTCGCCGCTGACGATGCCGATCACCTCGCCCATGCTTTCCAGAGTGTGGTAGCCGGTGAACTCGGTGGGCTCGTGCTTTTCCTGCAGACGCGCAAGGGGTCCGGTTACAAACACTGTTTGCTCGAAGGCGGCGCCCTTGCGGGAGAGCATCTGGTGCTCCTCCATCTCGCGCAGGAAGCCCTGCATGTCGACTTCCATGTTCTCGTCGGCCAGAATGGATTCCGTCATCTCCACAGGGAAGCCGTACGTCTGGTAGAGGTCGAACACCTCCCTGCCGCGCAGCGTGGTGGCGCGGTTGCGCTTGAGCTCCGCCACGTGCTGAGCAAGAACGGCCGAACCCCGGCGCACGGTCTTCTGGAAAGACCGTTCCTCTTCGGACACCACGGTCTCGATGTGCGAGCGGCTGTCCAGCAGCTCGGGATACGGGTCGGAGTGTGCCTCGATGACGGGATCGATCAACTCGGTGAGGAACGGTTCCTGGACCCCGAGCTGCACGCCGTCGCGCACGGCGCGCCGCAGAAGGCGGCGTACCACGTATCCGCGTTCCTCGTTGCTGGGGATGACGCCGTCGGCAATGCAAAACATGACGGCGCGCGCGTGGTCGGCAATGCGTCTGACGGCCGCCTCCTCTTCGGAGCCGGGCTCGGGGCTCACGCCGCAGATGTCCTCGATCTTGCCGATGATGGGCACGAAGAGGTCGATCTCGAAGTTGCTCTTCACCCCCTGAAGAACGGCGGCCATGCGCTCCAGGCCCATGCCCGTGTCGATGTTCTGCATGGGAAGTGGAGCGAGGGTGGCGTCGGGCTGGCGGTCATACTGTTGGAACACAAGATTCCATATCTCGATGTAGCGGCCGCAGTCGCACGATGGATCGCAGTCGGGCATTCCGCAACCGTCTCCGGTGTCGACGAATATCTCGCTGCAGGGCCCGCAGGGGCCGTTGGGACCTTCGGTGCGGGCGTTGGGCGGCCAGAAGTTCTCGCCCTCGCCGAATCGGTAGAGGCGCTCCTCCGGCAGCCCGATCACCTGGAGCCAGACCCGCTCCGCCTCCTCGTCGCCGTGGAAGATGCTGGCCACCATCTTCTTGGTCGGGACGCCCATGTCCCGGCACAGAAACTCCCACGCCCACTCGATGGCCTCGCGCTTGAAGTAATCGCCGAACGAGAAGTTGCCGAGCATCTCGAAGAACGTGTGGTGGGCGGCTGTCTTCCCGACTCGGTCTATGTCGCCGGTGCGCAAGCACTTTTGACAGGTGGCGGCGCGCGTGAGCGTCTTGTCCCCACGGCCGTAGAACTCATCTTTGAACTGATTCATGCCGGCGCCGGTGAACAACAGCGAAGGGTCGTTTGCGGGCACCAGCAGGTCCGGTGGGACGACGCGGTGGTCGCGATCCCTGAAAAAGCTCAGGAAGCGCGTGCGGATTTCGTCGGTTTTCATGGCTTGGGGAACCGAACTGGAGGTCGCGGGTGGGCGTTCCGAGGAGGCGCTGGCCCGTTGCGGGTGCCTCCGGGCGGATCGCGTCAGGAGTGAGATAGGTTAGCAATAGAAGCACGAACCGTCAAGCGCCTGGGGTGCGGAATAGGCATGGACGGTGCCGGTGCGCGGGGGTAGAATGTACGTGGAGGGAACGAGAATCGACGAGGTGAAGATATGATGGTGAGAATCGAAGGGATCTCGATTGTGTTGTGTTGCCTGCTAACCGGGGCTCTGCGGGCGGCACCGGCGCCGCCGGAGGGATACAAGCCGCCGACGATTGCTCGCCTGAAGCCCCAGGAAGAGGACCCGCCGGAGCAGCCGGATCACCGGGCGCCGTTCGTGCCGATCGTGCGCGACAGGCTGTTGTTCGACCGCTATCGCGGACGCGACCACCGGTTCGGTTTCGGCTCATCCCGCGGCGGCCGGCACGGCTTCCGTCGTCGCGAGTACTCAACCGGCTATCCCTACTACCTCTGGTGGCCCTGGGGGGGAACAGACGTAACCATCGGTCTCGGCTCCGCACCGGAACGGGTCGACAGGTACTACTACATTTATGATCCGGTTCCTAACGCGTATCGCTCCCCCTACTATCCGCCGCAGGCGGGGGCGGAGGGGCTCGTCCGACTGGATACGCCTACAGCTCGCCAGACCGATAAGGATGTTCAAGAGGAAGCGGCGAGCACCAACGGCACGGACTCTGCGTTCGGCTCCAAGCTGGCGCCGATGCTGGGAGGCCCACGGACGGTCGGCATCGCATTCGCGCTGGGAGAGGCCAAGCTTCGGGAAGGGCAGTATACGGAAGCGGCTGCGGCGTTCGGCAGAGCAGTTGCGGAGGCGCCGGAAGACCCGATCAGGCGCATGGCGCTGGCGCTGGCGCTGAGCGGCGCCGGTCGCTACTCGCTTGCTGCCAAGGCCGCCAGGAAGGCCGTGTCCGACCACCAGGAGCCCGAAGCTCTGCGGCTCGACGCCGCGTCGGCTTTCGGAGGAGAGGAGGCATTCGGGCGGGTGATGGTGGGCTTGGATGAAGCCGTAAGTGCGCAGCCGAAGGACGTTGACCTCGGCATGCTCAGGGGGCTCTTGCTTTTGGCTTCCGCGCAGGACGGGGCGGCGGCTGAGCAGTTTTGGTCAGTATACGTTCCGGATCAGCCGGATCCGGTTGTTGCGAAACTGCTGATAGCGGCGGAGGCCCGGATCAGGGAATCCGAGCAGCAGGGGAATCCGAACCACACATCAGGGCCACGGGCGACGGAGCCGACTCAGTGAACCAGCTCGCGGTCAATCAACCGCGTAGGTGATCTCAACCGCGCGCAGTTGACCGTTTAGTGCGATTGATGCTCGCACGTGCCCGTCCGACCATCGGGTTCTGCGCGCCAGCTGACACTGGCGGTACTGCTCGGCCAGCGTCTGCTGGTACCGGTCGTAGAATTCCTTGAGGTCCTGCCCCTCGGCGGCCTTGAGCGCTATCTCGACGCGGCGCAGGCGTCCGTCCCGGAAGCCGAACTTGACCATCTGGCTCTTGTCTGGGACCGGGTAGTGCGTGAGAGTGAGTTCGCCGCCTTCCTGTTTGGTCCAGGCTATCTGGAACGCGGCCTTTACCTCGTCTACGGACATTCCGAATCTGGCTCCGGACAGAAACTGCGGCAGCTTCACCCGCTGCGCCGGCGGAGTGGCTTCGGCGGTCGGCCGCGCCATGGTGTTCGCCGGTTGCTCCGGCGCGACCGATGCCCCCTCAGGTTCGGTTGTCTCGGCCGCCACGTGCTGAGGGGCGGAATCCTTAACGGTATGGGCAACGGCCTTCATCGCATCCTTCCCCATCTGCGACAGCATGCCCGCTACCTTGTCCATGGTCTGCTGCGTATGATCGGCAGGCTGAACGTCTGCCGTTGCCTCGGCCGCTTCTCCCGCGCCATTGAAAAGCACCTCGGCGGCATGCTGCCTCAGTTCGGGATTCACGGTGAGAACGAGGGCTGCGACGGCGGTCGAGAGCACGAAAGCGATCATCATCTTCATGTCTGGAGTCCCCGATTTGCCCAGCTATGGCCGGTGCAGCAGAGGTCGATCCGATCGTTAGTTAAAGGTCATGCCGTTTGCTCAATGGGTAAGGATGGGCGGCAGGTTGTAGAAGATGTCGCGGAAGACATCGCTGAGATCCTCGTGGTCGGCGGCGTAGTAGTACGCACCGTTTGTTGCCCGGGCAATGAGCGGCATCAGGTCCTGGTCCGCTCCCTGTCCGAACGAGACGGTGTATATGCGGACACCGTTGCGACGCGCCCGTAGAGTCTGTTGCTCGATAGCGGTGGCGACGGCCTGGTATATGTAGCAGCTCACGCTTTCGCCCATGAAGGTGACGGTGGTGGGATAGGAGGGATTGCTGTAGTAGGAGCTTCCCACGGTGTTGGCAAGCCCGTCCGTCAGCAAGATCATCACGCGGTGGCCGTAGCCGCTGGCGCGGCCGCTGAGGATGAACTCGTCGTTGGCGATCTCCATGCCGGCCGGCGTGCCGGTTGCGCCCCTTGGATCGTAGTTGCTGATGCTCTCCTTGAGGGCGGCCCAATTGGTGGTGAGCTGATGTTCGAGCACAGCCGCCCAGCCGTAGGTGACCAGACCCGCTTGTTCGCGGTCGGAGTTGAGCAGATCCACGAACGCGGCCGCGGCATTCTGGCTGGACGCCATGGGCTGTATCGGGTTTGTGGCCAGGGCATAGTCACACGAGCCTACGGGGCCGTAGCTGTCTGCGGACCAGTAGGAGGAGTCGTAGTACGAATACATGGTGACGTTGGAGGGGCACTTCAGCCACCCGGATTGCACGGTGCCGGGCTGGTCGCGCTCGCAGTAGCGGAAGTAGGGCCAAGACGCATGATCCTGGATGTGCTGAGGCAGGAAGCTGGTCGTGTACGTTCCGGTCGAGTCGTTCAGAGCGTAGAACCATGCGGTGCGCCAGTACCCGTCGTAGTAGACGCTTCGCGGCATCCAGTACCAGTCCGTCGGACTCTTGCTCATGCTGCCGTTGCTGTTGGGAGAGTATCGATGGTCGATGCCGCTAGTGTCGAAACACATGGAGCCGGATCGGTCCATCACAAACATGACGTACCGGCGTGGCTGAGTGCCGACAGCGCGCTGCGCCTGGGCTGATCCTTGCATTCCGAATATGCTGGCGAAGAACAGGTCGATCGGTCCATCGGGCGCTTCCTCGTCTCGGCGTCCCACTACTTGGATGCTGTCCACAACCTGTCCCGCTGAGAAGGAGGACTCCGGGACAAAGGACCGACTGTCCTCATCGTACCGGCCGAACGTTATCTCCGACGAGGTCAGCGTCAGGCTCTCACCCGCCACGGCGTTGGCGTCGGCCAGCGCAACCGCCTCTGATCGAGCCCGCTCCTTCGCGCTTTCGTCCACGAAACCCACAAGCTCACTGGCCCCCGCCAGAGCGGCCGCGTCAACGGCGTTCTGGAGCTCGGCCTGGGACGTCACGATCCGGCCCACGTCCACGGACAGTGCGCAGATCATGACCAGCAGCACCACGACTGCGGCGAACAGCACGATCACCTGTCCGCGTCGCCGCTCGGGACCTGCCCTGCGTTGCGCATCGGTGTAGTTGTTATCGGTTTCCATATTTACCACCCTGGTTTGTCTTTAGTTCACCTGGTTTGCCCGGCTCTCCGCTACCATCGCCTTGCCCCGAGTCTGCCACCATTGCAGCACTCGCCCCACAAGCTCCAGACGTTCTTCCGAGGATAGCTCAGCGACCTCACCCATCGGTCCCGATGAGGGGGCGGTTGCGTTCGTCTCGGAAAGTTCCGGCGCCGGGGCCGGCCGGGGAGCGGGCGTCGAGTCCCCGCCTTCGGCGGGAAGTGGCTCCGGGCGGAAGTCGACGACCCGGTTTTCGACCACCTGACCGAACCGGGTGGCGGCGATCATGCCCCGCAGCGCCTGCAGTCCGAGCTCAGAATCAGGTTCAGAGCGCACGAATGCCGCCAGTAGCTGGAGTGCGCGGTCGTCGAACTCCTGAACCAGGAAGCGTATGGCGTCTGCTTTCACACCATCCGCCGCCTGCTGGTCAGCGAGTACCGCGCCCACCCGGTCGATGGCGCTGTCATCGCCACTGCGGAAGGCCGCCTTGGCCGCTTCGAACTGGGGCCCCGTCTGTTTCATTCCCTTCTCGACAGCCAGTATCAGGTCGCGGTACTGGGGTCTGCGCGACAGCCCCAGGCCGCGCAGGGCGCCGGCCAAGAGCTTCTCATTCGTTTCTGGCTCGCGCTTTCGGACGAGATCCTCCAGCACTTTCAGCGACTCAGGATCGTGCAGGGAGGCCATGCAGCGAATCACCTCGAGTCGCTCCGCGTCACTCTTGCTGGCGTCCAGAAGCGGCGGCAGATGCTGGCCAAGGTTCGGCCAGTCAATCAGTTCCGTTAGCAGAAGAGCCACACGGCGTCGATCACCGACCGGTTTCTCGGCAAGCACCTCGTCCAGCGCCAGGTAGGCGGGCACTGGATTCTTCAGGAACCATTGAATCTGCGGCTGTGCGTAGGGGGCCTGCCTCAGGTCCGCGTTCTGCCCCCAGGAGTCGACCAGCCGATCGATTCGTGTTCGCGCTTCCGAGAGGAGGGCGGCCTGGGCCTTGTTATCGCGCTCGATGGTTTTGCGCCAGAAGGTCTCGTCGGCGTGGGCCTGAGCCAGGATGCCGACCAGCGCCATCAGCAGGAGGCAAAGCGTACGTGTCGAATTCCTGTTTTGGGTCATTGTTCCTGTCTCTAGCTCAATCAGCCGAAGACAACACGATTACCGAGTGAGAAGCGGTGCAAAACGCATACCGTCAAGGGTATCTGTTGCACTGCCGGACAGTGTCGGGGGAGATACGTGCCGGCGGCGGCGCTACGGTAGGCTGTGCCACGGCAGGCTCCTGTAGGCCCGTCCGAATGCGGAGTCGGGTATTCTCGGCGCTTCTCCCTTGTTTTAGAGGGCCCCAGACGGCTTCACCGACCGGACTGGTACGTCTGTTGCATCGTAGGTAGGCGTGCCGCAGGCTGACACGTTCCACCCGAAGTGCAACAACGGGAGTTCGTGCCTTGCGAGGATTGGTCCGTGCTCTCAGGGCGGTACCGGATGCGGCAGTGCAAGCCGTATAGAGTGACACTTTTTGCGACACAGTCCGATCATGACATCTGAACGCGCTCCGGCAGCGTCCGACATGTTCCCGGTGCCTCTGGCCACACTGCGTCCCGGCACTCTGGCCCCGGTTGATCTCTACATGCGTGTATCCCAACCGGTGGAGCGGTTCACCCTGTACAAGGCGGCCCAGACGCCGATGCGCGAGGAGACGCGCCATCGGCTCATGGCCCACAACGTGGAGAGTCTGTACCTGCGGACGAGCGACCGCGACGATTACTACGATTACGTCGAGGAGCACGTCAAGGACATCATCCGCGACGACCTCCTACCCCCCAGGAAGGCCTGCGAGATCGTCTACGACACCTCCGCGCGCGTCATGCAGAGAGTTTTCGACGACCCCCGTTCCGGCAAGAGCATGAAGCGCGGCCGGCACATGGTGGAGGCGACCGTGATGGCCGTTCTGAAGGACCCGAACGCCGCCTGGCACCTGCTGGACATCGCCTCGCACGACTACTATACCTACACGCATTGCGTGAACGTGGCTGTGTTCATGATCGCGGCCGGGAAGGATCTGCTGGGGATTGAGGACGAACGGACGCTTCAGGAGCTGGGCCTTGGCGGCGTTTTCCACGACATCGGCAAGAGCCAGATCCCCGACGAGATACTCTCCAAGCCCGGCAGGCTGACCCCTGAGGAGTTCGGCACCATCAAGAAGCATCCCGTACTCGGCGAGGACATCGTGCGGACGGACCGCAAGGCCGGCAGGCTCACCCAGCAGATTGTGCGAGGGCACCACGAGCATTGCGACGGTAGCGGCTATCCCGACGGCCTGGCTGATCGGAGCATCACAAAAGTGCTGCGACTGGCGACGATTGCGGACGTGTACGACGCCATGACGACCAACCGCCCCTACGCCCGGGCACGCTCGCCTTTCGAAGCGTTGAGGATCATGACGAACGACATGGCACCGCAGTTCGATATGGGGATGCTCAGGTCCTTTATTAAGTTCCTGGGGCCGGCGGACATCCGGGCGCGACTGAAGGATCAAGCGGATGAGATGGCGCGTGAACTGACCGCCAGCGCGGCGGGGGCCTGACGGCGTAGGGTGGGGCGGGGGCGGGTCAGCGCTTCTTGCGCTTCTTGTCGGACTTGAGCTGCTGGGGCTTCTCCTCGGCCAGCTTCATGATTTTCTCCAGCCAGCCGGGCATCTCCTTCTTCTCCGTCGATCTGCGGCTTGCGCGGGAAACCTTCTGCTGCTTGACCTCGGCGACGGGGCGCAGTTCCATGCCCTTCGCCTTGCGCTCGATCAGCCACCGTTCCACCAAGCCGATGGTGGTGCTGGCGGTCCAGTAAAGGCACAGGCCGCTGGGCATGTGGTAGAGCATGACCACGAAGATGATCGGGAACCACTTCATCATCTTCTGCTGCTGACGCGCCTGCTCGGAGGTGGGTTTGCTGGTGAACCTCTGGTTGAGCATCATTGCTGCGGCCATCAGCAGCGGCAGCAGGTTGAACTCGTTTCTGATGATGGGCAGAGAGAAGGGGAGGGTGAAGAGCACGTCCGGTTGGCTCAGGTCGTTCATCCAGAGGAACGACGCGTGGCGGAGCTCGATGGATGCTCTCAGGGCGCCAAACAGGGAAAGGAACACCGGCAGCTGGAGGAACATCGGCCCGCAGCCGCTCAAGGGGCTGGCGCCGTACTTGCGGTAGAGCTGCATCTGCTCCTGGGCAAGCTTCTGCTTGTCGTTGGCGTGTTTCTTCTGCAGCGCCTCCATCTGCGGCTGAAGCTGTTGCATCTTGTGCATGCTCAACTGGCTCTTGCGCGTGAGCGGATGCAGGACCAGTCGGACAATGGCCGTCAGGACCAGGATCGCCAGGCCGTAGTTGGGCAGCACGCTGTGGATTGCATTCAGCACCCCCAGTACCAGCCTGCTCAGGCTGGGAAGCAGCCCGAACTCGATCAGTCCCGTCATGCCGGCATCGTATTCCTCGAGTACTTCGTCCGCCTTGGGCGCCGCGATGAGCCTGTAGTCCTGCGTTACCTCGGCCCCCGGCTCAAGGGCCTCTCGGACGCTCTTGATAGTGACTGAGGCATTCTGGTAGGCCAGTTGCGCCCGCTCAGACTCCTTGGGTATGCTGCCGACGGGCCAGCGGCCAGTAGCTTCCCAGATATCCGTGTTACGCACGGCGGCGCTGACCACCTCGTTCACCCAATCACGGTTCTCCGGCTCCAGCACGGCCGCGAAGTAGTGGTTCACCACGGCGGCCCAGGCGATGTTGGGCGACTGGTTGAGCGTTGGGCCCTTGCGCAGCTTGCCCGTGGACACCTTGGTGATGTCGTAATCGTCTCCGCTTTCCCAGACGCCCACCCGCGTGCCCAGGTAGGGGGACGAGAGCACCTCGCGCTCGATGCCGGCCGCCCCCCGGATCTCGCAACTGAACTCGAACGGCTCGGTCCCGACGTTGATGAAGTCGAGCGTAACTCTGTAGTTGTAGCTGTCGGGCTCGATCGTCACCGTTTTGCGAATCAGCAACTCACGCCCCGGGTTGTCCGAGACCAATACCTCAAACACGATTCTTTCGGGGCTGCGTTCGACGACGTTGTAGAGGAGTCCGTCGGTGGCCAGCGTGAAGGTAGTTCCTGCTTCCCCCTCGGCGGAAGGACTCACCAGAGTGACGGATTGTATCGTATCCGCATAGTGCCCCTTTTGGAAGTCGCGCAGAAGCGTGAGGACCGGTCGCTCGCCTTCCTCGTTGAAGTACGGCGCGCGGTATTGCTTGTCCAGAATGTCCAGTCGGGCAAGCGCGGCCCCGCGGTTCGTCCAGTGCGTGCGGATGTGCTCGTTCTCCAGCACGATGTCGTCGACGGGCTCCACGTCGGATGCCTGCAACTGCTCCGGTGCAACAGCCTCGGGCGGGGGGCCTTCGGCGGGCTCGTCGTCCGGCTGCGCCTCGTGCTGCCGGTCAGCCGGAGCCTGAGCGGGCGCCTGGGCTTGACGCTGTTCGGGCGGGGCCGCCTGGCCGGCGGGTCGGCGGCCGTACAGCAGGAACGTCGCAGCCCACCAACCGATCAGGATGAATGCCGAGACTATCAGGAATTGTGCAAAAGACTTCTTATCCATAGCTTTCGTTGCTTGTTGTGTTCCGTCTTGAGCCCCGGCCCCCTCGGCAGTGCCCCTTGCCATCACCCGAGCACGGCGGGTGCCCCCTAGCGGCCTTCCAGAAGACGGTCGGCCAGGTAGGGGTCCAGTTCCGGGATGGCGTGTATCTTAATGGCCGTCAGCTCCACCGGGTAGGTCACTTTGCGGAACACGACCCGGGTTCCGTCAAAAAGCGCGTAGGTGGCCCGTTTATCGGTGTCACGTGGCTGGCCGACGCTGCCGACGTTTATGATCGTCTTCTTCTGCACAAGGTGGTAGCGGTAGTTCACTTCCTGGGGTGTGAGGTAGATCATGTCCTCCGTCCAGATGCCGGCCACGTGCGTATGGCCGCAGAAGCAGAGCCAGTCCACCTCATCAAGAACTGCCTGCAGCTTCTCGGGGCGGTAGATGTCCCGAGGGTAAAGGTACTCGGTAATGGGGTCCCGCGGGGTGCCGTGAACGTAGAGCAGCTCGCCGTCGCGGTGTGTCATCTCCAGGTTGCCCAGGAAGTCCCAGCGCCGCAGGTTGGCGTCGCGATCCTCGCCCAAGGGGCTGAGCTGGCCACGCGTCCAGTCTATGGAATCGCGGGCACGCTGGTTGAAGTTCGTGCCTTCGAACTCCGCAAGCAGGGCATGCTCATGGTTGCCTTTTAGCGTGATATCGAACTCGGCGGCCAGGTCGATGCATTCCTTCGGGTTGGGCCCATAGCCGACGAAGTCCCCCAGGCAGACCACCTCGTCCACATTGTGCTTGCTCATGTCCGCCAGCACGGCTTTGAACGCTTCGAGGTTCGCATGTATGTCGGAGAGTATTGCCTTCACTACTCAGGGGGCCTCCTGCCGATCGGCTTCCCCTGTCGCCCCATTCTCGTCGGCGTCGGGCTGTGCAGGTGAAGTGGCCTCATCCAGAAGCATCACGGGGATGCCGTCCCGGATGGGGAACACGCGTCCGCAATCCGAGCAGACAAGACCATCGCCTTCACGCGTTACGCTCGTGTGACAGGCGGGACACACCAATATGGGCAGTAATCGGTCGATCATGGCAAGACGCCAGGGCTCCTTGGCCGGCGCCGAATATGTCTCCCCTATGGAAAGTAGGGATGTTATCAGAATCAGTTGTCTGCTTCAACTTCGCCGTCGACGTCAGCGTCCAGGCTAACGGAGTTGTCCTCCAGCGTGACGCGCAGATTCCGGCCAGAAGCGGCCTCGATCCGCTCAACGCGCACGGCTCTGCGCCGGATCATCTCCAACAGTGCCAGAAACACGCCGACGATCCGCTCCCGGGACATATCCGTGCCGAACAGGTCCATCAGCTCGACCGGCCCGTCGTTGGCGATCAGCAGTTCGAGCACCTCGTCGATGTAGAAGCTGACGGGCACCTCGTTGCGCACCACCCTGGGTGCGCGCGGCAGGCGCGTCTGCTCCATCAGCCTCCCGAATGCCGCCGACAGGTCCCACACGGCTACCTCTCCAAGCAGCGCCAGTTCGTCGTCGTCTTCGTCCGGCTCCGATGGCAGCTTCAGATGCGGGCGGCCGTGCATTCGGCTTCGGGCGTCGAACCGCCGGCCCAGGTCGTCCGCCGCCTCGCGGAACTGCTTGTACTGCAGCAGGCGGCGCACCAGTTCCACTCCGGCGTCGTCGTCCTCCTCGGCTTCGGACTCGCCCGGCGGCAGCAGCGTGCGGCTCTTTATCTCCATCAGCGTCGCCGCCACCACCAGGAACTCGGCCGCGCGGTTGATGTCGTAGAACTCCATCCGGCGCACGATGTCCAGGTAGTGGTCGGTGATGGTCGCCACGGGCACCTCGAATATGTCGACCTCTTGCTGTTTCACGAGGTGCAGCAGCAGATCGAGCGGGCCGCTGAAGACCTCCAGCTCCGCCCGGAAATCGTCGAGGGTGGCTTCTTGCTGCATGTCGCGTTCTGCCGCTAGATGAGTTGGAGTGCGGCTGCAAGGACGCCGTAGGGATCACTTCCGGAAATCAGCCGACCGAGCCACACCGCGGGGACAAGGATGACGTACTCGAGTATGCGAAGGTTGAACATGAAAGATGCGATTATGAGGCCGAACAACACGGCGGCACCGTACTGCCGGTTGAAGGCGTGATAGCGCACCTTCTGTTCGTAGGGCAAAAAGTAGGGGAGCACCTCGTGTCCGTCCAGCGGTCCCAGAGGGATAAGGTTGAAAATGGCGAGCGCGAAGTTCGTGATCACGGCCATGGCCAGGAATGCCGCGAAGACATTGCCTCTTATCGCCGCTACGCCCCCGAACACCACTATGGCCCGCAGCACAAGGGCCCAGAACGTCCCCTGGATGAGGTTGCTCAGAGGGCCGCAGGCGGTGGAAAGGAACATGCCCTTGGCGGGATCATGGAAGTTGTAAGGGTTTATGCGCACCGGTTTGGCCCATCCGATCGGCGCAAAGATGATCATCAGGGTGCCGATCGGGTCCAGGTGCGCCAGTGGATTCAGGGTGAGACGCCCGTCCATCTTGGGTGTGGGGTCGCCCATCCGGTACGCACTGTAGCCGTGGGCGAACTCGTGAAGAACAAGGGCGGGAAGTAGCGCAAGAAGCCTGAGGAGTATGAACTGTAGTTCCATTTGCAGCTCGCTGCTGTGTGATGCCGGCGGTTCAAGAGGAGAACAGCGACCGCTCGATCAGGTCGCATAGGATGTGGATTACGGTGGCATGACCTTCCTGGATGCGGGGCGTCTCGCTCGACGGGCTCTGCACGACCACTTCGCAGACATCCGCCAGCCGTCCGCCGGCGCTTCCCGTCAGGCCGACGACGGCGGCGCCGCGTCCCCGCGCCTCCTCGGCCGCCGACAGGACGTTCGCGCTGTTGCCGCTGGTGGAGATCGCCACCACGGCGTCCCCCTCGCGCACAAAGGCCGCAACTTGTTTGCGGAACACCTCGTCCGCGCCGTAATCGTTGGCTATGGCGGTTATCACGCTGGTGTCGGTGGTCAGGGCGTGGCAGGGGAGGGGGGGGCGTTCCATCAGGAATCGGCCGACGAGTTCTCCCGCCATGTGCTGGGCGTCGGCCGCACTGCCTCCGTTGCCGAGGACGTAGACCGTTCCCCCGCTGCGGAACACGTCCACAAGAACGCGCGCCGCCGAGGCGATCTGCTCCGCCTGCTCCTTCAGTCCCTCATGCAGGCGGATCGTCGCGTCCAGTGTCTCCAGTATCCGGTCCTTCATCGCCTGTCGATATCCGCCTGATGAGTTCGGTTGTGGAAAGTCCGGCTATCTCCGGCGCGAGCATGATTTCTCCGCCGTACGATTCGACGAACTCGTAGCCGACGACACCCTCGCGCGTGTAGTCGCCGCCCTTGACAAGCACGTCCGGCCGTACCTGTCGGAGCAGCGGCAGCACGCTCTCCTCGTCGAACAGCACGACGTAGTCCACGTCGGCCAGTGCAGCCAGCACGCGGCTGCGCACGTCCTCGGAGTTCACGGGCCGGCCGGGGCCCTTGAGTCTCCGAGCCGAGTCGTCACTGTTCAGGCCCACCACCAGCACGTCTCCGTGCCGGCGCGCAAATCGGATGAGCTGAACGTGGCCCAGGTGCAGCAGGTCGAAGCAGCCGTTGGTGAAGGCCACCCTCTTGCCGGTGCGCCGCAGGTCAGCGGCAAGCTGTTCTATCTGCGGGCGTGTCTTCATCTTGTGAGCCGTCGGATCGGCCTCCTGTTCCATGGCGCGCGCGAGCTCGCTGCGGGGGACCGGTGTGGCGCCCAGGTGGCCTACTTCCAGGCCGCCGGCGAAGTTCGCCAGGACCGCCGCCGTCTCGTAGTCCGCTCCCCCGGCTAAGGCGAGGGACATCGCGGCGGCCACCATGTCGCCGGCTCCGGTCACGTCGGCCACCTCCCGGGCCTCGGTGACGATGTGCTTCGAGGCGCCGTCGACGGTCGCGAAGAACATCCCCTCCCGGTCCAGCTTGATGACCACGCACTCCAGGTCCAGCTCGTCCAGCAGCTTCCGGGCCGCCTCGGAGTAGGATTCCTCCGTGTGCAGAGCGATCTCCGTCGCTTTCTCCGCCTCGAACCGGTTCGGAAGCAGGCAGGTGGCGCCGGCGTATGCCGCGTAGGAATCCGTGCGTTCGGGATCGACCACCACCGGCTTCCCCAGACCCGCGGCGCGAGCTATGACCTCGCGCAACAGCCCGTCGTCGAACAGGCCCTTGCCCATGTCCTGCAGCACGACCACGTCCGAGGCCGCAATCCCATCGACGGCTGCGTCGCGCACGGCGGCCGCTTCCGCCGGAGACATGGCGTGCGTCTTCTCCTCGTCGACTCGGAGCAATTGCTGCAGTGCGCGCCCTGCGGACTGTACGTATCCCAGGTAGCGAGTCTTCATCGTGGTGGGCCGCTCCTCGGACCGCACCAGCCTGCTGCCGTCGATGCCCGCCTGCGCCAGATCGTCCTGCAGTGTCTGCGCGGCCGGGTCGCTGCCGGTGATCCCCAGAAGCTGGACGCGGCAGCCCAGGGCGTTGAGCATTGCGGCCACCACGCCTGCACCGCCGGGACGGTGCTCGCGCCTCTGCACACGGAGGACGGGGATGGGTCCCTCCTGCGATATGCGCGACACGTCGCCCCAGACGTAAGTGTCCAGCATGACGTCGCCGATTACGCAGACGCGGGGTTCCCCGGCAGACGCCAGGAGTCTGCGTGCAGCGTCCAGCATCGAATCGTTCTCCAGGCCGGTGTTTGGCTACGTGGAACGGACGCCCGGGCTTGGGGGCGCGTCCCGAAGGCGTCGAAGTGCGCCACCTCCGTCTACGAATGATAGGTTATGGCGCACGGTTATGTCAATTCAGCCGGGCGCTGGAACGGGGCTTGCACTTGACCGTCGGAGCGTTGTTGCTTACAGTGCTTACTCCATCCGCAGCCCGCGGTACCTCTGCCGGAACCCAGTGGACATGCAACCTGAGATCATGGAAGTGCTGATCGAGCGTCTGGATAGCTTCGACGCGTCCGAGAGACACGGCGCGTTGGCCGCACTGGCCGACACGCAGGAGGGGCGCTGCGTGCCGAAGACGCCCCGCGAAGTGAACATGCACAGCCATACCTTCTTCTCTTACAACGGTCTCGGCTATTCGCCGTCTCGCTTCGCGTGGGAAGCGTGCCGGTATGGTCTGGAGGTCGCCGGGATCGTCGACTTCGACGTCCTGGACGGTGTGGAGGAGTTCCTAACCGCGGGTCGGCTTCTCGGGCTGAAGACAACGGCCGGATTCGAGACACGGGTGTTCGTCAGGGACTACGGGGACAAGGTAATCAACTCGCCGAACGAGCCCGGTGTCGCCTACCTGGTGGGGACCGGATTCGTAAGTCCGCCGCGGCCCGGCACCCTGGCGGCCCGCACGCTGGGCATGATGCGTGAATGCGCCCGGAGCCGTAACCTGAAGATGCTGCGACGCATTAACGACCACCTGGCCCCGGTAAGGGTCGACTACGAGGAGGGCGTGGTGACCCTGACTCCCGCGGGGAATGTAACCGAGCGCCACATGCTGGAGGCATACGAGAAGCAGGCTCGGAGCGTGTTTCCGGAGCGGGAAGAACTGGTCGCATTCTGGTACGACAAGCTGGACATGCCCACGGATGAGGTGCGCGAACTGGTGAGCGACCCGGTAAAGCTGAAAAACGTGATCCGATCGCGGCTGATGAAGTTCGGCGGAGTGGGATACGCGCCTCCCGAAGAGGGCAGCTTCCCGGTGTTGGAGGACGTGGTGCAGATGACGCTGGACTGCGGCGCCCTTCCGAGCGCTTGCTGGCTGGACGGGACGAGCGAGGGCGAGTCCGACCCGATGGAACTGCTCGGTTACTATCGGGAGACGGGATGCGTCGCGCTCACCATCATCCCCGATCGCAACTGGAACGTGGCCGATGCGGCCGAGCGGGCGGTGAAGGTGCGCAACTTCGAGGCCGTGCTCGATGCGGCGGACCAACTGCAAATGCCCGTGCTGGTCGGCACGGAGATGAACAAGTACGGGCTGAAGTTCGTGGACACGTTCTCTGCGCCCGAGATGGCCCCCCATCGGCAGACCTTCCTGGAGGGCGCCCGGTTCGCTTGGGGCCACACGCTGCTGATGATGACGGCGGGCGTGGGCGCTACAGGCGAGTGGGCCACGCGGCACTTCGGCGATGACATCGCGGCCCGTAACGACTGCTTCCGCAAGGCCGGAGCGGCGCCTTATCCGGACGAGGCGCAGTTGCGGATGCTGTTTGATATGGACTCAAACTGCGCGCCGGACGAGCTTCTGGAGGTGATTCAGGAGCAATAGGCGCGCTCCCGCCCGCGGACCCCGCGCCATCGGAGAAAACGGTGAACCTTTTGCGCGGCCCGCGCACTAAGGCCACGGAGAAGGATGAAGCCCCTTGCGGGACAGCCTGAGCCGCGAGAGCCAGACCTCCCGGATGAAGCCTCCGGACTCCATCGTCGACTGACTCCGCTTGTAGATGAGGAAGGCATAAACTTGCTGTCAAGCTTCTGGGCAGTCACAAAGAACTCCTTCATCGAGATCGTTCGCCAGCCGGTCTACGCCATACTTCTGGTGGCCGGCATGCTCCTGATCGGTTTCTCGCCGGCGATCACCATGTTCAGCTTGATGGAGAACGAGCGGCTCATGGTGGACATGGGGCTTGCCACCATCCTTCTGCTTGGACTGGTGATGTCCGTCCTTAGTTCGACGTTTGTCATCACGCGCGAGATTGAGTCGCAGACCGTCGGGGCCATCGTCAGCAAACCGGTCGGCCGGTTCGTGTTTGTGGTGGCCAAGTTTACGGCTGTGGCGCTCGCCATGGGCTTGAGCACCTATTTGCTGACCATCGTGCTGCTTATGGCCGTGCGGATGGGGGTTCCGAACGACGCACACTATCGTATCGACCTGCCCGTGCTCCTGGCGGAGGTCTTGCCGCTGCTGATGGCGATAGGGGCGGGGATGTACGTGAACTTCTTCTATCGCCGTAACTTCACCTCCGCTGCCGTGGTTTCCGCCGGCTTGTTCTATACGATCGCGTTCGCTCTGATGCTCGTTGTAGACGCGGACTGGGGTATCACCTGGCTGCCAGCGGTGTTCGCAGAGCGGCACGCGGATCAGATCGCAATCGCCGCGGTGGCCGCCTTCCTGGGCATCTGGGTGCTGAGTTCGGTGGCCGTGGCTTTGTCCACGAGAGTCAATGTGGTTCTGAATGCGATCATCTGCGTGGTGGTGTTTTTTGGTGGCATGATCGTCCAGTTTGTTTTCTCTGCCGATTTCTGGCCGGATGCCGTCTCGTACGCCGGCCTGCGGATTGTGCCCAACCTGTACGTGTTCTGGGTGGCCGACCAGCTGATGATGGAGGTCCCTTACATACCGCTGGATTACCTGGCCAGCGCGGCGCTGTACGCGGTGGCTTTCTCGGCCGCGATGGTTTGTTTTGCAGGATTCCTTTTCGAGCGCCGCGAGGTCATTTAGGCCCTGGATAGCGCGGGGTCTGTATCTGGCTGACACCGGAGGAAAGCGACAAAGATGGCCCGACCCAAGAAACTTGAGTTCACGGCCCTGTTCGGCTTGTGCCTGCAGGTAGTCTTCGTCCTCGTCTGCATGATCATGGGGAGCAAGAGCGGCAGCCGCGCGGCGACTGCGGTGGCGTGGTACGGCGGAGCCGGCGTTCTCGTCTGGTTCCTGGTGCTTGTGCACGGCCGGCAGCGAAGGCTTGCGCGCGAGGAGCGGGAAGAGCTGGAGGAGCTCCGGCAGACACGGCTGAGTGAAGAGATATTCGAGGACACCGAGCTGGATCGGATGCGGGCCAGCTCCGGCCTTGCGTTCTTCGAGCGGTTTCTGGTGCCGTTGTTCAGCATTCTGATAAGCGCTGCGCTTCTTTACTTCGCCTACCGGATCGGCTACGGCATGTGGCAGTTGCGGCAGGTGGAGGTCCAGATCCCCGCCCATGTCACGGTTGCCATGGTCTTCATAGCATTCGCGGGCTTCCTCATCGGCAAGTACTCCGCCGGTCTGGCTCAGAGCCGGGGATTCCGACTGCTGAGGGCAGCGGGCGGGTACGTGCTGGGGAACGTGATAGGGGCCGTTCTGGTCGCGATAGCCACGGCAATGTACTACTTCGAGGTGACGTGGGGGGAGGCGGCGGCAACCTACGTCATCGCCGGGATTATGGCTCTGGTGGGGCTGGAGATTCTGCTGAACCTGGTGCTGGACGTCTACCGCCCCCGCGTGGCAGGAGAGGAGAGGCGCCCCCCGTACGACAGCCGCATACTGGGCCTGTTCGCGGAGCCCGGCGGAGTGCTGAAGACGGTGGCGGCCACGCTGGACTACCAGTTCGGCTTCAAGGTGTCGGAGACGTGGTTCTACAGGTTTATGGAGAGGGCTATCCTGCCGATCGTCCTGGTGCAGGTGCTCAGCCTATGGCTGCTCTCGTGCATTGTAGTAGTGGAGCAGGACGAGGTCGTTTTCCTTGAGAAGTTCTGTAAGCCCTACGTCAGCGCGGAAGATAGGGCGAAGGGGCTCCCGGCTACGGCGCTGGAGCCGGGCTTCTACTTCAAAGGGCCGTGGCCCTTTGTTGTGGCCCGACACGTTCCGGCGTATCGGGTCCATGAGGTGGAACTGGGCAAGATCAAGGAGCCGGCTGCGCGCCGGACCGGCAGCGCCGTCGCACATGACGACATCATTCTCTGGCGCGAACTGCACATCGATGAAGACGTCGGGCACGAGATCAACTTCCTTGTTCCCAGCACAGATACCGCCACAGACACAGACGATGCGGAGGCTCTCCAGGCGCTTGGAGGCCGGAAGGACGCCCCTCAGGTCAACCTGGCGCGCCTGCTTGCGCACGTCCACTACCGGGTGGAACGAAACGCAGACAACACCATCGACGCAGAGGCGGCCTTTACGCACGAGTACCGCCAGACGGACATGCAGGAGCACGTGGAGCGGTTGGGCTACCGCGCTCTTTGCCGCGTGGCCGCCAGCCAGGACTTCATCCAATGGCTCTCCGAGGACCGCGGGGAGAGCATCAGGCGCTTCGAAGAACTGGTCAAAGAGGGAATCGAGCGCGAGGGTCTGGAGCTCGATGTGATCTACTCGGGCATCCCGCTTGTTCATCCGCCGCAGATGGTGGCCGGATCCTATGAGGATGTGGTCACCTCTCTGGAAAAGCGTGAGGCCCTGGCCTACCAGGGCGAACAGATGGCCTACCGAATCGTCTATCAGGCAGAAGGCCAGGCTGCGGAGACGAAGTACGACGCAGAGGGCTACGCCGCGATGCTGAGGGCGACCGCTGCCGCAGAGCGGGACCAGTTTTTGGCCCAGTTGGAGGCCTACCGCCGGGCGCCTGATGTGTATAGGACGCGCACTTATCTTGACTACGTGGAGCAGGCGTTGCAGGGCCAGAAACTGTTCGTCGTCCCCAGGACGTCTGTGGACGTTCAGATTATAGACGAGACCGGATCCGTACGACCGTCGATCCTCGACCTGGACATGGAGGGGTGAACCCAGATGAAAGAGAAGTGGGCAACAATCGTAGCGGTGAGCATCGTGGGCATTTGCCTGCTGCTTTACCTCATAGTCTTCACCGTGCGCGTCAGCGAAGTTGCCGTGCACAAGCGATTCGGCAAGGTGATCAAGGTGGTGCGTCCCACCGTGTCGAGCGAGCAAGAGTTGGCTGAGGGAACCATCGCGGGAGTCAAAGTTGTTTCCGATCCGGGATGGTTCTGGAAGCTCCCGTGGCCGTTCGACAAGGTGGACAAGTACGACCAGAGGGTACGTCTGGTGGACGGTCCCCTGGCGCAGATACAGCTGAGCGACGAGTACCAGCTCATCCCTCGCGTCTACGCCACCTGGCAGATCAAGGACCCCGTCGCTTTTGAGAAGAGCCTTCGCGGCGACGTGGGCGTCGCCGAACAGCGGCTGAAGAGCATTATAGGTAACCAGACCGGCACGGCCTTCGGCAGCCGCACTCTGAGTGATGTTGTGAACACTAACCAGGATGATTTGAAGTTCAACCAGATCGAGGAACAGATCTTCGATGGTGTGAAGAACGAGCTCAGCGAGATGGAGCAGGCGTACGGTGTCGACATCTCGTCTCTTGGCATCACCTGGGTAGCTCTGCCTCAAGGGACTACGGACGCCGTGTTCGAACGCATGATGTCCGAGCGCGCGCGGCTGGCCGAGAAGCACCGCGCGGAAGGGCAGAGCGATAAGGAGACCAAGATCGCCCAGGCCCAGGCGACGCGCAAAACGATGCTGGCCGAAGCCGAGGCCGACGCGAAGCGTGTCCGTGCAGAGGCCGAGAGCGAGGCTGCGAAGTACTACCAGACTTTCGCTCAGGATGAAGACCTGGCGGTGTTCCTGCGCGAGCTGGATGCCGTGCGCAAGATCGCTACCGCTGCGGCGGACCGCGAGGAGCCGCTCACCTTTGTACTGACAACCGACAACCCGCCGTTCGGTGTCCTGAAAGGGCAGCCGAGCATGCTTGGCGGCTCAGAGGATCTGAAAGCGGTGGCGGGTGCGGCTGAAGAAGCGTCGACGGAAACCGTGGAGGTCCGCTGATGGACAGCCAGGAAAGACACGAACACGGGCACGACCAGGAACACGAAGAGCTGGAGGCCGCACCCGCGGGCGGGGCCGAAGCGGAGCCGGAAGCGGCCGCCACGGCTGCGCTGAGTGATGCTCTCCGCGTCAGCTTCAGGTTCCTGAAGTGGGCGATGATCGTCCTGATCGTGGGCTACGTTCTCACCGGTGTCTTCTGGGTGGACCCGGGAGAAGTCAAGTTCAGGATGCGTTTCGGCGAAGTCGTGGAGACCCGCGGCAGCCTGGTGCTGCAGCCACAGAGCGGCGTCTATCTCCGCTGGCCGTGGGAAGAGGTGGTGACC
>CAZZNQ010000018.1:0-51090 GCA_964655775.1 uncultured candidatus Brocadiaceae bacterium | reverse complement strand
CCGAGCCATTCCGAGGACTCCGGCGCGGCCTCGGCCAGGTTGCCGACTTGAACGGTCAGCGCCTTGCCCTCTCCGTCGCGCCAGAGCTTCAGCCGCACCCGGTCGCCCGGTTCGGTGGCCGTCACGCGCCGCTGCAGATCGCTGGAGCCGTCCACCTTGTGGCCGTCGTATTCGTAGATGATGTCTCCGGCCTGGATGCCTGCCTCTTCGGCCGGCGTCCCGTCCTGCACTTCCTCAACCAGCGCGCCGCCGCCCTTGGTGTAGTCAAACGCCTCGGCCATGTCCGGCCCGAGGTCGCGTATCATCACACCCAGGTAGCCTCGCACAATCTCCCGACCGGCAATCAGGTCGTCCAGGATGTCCTTGGCCATGTTCACCGGAATTGCAAACCCGATTCCGATGCTCCCTCCGGTGGGGCTGAAGATTGCCGTATTCACGCCGATCAGTTCCCCGTGCAGGTTCACCAGCGGCCCGCCGCTGTTGCCGCGGTTGATGGCCGCGTCTGTCTGGATCATGCTCTCATACTGCGCCACGCCCAGCCCGCTGCGAGCGGTTGCGCTGATGATGCCGGCGCTCACGGTGTGCGAGAGCCCCAGCGGATTGCCTATCGCCAGCACCCACTGTCCCACGCGCAGGTCGTCAGACCTGCCCAGAGGCAGGACCGGCAGATCGTCCGGCGGATCCTGTATCTGAATCACGGCCAGATCGGTCTTCTCGTCGGTCCCATTCACCTTGGCCTCAAACGATCTCCCGTCCGCCAGTCGCACGGTCAGACGGTCGGCCGTCGCGACCACGTGGTTGTTCGTCAGAATGTGGCCGTCCCGGTCGAGGATCGAGCCCGACCCCACTCCCCGCTGAACGCGCTCGCGCTCACGCGGCTGCCGTTGTGGGGTCCGCCTGCGACCGAAGAGGTCGTCGAACGGGCTGCGGAACATATCGTCGAACGGGAACGGCTGCTCACGCACGGTCACGGTTCGCTCGGCCTGAATCAGCACCACCGCGGGGCTTACCTCCTCGGCCACGGTGTAGAACAGCTTCTCGAAGTTGCCCGCAAACTCGCGCAACTCCTCCAGTTCCGGGGGCGCCGTGCCGTCATCGGCTGCCATCACAGCCGCATCAGGCGTTTCGAACGCTCCACTCAGCGCGAGCCCTATGGCCAGCCCTGTCGCAAACACCAGGGCAAAAGACACCTTGCGTCTCATCACAGCACTCCTCCACAGTTGGTCTAGCCGCCGAAGTAGCCACCGATTGCGTGCCGTCGCCCCCGCGACGCACACGGTCACACCGACCATGCCCCTTTAGTTGCACAATCCCCCCTTCATGTTCAATTGCAATTCTACCACTTGCGCCCCCCGGCAGGAATCATGGCTCTTCCCACTCTGCCCTTCAGGTTTTCTTAGACGCGGCCTGACTATATGCCCGGTGCGTCCTCCCCCGCCATTCGTCGCCGAAAGGCGGTGTGGAAACGAGGGCCGCTTGTGCTATAATCGCGTTTGTGCACTCGGCTGCGTCGGGGCGGGGGCGGGTAGTGTTGCCGGCGCCCCGTGCCGTTCCTGTTCCGTCGGCACTGAAGGAGGCTGTGATCGTGGCAAAAGGTTCGACGAGAAGCCAGTTCAGGCTGATCCTGATGATCATCGTCGGCGCGCTGGCCGTGATTCTGGCCTTTCAGAACCGCGAAAGCGTGGTGACGCACTTCCTGATGTTCCAGGTAACCATGCCGCGGTTCCTGCTGCTGCTGGTGACGGCCGGGCTGGGATTCCTGGCCGGCTACCTGGCCGGTGCGCATAAGAACTAAGGTCACAGGCAGTGACACAGGCGAAGTGAGGTCGACTCTGAAACGGAGGTCGGACGATGCTTAAGGCGAAGTGGTTGCACGTAGTGCTGGCAGGGATGCTGCTGGTGAATCTGACGGCATGCCAGATGATAGAGGACAATCCGAAGGCCGCCCGTGGCGCCGGCATAGGAGCGCTGAGCGGGGCCGTCGTGGGGGGCGTGGCCAAGGGCAGCAAAGGTGCGCTGGTGGGCGCTTTTGTGGGCGCGCTGGCCGGTGGCGGCATCGGCGCTTACCTGGACCACAAGGACAGAAGCGCAGAGGAGACGCGGCGGGCCTACGACTACAATCCGAGCCGGGGTGTGGAACTACTCCTTAGCGAAGTGGACGTGGACCCGTCGACGGTGGAACCGGGCGACAGCGTGTCGCTGGCGGCAACGTATGCCGTGATGGCGCCGCGTGACGACACGCAGCTCACGCTCACCGAGACCCGGCTTATCAGCCTGCGCGGCGAGCGAGTGGCCAGCGCGGAGAAGGCAGTGGTCCGCACGCCGGGAACCTACACCAGCGAGCTGCAGGTCAAGCTGCCCGACAACGCCGCGCGCGGGACGTACACCGTCGTGGTGACCGTGGAGGGCGCGGGAGAGTCGACCCAGATGACGTCGACGTTCGAGGTCGACTGAAACTTCCCAGTCTCAGTTAGACGAACCGGGGCCCGGTCTGGACTTCAGGCCGGGCCTCATGCCGTCTGGGCGCAGGGCTTACGTGGCCCAAGGAAGCCGACGAAGCAGCGCAGCAGGGCAATGTCGAACTCCCCGTCCGTGTCGAGCATTTCCTTGAGGACGCGGAACGGCGCCCTGGCGCGGCCGTACGAGCGATCGCTGGTCATCGCGTCGAAGGCGTCCACGATGCGAGCCAACCGGGCGATCGGCGGGATGTTTTCCCAGGTAAGTCCGTCGGGGTATCCGTCGCCCGCGACATTCTCGTGATGGCTGCGAATGATGGTGGCCGTGGTCGAGGAGACGCGCGTTACCGCATTGACGAGTTCCAGCCCGATAGTGGGATGTTGACGCACCAGTTGGAACTCCTGGTAGGTCAGCTCGCTGGGTTTGTCGAGAATGTCGTTCGGGATCTGGCTCTTGCCGACGTCGTGCAACAGGCCCCCGAGGGCGATCCGTTTCAGCTGGCGAAGATGCTTTTCACCCAGCAGCTCCCGTGCCGCGGCGGTGAGGAACAAGGCGACGTTTACGCTGTGGACATGGGCGGCGTAGTTGTGGGACGCCAGGGCTGTGAGATGCCAGAGGGCGTCCGGGCTCTTGAGGACCGCCCGAACCATGGCCTCGGAGACGGTGTGCGCGCGGCGCAGGTTCTTGCCGTCGCGAGGGTTCTCAAAGATGTCGCGCATGATGCGGCAAGTGCTCTCGTGCACGAGTGTGCACGCCTCTTCCAGCGGCATCAGGTCGTCGCGGATGATCGCCGAGAGGTTCTGCTCGATGTAATCGTCGTAGTGCTCGCGGTCGGACTTGCGGATGAAAAGCTGGTGGACCCCGTTGTCCAGCAGGCGCTTGCGGATCTGTTCGGTGAGCTCGGCACCTGCGCGCTTGTAGAGGACGTAACCGGCGCGGCCGCCGGTTCTTACGTAGATATCCACCGGTGCCAGGGTTCCGGGGCGAAGGACAGCCAGATTCACGGGCAGGTGCTTCGCGTCTTTGTTTGTACCGGCCGCGGGTCCGTGCCCTTCTTCGAAGATAGCCATCGATGCTTCTCCCGTCTGGTGCGGGGCGCAGGACGCCTCCGCCGCGCTTCGGAAAACAACGCGCTGAAGCGTTGCAACGTGCATGCCAAAGCCGGTTTATGTTCAGTTCGATACACCCCGGTCGGCCGCAGGAGTGGGCGAAGTGGCTTGACCGGGAGGAGTCGGGTATACTGACGCACTCACCATCCATTGCGGGCGAAAGGGCGGCGTGCCGATGAACGATAAGACGCTGAAGCTGCTGGAGGACCTGACGCAACTGCAGGGAGTGCCGGGCTTCGAGGACGACGTGCGCGCCTTCGTGCAGGAGCGGCTGGCCGGCGTGGCCGAGTTCGAGACGGACAATCTGGGCAGTCTGGTCTGTAAGAAGGAGGGCGAGAGCACGGGGCCGAAGATCATCGTCCCCGCGCACATCGACGAGATCGGCTTTATGGTCAAGGACATCACCGAAGGCGGCTACCTCCGCTTCTCGCCGCTGGGCGGGTGGCTGGACCAGACGCTGCTGGGGCACGTGGTAACCGTGCAGACGCGCGAGGGCGACCTCCAGGGAGTGATAGGCTGCAAGCCGCCGCACCTGGTGCCGCGTGAGGATCGGAACAAGGTGATCAAGCGAAAGGCCATGTTCATCGACGTGGGCGCGCGCGACAAGGAGCACGCCGAGGAACTGGGCGTTCGCATCGGCGATCCGGTTGTGCCGGAGCAGCGCTTCAGCCGGATAGGCGACGGCAAGCACCTGCTGTCCAAAGCATGGGACGACCGTGTCGGTGTGGCGCTGATGATAGACCTGCTGGAGGCGCTCCGGGATACGTCTCATCCCAATACAGTTTATGGGGTTGCGACAACGCAGGAGGAAGTGGGCACCCGCGGAGCGAAAACGGCCGCAGCGGTCGTGGACCCGGACTTCTGCATCGTGCTGGACGTGGGGCTGGCGACGGACATGCCGGGTGTCGAGGGCGAGAGCAAGGTCGAGTTCGGCAAGGGCGCCATCCTCTACGCGCTGGACGCCGGCACCATTGCCCACCACCGCTTCAACAGGTTTGCGCAGGACATAGCCGATCGCGAGGAGATACCATACCAGCTCAGCCTGATGGAACTGGGCGGCACGGACGCGCGCCCCATCCACCTGCACGCTCGCGGAGTGCCCAGCCTGCTGCTCGGAATACCGTCGCGCTACATACACAGCCACGCCGGTCTCATTCACACCGACGATTACGACCTGACGCTCGCGCTTCTGATCGCGGTGATCAGGGAACTGAGTCCCGACAGGGCGAAGGAACTGCTTGCCTGAGACCGGCAAACACCGCAGCGAACGGGGAGACTGCAGTCGGATGGAGGACTCGCTGAGACTGCTGGAGTCCAGGGAATGGGGCGTTGCCCCGGAACGGGCAGTTGCCGCTTCCCTGGCTGAGGTCTTCGCTCAGGCCACCGGCGCATCCGTCTACGTTCGTTCCGTGACGGCCGGAGGCGGAGCGGTCTGGGCCATGGGCCGACGCGACGGTGCGCGCCTGCTGCTGATCCTCCACAGAGGAAACGCTGCGAAAACTGTGTCGCATTTTGCGGGGCCGGAGCGGACGGCCCACGTCGGGGAGCAGGTTCTGAAGGTGCGCGTCTGCCCGACCGATCACTCCAATGCCGTACGGCTTCGGGAGGCGTTCGCGTTCACTGCTCCAACGGAGGCCGGCCTAAGGCGCAGCTTCGGCTTCGGTGATCGCCTGGGCGACGCGACGCCGGGCCACGTTAGGGCTGTGCGGGGAAGCGGGCTGTTCCCCGTATTCGCCCAGCAGTCCATCCGCGAGATGGAGCGTTCGGGCCGCACGCCTCACGACGTGATGGACACCGCTTCCTGGGGCGTCTTCCAGTGCGGTTTCAGGGACGGCTTCGGGGCGGACGCCGATCACCTGAAGACCGTTGAGGACGTGGACGCGACGGCGGAAGCCGGGTTCGTCCTCTACACCATCGATCCAGGCGATCACGTGGATGATTCGTCGTCGGAGCTGAGCGGCGCCGCGCTGAGCGATGCGTTCGAGTCCCTTCCCTGGGACGGGCTCCGCAGCCGGCCGGCAGACGCGCTGTCCGCATACGACGGCCGGCAGGTTCCGCTTTCGGACGGGCGAAGGCTGGTTCTGGACAGCGAGTCTGTGGCGCGCGCGGCGGTCAAGTACGGACGCGCTGTCGCGCATACGGCCCTGCTTCAGCGCCGCATCAAGAAGCGAGCTTCCGGGCGGTTCGAGCTGGAGATGTCCGTCGACGAGACGGAAAGCCCGACCACGGCCGCCGAGCACGCTTACGTCGCGCTGGAACTCAAACGGATGGGCGTGCAGCCCGTCAGCATCGCTCCGCGGTTCGTCGGACGCTTCGAGAAGGGCGTCGACTACCAGGGAGACGCTGACGAACTCGCTCGCTGCTTCCGCGACCACCTCGCCATCGCCAGAGCCCTTGGCCCTTACAAGATCAGTGTGCATTCGGGCAGCGATAAGTTCAGCGTCTACCCGATGATGGCGGAGGCGGCCGGCGAGTTCATCCACGTGAAGACCGCGGGAACCAGTTACCTGGAAGCGTTGCGCGTGGTGGCGGAGGTGCAGCCGGAGTTGTTCCGCGATATCCTGGCCTTTGCGGTCGAACGCTACCCCGAAGACAGGCGCACCTATCACGTTTCCGCACAGGTTTCGCAAGTGCCGGCGGCGCGGGACATCGCCGCTGAGAGCCTGTCGGACCTGCTGGACGGGTTCGACGTGCGCCAGGTTCTGCACGTCACTTACGGATCGGTGCTGAACGAAACGACGGGCGACGGTGCCCTGCGCTTCCGCCCGCAGCTCATGCAGGCGCTGGAGCGAAACGAGGACAGGCACTGCTCTGCCCTGGAGGCGCATCTCGGGCGGCACGTCGAGCCGTTCCGCCGGGCGTGAGATCGAGGGAAGGAGAGTGAGAAGCCCGATGACCAACGACGGCCCGCAACCGACCGATGACGCACGCCTGAAGTGGTTCTGGCGAAACGTCGTGGGGTTGGGCGTCGGGATAGCGGCGACGATCTATGGCCTGTTCGGTCTTGTTGCCCGCCACGCGTGGCTGCCCGGGCTCAGGGGCAACAACCACACGGCCAACGGGCTGCACGCCGTGGCCATCGCACTGATCTACCTGACCGGCGGGCTATACCTGGTGTGCCGCCTCTTCATGCACACGCGGCCGAGACGGAGGACGGACGACTCGCTTCTTTACCTGGGGGAGGTGGGGCTGCTGGTCGTGCTGATCGGCTCGCTACTCTACGTGCTCCTGAAGGTGGGTTCGGCGGGGTAGCGTGCCGTTGAGGAACCGGGCTCGGTTGCGCCGTCTGCGGTTGCGAGCGGATCAATGCGTGATGCTTCCTGCAGCGCCATCGTCGGTGCTTCCCAAGCGGTCAGATCCAGTTCGTCAACGAGCCGCCGGTTCAGCCTTCCTGCAGGATACGTTTCAGGTAGTCCTCGATCTGGTCTCCGGGCGGGGCCGTTTCCAGCACTACCTTGCGGGAGGGGTCCACCCGCGTGGCGCCGCCGATCACAAAGCCGAATCCCGGCCGATAGAAGCGTATGCGCTGCCGGCGGTCCATTATGAACACGGCCGGCATCGCGTTCTTGTCCTCCGCCCCGGCGGCGTCGGCCAGCTTCCTCAACGCAGACATCTTGACGTCGTCCACGTACTGAGGGTATGTCATCCCCTGGCCCTCCGCAAAATCGACCGCCACGCCCACGTTCGCCGTCTTCATCAGGATGCCGATTGCCCTGACGCGGAAGCCTTTGTACCTGCGCTCCAGTTCGCTGGCGTAGCGAGCCACGGCGCGGGCGTTCGGCCAGTCCATGGCCCAGAATGCGACGATGGTCACGTACCCCGGGGTGGCCGGTTTCAGTTCGTCGCGTTCGCCCCATTCGTTGGTCACCTCTACGGTGGGGCACTCGGGGGCGTCTTCGGCCGTGTAGTACTCCGTGCCCGGCATCTTTCTGACGGGCACTTCCCTGTCCAGAAGCTCGATCTCGTCCGCTGCCGCCGCTTGTCGTTGCAGTTCGGTGACCTCCGGCGGGGCATCGAGCAGTTCAATCGGCCCGGACTCGGTCGGATTCCGGCAGCCCGCCAGTGCAAGGGCCCCCATCGCGATGAACATGATCTGCATTGTGCGCATGAGTCTGCTCCGCATTCCTCTCAACTTGTGTCCACCATTCTACAGGATTCTCAGGACGGCGTCCCATACCCGCTCGGCAATCGCCTCACGCGGCAGCACCGCGCCCCCCTCGCTGCAGGCTATCACCGTCCACTCGGCCGGACGCGCTGCAGCGAGCGCCCGGTACGCGGCGGCCGTTGCGGCCAGGTAGTCGGCGTCCTGCTCGTGGATATCCTGCTCGGGGGCCGCGTCGGCACGCACGGTTCGCCCGCTGATCAGTCGTGCGCTGATCTCTGTCGGCAGGTCCAGCAACAGGTTCAGGTCCGGGCGTGGCAATCCGAACACGCCGAACTCCAGGCGGTCCACCCAATCGAAGAACTCCGCTCTCTCGCGCTCCGACGGCAGCTTGGCTCCCTGGTGCGCCTGGTTGGCGGGCACGTAGCGGTTGCAGATCACCACGTGGCCGCCATCAACCCATCTCCGCAGCTTCTCGGACACCTCCCAGCGGTCGCAGGCGTAGGGGAGGGCGGCCAGGTAGGGGCTGACGTCGCCCGCTTTGCGCGCAAACTCGCCGCGCAGGTAACGCTCGATCAGGTCCCCGAAGAATCCCTGTCCGTAACGGGGGAACGATATCGAGCGCACGGTCCGTCCGGCGGATGCCAACCGGTCGACCAGCAGCTCCGTCTGCGTGGACTTGCCGGTGCCGTCGGTGCCGCACACCGCTATGAGCCTGCCGCTGCATTCGGCGCTTGTCATCCGCCGGCCTCCGTCTCGACGCCGAAGATGCGGCCCGGGTTCTCTCTGAGCAGAAGGTGCACGATGTTCACGGCATCCTCCTCGGTGCCCATGCCTATCTCCACGAAGTCACGGGCCAGCACGCGCGCCAGAATCCGGCGATACATGTTGAACTTCGACAGGCCGAACTCCAGCTTGTACATATCGCTGTAATAGCCGATCAGCTTGGTTTTCGGCACGCTCTGGAGCCGCGCCGCCAGATCGCGGCCGATGTGGGCCGGAACGTTCAGATACCACCAGTGGCCGCTGAGCGTCACGTTGTGCACCAACCACCCGTAGCTGCAGAGCTCCTGCTCCTGTCCGCTGCTCAGCACGGACAGGCAGAACGTCACGTCCGGGTACGCGTTCAGCAGCGGCATCAGGTTGGCGAGGGTGTCGCCGGCTTCCAGCAGGTCGTGTCCCTGCTGCACGCCGTGCTCGTATGCGCCGCGTGTCACGCCATACATGATCTGCACCGGCATGCCGAAATCGCGGCAGAAACCCGTCAGCACGTGCAGCACGCCCGCCCGCAGGACCTGCAGATCGTCGTCCGTGGGCTCGGGATCGGACAGCACTCGGTCAACCGCGCGGTCGAAGTCGCCGGCGCACTCGCGGGAGGTCCGAAAGTGGGGCGGAAGCGACATGGACGCGGAGCGGGCTCCCGACTCGGCGAAACGCTCGACGACGGCCCCGATCGCCTGCCTCAGGGATGCCGCGTCGACAACGTCCACACCGCCGGCCGCGGACAGGCGGTCACGGACGTCCGCATCGTCCATGTGCCGGACGAGAGCGTCCGAACGCAGCGACGGGCCGAAAAGGTCGGTGTCGATTCCGCTCAGGTCCTCATCGAACTCGTTGGTCAGGAATACTTTATCGATTCGCGACTTCCGCATTACGTCGCGGGCACGGTCGGGCTCGCCGGCACGTCGACGGACCGTCTCGGCCAGCGGCTGCCAGTTATCCGCGGTGATGCGCTCTTCACGGAAGCCGAACAACTCGCGCGCCAGTTCCATCATCCACCCATACTGCACCGTGTTATCGATGCACTCAAGGTACCGCAGTATCGCGGGAATGGTCTCCGATTCCGGCCGGCCGGGCGCGATGGCGTCGGCGCTCATTCCGGCACTGTGCGCCAGCTCGGTATAGTAGTGATAACCCAGAAGATCGCCCAGCGATCGGGCGATCGGCTCATCGGCGGGAACATGCGAATGCACGTCGATGACGCGCACTTGCATGATCTCCCTCAGCAGGCGCGCCTCCAGTTCTGCGGATGATGCCATGCTGCGCTCCGCTGTTTCGGATCAGTTGTTTAGTGATTGAAGCGGCGCCGGTATGCGGCCGCCGCGAGAAACAAACTTGCAGGCCGGCCCGACCGCCCTGACGGGCATGACGACGCTCTCGCCGAACAGACCGCCGAAGACAACCATCTCCCCCGCCTTCTTTCCCGGCACGGGCACGATGCGGGCCGACGTGGTCTTGCGGTTGATTACGCCGATGCTCATCTCGTCCGCGATGAGGGCGGCGAGGGTGTCCGCATCCGTATCGCCGGGGATGGGCACCATGTCCAGCCCGACCGAGCAAACGCTCGTCATCGCCTCCAGCTTCTCCAGCGTTAGGTGACCGTCCTTGACGGCCCGGCTCAGTGCGCTGTCCTCGCTGACCGGGATGAAAGCCCCACTCAGGCCGCCGACCGAAGAGGAAGCGAAAAGACCGCCCTTCTTCACGGCGTCGTTCAGCAGCGCCACAGCGGCCGTCGAGCCCGGCGCGCCGATCCGGTTGACGCCGATGGCCTGCAGGATTTCGCCGACGCTGTCGCCCACACGCGGCGTAGGGGCCAGCGAGAGATCCACGATGCCGAACTCCGCGCCGACCTTCGCGGCCACCTCGCGGCCGATGAGCTCGCCGACGCGCGTGACCCGGAAAGCAGTCGTCTTGATGGTCTCGGCGACGTCGCCCAGGTCGACCGATTCGTCCTGCTGACACAGGCGCTCCACGGCGCGCTTGATGACGCCGGGGCCGCTTACGCCGATGTTGACGACGCACTCGGGCTCCCCGTAGCCCAGGTAGGCGCCGGCCATGAACGGGTTGTCCTCGGGCACGTTGGCGAAGACCACGAACTTCGCGGCGCCGAACCCGCCGCGGTCGGCCGTCTTGGCGGCCAGCTCCAGCACCTTGCGGGCGACCAGGTTGATGGCGTCCACGTTGATGCCCGCGGCCGTGCTGGCAACATTGACACCCGCGCAGACGCGGTTCGTCTCGCTGAGCGCCGCGGGAACGGCGTTGATGAGCGCCTTCTCAGCCGTCGTCATTCCCTTCTGCACCAGCGCCGTGAAGCCGCCCACCAGGTCCACACCGACCTCCTCCGCGGCCTCATCCAGCGTGTGGGCCACGCGGAGGAACGCCTGCTCGCCACCGCCCGCCGCCAGGGCGCTCACGGGGCTCAGGGCGATGCGCTTGTTGACGACTGGGATGCCGTACTTGTTGCTGACCTCCTCGCACGCCCGCACCAGCGTGCCCGCCCGTCGGCGGATCTTCATCCTGATCTTGCGGCACAGCATGTCGACGTCCGGATCGCTGCAGTCCAGCAGGTTCAGTCCCAGAGTCACGGTCCGCACGTCCAGGTTCTCCTCCTGGAACATGCGCAGCGTGCTCATGATGTCCTCGGGTCTCAGCATGCTCGTCCTCGGATGCGAGTGTCAGGAAGCGGACTGGCGGAAGTCGACCTGGTTCACGGCCAGGAAGATGTTGGTGTGCTGCATCGTCACGCGCATCTCACTGGCCGGCCAGAGCGATTCGACGTCCATCCTAAGCCGCTCCACGTCCGAACCGGCCGGCACCTGAAGCTGCGCGTTGAGCTGGAAGGCGTCGGCCCGGACGTAGGCGTAGAGGTCTTCGATGTTGATGCCGCGGCTGGCCAGGTGCGTGGTGACGCGGTGAATGATGCCCGGTCGGTCCGGACCGGAGATGGTGAGGATGAAGCGCTCCGCGTCGGCGACGACGGGCCCGGGTTCCAGCACGGTTCGTTCCTTGACGCTGACCTCCAGCTCCCCCGTCGCCCGCCGCGACTTGATGGCCTCGGTCAGCCGCCCCATCTCCTTCGGCGATTCGAAGTGCACGGTGAGTATGATGGTGAAGTAGCCGCGCAGCACGGTTTGGCTGATCGCGTCGATGTTCCCGCCCTCGTCGGCAACGGCCTCGGTCAGGGCGGAGACGATGCCGACGCTGTCCAGCGACATGACGCTGATGACGAAGTCGGTGTGCATGAGATCTCCAGTTCTTGCCGGTGCGCTACCGTCTGTCCCGCTGAAGCTCCGGCTTGGGGTCGCGTTCCATCAGCGCCACGGCCGCCGTCCGCGGGTCCCTGCCCTCGAACAGGGCTCCGTACACGGCACGCGTGATGGGCATCTCCACGCCGTGACGCTTCGCCAGTGCGCAGGCGGACCGCACCGTGCGCACGCCCTCGGCCACCTGCTGCATGCTGTCCGTGATCTCCTCCAGGCTCTCGCCCCTGGCTATGCGGATGCCGACCGAACGGTTGCGGCCGTAGGGGCTCACGCAGGTGGTTATCAGGTCCCCCAGCCCGGTCAGCCCGGCGAAGGTCTCGCGCCGCGCGCCCATCGCCACGCCCAGGCGCGTTATCTCCGCCAGGCCGCGGGTCAGCAGGGCGCTCTTGGCGTTGTCGCCGAAGTCGAGCCCGTCGCAGATGCCGGCCGCGATCGCGATAACGTTCTTGAGCGCCGCCCCCAGCTCCACGCCGATCACGTCCGTATTGGTGTAGACGCGAAAGGTGGGGCACATGAAAAGGTCCTGAACGCGCCGGGCGCGCTCGACGTCGCGGCTGGTCGCCACAACGGTCGTCGGCATGTTGCGGGCCACCTCCTCCGCGTGGCTCGGGCCGTAAAGGCCGGCCAGCCGGGTGCCCTGGCCGCATACGTCCGCTATCACCTCGCGCCCCAGCATCAGCGTGCCTTCCTCGATGCCCTTGGACACGTTCACGACGATCTGCTCGGACCGTACGTGCGGGGCCAGGCGGCCGCAGACCTCGCGCAGGTAAAGGGTGGGTGTGGCGGCAACGACAACGTCGCTCGGGGGCACGCAGTCGGCCATGTCCGAGCAAAACTCGATACCCTCGGGCAGGTCGATGCCCTCCAGGTAGCGCGGGTTCCGGCGGGTCCGCCTCATCTGCCTGGCGTAATCGGGATCGACGCTCCAGATGGTGACGCGATGGCCGTTGCCATGCAGCACCAGGGCCAGAGCGGTGCCCCAGCCGCCGTCGCCGACAACGGCGACACGCGCCTTGCCGGCGGAGGGTGTCTGGGATGTCATATCGTTCATTCTCGGCTCCAGGTTCGGGGGTGGTCGGCTTCCGCGGTGACGGGCACCGCGGACGGCGTATCTGGATTCCGCCCCCGACCGGCCCTTATTATATGTAGAAGCGGTTTGAAAGCAACTGCGAGGCAATCGGACGGCGACCTGAAGGCGGCCGGCGCCGGGCGCCGGAGGGCCTGTTTTTTTCTTGACAAGGTCCGAACCCGCTGGTAATATACCGGGCGATAAGGCAGACAAACCGTTATGTTCATGGTGACCAGCCCCGAAAGGAGGTGAGAAGAAGGCAATCGGCGGGGATTTTCGTGAGATGACTTAATGTAGTTCATCGATTTGGACGAATCCTTAGTGGGAGGATGCGGAGATGAAGAAGGCGTTTACGCTGATTGAATTGTTGGTGGTCATAGCAATCATCGCTATCTTGGCCGCGATGCTTATGCCCGCCCTGAGTAGAGCCCAGGAAGAGGCTCGCAAGACGGCCTGTCGTTACAACCTGCATAACCTCGGGTTGTCGCTGGCTATGTTCCGGACCTCAGCGGGCGACAACTATCCCGGCATTATCGGTGCCGAGGCTGCGGACGACGCGCAGAACGGCCTCTATCTGAACGACCAGCCGATCCCGGTCGAGTCCTGGGCAAAGCCCACCGGTGGCCCCATGTGGCAGCTGGTTGACCTCGGCTATATGGACGGTGTCGATGTTCTCAACTGCCCCAGCGTTCGGTGGACGGGCACGTATTCCAGCCGTACCACGATCGACGGGCAGAGGGTAGGTCTGGTGACCGGCGAGGAGCCGAGGCGCATCGACTGCGACAGCCTGTTCCGCATGGTCGACGTCTGGGGCACCTCCAATGTTGACAACTGCAACTGGATTGCCAGTTGGGATTACGGCTACGACGTCGGCCGCATCGACAAGAACTCGATGTCGGCGCGCGTGATCATGGGCGACCTTCAGCGCAGCACCGAAGGCCGCGCCTACGCGAAGTGGCCGGTAGCCCACACGGGCGGCGCGAACGTCCTGTTCGTGGACAACGCCGTCAACTGGGCGCCCAAGGTTCACGCCGGTGCCGTCTGGAACTCGGTGAGTGCCTGGGGCCTGTCCCTGACGGGCGTTCTCTATCGTAACGGCTACGTTCCGAACCCGCGCCAGGACGAGGACATGTACTACGTCGAAGCCGGCGTAGACCTGGACGGCGACGGCGAGGAAGACCGCGTGCAGCTCGAGCAGGATATCGACGATATCTATGCCATCGAATGCGACACCGACGGCCTGCCTCTCGGCCCGACCGATATGGCCGATATCTCGGCGGATCCGGGCGACCAGGTCGTTCCCGGTACGCTCTGGGTCGGCAGCACGGACTACCGCGAGAACCCGTGGCGTCCGTGGAACACACACTGGGACTTCTTCCAGTATCCGCAGCGCGGCGTCTACGCGACCGAGCCGCGGTGGAACAAGTTCGACTCGCGCATCGTTCCGAACAACCCGCACAGTTACAATGGTGCGTGCGGATGGCTTCTGGAATGGATGGAAGAGAGCGAACTGTAAGTTGACTTAGGCCGATTTCGAGCGGGGCCGAGCGCGTCTCGGCCCCGCTTCTTTTTTGGGCGTTGCAGCCGCGGAAGGCTGGCGTTCCCAGAGCCGATGCGACGGGACTTTTTCCCTTGACAGGCCGGAAGGGGTCTGGTATTATGCGGGCCGAATT
The DNA here is from genome assembly GCA_964655775.1 of uncultured candidatus Brocadiaceae bacterium. GTDB lineage: Bacteria > Planctomycetota > Brocadiia > SM23-32 > SM23-32 > CAZZNQ01. Next base: position 36,637 of record CAZZNQ010000018.1, on the reverse strand, counting down.
GGGAGTGCTGGATGAACTTCCGGTTGAGAGTCAGCTAAGAGAAAGTGTTTAGTGCAGAAGGCTCTATCAGGCGGCGAAAGGAGGTGAGACGGCGCTCAGAGGGGACGAAACGAATCAGGTTGTTTACTGACGGAATGAGCACGTACATTCTTGTGGGAGGATGCGAAGATGAAGAAGGGTTTTACGCTCATTGAGTTGCTGGTTGTGATAGCAATTATAGCTATTCTGGCTGCGATGCTGATGCCGGCGCTCAACAAGGCGCGCCAGTCGGCAAAAGTTGCCGCGTGCAAGCACAACATTCATAACATCGGTTTGGGCCTGTCCATGGCCCGTCTCGCTCGCGGAGAAGACTGGCCGCGCGCTTTCTATCCGAACGACACGACCAACCAGTACTGCAACGTCTGGGGACGGCTCGTGGACAACGGGTATACCGAGGACATGGACATCTATGCCTGCCCGCACGCGAGCAACCTGCTGCAGCGGGAAAACATCGGGACGGACTCGGTGCCCGCGTGGTGGGGCACGTACATGAGCCGGGATGAAACCGGCAACTTCCAGGACGTGCTGAACTCCGGTTACGGGTTCGACAACGGACGCATCCATAAGAACTCGCACCCGGCCAGAGTCCTGGCAGCCGATATCCTCGAAACCGAGTGGCGCGCCGACTCGGCACTGGCTACCGCCGGCGTTAGCGTTTACGTAGGCGCCAACCACGCCGACCAGACAGCCAACGCGCTGTTCCTGGACGGCGCCGTCGAGCTGATCCGGCCGGAGATGGTCCACGCGACCTGGCAGCCCGACCCCAACTTCGACCGCAACCGGGTTGGCTTCATGGAGAACCCGCGCATGGACGTCGGCCGCAAGGAAGGCGTCACCAGCGCCGTTCCCACGCGCAACACCCTCGGCGGCAGGATCATGTACGGCGAAAGCCCGCGTGACCTGGAGCCGTTCCTGAACGGCGGCGACGACTTCGACGACATCTATCTCGTCGACAGCGACGACACCGCACAGGAATTCACGATGCTCGACAACGAGGAGTTCGAAGTCGCGGGCTCCCAGCCGGGCGACGTGATGGAGAAGGAGGATGCAGCCGTTGCGCCTCTGCGCAACTACATCCACCAGACCGGCTGGCCTGAGAGCCTGCGTCCGGTTACGCATCCGGAATAAGGTAGTGGTGGACTGAGCAGTCCAGGGCCGCGCTCGGCATCGCCGGGCGCGGCTTTTTTTGTGTCCGTTGGAGCCCGCTTTGAGGCCTTCGACACTCGGGCTTGTTCGGGTGCCCCATGGCGGCCGGGCTATCGGGAGTGGGCGGAGTTTTTTGCTTGACAGGTTTTTAGGATGGTGGTAACATATCGGCGTTGAAGCCGACTAAGAGTATGGGAACGAGTGGAACAAGACCATCTGTTGGACAAACGGCGGCGGAAAGGAGGTGAAGGGGCGCACGGTTTGAGAAGTGCCGTATTCGACGAGGTCTTTCATGCATTGTGATCCTTAGTGGGAGGATGTGAAGATGAGAAGAGCGTTTACGCTCATTGAACTCTTGGTTGTGATAGCTATTATCGCTATTCTGGCGGCGATGTTGATGCCGGCGCTGGATAAGGCAAGGTCCAGGGCGCGTAATACTCTCTGCCAGAGCAATCTCCATAACCTGGGCCTGGCAGTGAGCATGTTCCGCAACGACGAAGACGGACAGTGGTACGTGCTCGGCGCGGATGATCTTTCGTGGGCGCACGCACGGTACGCCTGCCGCGTCATGGCGTTCATTATGGACAGAGGCTATATCGAAGACTTCGACGCTCTGGACTGCCCGTTCCAGCCCAGGGAGAGGACTCCGAATCTTCGTTATCACTCGAATAACTGGGTTGCGCTCTGCCACTATCCCACGCCCGAGGAGCAGCAGGCGTGGTGCGAAGAGCGGGAGATCAGCTACTTCTACGACGAATATCGAATCTCCACCGATACCGACGCGGCCCGCGTAATCGCCGCGGACGGGATCGAGATGTGTACGATGTTCGGCGTTGAGCAGCCCAACCACGCCGACGGCTCCAACCTGTTGTTCGCCGACATGGCCGTTGAATGGAGTCCGAAGACCGCCGCCGATTGGCGCTGGGTCAAGGACGAGTTCGACGACGGTGGCGACTATCAGGTGGGTGCCAGGTCGCGCTACAGCGGCGTCGGCGATGGCTCCGGCGGTCCCTGGGTGCGCTACGGCGTGATCGGGAACACCCGTCTGGACGAGGACGGGGCCACGCTGGGCACCGTCGGCCGCTACGGCGTGTCCGCCGACCTGGACGATGTTTACTCGAGCGAGGGTGTTGCTGCGACCTATTCGGCCGGGCGGCTTCGTCAGGACGAGACCGTTCCGACCGAGAGGGACGCCGACCCCGCGCTGTTCGAGTACGCGCCCGCGGCGCGTAACGGACTGCTGGGTGGCGGAAGCCCGCACAAGACTGACGCTGCGGTCGCCGGTGGTGGCATCCACTGGGCCGACTGGGGCGGCAGCTTCTGGCGTGGAGCCAGCGGTCGTGACGACAGCTGGTATTCCGATGAGGGCCAGACCTACGACGGCTGGACCTGGGGCGTTCCCGAAGAGTTCGAGGGACGCGTCTATTGATGACAGCTATGGGCGAACCCCTTCGCGGTTCGCCTGAGACGTGAAAGCGAGCGGGGCAGGCCCTTCGGTCTGCCCCGTTTCGCTTGACCGTTCGGGTGAGACGGCGTACAATCGCCAGGTACTGAACGGGGACGAGACCGAGGGGTACATTGACGTGATATCTCATGGGAGGAGTGGAGTGATGCGATCGAGGGATGGGAAGACGGGCGTCTACGTGGCGCTGTTGGTTGCTATCGTGGTGATCATCGCAGTGGTGATGGCTCGTGGCGGGAGTGAAGAGGCCGAACAGGACGTGAACCCCGACATCCCCACGAGACAGTCGGTGAATGAGTACCACAACTGGGTGGAGAACACCCTGGAGCCGGCCATTGAGGGCATGCCGGACGACGTGCCGAAGAACGACGTGTCGATGCTGACGACCATCGATCCCAGCACCGGTGCGCGGATCGTGATGGATCCGTTCCAGGGCACGCCCATCGAGGGCACCGGCACCGTGGTGAGCGCCACTGAGGCGGAGAAGGGCAACTGGCGGGTTACAGTGGATATGAGCCAGCCGCCGGACGGCGAGGCGGACGTTACAATGACGGTTGCCAGGCGCTACGTCGAGGGAACGGCTCCGGCCGTCGGTAGCGAGGTCTCCTTCGCCGGATTCCTGACGAGGTGGCACTACGTGCCCGGTGAGCCCGCGGAGTTGACGCTCGAAGACACCAAGCTGCTGCGCTAGTTCGCAGGCTTTCGTTTAGGTTATGAAGAAGGGGGCCGGCCGCACGGCCGGCCCCCTTTGCTTGTACGGCTGCGGCCCATCAGAACAGCCGCTTGAGCAGGGCGATTCCCTTCTCGCAGGATTCCCGCGGATCGCCGCCGCGCCCGTAGTACTCGAGGACGATGTGGGCGTCGTAGCCGACGTCGGTGAGGATCTTCAGCAGGCGCGCGACGTCGACGTGGCAGGCGTCGCCCTCCTCGGTGAAGTCGCGCACCTTGAGGTGGGCGTTGGCCGCGAGGGGGGCCACGCGTGCGGTCTCGCGGTACATCGCCTCCAGCGAGCGTTCGCTGCGGTTGTAGAACTCGGGGACGAAGTTGGTGAAGTCGGGGTTCGTGCGCATCGCGTCGCTGTCGGCCGCGCGGATCATGGCCATCAGCCCGTCCGCACCGGGGCAGACGGTGCTGTGGTTCTCCACGCAGAGCAGCACGCCGCGCTCCTCGGCCAGCGGCGCCACTTCGCGGTATCCGTCGACCACGCGCCAGTTCTCCAGCTCCGGATCGGTGCCGGCGTTGTGGTAGCCGGTGAACGTGTTCAGGCGCGCGATACCGGCGTCGGCCGCGTAGCGAATCCAGTCCTTCATCTGCTCCACCTGCGCGGCGCGGTCGGCGGCGGCCGCCATGGCGAAGTTGTTGCCCGTGATGAGCGAGGCGATGCTCAGGCCCAGGTCATCGGCCTTGGCGGTCACCTGCGCCAGGTGGCCGGGAACGTCGTCGGCGTTCAGGTGCCGGGGGAATATCTCGAACCCGTCCGCGCCGAGGCGTTTCACCTCGTCGAGGAATGAGAGCAGGTCGAACGTTCCGTCGGCGAACAGGTCTCGGTAGCTCCAGGAGCTTACGGAAGCCAGCATGGTGCGTCCTTTCGTGATGCGTAAGATGGGGGCGTCAAATGGACAGCGCGGTGGAGGCGGAGTTCTCTTTGACCTCCGCCGGGGTCACCTCGCGGCCGAGTTCCTGCGACAGGTATATGCCCTGGGTGATCAGCATCGTGTTGAGGCCGATCTCGGCGGTGGGCAGCAGGTCGATCTTGCCCTGCAGGGCGCTTATCCAGTGGTGCTGGGGGCTCTTCAGGCCGGTGGTGCGGTCCGGGTAGCAGCTTGCCCAGCGGCTCTGGGCGGGGTCCAGCCGGAAGCTGGCGTCCATCTCCATGTCGCTCACGGTGGTGTGGAGGGACAGCGGCTTGAGTGTGAGCCCGCCCTTTGAGCCGGCTACCTTGCTGCCGTCCGTGCCGCCCAGGTGGATGGCCCACGCCTCCTCGATGAAGAAGGTGATGCCGCCCGCCAGCCGCACGATGCCCACGCCCAGCTCCTCGACGTCGTAGTGGCTTTCTTCCGCCCGGTGCTCGTACATCGGCATTTCCTGGTGGGTGGCGCCGCTGATGGTGAGCACCTCGGGGTTGCCGAGCAGGTAGAGGATCTCGGAGATGTGATAGACGCCCATGTCGATCAGCGCGCCGCCGGAGGATATCTTCTTCTGCACGAAGCTGGTGCTGCCGTAGCCGTCCACGTAGCACCGGCCGCGGCGGCGGTAGTAGCTGCTCTTGGCGTAATAGGGCTTGCCCAGTTGGCCTTCTTCGACAAGGCGCTTGGCGGCGATGGTGTCCTGGCTGAACAGGCTGGAAAGCTGCATGCTGAGGCGGCGGCCCAGTTCTCGGCTGCGCTCGATCATGCTCAGGGCGTCCACGTAGGAGCCCGCCAGCGGTTTCTCGCAGAACACGTCCTTGCCGGCCTCCATGGCGGCGATGCTCATCGGCGCGTGCAGGTTGTTGTGCAGGCACACGTCTACGGCGGCTATCTCGTCGATGGCGAGCAGGTCGCGGTAGTCGGTGAATGCGCGCGAGACGCCGAAGCGTTCGGAGACGCGGTTCAGCTCGGGCTCGTCGATGTCGCAGATGGCCACCACGTCGGCGCCGGGGATGCCTTGGTACCTTTCCAGGTGGCGTTTGCCGATCTGGCCGGTTCCGATCACGCCTACCTTGATCTCGTCCACTTTATTCTCCTCCTGCCTGAAAAGCCTGGGTGCGAGCGCCTGCCGTGGCCCCCGCGCATTGCGAAGCGGCCAGTATACGAGTGGACCGCGCGAAGGCGCAAGGGCGGGGCGGTCATCGTTGACAGCCGGCGGGCGCGCGTGTATTCTTGCGCGACGGGGACCTTTGCGTTCGCTCTACTGCCGGAGATATCACGCCATGCACGCCGAATACATCTGGACCGACGACCACGGAGAAGGACTCAACCGCTATGCGCTGTTCCGCCGCAGTTTCGAGTTGGCGGGGACGCCGGCGTCGTGCGAGCTGCACATCTTCGCGGACACCCGCTACCGGCTGACGGTGAACGGGCTCACGGTCGCGCACGGGCCCGCGCGGTTCTTCGTCGCCAAGCCGGAGTACGACATGCTGGACCTCGCCGCCTACCTGCGCGAAGGCGAAAACGTCATCGCCGTGGCGGTCAACAGCTACGGCACCTACACCTACCATAGCGATTACAGCCGCGGGGGACTGATCGCCTGGGGCAGCGCGACGGACGCCGCAGGGGCCGAAGTCGACCTGGCAACCGGGCCGGAGTGGAAGGCGATCGAGTCGCCGGGACACGTCAACGAGACGTGTCACGAGTCGTTTGTCCTGAACCCCGGCGAGCTGCTGGACGCACGCCCGATGCCCGAGGGCTGGGACGCCCCCGGGTTCGACGACGCGGACTGGCCGGCGGCGGTGACGCTGTCCGCTCAGGACCATTGGGGCGAGCTCCATCCCCGGAGCATACCGCTGCTGGACGAGCGGGAGGTGCTGCCCCGGAAACGCAGCCACACCTGGGCCGCCCGGCGTCCCGACGCCGAGGACGTGTACTCCTTCATCGCCGTTGGCCGGGACGGCACCAGGTGGCGGATCGCCGCCCCGACGATAGCGTTCACCTACATACATTCGCCGCGCGTGCAGGAGGTGAGGCTGGGAGCGTGGAGCGGGCGCTACTGGGTGAACGGCGACGAGGTGGAGCCGCAGCCACGCTCCGACGTACACATGCGCTCCGATCTTCTGGTTGAGCTTCGGGAAGGCTGGAACACCTTCCAGGTCGTCGCGCCGTTGCTGGACGGTGCCCTGGAGTTCTACCTCGGCGTGCCTAAGGTGGCGGAACTGGCCGTCAGCGCGGAGAAGGAACCCGACTCGGAGCACACGTTCCTCGTGGCCGGTCCGTGGGAAGGTGGGCGCATGGGGCGTGCCCGTGAGTTGGATCTGCCGCTGGCCTCGCCCGACGACCTGCCCGAGGACATGGGACCGTGGCGCCCCTGGGAGAGGGGGAGGACGGCCGAGTCGGCCTTCGTCGAGCGGGCCTGGCAGGTGGCGCAGCCGATCCCGGCCGGATCGGACATCGAGGTGAACGGCGCCGACCACGCCGGCCTTGTCGGCGACGGGTCCCTGGTACTCACCTATGATTTCGGCACTGAGGTGCTGGGCCGGCCCGCGATCGACTTCTCCGCTGCCGCCGGCACTCGCGTTGACTTCATGTACGCCGAGAAGCTCCAGGATGGGGCGCCCGTGCACTTCCACCGCTACGAGGTGCGCCTGGCGGAACGCTGCATCGCGCGCGAGGGGCGGCAGACGTGGCGGACATTTCACCCGCACGGGTTGCGATGGCTGGACGTGGTGGTCACCGGGGACCTCAGCCGCTTCCGGGTGCACGGCGTAAGCCTGTCACGCGCCAACTATCCGGTCACGCAGATCGGCCGTTTCCGGTGTTCGGATCCGACCCTCAACGCGATCTGGGATGTGGGCGTGGACACGCTTCACGCCTGCATGGAGGACGCCTATCTCGATTGCCCGCGACGCGAGCGCGGCTCTTACGGCGGCGACAACCTCGTGCAGTTTTATAGCGACCTGGCGATCTACGGCGACACGCTCCTCGTGCGGCGCTGCCTGGAGCAGATGTTCCTGGCCCAGGGCGAGAACGGCCTGATCCCACCTTGCGCCCACAGCCCTTGGCCGGGCCGGCATCCGGATTACTGCGCCATCACGGTCCAAACGCTCTGGCACTATCACGCGCGAACCGGCGACGTCGAATTCCTCGCCGAGATGAAGCCGCGGTTGTTGAAGCTCCTGGATGGCATGCGTTCGCTCTACCGGCCCGAACTCGACCTCGTCGACCCGCAGGATCTGGACCCTTATCTCGACCTCAGCCATACCGATCGCGAGGGCGTGACTTGCGCGTTCAACTGCTTCTTCCAGCGGGGCTTCTACGACGGGGCCCGCGTGCTGGAACTGCTGGGGGACAAGGACGCGGCCGGAGAGTGGAACGCGCTCGCCGAACGTATGGCCGCGTCCATCCGGAAGCGCTTCTGGGACGAGTCGAAGGGCGTATTTGTCGACCGTCTGCGCGAGGACAAGCCCGACACCGGGCCTTCCGTCCCCGCGAATACGCTTCCGCTGCTGTTCGACATTGCGGGTACGGAGCAGGCCGAGGGCGCGCTCGGCTACGTGCGCGACGCCTTGGCGCAGAACGCCCGGGTGGCGAATCCGACGCGCAACGAGGACTTCAACGTCACCTCGTATTTCTCGTTCTATGCACTCGAAGTCCTTTACAGGCATGGGCTTGCGGCCGAGGCGGAGAGCTTCATGCGGGAGAACTGGACCCGAATGCTCGACAAGGGCGCGGCCACCTGCTGGGAGTACTTCATCGACCGCTACAGCCAGTGCCACGCCTGGTCGACCAGCCCCAATCACTACCTGTCCACCGAGGTGCTCGGCGTCCGTTTCCCCGAGCCCGGCGACGTGAACTGCGTCTGGATACAGCCGACCCCCGGCACGCTGAGCTGGGCGGAAGGCGTCTACCCGCACCCGGCCGGCGAGATCAGGGTGCGGTGGGAGATCAAGGGTGATCGCCTCTTCCTGGACTATGCGGCGCCGACCGGCGTCGAGATCGACGTTGCCGGCTCGGGAATCGAGTGAGCGGCCTAGTCATCCACGGTGCGTGCAGGTGGCAGGTTGTTGCGGTAGGTATCCCACATCTCGTCGACGAACTCGGACCAAGTCTCGCCCTGCCGGATGCTGGGAGCATAGTCCAGCGCCTCCTTCATGTCGGCCATCTGCTGCGAGTCATCCTCGGTCATCCAGCGGTCGACGTAGTCGAAATAGGCGGGATGGTCCCACACGTCCTCCGCGTGTATCATGCGCGCGGCCAGCGCGGTGCCGACCCAGGCGATGGCCGTGCAACATCGGCGGTAGCCTTCCATCCTCGTCATCGGCCATTCGCTCGGGTGCTGGTGTTCGTGCTCCGGCTGCAGCCCGGAGCGACGAACGATGCGCCAGAGGGCCGTCGCGCCGTAGTAGCCCTTGCCGTAGTAGGTCTGCATGTCCTCGCCGAATTCGGCCTCTGGTTTCTGCATCTCGGTGTCCTGGAACAGGATACCGGCGAAGACAATTGGCCACTTGCGTCCCGATCCATGCCCGCCGTTGGCCCGCCAGCCGCCGCCCGCCCGCACGCAGCCCCAGAGGTCGATGCCGTACTGAACCAGCCCGATCAGCAGCGGCTTCTTCTCCCCCAGTGTGAAGTCCAGCATCAGCAGCAGCGACGCATCCGACACGGCGCGCGAGATCTCCCGGCCGTAGTCCGGCATGTTCTCGGTGGGGTGCGTCTGCCGGCCGACCCAGGTGTAGGTGTGGTCGATCCAGGGACGCTGGAAGATGCGGTAGTACAGATCGATTTTCGGCGCGTGGGGCACCTTCGTCACGCTGGGCAGCAACTCCGTGTGCAGGTCGCTGTAGCGATAGAGCCTGTCCTTCGGGCCGCAGTAGGACGGCCGGAACGCGTTTGCCGGAGCAGCGGACGCCAGGCACGTCAACACCGCCGCCGTCTTCAGCGGCACTCCGGCCTCCTCGAAATGCGGATACACATGCTTGTGCCGTTCGTCTCCTGTGTGGCTGATGGTTGAGACCAGCGAGTCGCCGGGGTTCATTTCTATCGGCGGATGGGCCGTTAGTGACTCGTCGTAGCCGTTGATCCGCGCATCATAGCCGGTCTTGCCGGTCACGGGCGGGTTGAGCATTGAGCCGTTGCGCCCCTCGGCGGGTGCCGGCGAGATGGCCGTTACGGTCACCGGGCCGACCACGTAGTAGTCGCCCGTCACGAACCGGCCGACGGGCACCCGCTCCGAGAACGTCCAGGTGATCCCATACTGGGAGACGCGGTTCGTGCGAGTCAGGTTCGATGTCGCGGGACCGGGCCCCACAAACTCGGAATTTGCGGACACGGTGCAACACAATGCCATGGCCAATAGCTGCGGCAATAGGATTCCCACGATGTTCGTCTGCATCTCATCTCTCCGGCGGGAGCTTGAATTCTGCACAAACCAAAGTCAGCTCATTCTTTGCGCACGGATAGGTCTTGTCAAGGAGCGCCCTTGTTTTTGACAGGTCGGTGCCGCAGTGATAGCTTGTGCCGGATAGGACAAGCGACTACCTCTCTCCGGGGTTCTTGCGATGGCCGCTAGAAACGCGCAGTTCGTATGGTCCGACCCGCACGGCACGGGCATGAACCGCTACGTGCTTTTCCGAAGCACCTTTCGGCTTCAGGGCAAGCCCGCCTCGGCGGTGCTCCATCTGTTCGCGGATACCCGCTATAGGCTGATCGTGAACGGCACGGTTGTCGCGCATGGGCCCGGGCGATTCTTCGTCGCCAAGCCGGAGTACGACTCTCACGACATAGCGCCGTTCCTGCAGGACGGGGCCAACGTCATCGCCGTCGCCGTGAACTCTTACGGTTCCTACACCTACCATTCCGAGTACAGCCACGGTGGCTTCATCGCGTGGGGCACCGTGGAGGCGGACGACGGCTCGGAGGTCGATGTCGCGACGCCCGGCGAGTGGAGGGCACTGGACTCGCCCGGTCACGTCCCCCAGACGGCCCACCTCTCCTTCGTGCTGAACCAGGGAGAGCTTCTGGACGGTCGGCTGGAGGCCGAGGGCTACGGGGCGTCCGGGTTCGACGATTCGGCCTGGCGCCCTGCCGTGCTGCTCGATGACCAGGACCACTGGGGCCGGCTCGTGCCGCGCACCATACCGCTGTTGGACGAGCGCGAGGTGCTCCCGCGCGAGCGAACCGCTACCTGGGCGGCCAAGCCGCATCGGGACGAGGACGGCTACTCCTTCATCACGCTGATTCGGGACGGCCGCCGCTGGCGCGACGAGGCGCCCACGCTGGCACTCACCTACATCCACTCGCCCCGGGCGCAAAGCGTCGTGTTCGGGGCATGGAACGGCCGGTTCTGGGTAAACGGCTGCGAGGTGGAAGGCGCCAGACGGGGCGACCTCCATATGAGACGAGACTTCGAGGTCGACCTCGCGGAGGGATGGAACAGCTTGCAGGCCCTGCTGCCGGTGATGGTCGGGGCCTGCGAGTTCTACCTGGGGCTGCCGGCCGACGCCGGGCTCAGCATTAGCGCCGAGGAGGAGATCGACTCCCCGGACACGTTCATGCTGGCCGGCCCGTGGGAGGGCGATGCGCGGACGCGCGCCGAGTCCCTCGCGCTGCCTCTGGGCTCCAGCGAGGACCTTCCCGAGGAACTCGGCCCGTGGCGACTCTGGCCGCGGGACAGGGGCGCGAACTCCGCTTTCTGCGAACGGGCGTGGAAGACACTCACGCCGATAGATGAGGGTTCCGGCCGCAAGCCGGGTACGGTCGACGAGGTGAGCGGCGCTTCCTACGTCGATGAGGTGGGTGAGGGCGCGTTGGTGCTGACCTACGACTTCGGCACGGAAGTGCTCTGCCGACCGACCCTCGATTTCACGGCCGCGGCCGGCACGACCGTGGATCTATTCTACTCCGAGAGGCTGGCCGAAGGCGTGCCGGTGCACTACAACCGGCTGACCGTCCGCATGGCCGAGCGCTACATCGCCCGCGAAGGGAGGCAGACCTATCGTACGTTCCATCCGCGGGGGTTCCGCTGGCTGGACGTCGTCGTGCAGGGCGATCTCGACCGGTTCCACTTGCATCGCCTCTCCGCCACCCGGGCCAACTATCCCGTCGAGAACATCGGCAGCTTCCGCTGCAGCGATCCGACGCTGAACCGGATATGGGACATGGGCAGGGAAACGCAGTTCGCGTGCATGGAGGACGCCTACCTGGACTGCCCGCGGCGCGAGCGCGGCTCGTATCCCGGCGACAACCTGGTGCAGTTCTACACCGTGCTGGCCGCGTTCGGGGACACGCAACTGATGCGTCGCAGCGTCGAGCAGGCGTTCCTCAGCCAGGACGGCTCCGGCCTTCTCTCGCACTGCGCCCACAGCCCTTTCCAGGGTCGCCACCCGGATTACTCCGCGATCACCGTCCAGACGCTGTGGCACTACTACGCCCGGACCGGCGACGAGGCGTTCCTCCGCGAGATGAAGCCCAGGATGGTGAGGGTGCTGGAGGCGATCGAGGAGTTCGAGGTTCCCGGCACCGATATCCTGGACGGCAGCCATCTGCTCCCGTACCTGGACATCAGCCGCCTGGACCGCGAGGGGGCAAGCTGCGCGCTGAACTGCTTCTACCAGAGGGCGTTCCACGACGGCGCCCGGGTGATGCGGGTGATCGGTGATGCGGAGGCGGCCGAAGCATACGAGGAACGCGCCGAACGACTCGCGGCGGCGATCAGGAAGGAGTTCTGGGACCCTGAGCTGAACGTCTTCCTCGACCGGCGACGCTACGAAGAGCCGGAGACCGAGCCCTCCGCGCCCGGCAACATCCTGCCACTGCTGTACGACATCGCCGGCGAGGCCCAGGTGCCGGGTGCGCTGGATTATGTGGTCGACGCGATGGCGAACAACTTCCGGGTGCCGGAGCCGACGGACCGCAGCGACTACAACGTCAGCTGCTATTTCTCCTTCTACGGTCTGGACGTGCTCTACAGGTACGGCAGGGAGAACGTCGCCGCGGACTACATCCGCACCTATTGGGGCCGGATGCTGGACCGCGGCGCGTGGACCTGCTGGGAGAACATGACCGGCGGGGGCAGCGTGTGTCACGCCTGGGCCAGTAGTCCCACGCATTTCATGTCCTCCCGCGTGCTCGGGGTCCGGTTCCCCGAGGCCGGGAACCCGAACGTGGTCCGCATCGCGCCGCAGCGCGGTTCGCTCTCCTGGGCGGAGGGCGTCTACCCGCACCCGGCGGGACCGATCCACGTGAGGTGGGAGGTCCGGGCCGGCGAGCTGGTGCTGGCCTGTGCGGTGCCGCAGGGCGTGGAGGTTGAGACCGCGCGCGAAGTGTAGACGGTCGCTTGAGCAAGTCAAAGGGCAAGGAGCCGCATGAAGATTCTGGTGGACGAGAACATTCCCCTGGCGTGCGAGCTGTTCGGCGAACTCGGGGAGGTGACGTTGGTGAAGGGCCGGGACGTGGACGAGGACTACCCGGGACTGGCCGAGTTCGATGCGCTTGTGATACGCAGCGTAACGAAGGTGACGCCGGCCGTGGTCGACCGGGCGAAGAAGGCGCAGGTGATCGGCACGGCGACCATCGGCACCGACCACATCGACCTGGCGTACATCGAGCAGGCGAACGCGAAGCGCGCCACGCACCTCACGGTCTTCTCCGCGCCCGGATCGAACGCCGAGTCGGTGGCCGACTACGTCTGGTACGTGCTTCTGTGGCTGACCCGGGACGATCCGGGGGCCTTACAGGACCGGACGTTGGGCATCATCGGCCACGGCAACTGCGGCAGCCGCGTGGCGCGAAGGGCCGAGGGATTCGGCATGCGGATCTTGAGGAACGATCCGCCGCTGGCCGAGAGGGACCCCCAGTTCCGCTCGGACCTTTTCGAGGAGACGATACGCGCCGAATTCGTGACCTGCCACGTGCCTCTGACGCACAAGGGCGAGAGCGCCCACCCCACGCACCACATGATCGACGCCGAGGCGCTGGCCGCAATGCGGCAGGACGCATACCTCCTGAACTGCTCGCGGGGAGGCGTGGTGGATTCGCAAGCGCTCATGGCGGCGTTGCGGCGCGACGCCGTTGCTGGTGCGGCGCTCGATGTGTTCGAAGGCGAGCCGGAGCCCGACGAGGATCTTCTCCGGCTTCCCGACCTGGTGACGCCGCACATCGCCGGCTACGCCGTCGAGGCCAAGAAGCGTGGCGCGGCCGTGATCTACCAGTCCATCTGCCGGCTGCTGGGTGTTCCCGCGCGTGACACGCTCCCGCTGCTGATGGGGGGGTTCGCTCCGCAGAAGGGCGTGGCTGTGCCGTTCGAGGCCGCCGACGATGCCGAGGCCGGGGCGGATCGAGCCGTAAGGGCTCTACTGGGGAGCATCTATGATATCGAGGCGACCAGTCGCGAGCTGAAATCCACGGTGGGCAGCGCCCGGCGGGGCGAGTTGTTCGACGCGATGCGGAAGAACTACGTGCGCGACTACGGTCGGCGCGAGTTGGCCTCCTACAGCGTGGCGTGTGGGGAATCGGTACCGGCGAGGCTGCGGTTTGGGATCGAGGCCCGGCTGCGGGGTTTCGGGGTGGCCGTAGGATCGGACCCGCACTTCATCCTGAAGGCCGTGTAGGGGCCTCAGGCGCCGAACTTGTCCCGAACGGACCAGAGCCCCTGCGCGGGCGCGCTGACGTAGTACAAGCCATCCTGTGCCCCGTCGCGGAGGTTTGAGACGTCGTACTCCCGCATGGCGTCGGCAACCGGCCGCCACTCGAACCCGACGCCTTCCATCTCATCGCGGCTCATCAGTTCCGGGTCGGTGCAGTAGGTGATCCGGAAGCGGCCTTCGGACGAACCGTGGATGAGGTGTGCGGCGGCGGACAGGTTGCCCCGCAGGTCGTCGTTGTCCATCACGGCGGCCAGCGTCTTCGGGGTTCCCCGGTAGCCGTACCGGCGGATGAGCTTGTCGATCTCCGGATCCTCGCCGAAGGTGCGAACGCCCGGTGCGATGATGACCAGCTCGCCACCGTCGGCTATGGCCATGCGTGTGCGGTAGACGGCCTTATTGCCCAGCCAGGTGCTCTTGAACTCAGCCGGATGGAGGTAGGCGACCACTTTGTTGGGCGCCTCGTCCAGCAGCGTGACGTTCACCTGCCGGCTGAGCTCCGCCGCCTGAGCGAACGTCTCGTGATCCGTGCCCACAAAGATGCCGCGCATCACGTTGCCGCCCTCCGCGTCCCTGCCGATGACGGTGAAGACGTAGACGATGCCCAGATCGGCCAGGTAGTGGTCGTGCGCGTAGTTAAACGTCGCCCGCACCGGTGTGTCGGCGCGGCCCATCATGCGTTCCATGCCGTACGCGGCGCCCAGGAAGTGGCTCTTGTTGATGGTCTCCGCGCCGCCCGCACCGACCAAAACGTTCTTGAACCCGTTGGCCATGCCCACCACCTCGTGGGGCAGCACCTGGCCGATGGAGAACATCGCCGTGTAGCCGCCCTCGACGAGGCGCTTGTTGATCTCAACCGGGATATCATAATCGGGCATGGATTTCCGCAGGACGCCGCCGGAGACCTTGTGCACGAAGTCGGCGGGCACGGCGCCCAGGCGCACCAGATCTTTGCGCCAGTCGTGCGCCTTGAAAGCGTCCAGCGGTATGGAATCGCCGAACATGTGCCGGATCTCGTCGAACGTCATGGCGAAGTGCGTGCCGAGCGTGGGCATCACGTCGAACGTCTCGGCCGGGCCGACGGCCTCGTAGAGCATCTGGGTGAGGACGCCCGCTTCAGAATGGAGGCGAGTGCCGTCGGGCGGCAGGGCGAGCGTGCGGGAGGTGTCGCCTGCGAACTGAATGGCGGCTTCTATGGCGCGGCGCCTGGTGTCGTCACCGATCACGGCTTCCACGTCGCCTTCGGCGAACACGGTGGTCATCGGGAATGGCTCCGGGAGAGTTCCGGGTGTGCGGCCGGACAGGTCCGGCCCGATTGCTGCATCATAGCCTCGCCCCTCATGGCCTGCAAGCTTAGCGCTGCATCTGGCCGCTGAGTCGGTCGAGGACGATCCGCTGGCTTTCCACCTTGAATATGCCCTGGTCCAGGTAAGCGTTGGGCGAGCCGGTCAGCACGTAGAGGTCGCTCTCGCGGTTCCATTCGAGCTGGTCGCCGCCCGCCTCCAACTGAGTGTCGCGTTCGTAGCGGAGCCGCACGTTGTTCGAGGCGATGGCGCGGTCGATCGCGGGTCGCTCTTCGCCGGGCAACGTCACGAAGAACAACTGCAGCACCTCGCAGTTGAGAGTGCGCTCTGCATCGTGCAGTTCCACGTCCCCTCTGGCGATGAAATGCTTGAGTTCGCTTTCGGCCACGAAGAACGCCTCGGCGGTGTTCGATGCGAGTTCCCAGGACTCCTCACCCCCTGCAGTGAAATGCACGGTGCCGACCGCGCGGATGTGGCGGAGCTGGCCGTCGGCATTGAAGTCGATGGTCAGGTCGTCGGTCTCCAGTATGCTGCCGTCCACGTCGGTTCGCACGTCCGTGAGGAACCGGGCGCTGCCCTTGGCCTGGTCGAACGTCATGCTTTTCTGCCAGGTGATCGTCCGCTCGGGTCCGGTCGGGCTCGCTACGATGATCTTGCCGGGACGAGAGGAGGACAGGAGCTGTCTGGGCGGTTCAATAGTGAAGGCTTCGGCCGTCATGCGCCAGTTGGCGCCGCTGCGGATCGCGTCGGGTGTCAGGGGGGCGGTGGCGCCGTTCATCGCGGCGCGGGCGCCCGCGGGAGCCGGCATCAGTGCGCGAATGCTCTCGATGGAGGCGTTGCCGGTGGCAGCGAGTAGTATGGGCTTCCACTCCTCGTCGAAGCGCACCACCAGCGAATCCGCCCCCATGCCCTCTCCGCTCTTGCGGGCGTCCACGCTTCCGGTGAAGGTGGCGGTGCGCGAGGGGGCGTCCTCGAAGTGCATCGTCTTTTCCCAGCGCACAGTGATGGCCCCGTCCTCTCCCGCATCGCCTTCCGGGAACACCGTGAGCGTGCCGGCGGTGGGGCAGTCCAGCGCATTGCGCGCCTGGTCGAAGATGACCTGGGCGGACGTTATCTGCTGGCGGCCGCTCCTGATATCGACCGCCTTGCCCTCGGTTGCCTTCAGTTCGATAGTGTTCCGGAGTCGGTCCCACGTGAGAACGTCGCAGAGCACCTGTCTACTCTCGTCGGTCCACTGGTCCTGAACGGCCACCTTTTCCCGCGCGATCAACTTGTTCACCAGACCGCCCTCGGCGGAGAAGTACAGCTCCAGCGACTCGCATTTCAGGGAATTGACGTTCTGCCGTCCCACGACGTTCCCGCGGCAAACGGCGCTCCGCGCCGCCACGTCGTAGGTCATGGACTGGGTCCAGGTTACACGCACGGGTTCATCGGCGCGAAGCTCGATGGGGCCGGCCCGCCGGACTTCCGGGACATCGTCGGCCGAAGAATCGCCACCATCGCCCGACCTCCAGAGAAGGTCGCCGGGCCCCTCGCACATGAAGATGCTGTTCATCTTGTAGAACGAGAGCTTCTGACCCGTCAGTCGGAAGTCGTCGGTCTCCAACGTGCAGCGCTCACCGGTAAGGACGCCATTCTGGGTGACGTCCTGCCATTCGAGCGTGTCGCCGCGCGCCATCTGGTCGTCCACCTCCAGCCGCACGTTTCCCTGCGCGAGCACGTTGTTCACCGCCAGCCGCCCCTTGCCCTCCTGGGTTTCGGTGAGCCGGATGATGAGCTTGTCGCATCGCAGCGACTTGCTTCCGGAGACGACGTGCACGCTATCGCTGAACGTGACTCTGCGGGAGAGGTGCTCGTATTCCATGCGGCCGGAGCACGCTATCACCACGTCGCGTATCGCCTCGTCGCCCTCGGCGGCGAAGAAGTCGCGCGAGACCTCGTACAGGCGGGCCGTCACGTCCCGGTTCAGTGTCATCACGCGCCGCGGCAGGTTGATGTCGATGCCCTCTCCGTTGACGACCATCGCCGGCGTGCGGGTGCCATCGTCCTCGATGCGGTAGCGCTCGATGGTGACCTTTGCGTCGGAGGTAGCCGTCTTGTCGGAGACCTTCACCGACAGCGAGTCGGTCTTGACCTCGAAGTCCTTGCCCCTCGCCAGCACCTTGCCCGCCCAGTGTGCGAGGCCGGCCTCTTCGTCCAGGTTGCCGGTCTCGGCGGTGATCTGGGCGACTTCCTCAGGCGGCTCCGTCGTTGTTCCCTCCTCGGCCGGCTCCGGCAGAGGCACGGTCAGTCGCGGCGAGACGATTTGCGTGAGGCGCGACGCCGGGTCGTTGCGCCACTGTTCCCCGGTAACACTCACGTCCTCCTGCTTCCACTGGAAGCGTTCGAACTCGGGCTGCATTCCGCCCGAACCCCGCGCGCTCCCGCCTTCGTTGGCTGCGTCGGCCTCTGTCGCCTGCTGGTCGGACGCGGGAGGATTCTGGGCAGCGGGAGTAGGGGTGTTGGCCGTCTCTGCCGGCCGTTCCACACGGTGTCGGCCCGGCTGATGCGTCTTCACGGAATGCACTGTCAGCGCGACCCCAAGGAGGATCAGCAGCACCATTGTAGCACGCGTTGCGATCCGGAAAGGTCTGTTCATTGTCTGGCTCTCTGTGCTGTGCCCTGCCGGGTGAGGAACCGCTCGATGTCCTGCCGCGCGGGCAGAGAGGGCTGCGCACCCGCCTTCTGCACGGCGAGGGCGGCTGCTGCCGAGGCGAAGGCCATCGCGTCGAATACGTCACGTCCCTCCCCCAGTGCCACGGCCAGCGCGCCGCAGAAGCAGTCACCTGCTGCCACCGTGTCCGTCGCACGGACGACGGGCGCCGCCATCCGTTGGCATGCGTCCGCTGTGGCTCCGCAGCAGCCGTCGGCGCCCAGCGTCACTACCACGGCTCTCGGCCCAGCCGCCAGCAAGTGCCGCGCAACTTTCTCCGGTGGCTCGTTCGGTGCCATCCCGGAAAGGTGGGCGGCTTCCGCACGATTCGGCACCAGGTAGTCGACCCCGGTGAGAAGATCGCCGGGCAGGCCCGCGCCGGGGCAGGGGGCCGGGTTCAGGAGCACCGGTACGTTGTTGTCGTGGGCGACCTCAATCGCTGCCAGCACCGCGTCCAGCGGCGTTTCCAGTTGTAGCAGAAGCATATCGGCCGCTCCAAGTCGGTCGGCCGCCGCGTGCACGTCGGCGGGGCAGAGGCGCGCGTTGGCGCCCGGTGCTACGGTTATCTGGTTCTCTCCGCTCGCGTCCACGGTGATGAGGGCAACTCCGCTCGGCGCGTCCGGATCGGTGATGACTCCGCTGATGTCGATTCCCTCCTGCCGCAGGGCTCCCAAGGCGGCCCGGCCAAACTCGTCGTCGCCCACCCGCCCGACGAAGGCCACCTCCGCTCCGGCGCGCGCAGCAGCGACGGCCTGGTTGGCGCCTTTGCCACCGCAGGCTCGCATCAGATCGCCCCCCAGCACCGTCTCTCCCGGCGCCGGCAGCCTGTCGACAAGCACCGTTAAGTCCGTGTTAGCGCTTCCGACGACGATGATGGCGGGTTTGCCCATTGGACGGTCGCTCTCCCTATTCCTCTTTCCTGCCGCTCATGCCCGGCACGACCATGCGAACCGGGGCTGTGAGAATGCCGCGGAGGCTCGTAAGCGGGTAAGTCAACTTGCTCAGCAACTGCGAGGAGAATTGCGGCTCGCTGAGTGTGCCGGTTACGTCGACCCGGACAAGCTGCCTCTCGACGGTGCTGGCGATCCAACTGACGACGGAACTGACGATGGGTATACCCCGGCTGTCGGGCGCGCCGACGGCGACCAGGCTCAGGGCGAGGGTGCCGTCGAAACCGACCGTTCCGTAACCGGAGGCATTCAGGCCCCCGCCGGTCAGGTCGAATTCCTGCACGAGTATCTGCCGGCTGGCTATTCGGTAGTCGGCGGTGCCTTGCATCGGTGACTCGCGGCCGGCCGGTATCGCCAGGTGCAATATGCTCAGCAGGCGCACGAGCAGGGGGTTCTTCCAGAGCCGGCCTTCGCTCAACGTCACCTGGCCCTTGGCCGATAGGCTGGCGGGGTTGTTCAGGAAGCCGCCCACCATCACCGTGCCGCTCAACTTGCCGGACACGTCGGCGCTGCCCGGGGCGAGCCTTGCCAGAAGGTCCGCGAGCTCAAGCATCTTGTAGTCAAACGTGGCCGCATAGGACGGGTATTCGAAATCCTCGCTGAACCGCAGCAGAAACCTGCCGACGATCCGGCCGCCGCACGTGATACCGGCGAAGTCGTTGCTGATTATCTGCCCGTCGCGAAGCAGCACCTGTCCGGCAACCGACGTGATGGGTATGGGTACCTGCCGGAGCTGGAAGGACGCGTCGCGCATGGAGAGGTCCACCAGATAGTGCGGGGCGTCCTGCTCGGACCTTCTCCAGAGCCGTCCGTCCACGGAGACGTATCCGCGCGGCTGGCCGCCGGCCCACAGTTCTTCGCCCCATTCGGGGATGGCTCTCACCAATTCCTCCGTCAGGAGCAGGTCACGGGCGTGCACGTGCATGTCCAGGGCGCCGGTCTCCAAGTCGAAAGGTCCACTTACCTCGATATTGCCGGCGGCGCCCTGGAATGCTCCCGTGTCCGCCGGCACTTCCGGCGCCAGCAGCATGTTTTCGATGAACACGCGGGTGCCCCTTACGGTTACGCGCCCGGCAACGTTGGTGAGAATCAGACCGAAGTCACGGGGGCGGGCACGGCCGCCGCGGACCGTCAAGCTGATCATGGGCGGCGACGCATCGAAGTCGGTGAGGTCTCCGAGCACCACGTCGGCGTCCACCAGAACTTCGGGTTGGAGAAACTCCCAGACCCGCTCTCCCACTTCGGGGATGGACTTGATGAGCTCCTCCGTGGTCTGCAGGTTCTTGATCCGCACGTGCAGGGCGGTGTCCGGGCCCTCCAGGTCCACTATGCCGTACCCCTCGAAGGGCGCCGAGGAGCCGGCTTCCGGCTGCAGAAGGATACCCCGCAGGTCGGAGAGGCGTATGCTGCGCGCGTCCGCCGTCAGGCTCCCGGACACGTGCTCAAGCGGGGCCGGGAGCGCCTGCGGTCGGAGCGAGGCGTCCTCGAAGCGTGCGGATGCGGCGAACTCGATCTCGTCTTCCGCGGAAGCCTGCCGAAGCGTAAGCGCCACCGAGCCCACTCCCACCGGTCGAAGCTCACTCCAGATGCGGTCACCTACCTCCGGTATCGACTGGACGCTGGCGCGGCATATCGGCACGTCCGCCACGGAAACGTTCACCGTCGCCGCTTCGTCGGCGAATCGGTAATCGCCGCTCACGGTCATCCGGGCGTCCGGCAGCCCGGCCGCGCCGAACTCCGAAGCGGGTACGGTTCCCGTCAGCCGGTGCATCGTCACTCCCGTATCGGTCACCTTGAGCGGGCCGGATACGCTCTCCATGC
Organism: uncultured candidatus Brocadiaceae bacterium; assembly: GCA_964655775.1. Classification (GTDB taxonomy): domain Bacteria; phylum Planctomycetota; class Brocadiia; order SM23-32; family SM23-32; genus CAZZNQ01. The sequence continues at coordinate 15,951 of CAZZNQ010000018.1, read as the reverse complement.
GGATCGGGTAGAACTCCGGGACCACGTTCGCCTCCCAGATGTCCACGTCGAAGTCGGCGGCCACCGATTTGTCCTCTCGGGTGTAGATTCGACCCTCGATCCCGAACGTGCCTTCAGGCTGGAACGCTTCCCATACCTCTCCTCCCGATGGGACCATCGTCCACATGTCTCCGGTCACCTTCACGGCCGGGTGCGACACGTGGAACTCGGCACTCTCGTCCGATCCGACGTCGATTCGGCCGGTCGCCCGCAGGCCCGCAAGGGGCCCTTCGGCGAAGAGCGCGTCCACGGTCCAGCGCTCGCCGTTGGCCTGGTCGGGCCGGCCGGTGACATATACGTTGGAGTAGACGCGCGGCCGGCCGTCCCCGAAAAGCTCCGCATACGTGACCTCGATCGTTGCCTTCTCCAGAACGATTCCGTCCGGGAGCAGTCCCACCGGCGGGGCGGAAGGTTCCTCTCCCTTAGACGCGGAGAGCGCCTCGAAGTTCCACCTGTCTCTCACCTTGTCGTGTGTGAGGCGCAGGTAAGGTTCGACAAGAACGGCCCTGGTGACCCCCATACCGCCGCTCAGCAAAGAGAGGGCGTCCACCGAGACGCGGAGCGAGCGGGCCGTGACGAACGGTTGCTCCTGATGGCGCAACGTCAGCTCCACGTCCTCGGCGCGCAGAACGCGGTCCCAGCCCAGCCGCACCGAGCCGATACTCAGATCCGCGCCTAGCTCATCGCGGGCGGCTTCGACCAGCACGCGCCTGATCTCGTCTTCGGACAGGGCGTGCCTCACGTAGCGAATGCCGATGCCCAGAGCGATGAGCGCGGCGCCGACGACGATCAACGCCACCGCCGTGGTCACTCTCATAAGTGGCTTCTTCATGTTTGAATATGGTACCTTTACACGGGGTCCAGGGCAAACATGGAAGGGCCGTGCGTTACTCCTCGATGGGGTGGAATTCCAGGTGCAGGACCCGCCCGGTCTCGGGCGTCAACCTATGGGCCTGCGAGATCTCGCAGCCTACCACCCATACTATGTTGCCGTCCGCGTCGACCACCAGCGGCATGCGCTGGCGGCGGTGCAGCGGCACCTTTCTGCCTATCAGAAAGCGCTTGAGTTTGGTCGGCTTACCGCTTCCGAGGGGCTGGAACCGGTCCCCCGGGCGCCTCAGCCGGACCGCCAGTGGAAGGCGGATCCGGTCCAGATCCAGGAACACGGCGTTGTCCAACGCACGTTCGGCCGCCTGCTCGGGCGTAAGCTCTTCTTCGCTCAGCACTTCGGCCCTGACGACCACTCGTAGCTCGGTGAGCCGCGTCGTTCCCGGCACTTCCAGGGTCCACGTCTTTCGCGCCGGTTGGTTCTTGCCTCGGGTCACGTAGACGAGGCCGTGCTCTCTGCGCGCGAAAACCCCCCCGGGCAAGTCGGTGCGGGCACCCACCCGTTGGTGCGCCAGTTCTGCGAAGGCTTCGTAGTGCTCGGCCCGCAACGCCGGGACGGGGCGTTCATGGCAGAGGATCGACAGCGCGCGGTCGGCGGCCGCCTTCCTGACCGCCGTCGGCGCCTCGGTCAGGGCGTCGGCGTCCAGCAGCACCTCCTCGGGCCCGCTGCGCTGACACAGATTGGGCCACATCCCGTCCAGCACCCCTTCCGTCAGCTCCGTAGCCTCGATGGCGGCGTCATTCAGCGCGCAGAGCGATTCGACTGAGAAGGTCGGGAACTCCTTCTCCAGCATCGGGATCAGGACGTGCCGGATCCGATTACGAGAGTAGGACGTGTCGGCGTTCGAGCTGTCGCGGCAGTACACCTGCCCCTCCCGGTCCAGGTATCGCAGGATGCTCTCGCGGCGGATGGAAAACATCGGTCGCACGAGCCGGATGCCGGGGTAGTCGTCACCCAGCGGGCGGGCCGGCGCCATCGCGCCCAGCCCGCGAACGCCCGCTCCCCGCACCATGCGGAACAGCACCGTCTCCGCCACGTCGTCGGCGTGGTGTCCGGTCGCAACCGCGCACGCATCCGCCTCCCGGGCGTAGCGTCCCAGGAAGTCATAGCGCCGTCGACGGGCTTCGGCTTCCAGTGACCCCTCCTTCCACTCGGCTGGTTCGGTTCGCTCCACGCACAAGGGAAGGCCGTGTGCTTCGGCGAAATCCCGGCAGAATTCCTCTTCCCGGTCGGATTCGGCGCCCCGTATGCCGTGGTTCAGGTGCGCGAGCGTTATCCGCACGCGCAGGTCGGCGTTCTCGTTCAGGTCGAGAAGTCCACGCGCGAGCGCCACCGAGTCCGGGCCGCCGCTGAAAGCCAGAACGAGATGCGCATCCGGCGCGAACAACTCCCGTCTGCGCACGGTCGCCAGAATCTGCTGGGGCAGGGCTTTCATGGCCGTTTGGGTGCCGAGGCGGGGCCTTGGACGGGCGGTCCGGCGAGCGGTTCCGACGGCGTCCGCGCGCCGCCGACCACGGGCAACAGGCCCGCCATCCGCAGTCTGCCGAACAGCCTGCGCGGACCCGAGAGTGACATCCACGCCTTGCGGGCGGCTTCGCCTCCCTCCCTGTAGTCCAGCGCTTCGGCCAGGACCGTTCGTGCGGCCCCTGCCATGCGGCCCTGGGGTTCCATCTCCAGATACCGATTCAGGTGGGTTCTGCCCGTGTCGATCGCGCCGCCGTCCAGGGCGTTCATGCCTCGATGGAAACTGAGCGCGGCCATGGCACGACGGATCTCGGCGGCTGCTTCCGGCACTTCAGTCTGCTCCTGTGTGGCGGCGAGTTCCTCTTCGGCAAGGCTGTAGGCCCGTTCGGCGAGGTTGTGGCGCCCCTGCATCGCGAGCAGGCGGGCGTCGCTGAAGGGCAGCAACGAGGCGTATGCCCGCTCGGTAGCGGCCTCCGCCTCGGGCGTCGGTGCGCGCAGGATCATCTGCGCCGGCTGCCGCCAGACGGGTATGCTCAGGTCAACCGCTTCCTCGTTCGCAGCGGCGGAGAGGCGCGGATGCGCCGGCAGGTCGATAAGCAGATGCTCGAACAACGCGAACCGGTTCAGGAGCGCATAGGGGTGTATGGGCGTCTGCCAGAGGAGGGCGCCGAACTCGGCCGCCGTGAACTCCGGCTCCATCTCCGCCATTGCGAGAAGACGGTCGTAGGGGCCGGCATCTCGGGCCAGGTCGGCGGCCGACAGGAGCCGGCGCGTATCCGGATGGAGCAGAGGAACACCCTGAGCGGGGTCCACCAGGAACGGCTCGGAGTCGTTGGGGTGAACCTCTACAAGCACTGTTCGCATCTCGTCGCCGTCCGGCAGAACCGCCACCTTGCACTGCACGCCCACCTGGCGGACAAGCTCCGCGTAGGTCAGCGCCAACTGGCGCGGGGTGCCGTAGCCTCGCCAGACCACGTCGCGCGCGGTCCACGGCAGCCCGGATGCCTCGGACGGCATCGTGTGGTGGGCGAACCACCGCAGAAGGATCAACGCCTGCTTCCACTGCGCCGTGATTCCGGTTGTCACCCTCGACGCTAGGTTCCACATCAGCCCGGCGTTCTGGAGGTACAGGACATCCCTCTCACCCAGCTTGAGGTCGCGCACCTGCTCCTCGCTCAGTCCCAGTTCCCGGCCGGCGTCCGCTGCCAGGGCCAGCCGCTGCTGATCCATCTCCTCGAGTATCTGCGCCCCGTCCAGGGAGTTGAAGGCTCCGACCGCCAGCGCCAACCTGCTGGCCGCGTAGTAGACGGGCACGGCGTAGCGGTTTGCCTCGTTGCTTTCTGGTTCCATGTCTCGGGCGCGTGCCAGCAGCCGTTCCGCGCCGTTCAGGTCCAGCTCGCCCAGGCTGGCCCGCAGGTCGGCGATGGTGCCTCTCAGGCTGTTGCGGCGATGGATCTGAACGCCGATCAGGGCGCCCACCGTGCCCACCAGCACCAATATCAGCGCGGCGAACCGCACCTTGCGCGCCGTCGAGATCGTCTGTTCCTTGCTTGCCGCCTGGGGGGCTTCTTCCCGGTCCATGTTCGTTGTGTCTCGCTTGGGAGTCGTGCGTGGGGGTGCGTGAGGCCCTCGGCCTATTCCTCTGCGCCCGCTGCGGATCGGTCATCGACGTCGTGCTCCACGTCCTCCGAAGAGCCCGCCGCATCCGGCCGCGGCTCGTCCTCGACGGCGCCGGCTTCCGCGCCCAGGTGCTCCGGCACACGCAGTTCTATGCCGTGCGGCTCAAGGATGCTGCGGAGCTCATCCTCCTCGATGACCTCATTCTCCATCAGCGCGGACGCCAGATCTTCGAGCGCCTCCCTGTGTTGGCCCAGGAGTTCCTTGCACTTCGTATGCGCCGAATCGACGATCGTGCGGATAGCCTGATCGATCTCCCTGGCCGTCTGTTCGCTCCAGGGCTTGCCCAGCGTCAGCTCGGAGGAGTTGTCGGTTCGGTGACGCGCCGAATAGGAGAGGGGGCCGAGCTCGTCGCTCATCCCGAACTCCGTGACCATCTCGCGGGCCAGTTCGCTGGCCTTCTGCAGGTCGTTTTGTGCCCCGGTGGACACCTCCTCGAACAGCACCTCCTCCGCGGCCCGTCCGCCCAGCATCACCACCAGCCGATCCATAAGTTCCGTCTTGCGCAGTAGATAGCGGTCCTCCAGCGGCATCTGCATGGTGTAGCCCAGGGCCGCGGCGCCGCGCGGAATCATGGACACCTTGCGCACCGGATCGGCGCCGGGCAGCAGGCACGCGGCCAGCGCGTGGCCGGCCTCGTGGTGGGCGACGATGCGCTTCTCGTCCTCGTTCATCAGACGATTGCGTTTCTCCAGGCCGGCGATCACGCGCTCGATGGAATCCTGGAAGTCGTTCATCTCCACGGCGCTCTTGCCGCGGCGCGCGGCCAGCAGCGTGGCCTCGTTCACCAGGTTGGCCAGATCGGCTCCGACGAAGCCGGGCGTCATCGCCGCCAGCCGGCGCAGGTCCACCGAATCGGAAATGCGCACCGCCTCCACGTGCACGCGCAGGATCGCCTCGCGGTCGTGCAGATCCGGCGGCGGCACCACCACGTGGCGGTCGAACCGCCCGGGGCGAAGCAGCGCCGGGTCAAGCATCTCGGGGCGGTTGGTCGCCGCAAGAAGGATCACGGCCTTCTGGGTCTGGAAACCGTCCATCTGGACAAGGAGGGCGTTGAGGGTCTGCTCGCGCTCGTCGTGGCCTCCCATCAGGCCCATCCCCCGCGCCTTGCCCAGGGCGTCCAGCTCGTCTATGAAGATCATGCACGGGGCGGACTTGTGTGCCTGCTCGAACAGGTCTCGCACCCGCGCCGCCCCGACGCCGACGAACATCTCCACGAAGTCCGAGCCGCTCAGGCTGAAGAACGTCACCCCGGCCTCGCCTGCCACCGCCTTGGCCAGCAGCGTCTTGCCCGTGCCGGGCGGCCCCACCAGCAGCACGCCCTTGGGGATGCGCCCGCCCAAACGCGTGAACTTTGTGGGGTTCTTCAGGAACTCGACCACCTCCTGAAGCTCGCGCTTGCATTCGTCGATGCCGGCCACGTCGTCGAACGTGACGCCGACCTCCTTCTGGGCGACCAGGCTCGCTCGGCTCTGGCTGAAGTCCATCACGCTGCTGACCGGGTTCATGCGCCCCAGCACCATTCGCCACAGCACAAAGATGAACAGCAGCGGCAGAAGCCAGTAGAGTACGGGCGAATCGAACCACGACTTCTCCTGGTCCCAGTTCCCCCCGAGTTGCTCCGTCAGCAGCGAGATCAGTTCCTCGTCGTTGGGCACGCGGTCGGCCTGGAAGTTGATCGGCTGCTCCTCCGCTACGGCTCCGGGTTTCAGCTCGCCACGCACCTTGTCGGCCGTCAGCACCACCCGGGCCACCTTGCCTTCCGTGAGCCACTGACGGAACCGACCGTAATCGACGGGCTTGTAGCGCGCGCCCGTTGAGATCCAACTGATGACCAGCATCAGGGCGACGCCGGCGACCAGCCACCACAGCGGTATGCCGAACCGCTTCGGTCGCGGTTCTTCCGGTTCGCCGGGTCGCCGTGGGTCCGGCGGCCGTCTGTCGCGTCCCCTGCCGGGAGGGGGTAAAGGCATCTTCTGCTTCTCCCGTCCGTATGGTAGAATAGCGGCTTACCCGGAACTGGCGTCCCGTGCCGCCGCTTAGGTTCATTATAGCATCCGAGGGTTGTCGCGGCCAACGGCTGCGGAGTCGGGCGACCGGGCCGGAGTTCGGCGACCGGCGCGGCGAGTCTCACGTTCTCGACACCGTGGCACCGAGCGGAGCAGTGCGCCGGTGGGGAGTTGCCATGACGACGGCCCGGATTTCGCTCCCAACTTTGTCTCAAAATCCAAGTGTCCGGTTAACGAAAACGTGGTGTAAGTCGTTTTCGGGAGGTCTCGGCGCGGACCGATTGTTGCGGCATATCGGGGCCGTCTGAGTGGCTTTTGGCGGCCTCTGGGGGCTGCGAGACCCCTCTACTCGGCTGCTGTACGGCTCCGGCCTGCAGGTTTTTTGCTCTTGACATAAGCGCAGCCCGCTTTATACTTAAGGATTGAGGCAGGACAAGAGCAAGATTCGAGGAATCGATTATATTTCCCGTTATCTGGGAGGTGTGGACGATGAAGAAAGCGTTCACGTTGGTGGAGTTGCTCGTTGTTATAGCGATCATCGCTATTCTGGCGGGTATGCTGATGCCGGCGCTGGCCAAGGCCCGTGCGGAAGCATACAAGACGAAATGCATGAACAATCAGAGTAATGTCGGCAAGTTCCTCATCATGTACCAGGGCGACCACCGTCACATGGTGCCCCGCTGGCCCAACGACCTTCCGACCTGGCCCCGGGAATTGGATTTCCTTGCCGGGCCAAACGATACGGACCCGGTGGGTTACGACTCGTCACTTACCATCGCGATGCTCTATCCCGAGTACGCCGATACTGTCGAGCTCTTCATCTGTCCGGCGACGGGCAACGAAGACGAAATCGTGACCCTGATGGTGGACGAGAACGACAACGTAATCAACTTCGACAACGACCGGGCCACCAACGAATACCGATTTGAGAGCCGCATGAACCCGTGGAACGATCCCGATTACCTGATCGATCCTAACGTGCCCATCAACGCTCGCTCCAACCGCGTGATCTACGCCGACGGCCCCGACATCGCCTACATCCGCGAGAAGTGGTCGAGTGACACCGGCGGAAGCCAGATCGATTTCGAGGCGCGTGACTACATGAACCACGGGCGCGGCGCCGTCGCTCTCTACGCCGACAGCCACGTGGATTTCCTCGTTGCCAAGCACAACGGCGTCACGGTTAACGACGAGTTGATCGACCGGAGCATCAACCCGGAAAAATCGTTTGACCTCGACATCTATCGCAACGACAACCACAACTGGGAATATGCCGACGACTCCGGCTTTTGGGACGACATGAAGGAAGACTGCGACCTGGGCAACTACCGGCGCGTCAACCCGACACCTTGGGCGGCAGGAAACCCGGATGCTCCGGATGTCTCCTCGTCCAACCTGGACGTGGCCTGGAGTGGCCCGGACGGCGGCGAGTACAACAACGCCAACGACAACGACGACTATAACAACAGTTGGCTGTGGCCGTGGGAATGACATTGTAGTCTGAAGTGCGGAATCAACGGGGCGGACCGACCCGGTCCGCCCCGTTTCTTTGTGCCTGGGCGCAGCCGGGGGACTCGGCGGCGAGTGTCCTTCACTTTGAGGGCGACCGTCCGGCGGATAGCATGGGGGATACCACCTGCTTCGGAGTGTGTCTATGGCCGATTCTGTCCCGCTTCTCGGCTTCACGTTGCCGCTGGACTGGCGTGCCCGTCTGGCCGCGGAGCGCCTGCCGTCGTTCGCGGGTGATCCCTACGCGTTCTTCCGGGCGCGCGGGATCAGCTACTGTGAGTTCGGCCTGGAGACAGGGCCTTCGGTGCTGCCCTTGCTGGAGGAGGAGTCGGCCGCCTGCCGCGAGGCGGGGCTCGCCGTAGCCCTCCACCCGCGCCGGGATGCGAAGGACACCGATGCCGGCTGGTTCGGCCATTCTCCCGACCAGCAGCCGGGCGTCGATCCGGTGCTCCGGGTCGCCACAGCCGCCGCCCGCGCTTCCGGCGCGCAGGTGGCCGTCAACCTGCACCCGGCCGACTTCGTTTTCGACTCCGAGAACGTCTCGTCCGAGCGGCGAGCCACGATGCGCCGTGACCTGGTCAGGCGTTCCCAGATGTTTTTCGCGGAGCTGGAGCGCGGCGCCAACGTGCTGCAGGGGGACGTGAGCGTGGTTGTGGAGCACCAGTTGCCCACCGCGCCCGGGGAGAACGTGATCCGCATCGGTGACACCTGCGGTGAGCTTCTGGAGGTGGTCGCGGACTGCGATCTGGGCCTGTGCTGGGACACCGGGCACTACATCCTGAGCTTCGAGCGACACGGGCAGCAGCCGCCGCCCCCGGAGGACTTCCTGCGGCGCGTGGAGCACGTGCACCTTCACGACGTCGTTGATGGGGTGGACCACAGGCTGGTGTCCCGCGAGTCCGACCTACTGCGGGGCTTCCTGGACATGCTGCTGGAGCGCGGCTTCCGCGGCCGAATCACGCTGGAGTACGCCGCCGACGCCGTGGCGGACGGCGGCGGGATCGGCCTGGTGCTTCCGGAGACGGTCGCCATACTGACCGAATGGGGCGTAATCGGCTGACGGGCTCCGCATTCCCGCAGGATCGGGCATTCCGAGGCGTGCCTCCTCAACTTGCATTCGCCGGTCGCGGTGTGTACAGTTGCAGGATTCCTGCAGTCCGAGTGCCGGTCGCCATTGCCTCGGACGCTGACCCGAGCCCGCAGCAGAACCAGGAGCCGACGGTGGACAACAACTCCGAACTGCCGAAGCCACAGGACCCGCTGACGCCTTACGGCAACCGGCCGATGGTCACGCCCATCGTGCACGCCGTCAACTACGAATACGCCTCCTTCGAGGTCCTGCGCCAGATTCAGGACGGCGAGGTGGACGGCTACACCTATCACCGCGACGACAACCCGACCGTGCGCTCCGTCGAACGCGCGGTGGCCCGCCTGGAAGAGGCCGAGGACTGCGTGATCTGCACGACGGGAATGGCTGCCTGCACCATGGTCTTCCTCACCTATCTCAGCACGGGCGACAACCTGGTCATCTTCCACGACGTATACGGCGGCAACTACAAGGTGTCGCTGATGTTGGAGCGCTTCGGCATAGACGTGACCTGGATGGACGCATACGACAGCGACCGGCTGGCCGAGTACGTGAAACCGAACACCAAGATGATCTTCCTGGAGACGCCCAGCAACCCGCTGTGCAAGGTGGCCGACATCGCCGCGGCCCGCAAAGTGGCAGACAGCGTCGGGGCGATGCTGGTGGTGGACAATACCTTCGCGACTCCGCACCACCAGAAGCCGCTGGCGCTGGGTGCGGATCTGGTCATCCACAGCGCCACGAAGGCGCTGGGCGGGCACAACGACGTGATGGCCGGCGCCATTGCCGGAACTAAGGAGCTGTACAACGACCTGTGGTTCACGCGGCAGGCGATGGGCACCACGCTGGACGCGTTCAGCGCGTCGCTGCTGGAGCGGGGCCTGAAGACCTTCCCGATGCGCACGCAACGGATGTCCGACAACGCGCTGGCGATGGCCCGCTTCCTGGCCGATCACCCGAAGGTCCCGCGCATCTGCTATCCGGGCCTTCCGGGCGATCCGGGGCATGAGGTCGCCGTGCGCCAGATGAGCGGCGGCTTCGGGGGCGTTCTGGCCTTCGACGTCGGCGAAACGCAGGAAGACGCCAAGAGCTTCATCTCGGCGCTGCAGACCATCGTGCACGCGGTGAGCCTCGGGGCCACCGAGAGCCTCATCTGCATCCCCTACCTGACCACGATGCTCTACCTGCCGGAGGAGCGGCGGACGACCTTCGGCGTCAAGCTGAACACCGTGCGACTCTCGGCGGGCATCGAGCCGGAGGCCGATCTGATCGTTGACCTTCAACAGGCGCTGGACGCCGTCTGAACCGTCTAATCCGGCTACTCGCCTTCCTGTTCCGGCAGGGCGAGGGGTGGCGGAGGTGGTTCACTCGGCTGAACCGCCGGCTTGCCCACACCCGCGATGAAGATCGTGACGGCTGCAGCCAACAGCATCTGCTGCGAATGCGTCTGGACGAACGGGTCGCCCTTGTGCGCCGTGCAGAGCGCCACGACCATCACCACGGCCAGCGCGCCGGCAGCGAACCGGGGAACGATGCCCACGATCAGCATCAACCCGCCCACCAACTCGGCAAGAACCAGCAGCAATGCCATGACCGTGGGGAGCGGGAACTGCATGTTGGACAGGTTCTCCACGACCCCGGAAAAGCCGTTCCCGCCGAACCAGCCAAACGCTTTCTGAGCGCCGTGCCAGAAGAAGATCACGCCGGTCATCAGCCTTATCGGCAGCAGCGCGTATCGCAGGGCGCAGTCACTCGCCCGGTTGCCGAGTAGCCATCTCCAGAATCCCCCCTTCGCGGCGTCCTGAGCAGCCATAGGTTACCTCCTGCAGAAGAAATCGCGTGCAACGTTCAGACGGTTTCCCCATCCCCACGATCGGTACGAGCACATCAGGTAGTGAAGCCAGCTTGGAGCCCGGCCCACGATCTCGCGCCCCAGCACGGATCCGGCGCCCTTCCCGGGCGCCAGCGGGACCACATAGCCCAGGTCGGTCGGCCGGAACGGCTTCAGCGCCTTACCGCACAGGCCGAGCCAGGCGTTCTGCGCGGCCCTGCGTCCGCCCGCCAGTGAGAACTGGACCGCCATGCGCAGCGGCTCTTCCTTGTCCGGCACCCTGGCCGCTGCCACGTCACCGGCTGCAAACACGCGTGCGCTGCCGGGCAGGCGCAGGTAGTCGTCCACCTCCAGCCTTCCTCCGCGTCCCTTGGGAGACTCGATTCCTGCCACGGCGTCTCCGGCGCGCACTCCGGCCGCCCAGACCACGGTAGCGTTTTCCAGAAAAGTACCGTCCGTGAGGCGCACGCCAGATTCGATAAAGTCCTCGACGGTGCAGCCGGTTTGCACCTCGATGCCGAACTCGCCGATGAGTTCCAGCGCGCGCGAAGCCAGGTTGTCCGAGCAGTTTGCCAGCACCCGGTCCGCCAGTTCCACGATGCGTATCGGGCAGCGTTCGGCGATCTCGTCGTACGGAAGCCCCAGCCTGCGCTTCAGGAGATAGGCGGCATGGCTGGCCGCTTCGAAGCCGGTGTAGCCACCGCCCACCACAACGATGTGGCCGACCTCACCCGACGGTTCGCCCTCGATGGCCTCGGCGTAACTCAGCACGGCGTTGCGGATGGCACGGGCCTCCTCGACCGTCTTGAGTCCCACGGCGTGGCGACGGGCGGCGTCGCTGCCGTGGTAGTTGTTCTCGCAGCCCAGGCAGATCAGCGTGGCGTCGCCGGTCAGCGTGCCTGCGTCCGTCTCGACGCGGCCGCTCAACCGATTGACGGACTGAACGGTGGCGTGGACGAACTCGACACCCAACCGGGCGCAGTGGTCGGCCAGGGGATAGAGCATGCACTCGGTGCGGATGCGCGTTGAGACGGCGTCGGGAAGGAGCGGGGCAAACACGCTGTTCTCCCGGCGGTCGACCAGGCGAACCGTCAGGTCGCTCCCGCCGAGCCTGACCAGCTCACCGACCGCCGCAAGGCCGGCGAAGCCTCCGCCCAGCACCGTTACCACAGCCGCCATTCGAGCCCCCTTGCGAATCCGGCAGTACAGTGTGCAATTATACCCGCAGCCCGATTGAGGTTACAGGTGAGAAACGGCGCGGTGAGCGACAGACACGTGAGGATGGCGGAGAGGGAGGGATTCGAACCCTCGGTTCGGGAGGGTTCCCGAACACGCGGTTTCCAACCGCGCTCCTTCGGCCGCTCGGACACCTCTCCGCGAGTATGGTAAACCGCAGCCCGCGACCCTGTCAACGGCGCGGGCCTTGGCGACGCCCTAACACGTTGAAAACGGCGGCTGCATCGGATAACGTGAAGTCTCCCCGGACGTCTCGACCCCGATTGCGCGGACGCGATGACCGATTACCGACTGGTGGCGTTGGACATAGACGGCACGGTGCTGGACAGTTCCGGCCGCGTCACGCATGAGCTGCGCCGATGCCTGCTGGACCTGGAGGAGCGCGGCGTGCACGTGGTTCTGTGCACGGGGCGTCGGTGGCGGAACACGGTCGAAGTCGCGCGCGAGATCGGCTGCGAGCAGTCGGTGATCATCTGCTGCGGCGGAGGGCTGGTGAAACGCGCGGACGACGAGCGAACCCTCTACGCCGACGCGATGCCGCTGGAGCTGTCGCGCCGTGTCGTGGATCTGTACCGCGAGGGCGGACTCGTGCCGTTTCTGCTCTACGACAGGGCGCTCAGCGGGGTGGAGATGATGCTGGGGGAGACGGACCGCGGGCGTGCCGAGGGACTGAACTACGTGCAGGCCAACCCCGGCTGCTTTGAGTGGTACGACGGCGCCTACCCGGACGTTGACGAGGAACCCGTCGTTATCTTCACGATGGACCACGCCGCGCGCGTCCGCGACGCGAAGAAGGACATCCGGGAAGGCATAGGCGAGGACGGCATCGTCGAGGCGATGTTCCAGCACCGCTACGGACCGGACCAGCTTGCTTTGGAGGTGCACCGCGCCGGCTCCACGAAGTGGAGGGCGCTGAAGTGGCTGCTGGATAGCTGGGACATCCCGGCGAGCCGCGTCGTGGCCATCGGCGACGACGTGAACGACATAGCGATGCTGGAGGCGGTCGGGCTGTCGTTCGCCATGGGCAACGCCATACCGCAGGTGAAGGAGGCGGCCCACGCGGTAACCACCTCCAACGACGAACACGGCGTCGTCCGCGCGCTGGAGGGCGTTTTCGGGCTTAGCGACGACTGAGGGACAGGCATGCAAGACGATGCGGCGAAAGGCGTCTTGGAGTGGGAGCGCCGACTGGCGGAGGCGGGAGCGCGGATCGAGCCGGTGCTCCGCGAGGCGGTGCCACAGGAAGCCAAGGATTACGTCGGCGACGCCATCTGGTACCACTTGCAGACCGGCGGCAAGCGCGTGCGCCCCGCCATCTGTCTGCTGACGTGCGAGGAACTGGGCGGCGACCCCAATGACGCTCTCTACTTCGCCGCAGCGGTCGAGCTCCTCCACAACGCGCTGCTCCTCCACGACGACATCGAAGACGGCGACCGCATCCGCCGCGACCGCCCGACCGTCTGGGTAAAGTACGGCGTGGCCAACGCCATCAACGTCGGCGATTTCATGTACGGCCTGGCGAACACTCTGGTGCTGAAGTCGCCCGTCGACGATGCCCGATTGGTGCGATTGGTGAGCAACTACGCCGAGACCCTGCGGGCCACCTGTGCCGGACAGGCATACGACCTGAACCTGCGGGGCGCCGAGGATCTGACAACCGAGGACTACCTGCGCATCGTCACCCTGAAGACCGGGCGCTACATGGCTCTGGGCATGGTGGGTGGGGCGATCATCGCCGGGCACGACGAGTCGGTCACCGGTGCTCTTCAGGTGGTGGGGGAGCGCATGGGGGCCGCCTTCCAGATACGGGACGACCTCCTGGACCTGACCGCCGGCAAAGGGCGCGGCGGCGTGATAGGCAATGATATCCGCGAGGGCAAACCGAGCATACTCTACGCACACGTCCTGACCGCCGCCGGGGGCCGCCAGCGGGAGCGCCTGCTGGAAATCATGGGCAAACCGCGGAGCGAGACGACCGACGAGGACGTCGATTACGTCCGCGAGCTCTACGACGAACTCGGCTGTATCGCCTTTGCCAAGAAGGAGGCGGCCCGCCTGGTGGAGGCGGCGTTCGAGTCCGTAGACCGCGTGCCCGTCGAGGGCACCGCATTCCTTCGTGGGCTGGTTCGCTACATGGTGGAACGCAAGAAGTAGGGGGCGGCCATCGCGAAAGAGACCCGTTACGTGGGAATCGGCGGCGAGAAGCTGAAGTACGCCATCGACCGACTGGGCGTCTGCCTTGTCGGACAGGTCGGGGCCGACTTCGGCTGCAACATCGGCGGTTTCACGGACTGCATGCTGCACGAGGGCGTCGTGCGCGTCTACGCCGTGGACACCGGCTACGGCATGCTGGAGTGGAAGCTGCGGCAGGACGACAGGGTGGTGGTGATGGAGCGCACCAACGCAATGCACGTCGAGCTGCCGGAGAAGGTCGACGTTGTGACGGTCGACGCCGGGTGGACGCGCCAGCGCCATATCCTGCCCAACGCGCTGGCTCAGGCGAAGGCCGAGGGCCGCATCCTCTCGCTGTTCAAGCCGCAGTATGAAGCGCCGCCAGAAGCCGTGCGACGCGGTCGCATCATAGACGAACGGTTCGATGATGTGCTGGAATCGACCGTGGGCGAACTGTCCGACATGGGTATCCACGTCCGCGACATCGTTCGCCTTCCGCACGATCGGCCTCGCAAGAACCCGGAGGCGATGCTGCATATCGTGCCGACCGACTGTCCCGATGCACCGGAGCCGGGGTAGCGCCATGCGCGAAGTACGCGAGGCCATCATCCGCGGCGACCACTACCGGCGCGGGTTGTGGCGCGGACGCCGGGCGCGCGGATTGCCGGTTCCAGCCGCCCCGTCTGTGCCGCGGGAGTTCGTGAAACGCTGCAGGGCTGCGGCAGAACGCTTCCATCCCGCATGCGGGCGCGAGTTCGAGGGGCTGATCGAGGGCGGCGGCTTCCCGCGCGAGGCGATGGAGGCGTACTACTTCGCACGGCTTGAAAGCCGCCTGGGTGGCTGCACTATGCTGGCGGCGCTGCCGTCTGTATGCGCAGGGCCCGGCCCCATTGTGGGGCGCAACTACGACTGGGCCGTCGCCGATCTGCGCTGGTGCGAGCTTCAGCGCTACCTGCCCGACTCCGGCATGCGGCGCATCGGCTACACGCACCACTGGTCCGGGTGTCCGGACATCCTTAATGAGGCGGGCCTCTACGTAGCCATCGCCTCCCTGCCACCGGAGCCCGTGGCGCTACCGGGCGTGCAGTGGAGCATACTTGTCGAGGCTGTATCCGAGGAATGCGAGACGGTTGCGGAGGCGGCCGATCGCCTTGGGTCGGTGCGCCACCTGCGGGCGATGAGCTACCTGCTGGTCGATCGGTCGTCGGCGCTCGTGGTCGAAGCGACTCCGGGGGAGGTGCGCGTGCGTCGTCCGGTGGATGGGGTGATCGTGGCCGCCAATTGCTCCCAAGGCGGCGAACGCATCGGCCCGCCCGAAGGCGGCGACGGCTGCCGGCTGGAAGAACCGGCGGGACCGGGCGCCCGCATAGCCAGGCCGCACAGCATAGAGAGATCCGCCCGCCGGGTGAGGCGGGCACAGGGACTGCTCGACGACATGGGTGCGGGCGTGACGGTGGAGGGCGTGGCGGACATTCTGCGGGACCACGAGGCGCCGATCTGCGCCGGTGACCACGATGGACCCGACGGCGGTTTCTGGGCGACCATCTGGTCCGGCATTGCACTTCCGGCCGAGGGGCGTTTCTCCATCGCGCCGGGGCTGCCGTGCCGGCACCGCTACCGCGATTTCACCATCGACTGAGCCGCGCTATCCGCCCAGCAGCCCGGACAGGAACTTCCGGCTCTGTCGGGCGCAGTCCAGCGAATCGCCCTGGCATCGGTCCTGCTCGACGCAGTAGTAGTCGACGCCGGCCTCCTGCGAGGCGGCGTGGATGGCGGGCCAGTCGAGGATCCCGCTGCCGACCGGTGCGAACGAGCGTTCCTCGTCGTCGGCCATGTCCTTCACGTGCAGTATGCTGATCCGGCCCGAGAGCTTCCGGATGTATTCGGTGGGATCGGCGCCGCCGTGCTGAACCCAGTAGGTGTCCAGTTCGGCGTAGAGACTCTCGGGCGAGGTGTTCTCGTAAAGCAGGTCCAGCGCATAGCCCCTCCGGCCGGAGCTGACGGCGCCGGCCATGCGCTTCTATGTCGAGCAGCTCCA
>CAZZNQ010000017.1:33064-51560 GCA_964655775.1 uncultured candidatus Brocadiaceae bacterium | reverse complement strand
AGGCCGAAAGCTTCGACACCGCCATCGACATGATCTGCTACAACCCCGAGGATGCCGCCAGCAGCCTGCGGGCCTTCCGGGGCGTCAAGCACTTCGTGTACTGCTCGACAGTATGTGTCTACGGCGTGGACTACGACTGGTATCCTGCCACCGAAGACCACCCGCTCCGCCCGATCAGCGACTACGGCCGCAACAAGGCCGCGGCCGATGCCCTCTTTCTGGCCGCCTATTACGACGAGGGTTTCCCCGTAACCGTTATCCGTCCCTCTACAACCTACGGTCCGCAGCTTGGGGCCTGGCGTCAGCTCGGACGCGAGTTCTCGTGGATAGACCGTATCCGCAAGGGCAAACCGATTCTGGTCTGCGGAGACGGGCTGGCGATCCACCAGTTCCTGCACGTCGACGACGCCGCGCTCGGTTTCGTCGGGGTGCTCAAGCATCCCGACTGCATCGGACAGGCGTACAACCTGGTCAACGCGGGTTTCACCACCTGGGCGGACCATCACCGCACCGCGATGCGTGTTCTGGGAAGCGAAGTGGAACTGGTGGGAGTGCCGCTCGCAGACCTCATCGCGCTCGGTGTGCCGTGCATCCGCACCTGCAGGGATATCTTCGCCCACAACGTGTACTACGATCATCAGAGGATCTTCCGCGACGTCCCCGAGTTTCGGCCGCAAGTCTCTCTTGAAGAAGGGCTGCGGCAGGTGATAGCTGCGATGGACTCGGACGGCCGGATCCCCGACTCCGACACGCTCGACTGGGAGGACCAGATCATCGCTGCCCAGCGACAGGTACGCGAGGCGGACGTCAACGTCGAGTAGCCCGCTCCCGCCTTGCCCGGAGTTCACCATTGGGCCCGACAATCCTGCGATACAGCCGCTTCTGGAACAGGCGCAGATAGATCTCCAGCGCCGGCACGGTTCCGATGAGCCAGCCGGCGCCGAGGAGCGCCCAAATCCGTAGCTTCATCCGCCCGCTGCGGGCGGCCCGGAGCGCAATACGATCGTACTCGAGCGGCGAGGCGGCCGCTCGCAGGGGACGCACGGCCAGCTTCAAAGCACACTCGTCGTAGTGGTGCGGCTCAAGGCTTCCCACCTTGTCCAACGCGTCGAGCATCTCGCGCAGCGACACCAGGTCCTTCCGATTCCAGCGGGCGTCGGTCTGGCGCTCGCCGCTGTGATGGCGCCAGTAGATGAGCGACTCTTCCAGGACGGCGCAACGGTCCGGGTCGAGGGCCGCCGCAACCCGCAGGCCCTGCTCCCATTCCTCTCCGGTCTTCAGTTCCACGCGCCACAGCCCCACTTCGCGCAGGAAGTCGCGATGATACAGCGGGATCCACGGGCCCAGAGCCCCCCAGATGAAGGAACGGAAGCGGTCGGCAGCGCGGATGTTCGGATGCCCTACGCCTCGCAGTTCCGCGCCCTCCTCGTCCACGACCGTGCCCCTGGCCATGACGAGTTGAACGTCTTCCACCTCCCTGGCACGCCCGACCATCGTCTCCAGCCGCTCGGGGTGCAGGTAGTCGTCCGAATCGAGAAACTGGATATACTCGCCGTGGCATTCCACCATGCCCAGATTCCGCGCCCCGGAGATGCCCGCATTCTCCTGTCGGACGAAGCGGACGGTGAACCGCCCCGGCTCCTGGTGTTCGGCCGCCCACTCATTGACCATGGTGCCGACATCCTGCCAAGAACCGTCGTCGACCACCACCAGTTCGACCGGACGATAGGTCTGCGCCGCCACCGAACCCAGGGCGTCGCCCAGCATGTGCAACCGGTTATAGACGGGCACGATGACGGAGACGAGCCCCGGCTCGTATTCCCTGGCGAACTCACGCCCCTTGTAAGTTCTCGGCCAGTCCCTGGCCATGATCCATCCCCTCTTGGCTCGTGTCACGCCACGACATAGATGGGGCTGCTCCACGCCATATGGCCGTCCTCCTGGAGCACCCGCACGTAAATCGGGTTTTCACCCTCTCCGATCCCGTCGATCGGCAGATCAACAGAGTAATCGAGCGGGGCGTCGTCGGGCAACCGGCAGACGCGTATCTTCTTGCCCAGGCCGCCCAGCGCCCACGTCTTGCCGGCTCGGTCTATGTTGGCCACGTCGACCTCAACGGACGTCTGGGCAGTCCTGACGACCAGGCGCCCGCCCGACGGGTCCTCGAGGCGCAGGATGAGGCCGGCTGTGCCCCCCGTGGTCACGGATGTCCAGGATGCAGCGTTCTCCGAAACAAAGGGGTGCAGCGTCGGGTTCCAGAAACCGACCGGCTGGTGAGCCAGTATGCGGTTTGCTCGCACGGCCAGTTCGCCGTCCCACCTGACCATGCGGTTGCGGCCACGGACCTCCGCTCCGGACCAAGTAATCTTGATCCGCCCATCCGCTGCCGTCCTCGGGCCCGGATACAGGGCGTGCATCGGCCTGACGCCGTTCCTCACTTCCATCTCCTGGATCGGCGCGGTGCCCGCCACGCGAACGGATAGGACCGACGTCCCGCCCGCGCGTCCGACAACATCGCCCATAACGGCCGTGGAGCCATCGCCCGGGTCCACCGACACGTCCAGGATCATGCGCCGCCCGGTGGTGGCGTAGAAATGCCGCGCCTTCATGGCCTCGTAGACGCTCTCGCGGGTCAGTTCCCGGGCCAGCACGCAGGTCAGTCCGCCCAGGGAGCCGAACTTGCGCGCCCCGGGATAGGAAGCGCCCGGCCGACACTTGTGACCGTCCGAGTTCGCGCATATGCCAACGTGGTAGCCGCGTCGCAGGGCATCGTCGACCAGCCACTCGAAGGTCCCCCAGGCCGAGTGCACCTCCACAGCTACTTCCACGCCCTCGCCGTGCATGTCCAGGTTCGCATACCGGCCGCCCGCGTGAGCAAAAACGAAACACTCCTCATCTCGGAGCCTCTCGAACAGATCGTCCGCCGTCGGGCCATCCGGGTACCGCGATTGTCTGCCGGGAAGGAGGTCGCGACAGCTCCGTACAATCGCGCACCCCTCCCTCAGAAAGTAGACGTTCCGGTCGCCCCCCAGCGGCGTGTTCCCGCTCCACTCGTAACCCGGGAAGGTCACGAATGATCCCGGTTCGTGGAACTCCGCAGCCGCCTCGTTCACCGTGTCCCAGAAATCGTCGGTCACCTGGAAATCGTTGCCCTGATGGGCGCAGATGTCCAGATGCGAGACATCGCGGGCGAATCGGCAGTAGTCCTCGATTGTGTTGCTACCGATGGTCTCCTCGGACTGGCCGTGGAAGTCCGCCCAGCAAAGCTGCAACGCTGAGGGAGCATCCAAAACCTCGATCGGGTTGCTGACAGCCGCGAGGTCGGTCGCCTCATCGCGGACGCTCAGGCGCTCGACACCGGCGCGTTCGAACCCCGGATGCCTGGTTGCCTTCGGTGCTCGGATGGGATTGCCCCACTCGTCCTCCAGCCTAAGCCGGTAGAAGAACTCCTCTCCCACGCGGAGCTGTGAGGGCGCCATGCAGACGGCTCTGGCAGGTGGTCCTGCCACGACCTCCAAGTCGGGGGACTCGACCAGTTCCTTGAACCGAAACGTCGCTATCGGGTCGACGAGCACCTTGAATTCGAACGTTCGCTCGCAGAACGTCTGAACCTGCCATCCCGGCGATCCCTCTCGGGTATCACCGAACAACACGCTGATCTTCTCCCCGGCGTCCAGATAGCCGAATCTCACCTGCAGGTACAGTGCCTGCCCCCAGGGCCGCGTGTGTCCTTTCGGGTCCCACCGGGGCAGAATCCGGCAGTCACCCGTGGTGCGGACACTGCAGTAGTTTGGCGCTTTGGGATCGTCGAACTGGGGTGTGCCGAAGTCGCCCACCTCGCGGAACACGATCTTCACGTAGCCACTGTCGTCTATCGGGTGGCCCGCCGTGTAGATCAGCTCCACGGTGGCGTGGCTTCCCGCCACCAGTGGACTAGGCGGCATCAGTTCAGCCGTCCCAACGTCGAATCCGGCCATCGTGTCTCCTTGCGGTCGATTGCGATCCGGGCATTGGGCGCTTGCCTTGTCGAGCACTTAGGACCGCGCACCCGGCAGGTAACCAATGCGGCCCGGATGTCGTCACCATCCTATGCCACCTGTCCGCCATGTCAATCATCGGCCGCGGGCTGGCGGCCGAGGGTGTACTTGCAGGTTGCAGGCTCGTGCCAAATGGGGCAAGCTGTCAAAGCAAAGGGACCCATTTCACTCAGGAGTTCTGATTTGGCTGACCAGCGAGAGGCGCCGAAAGCCGGGCAGACACCCCCTGTGTTCCTGTCGCTGCTGAGTGGGAGCAGGCTGGTCCTGGCGGGCGGCGTGGCGGCGCTCACACCCTGGAGCGACGACAACGCGTGGGCCATCGTGTTGGCAACGGGCATCATCGCGCTGGGCGAGTTGACGGACCTAGCGGACGGCTTGATCGCGCGCAAAACAGACAACGTGAGCGAATTCGGGAAGCTGCTGGATCCCTTCGTGGACGGTGCGGCGCATCTGGTGTACTTCTGGTCCCTCGCCGTCAACGGACGGTGCCTGGACGTCGTGCCGCTCGTTCTTGCTTTGCGTTACATTCTGGTGGCCTCGCTCTACCGCGTCCTGATGGCGCAGGGGCGGGAGTTATCGGCCCGCTGGTGGGGAAAAGCGGCGTCGGTGATGCTGGCGGCCGGTGCGCTGTCACTGATGTCCGGTCCGCTCTGGTGGGGACAATTGGGGCCGTGGATGATATGGACAATCAGCGGGCTGGTGCTCGTCTCGACAGTGGTCTCGGGGCTGCTCTACGCCCGACTTGTGCTCTGAGAACGGTGAGTCTTGACGGCCGGCCGTCTGGCTCTGCGAGGAGCACGGGTCACAGGATCGGGCCGGCGCTAGTCGGCGTCAGACTCGACGGGACGAAGCAGCGCTCCTTGGCCGTCCATGGCGAGGTCGTCACTGCGGCACTTGCCCAACATGGTCTCCGCCGGTCCCGAGGTGAACAGCCACCGCCTTCCTGCGTCAGTCACCACCAGCCCTTCCGCCGTGATCGCCCACCTAGCCCCCTTTCCTATACCACCCGGGACGGCGCCGACCGTGCCATCAGGCATGAACTCGACAGTTCCGAGCGGCTTCCCTTTCCGGAGCCATTCGTACCTGCCAGCCTTGAAGACCTTCTTGACTTCTTCTATCGCAGCATTTTGGGCGCGTCGGGCGCTGTCCTGGGCGACCTGCTGCACCGCGGCCAGGCAAGTCGGATACACCTCCTGGTAGATCCGGTTCAGTTCCTGGCTGTAATCCGCCGTCAGCCGATTCCAGTCGTCTTCGGCAATCCGGAGTCGCGCTTCGGCCTGTCGGTAGTTTTCCAGGTCCTCTCCGTAGACAAGTGGGGTAAGGGTGTCCGCCACACGATCCTCGGGTTGGGCGCCCCTGAATCCGCCCACTTCCCGTCCTGAACGGAATACCTTGACCGTCGGGATGGCGTGGATACCGTAGTGGTTGGCCACTTCGCGATGCTCGTCGATGTTCACCTTGGCAAGCACTGCGCGCCCGCCAAAGGAGTACACCACGCGTTCGAGCGCGGGCCCCAGCCGCCGGCAGGGCCCACACCACGGAGCCCAGAAATCCACCACGACCGCCAAACCCTCGGGCGCCTTCAGCACGTTCCTCTCATACTGCCCGGGGGCAACGTCAAACACCACCCGCCGGGCGTCCACCCTCGTCCCTTCAGCCGCTGCCGCCCTGGCCTGCGCCATCTGGCGCTGAGCGTCCAAGATCGCCTGCTGGCGCTCTTTGAACTCGGGAAACTGAGAGGCAAGTTTGTGCCGGGCCACCGTCATTGCGACATTCTCAGCGGCCTCCTTCACAGAACGTCCCCGGGCCATCTGAACGGCCTGCTCAAAGAACTCGCGGCTCACGCCTCCGGGAGGCGGCACAGGCCCTGAAGTCAATACGTTTGCCGAAGCATCTTCGCGCTCCTGGCGTGCAGACGGCTCGCGGACGTGAACCGTAAGCGTTTCTCCCTCGACCACGTAGGCGCAACCGTGAGGGGCAAGCAGTTCAGCGATCGCAACACGAAGGGGCTTCTGAGCGAAGTCCGGACGCACCTGAAGGTCCATGCTTGATCCCAGGTTACGGCGCGACTGTTCGAGGTCACATGAGATATCGGCCTGCCGACAGAGCGCCTGCACGGCTTGCTCCAGCGTCATGGCGTCACCCGAATCGTACGGCGGCTGGAGGGTCACCAGCGTACCCAATCGAGTGACTGCGTCTGACAGGCTCGCGGCGGTCGCCACGTCTTCCTGCGCATCGGCAGCCTGGTCCGCCACAAGAGCCGCAACGCCCGCCGCGGCATTCTGGGACAACATCGCCAGCGATGCGCTGACGATTACGCAGACAACTACCAGACGGCTTCGGTTGCCAGACTTCGCTTTCACGGCTCTTGCCTCCCGCCCATCGCTCAGTCCAAACCCCAACTCACAGAGATTATAGCCGATCCTGCCGGCGAGGACAGCCCTATTCTCCACCGTTCAGCGCAGGCAGCGACGGCCACTCACACCCGCGAGCGTCCGCCCATGCGGTGCCCTGCGCCGACCGTGTAGAGCCGCGTGAGTGGCCGCTCGTTCGCGTGGGCGGCTACCACTTTGCCGACGAACAGGATATGGTCGCCGGTCTCCATTCGGCCAGACAACCGGCACTCAAAGTTGGCCACGGCGTCGGCCAACAGAATCCCGTCGATGACGGTTGTCGGCTGTGTGGAGACGCCCGACTCGGCAATCTTGTCCGTTTCTCGGCCCGACTTCGTGCCGAACAACATGGTCTCTTCTTCCTGGTCCTCGGACGGAAAGGCTATCACAAACTCGCCCGCATGCGGGATCGTCTCGGCCGAGTAGCGCGTCTTCCCGACCCCGATGGCCATCATCGGCGGGTCATGCGACGCGATCATTGTCCATCCGAGGGTGATGGGGTTGTACTTCCCCTGGGGATCTCTTGCGATGGCAATCACGACCTGCTCGGGGTACTTCAGCTTGATTGCTTCCGCATATGTCGACTCCTGTTGCATGGCTTCCTCCACGAACACGAATGTCCCACCTACCCGTTTGCCTGCAACGCTATGGTAGGCGTAGGTCGCAGCAGGCGTCAACCGGCCGTGGTTGACACCGGTGCGAAGCCGGAGCACAATGGGCAACCATCTTGCGGGACAGGCACATGCGGATCGATCGCTACAAGTCCGACTTCGACTACACCTACAGTCTTGGCGTGTACCCGACCATCGAACTCCTGGAGCAGCGGCCGGACCTGGTGCTGCAGGTGGCGGTCTGCTCCACCGAGGAAAGGAACGAGGGCATCGCGCGGATCCGCGAGCTATGCGACGAACACGGCGTCGACGTGATGGTAAGCGACCGGACGCTACGAAGGCTGAGCGGAAGGACCGACTGCTGGGCAGCGGCGGCGTTCCGCAAGTTCCCCTCGCGGCTCGATCCGGAACGCGACCACGTGATGCTGGTTGCTCCGAACGACATGGGCAACGTGGGCACCATCATGCGCACGATGCTGGCGCTGGGATTCACCGAACTGGCGCTCACGCGGCCGGCGCCGGACCTGTTTGCGCCGGCGGCCGTGCGGGCCTCGATGGGCGCGCTGTTCCGCACGTCGTTCGAGTACTTCGGACGGTTCTCGGACTATGCCGACCGGTTCCCGCACAAGGTATATGCGCTGATGACCGACGGGGACCTGCCGCTGCCGGCGGCACGATTCCAGTCCCCGTGTGCACTCGTGTTCGGCAACGAGGGCGAAGGGCTCCCGGAAGAGTTTCGCGCTATGGGCGCAGCTCTGCGCATACCGCAGACGGACATGGTGGATTCACTGAACCTGGCGGTGGCCGTGGGGATAACGCTCTACGAGGCATCGCGCGATCGCCTGTAGCCCTACCCCTCCACGACCTCCCCAGGCAGCACGTAGAGCGGCTTGGGGTACTTGAAGTCCTTGAAGATCCTGGCCTTGAAGATGTTGAGCTTGCCGTCGTCGTCCCGGCAATCCTCGCGGATCCAGCCGCCCTGGACCTCCCCGACGACGAAGTTGTGGTGGCCGATCGGCAACTCCGTGCTGTAGAGGAACTCCACAGCGGCGACGCACTCGGCGATGGACGGCGTGTCGATGGTGATGCCCGGCTTGGCAGTGAGAGCGGCTTCCTCCAGTTCGCTGCGTTCGGCCGGCACGTCCGAGGCGAGGATCCGAATCGTCTCGACGATGTCCGCCCCGGGGATGTTGATGACAAACTCGCCGCTGCGCTTGATGTTGGCGTAGGTGTGACTGCCCGCGCCGATGGCGACGCCAAGCTGCGTGGGGCCGAGGTTGGTGTAGGCGCCGAACACGCCGGCGTTCACGATACCGCTCTCGTGGAACGTCGTAATGATCATGGTCGGCTTGGTGGCCATGTAGCCCATGGCCTCACGGTCCGTGACTTCGTGGTACATGCGGCCTCCGGAAGAGGGGGAATGGCGATCAGGCGTCGGCGCCCAGCGACTCGATGAAGTCCAGATCCAGCGGACCCTTGCGACCCCAGCCCTTCTTGCCGGGCGGGATACTCGGTCGGAACTTCTCGTATAGGCCGTAGGCCACGTCGCCCAAGTCGTCGGGGCCGTAGGATTCGGCCAGCCGGGCCATGGAATCGCGCACATCCTGCAGGTGGTCGCCGAACTTGCCTTCCAGGTAGGCGCGCACTTTGTCGGGCTCGATGGGCTTGTCCTTGACGACCGCCCGGATGCCGTCTTCGGTATTCTTGACGGGCACACCCCGGCCGCAAACCTCGATCCAGAAATCCTCGCCCAGGCCGACCTTTTTCGGGGGGCCACCTCCCTCGGGGGCCTTGGGGGGCCCGAAGATTCCGAGCATACGGCCCTTGGACTGCGCGTTGAGCCCCGCGACCGCCTTCCCAAGAGTGATCGCCGTATCCTCTTCGTAGCCCTGTCGTTGAGCGACGACGGCCGCCCAAAGCGTGAGCACCGGCGCACGGTTGATCTCGATCACCTTGCCGGCCATACGCCACCTCCCGGATGGAGAGAAGCAGGTCTGCCTTCTCCCCCATCTTACTGCCCCGTACCTCCGAGTCCAATACCATCCCGGAAACTTCTCGGTCATTCGGGCGCGGCCTTCGCTTCCTCCAAGAAGGAGGTGTCCAAGACGGCGATGCTTCGTACACCGGTCACCACCAGTCCGTACGGAGTGCTGGTGAAACTACGGATATTGTGCTCGCCGTCGATGGCGAGACTGGAGAAGATGAGGGCGTTATCGAGATCGTCCCCCGGTTTCAGACAGATGATCTGGGTCAGCCCGTAAAGCGCCCAGAATCGCCCCTCGTGCAGAACAGCAGTGTCCCACTTGATCAACTCCTCGAACACACGGTATGTGCGCGGTCTCCCCTCACTGACGGCACCCGAGTAGAGGGGGCGCTCGGTGACGCTCCATTCTCCCGACTCGGCCGGTACGGGAGCGGCCTTGTTGGAGGCCAGCACGGCAATGACTCGCGTCTCGGGGTTAATGTGCAAGAGTTGAAGCGGGTCGGGCAGCCGATACCGCTCATGCCGAGCATCCCGGCGCGGAATGAACAAGAACCCGTCACTCACAGGAACGAATCTCGGGCTCGATGCCTGCACCGTTTCACAGATAAACTGGGGCGTGCTCCCCGCTTCCGAGAGGGCCCAGAGCTTGTTGTCCGCTGCAAACAGAATGCCTCCGGAGAATGCCTGGACGGCGTCTACATCGTACCTCTTTCCGCTGCCCAAGGGGTGTGCGCTACGGTCACGCCAGTTGAATACGCCGGTCCACGTCCTTTTCTCGGGATCATAGATCCCCAACCCGCTGCTGTAGCCGACCCAAAGCCTTTCGCCGCAGGGAGCGATGCCCCCCAGGCCACCGTTCGGCAAAGCGTCGTCTTTGCTCAGCACGGTGATGTCGCTGACCAGACCGCTGCCCCATGCGTCGGTGCCGGGCAGAAGCCTGATGCTCCGCCAGTTCGCGAGGTAGCATGCCTTGCTGGAGAGGACCATGCTTCCGATCTCCTCCCCCTCGCGCGACTGCCACTTGGCCAGCACTTGGCCCGTCCCCAAGTCGACGCCTGCCAGGGATACAGTCGATTCGCCCCGGGCACCTTGTCGGCCGGAATCCCCCCACGTCGCAACCCAGAACTCGCTTCCGTGAAGCCCCGTCTTGCAGTAGCTGTCTCGATCATCCATCGAAAATGCGACTGGAATTGGCCAGTCGGCCGTGGGCTTCAGAAGCACGCTTGGGGGTTTGGGGAAAGGAGTCTCCTTTTCGAACATCTGCGGAAAGCGCCTCATAGTGCTCTGAGCCATGAGTCTGTAATGCGCGGCGTCGCCGGGGATGTCATTCCGCGTGTAGACGCGCTCCATCACGATGAACCGCTCGGTCCATGCGCGGTATATGTCCAGATCCGCCTCACACTTGACTCGGAGATAGTGCGATCGTCCGAGCGCCTCGGGATGCTCGGGGTAGTGCTCCAGGTAGTCCGCAATGTTCTTCGCCTGCACGAGCTCACCGGGGATTCGGGCAAGGTACTCATCGTACATGGCGAAGTTGAAGTTGGGAATTTGTGCGAGCCCCTTTGTGGCGTTCAGTGCCTCCTCCACGCTGCTGAACCCTCTATGCTGGGCCGCACCAGAACCACTTGCAGCAGTCGAACGACCGGTGCCAAGCCCGGTCTCCCGCTTGACCCATCCGAGGTCCGAAGCGGCCGCCTCCCGCAACGTCGGCCGGTCCTGCGCGTAATGCTCGAAATCCGCGATGAGTTTCGCAAAGTGCTCCTTTAGGTCGCCAGCGCCGGCCTGCCGCAGGATCAGTGCTCCATGGTCGCTCCTTCCCAGCATCCGGCGACCGAAGGCGAACCTCACCACAGGATCCGGGTCGACGGTGTACTTGCGCCAGGCGTATTCGCGCAGTGCGTCGAGAGCCGGCGCCGCGTCGTCCCCAAGATGCCCCAGCAGGCGGGGCTGGGCGTGCTCGCCGTCGAGGAGGTGCGCGCATTCCCTGCAGTATCTCCAGCGTTCGGCCGGGTCCTCGAACTGCCCGCCTCTGTCCCGCGGCAGCAGTAGGTGATCCATCAACTTCTCGCTCGCAGGTACAAGATCTTCCATCGTGTCGTAGAGTACAAGAACCATCTCCAACTCCAGGCCGAAGGACGGACCGTGGTCGGCGCCCTTCCATCCCTCCCTGAACACCTCGTAGGTCGCCCTGCGGGTGGCGCGGTTCATGTCACGCACCCGATCCGTCTCGACCGACACAGGACAGCGCAGGTACGCGTAGACGCCGCGGTATGATCGACCGACCATGAACAAGTTCGGCTCGTCGCGCTTCAGTTCTTCGGCCGCCATGCGGATCAGCTCGGCCGCCATCTGGGCCATATCAAGAGCACTGACACGCCGTGGGACACGTCCAGGTGGCAGATGGATGGCCCAGGTGGACCGCGCGAACAGCATGCTGCGATACTCGATGTTGTCCGGGTCCAGGGCGCATGCGGCGCGCAGGGGCGCCAGCCCCACCTGGTCCTGCCTGCGGAACGTCAGCAGCATGCCATGCTCGAAGAACTCTTTGGCCTCCTCCTTCGGATCCCGCGCAGGCGCAGGGGGAAGCCGCAGGATCCGCTCTACGATCTGCCTGGTCGCCTCTGCGGCTCCCGCTGCAGGCTCCGCCGGGTCTATCGGCACCGACACCGACTCCCCGCTGCCACGCGCCTCCAGCGTCAGCGTGAAGTCCTTTACTGACTGCCGTTCCAACTTGCCCTCCAGGATCACCGCCGACGTCACAAACGGGGACGCCTTGCCCTCCGTCCAGGTCTTCTCATCCAGCAGTTCCAGCAGATCCTCCCTCTCCAGCGCGATCACGCGCGGGTGCTCGGACAGCGCGCCCGCCACCAACTCCGCCGCCAGGTAGCAGGTCGGCTCGTACTCACCGCCCAGCGCAATTGAGCGCACCCCCAGCACGCTCACCGGCATCATCTCGCCGATGGGCCTCCCCATCTTCTCCAGCGTTAGCCTGGCGAGGTCCGCCGCCTGTTGGGCCGGCGACTCGTAATCGCCTTTCTCCAGCGGCACGTTGCGATCCAGGAACCGCACACCGGAGACGGTCTCGGCCACTCGCACCCGCAACGCATCGGGCGGCCTCTCGCCCGGCGATATCATCTCCTTCGGCGGCTTCTGGACGCTCAGCAGCAGGAAGGCGTCCGCTCGGAGCAGGCCGCCCAGCTTGACCAGCCACGCCCGGTCCGTGAATCCCCCGGCACTCAGCTCCTGTTCCTGCAGGACGCGGTCCAGTTCCTCCCGCTCGACAAGCTTGACCCCGTCCGCCGAAAGCTGCGCCTCCACCAGAGCCGCCAGCACCTCGGCCTCCTTGTCGACTGCCACCACGGCCACGCGCATACCGTCGGCCGTCGACACGTTTCCCGAGGCGGTCCTGAAGCCCGCCGGCGCAAAGAACGACGCGATTGCCAGCAGGCCGGTCATGGCCGCGCTCAGGCTGCCTGGAGTCCCTTGGTGAGCAACGGCACCCATCCGTATGCCTTCTCCTTAAACGCACTAGGCCGCGTCCAGCCCGGCAGACGGCGCCCCTGTCCGGGGCGGCCCGGCCCCTCGCTGCTATCAGTCAGTCGTTGGCCTTCTGGGCTGCGGCCTCGTCACTGCGCAAAGCCAGCCACTCGTCGACCATCTGCGGGACGAGTTCCACAGCCGCCTTTCCGGCTGCCTTCTGGAGCGCCGTCTTACCCGCAACCTGCTCTGAGAGGTCTACGTGCGTCTCCGTCCCGCGCGTGATGCCGACTACGCGGCCGGTCTTTGTATCGATCGCGCGCATCTCCACGCGTGCCTTCACGCTGATCAGGTTGCCACGCCGGCCGGCGAACTCGCTGAAGCCCTCTCCGACCACCACGATGTCGGCCTTCTTCAGCTCGGAAGGCATCGGCAGGTCGGCGTCGCGCATGTACGCCTCAGCCCAGTCACTAACGTGCAGCTTCTGCGTGCTGATGACGGGCACGCCGACTTTCTTCATGAGGTACACCAGTTCGGTCTCGGCGGCCGGGTCAACGGTGGCCTGACCGATGTGCTGCTCGTAGACCAGTGCCGAGACCAATGGCCGCTGCTTCTTTCCGAGAGCCTTACGGATCTTCTGGACCTGATCCGCCGGCGTCTGGATGTGAGCGACCATTCTGTCGGCGTTTTCGCGCAGCCACCCAGCCAGCTTTGAGGCGAGTTCCTGCGCAAAAACGTCCAGATCCTCGTCCAGCGAACCGCGGACAAGCTGGGCGTTGACGCGGCTGGTCTCAACGCTAATAGCCTTGCCGGCAATATAGAGCTTCTCGTTGACCAGGAAAGCGCGGCCCGTAACCAGCACCTGCGCACCGACCATGCCGCCGATGCGGGTCGCCTGGTCCGACGCGACAATGCCCGAAGCTCCGAGTTCCATCTCCTTGAGGGCGGCCTCCACCTGGGCGCGTTCCACCATCTCCATGCCTTCCTCGGCGGACATGAACACGGTGAGGAGGTCGCTGATCTTCTGGCCGAGGTCAACAACGGCACGATCTTCGGTCTCGAACTCCAATACCGCGACGGTGAGGGGCTCACTCGTGCGCTGCACCGCCTCCCCCGCCGAAACGGACGTCCACGCCATCACTCCCAACAGAAAGGTCAGAATGGTAAGATGCTGTACTGATTTCATCCTGGTTGCTCCTTCAGTAAGTCCCCACGGGATGGAGCTCAGCCCCGGCGTTGGTCAGCAGAGCAGAGAGAACTCTCTCCGCCGCACTTCCCCCACCTTTCCCCAAGGGCAGCTGCCAAAGTAACAGGCAGATCCCGTCCCGCTCGAACTTCGTCAGCAATCCGCCGCCCACGAGGTCGACGAAGTGCTCTTGATCGGCTTCAATCGAGACGGCCCAGTGCTCCCTCTCGATAACCCCATTCACAAGCGATTGCACGTCCTCCGGACGGACGCCGTCCAGCAGGCGATGGTGCACGAGCGCCGGGACGACTACGGAATGCGCCCGACGCGCACGCAACGACGGCGGAACGCTGTGAACATCGCTCAGCCATCTGTGTTTCAGCATTTCACTCAACTTGTCCATCTCCTCCGGCCCGGCACCCAATAGTATGGCCGCGCCGCCTTCCCTAAGCAAGACTTGAAGGTCTCGCACGACAGCCCCGGCTAACGAATCCCCACCGTCTATAAGCAGATCTCCTTTCCCCATTGGTCCTGTACTTCCCAGCACACCGACGCGCTCCAAAGTGAATGCAGCGCCGGACAAAGCGGCTACCCGAACGTGCGGCGCGAGTTGAGGGGAGGCTTGCCCGGAACCCCAGCGAAGCAGGTTCAGGAGCAGACGCTCCGCGACCGGCTCCCCGGACAACGCCTCCCCGATAGCGAAACCGCACCACAGAATGCGGCCCCGCCCGCAACGTCCCTCAATACACACGGCAGCGGGCTCCGCCGTGCCGGGCACGTCCGCCAGCACAATGCCATTGCCACCGCTCGGCCAGCCGACCGTAGACACAATCGCGTTCCGCACCGATCGCCAATCGCGAAGGTCGGCCTGAGAAAGCCCTTCGAAGACTCCCGAATCTGGAGCCAGAATCCGCGCCTCAGCCGGTGCCTGCTTCCCCAAAGAGGCGGCCGACGGCTTCTCCAGCCAGACCACGCGCAGCCCTTCCCGGGCCCTTTCGCGCAATGCGGCCCGAATACCGGAGTGGCCACCGCGACTCGGTCCCACGGCGAAGATGCAATCGCCACGGAACACGCGGACCGCTGCAGCCGAAGCCAGCTCGACACAGTCGGCCTCCTCCAGGCGACTTCGGACCGCGCCATCCGGGCTTATGTAGACTGCTCCGATCTTGACCGATGAATACGCCTCGGCAAAGTCCTGAAAGGCCACACGTGGGAATATCTCCACCTTCCGGCTCAGTTGCCGCTCGCCCTCCTCGGCGCCCACGGCCCGGATGGAGAACATAGCGCGAATCCGCACGGGCACTTCCGGAAGCTGCACCGCGAATGTGGCACGGCCGTTTTCCGGCAAAACCTTGGTCTCCACGCCCGAACCCTCAAGCTGAAACGTCCGTCCACCGACAGCCCAGTCCTCGTAGCTGAACGCGCAAGTGACCTGACGTGCCGACATAAGTTCGGCGTCGCGGATCGTAACCTGGACGGTAAGCGCCTCTCCCCCCCATGCGCGCGATGGCAGCCCCTCGACCGAGAGCGTCGCACCCGTGGCCGAAGGCACCGCTACGCAAAGACATATGCTTGCGAGGGTCAGGGCTTTCATGCTTCCTTACCTGCCGGGACATCAGATCTTGCGCCATTGCGATGGAGCATGAGCAAGTAGCTGTGGTCGCCGCTGCGCGAGAAGGCGACCGGCGAATCATCTCGCATCCGACGGTCGACTACGGCCGAGAGACGCACCGGCATTCCGGAATCGCGCGGCGTCAGCTCCACCGTCACCAGTACCAGTGAACTCGTTGCGGAGTACGCGCAGCGATACCGAAGGACCTCCCCGGAGAAACCGCCCCGTCCCTGCATGCGGAACTGCGCTTCCGCCCCCGGCAGGATCATCAACGTGGGCGAACTGATCATCTCCGAACTGCCGGCAGCATCTGCGCACACCACACCCAGGCTCACCACAAGGGCGTTGTCGCTGCCCGCCGGCGACGAGGATCCTGTCGACGAAACCCCGATCTCGGTCTGTTCGCCGTCCTGGGCCATCCACTGCAGCCCCCCCTGGAAGTAGGCCTTAAGCACGCGGAATGCCTCCGCCTGCTCCTGCTGCATGGCCGGCCTCAGCGGGGGCATCTCGACCGGCCAGGGCAGTTCCGCCGGGGCAGGCGCTCGGCCCGCAACCGATCCGAGCGCTCGACCCTCGGGCTTCTCTGCACGAAGCCACGTCAACCCCAGCACCGCCATGCACACGGCTGCCAGGGCGTAGCCGCAGACGGCGATCAGGACCCCACTGTAGCCGCGCCCCGTCGCACGGATCTCCTGGTGCGGAATCACTCGCCGGGCAAAATCGGCCCAGTACTCGTCCGAAGGTATTGGGACTTCGCTACCGAATGTCTCCGCTTCGACGCGACCGTATGCGTCACGGGCGCACGCGCAATCGGGACACCGAGAGAGGTGCTCCTTCAGCTCCCGTCTCTCGGCATCGGTCAGCTCGCCGTCGATCTCCTTGGAGATCAGGGCAAGAGCGTTCTTACACAACATGGTGTTTCCCTCCTTCACTCATCCGAAAGCTCTTCCAGGAGCCGCTGCCGGGCGGCGAACACCCGCCACGCAAACGTGCCTTCCGGGCAGTTCTGAACCTGAGCCCCCCGTGCATATGAAAGCCCCTCCTCGGCCACCAGGATCAGCGCGTGCGCCTGCTCGGGCGGAAGGTCGCTGAGCGCCCGGCCGACGCGCGCTCGCGTCTCGTTCGCCTTCACCTGCTCCCACGGGTCCGTAGCGGGCGACGAACGCAGTCCTGCTGGCATCCGCCGTTCGGCTTTTCGTCCACCTCGTTGCCGGCGCCGGTCAACCGCACACCCCAGCATGATCCGCCAGAGCCAGGTGCGGAACTCAGACCGCACTGCGAAATCGCCGATGGACTGAAAAGCCCGCATCCAGGTCTCCTGCAGGAGATCGTCCGCATCCTGGTGCGTCCCGGTAAGGCGATAGGCGAATCGGTAGGAGTCTTCCCGGTACTCGAACAGGAGCCGCGCAAAGGCCTCACGATCACCTCGGCAGCAGCGTTCGATGATGTTAGCTTCGACTCCCGATTCCACCCTGTCGCCCTCAGAAGGTGAACTCTCCCGTACTACTCACCCTATTAGACGTAAAAAGTCCCCGGATTCTTGGCCAAAAAATCGAGAAAAACCGAAAAAACCGGATTTTTCGGGTCATACGGGGCGATTCTTGCCTGCAGGAGGAGACACACAACGGGCCGACGGAACCGGTGGACGCACGTCAGGTCCGGGTCCGGGGGCCGGTCAGACTATGCTCGGAGGGGGTACAAAGGCGAGCCCGCCCGGCGAAAACCGGACGGGCTGGGAGGAGGTAGCTACAAACGGGCAAAGAGACATTGCCCGGTACGTCCACTCAGTCGGGTCTTCCGTTCAGAATGTCGTGGCGCCGGGGATAAAAGAAGCGGCGCTCGTTCAGGAATCCTCGAGCGTCTGCGCGACGCTCTGCATGGGGTTGCCCCCGGGGTTGCTGTCTCCGATACTGGCCAAGGCAGTAACTACGACGGCGACCACCAGGATAAGAAGGAGCGCATACTCGACCACTCCCTGTCCCCTTCTGGACTTGCAGTAACCGCCGAATTTGCCTATTGGCTTTCCCATCTGCTTCGCCTGTC
Organism: uncultured candidatus Brocadiaceae bacterium; assembly: GCA_964655775.1. Taxonomy (GTDB): domain Bacteria; phylum Planctomycetota; class Brocadiia; order SM23-32; family SM23-32; genus CAZZNQ01. The sequence continues at coordinate 34,217 of CAZZNQ010000017.1, read as the reverse complement.
CAACCAGTTCAACTTCCAGTTACTGCCGTCTGGGAGCACGCAAGTCGAGTCGGGACGGCCCGTCCCTCGCGAGGGACGGGCCGGTCCTGATGACTCTAAGACTTACGTTGCGCCATCAATCGTTGTGGAAACATTCGTCATGGCGTTCTCAGCGCTGCCGCCGAGGGCGGTCAGGGCCGTAATCACCACGATTGCCACCAGAGCCAGAATCAGCGCGTACTCCACCAAACTCTGACCCTTCTTCGACTTCAACGCCACCCACAGTCTCAGTACGAGGTCGCTCACAATGGACCTCCTTCACTTAATAATGGGAACTTGATGCGACTCACTCAAAGAACGCCATAGGAGGAAGCAAAGGTTGTGCCAACAGCACGCGGCGCCCCTCAGAAGGACCCCGCAAAAGCACGTTGTATATCGTAAAGCATTTACTAACAACAGGATACAACGCTTATGGCCAGGAACAGAAACCGCTCCCCAATGCTGTAGCATTACGCTACGATGGGCATCAAATGCCGCGACCAAACTGAGACACACCCCGAATCGCCCCCATCCGGCGCCCGGGAGCCCGCGCGCTAACTGTGCAACGCTACGAGCGAACCGTACAGCAGAAACACCACCAGACCCAAGGCGAGGCATGCAACCTGTACCATCGCCGCCTCCGGGTCGTTCTCCGCGGCATCCAGGAACACTGCCAAGGCAACCGCGAGGCCGCAGACAAGGGCGGAGTAGAACACCTGCTGGGCAGGCGACCACGTGGAAGCCGGTTTCGCCCCGACCCCCTTCGAGCGCCCAAGTGGCTTGATCGGGAACCGGGTGCGACAAAGCCTGCAGCGGAGGCTACCCGTGGATCCGGTGCTCGGGCGAGCCACGCGCTTCCCGCAGATCGGGCATCGAACATGCTCGATCAAAGGCACAACGGCACGGCAATGCGAGCACCGGACGGCCCCCCGACCGTGCCTGGACCGGGCGACCAACGGCTTCCCACAAACCGGACAGACCATTTGCTCCGTCGGCTCGAAGGGCATCCCCGCCTCCTCCTGCCAGCTTTGCCATGACGCGGCCCTTGTTACAGGCGTAACGATACCCCAAATGGCGCGCGGAATCCAGAGGGAAAAAGCTCCCGCTCCCACCGTCACTGCTGCCGGTTCGCATC
>CAZZNQ010000017.1:0-33054 GCA_964655775.1 uncultured candidatus Brocadiaceae bacterium | reverse complement strand
CCGACCCTTACCAGCCCATCGAGCGGCAGTATCGCATCACCCGTGCCTGGCTCGGCCGCACGGGACCGCAGAACGGCCAGTTCTTCCCAGATGCATAGCAGGAGTGAAAGCGCTTGACCGGCGCAGGCGAGGACGAATGCCAAGACAAGGGCGAGCGAACAGGCCGGGAGAAGCTGCATAAAACCCCTCTGCCGCTGCAAGACGCGCCAGCAGGCCACAGCAGCCAGCACCGCAAAGACGGCGAAAGCCGCGGTGCCCAATGCCAGGCAGGCATACGAACACAACTTGACGAACCAAGTGCGCGGACGGCGAGTGGGAGTAGCCATCGCAAGCCTCCAGCCGAGGATCAGTGCAGCTCAATGCCGATTATCGCCCGGATCCGGTCCCCGCATCAATGCTCTCCTGCCGATAATCGGGCCGGGGCCGGCCCGCGCCGGCTCCAGGCTCCCCCCTAACACGCTCGCCCCGGCCCTTTGCTGTAGCGTCCGGCATTGTCTACGATAGTCTAGGGCGCAGAACGCCAAACGAGGTCGCCGAAGGCCCGAGGGCCTGCTACTGCCAACGGAGCACGGCGATGTCGGCCTCCGGCGAGTCTGCGGTGTCGTTTGGAACGGTGGGAGAAGCAACCGATGAACGGCCGCGAACGGGTGATGCAGACGTTGCGCTTCGAGGAACCGGACCGCGTCCCCATCGACTGCGGAGGCATGCGGTCGACCGGCATTCACGCGGTCGCGCTGGCTGAACTCCGGGACAAGCTGGGCCTGGAGCAGCGACCCGTGGCCGTCTATGACCCCCAGCAGATGCTGGGATTCCCTGACGAAGACATTCGGAAGCGCTTCCACATTGACGTGATCGGCCTGGAGGCGCCCGGCCGCAACGCGGGCGTCGGCCGCTGGACTCCTTGGTCGCCTCGCAAGGGTCTGGAGTTCCTCATGCCGAAGGATGTGCAGCCCCAGCACGAACCAGACGGCTGCTGGGTTTTGCGCGCTTCCTCCGGCCGTGTCCAATACCGAATGCCTCAGGGAGGTCTGTACTTCGACCTGCCGGATGGGATGATGGGCGAGAGCGAGTTGCCGTCGCTGGCCGACTTCCGTCCCGCCGACACCTACACGGACGAGCAGCTCGGCGAACTGAGCTCGCGCGCAGAATTCCTCTACGAGAACACGGACTGCGCCATTCTCGGCAGCTTCTTCGGGGGCAACCTGTTCGATCTGAACCTTGGCGGCCTAGTCACCTGGGTAACGCTGGTGGCCCTGGAGCCAGAGAGGGCGCGCGAGTACGTCGAGAAGGCGTGCGACGCCATGATCGCCCGAGCCGCCCTTGCGCATGAGGCGGTCGGCGGCAAGGTCTTCGCCCTTGTCATCGGCAACGACATGGGCACGCAGCGTTCCGAGCTTTACTCCCCTGAGACGTTCCGTGCGGTCAACGCGCCTGCGTACAGGCGCTTCTGCGATTGGGTCCACGCGCACACGGATTTGAAGGTTTTCCTTCACTCCTGCGGGTCCATCTACCGCTACATCGAGACGCTCATCGAGTGCGGCATCGACATACTGAATCCCGTCCAGACATCGGCGGCCAACATGGATCCCCAAAGGCTGGAAGACGAGTTCGGTGGACGCATCGTGTTCTGGGGCGGCGGGTGCGACACGCAGCACGTTCTACCCACAGGGTCGCCTGAGGATGTCACGCAGCACGTAGCCGAACGCATGCGCATCTTCAAGCCCGGCGGTGGGTTCGTCTTCAACCAGGTCCACAACATCCAGCCCGGCTGCCCGGCGCGTAACGTGATCGCGATGCTGGACGCGGCGTATGAACACGGCCGGTACGGATAACCCTCCGCTCCTGGCAGACAACCATGAGAGACTACAAAGCGCATTGGGAACGCACTTACCGGCAAGCGTACGCAGAGGGTCGAGAGCATTGGCGCCCGGGCCTTGCCACTCCAAAGGCTTTCCGTGACTTCATCGAATCGCGATGGGCGCCGTCCGAGGGAGCCCGGGTGCTTGAGGCCGGCTGCAGCGATGGCCTTAACGCCATCGGTCTGGCCCGGCAAGGGTACAGCGTCACGGGCGTGGATGTTTCCCCAACGGCGATAGCCCGTGCCCGGGAAGTTGCCCGTGATCTGGGAGTGACCGTCGAGTTCCTGTGCCTTGATCTGGTATGTGACTCCTTGCCCGGTGATCGGGCATACGATCTGTGGATCGACATCAAGACACTCCACTGTCTCTGGCAGGATGAAGATCGGCGCAGGTACCTGGCGAATGCTGCCGCTTGCCTCCGCCGAGATGGAGTTCTGTTCCTGAACTGCGGGCTCGCGCTACGCGACGTCCGCGAGCACTATCCGTGCGTCTTCGCGAAGCTGGATGAGGAGACACGGGGCGGCGCCGAACTACTGGACCGGGACCTGCCGCCTCATCTGCGAAGCGGGATCCGCTGCGAAACACTCGACTGGTACTGTACTGAGATCACACAGGCGGGGATGACCATCTGCGAGGCGACACGCGAGGCAAGCATCGAGGGCGGCTGGGGGGCCATCATAGTAGCCAAGAAAGCCCGAGATTGACTGCCGTCGAGGTGCTGCGAAAGCCGATCCGAAGTGCTGCCAGGCGTCCGTGCCAAGCGATCAGGTCCCGGCCATCCGGAAGTCGATGCCGGGCGGAGGGGGACAGCCGCATCGGATGCACTGCTTCAGCGCGTCGTTCACCGGTACGCATGCGGCGAGGGCGGCGCGCTTCTCCTGCAAGGCGAACCACAAGTCGGTGAGAATCTCCTCCCCCTCGCGCAGGTCACTGAGCTCAATGCAGCTCAGCAAGATGCATTCGACCGTGTCCAGGTCGTCCGCAGCCAGGGCCGCCTGCGCCCGCAGGATGCGAACGCGCGGATGCGAGGCCACGCCGACCTTTGCGCGGTCCAGCAGGTCGGCTGCATCCTGAGCTCTGTCCGCGTGCAGCAGGGCGCGCACGCACTCCACCCAAAGCGGCACACAGCCCGGAGCCAGGCTTGCCGCGTTGAGCAGGAGATCGGCGCTCTCCGCCTCACGGCCCGCTTCATCGGCAAGCACCGCCAGATTACGATACGCCCAGGCCGATGGACGGTCGTCTAGCGATCTCCGGTAGGCGTCCCGTGCCGCCTCGACCTCGCCGGCGTTGTGGCGCATCACGCCCACGTGCAGCCAACTGAGCCAATGTGCGCCCTCACCCTCAAGCGAGCCCTCGAGTAATCGCCGCCATTCGGGTTGGACCATCCAGGAACGCGGCGCTTCCCCCGGCGGCGTCTCGGGCATGATGCCCGTCGCAAGCAGCGCCCGCCACGGCTCCTGTTCTGCACCGAGAGACTCGTCGCCGAACACCAGCGCCCGGGAGCAGAAAGGCTTCTCCCTGGCTGCCGCCCGTCGCTGCAGTTCCAGCGCACCCCAGCCGCTCCCCTGCTGCATTACCTCCTCCGGCGGCCGGAGAGCCATACCCCTGCTGCGCTGAAGCTCATCTTCGAGCCACCTCTGCGGCGCCGTTCGGTCCAGGTAAGTGTCCACGTGACGCCACGCCACATGCCACTCCTCGCCGTGGGCAACGGCGGGATCGACCTCGGCCGTGCCGTACGCCTCAAGCCACTCCCATTCCGCGTGCGCCGGCATAGGCAGGCACTCGCCCTGGGTGCGAGCCAAACCGGCCTGTAGCTCGATGTAATCGGGCCCGCCGCCGGACAGAAACTCCTGCCACCTGCCACCTCCCGGCCCCCGGCCCCACGCAAACAGCTTGCGACCTTTCAGACGGGATGTGCTGGCATGAAACAAGCCCCGGCCCGTCCCATCGACCGCCGTGATCCAGGGACGTTGCTCGCCCTCGATACAGTAGAAAAAGTCGACCGCCCCGTCCAGGTTGGCCGAGTAGCTAACGTCCCGGTCGTCAAGACGCGGCACCGGTACGCGGCGCAGGCAATGGTCATAACCGTAGTTTATCGCCTCTCGCGCCGGCACGAGCACTCTGACGTCATCCGCTTCGGGCACGGCTATGTTCGACCACCAGTACATCGGCACCACGCTCGAATGCGGGTTGCGAACGCGCATTCTCGCCAGCAACACCGGACGGTCGTCCGGCAGGTAGAAGTCCATCTGGAAGGGAATTCCGCGTATGCGTTCCCATTCGTAGAGCCGAAGCACGGGGTTGCCGCCAAGCCCCGCAACGCGCGCCGCAAAGAGCGGCGAACAGGTGAACGGACCGTGTCCGGACACGCAGCCGTTCCACTCCACGCCCCCGCTGAACCACGCCCCCCGCAGGGCGAAGTTCGCGAGGCAAATGCCCGGGTTCCGCGCCAGCAGTTCCCGCCCGGTCGGCTTGTGCAACAGAGACCAGAGGCGGCCGCCCCATTCCAGCAGGAAGACGGCCTTCAGTGTCTCGTTCTCCAGCACGGCGGCCCGCAGAGGACGCCTCTCCAGCGAGCGCGTGTACTCGCTCTGAACCGTGTATGGGAGCAGCCCATGCCCGACGCCGTAGCCCATGTAGCGAAGGTCTTCCTCGGTCAGGCTGGGGTGCGGCTCCGTGCGCGGCCGTTGCCGCCGTTTGGGTCGAGGAAACTTGGGGAGCGGATTGTCCGGTCCCAGCGGCGCGATGGGCATTTCGAACGTCTCAAATCGCAACTCGGCCACTGCACGCTCCTCATTCGGTGACGCACTTGGACCGTCTGCCCTGGACGTTGATAATGGTGGAGACGAAGGGATTCGAACCCTCGACCTCGGCAGTGCGAGTGCCGCGCTCTCCCAGCTGAGCTACGTCCCCACCGGAGGAAGAGCCATTATAGACACAGGCGGCCCGAATAGCAAGCCGACGGGCCTTCAGCCGCGCCTTTCGTGCCCGATCAACTGCGCCATCAGATCATGGCCGTCCGGCATCTCGACGCCGGTTCCCTCGGCTTCCGGCTCGTTGAAGCCGACGCCGGAGGCGGCCTCCACGCCCTCGCCCCAGAGCGCAAACGGCACGAGTCCGCGCTTGTGTTTGCCGTCCACGACCGATGTGATGTGATCCGGCATAACGAGCACTCGGCCCGACCGCACTCGCAGGTGCTCCATGACCGGACCGACTATGTGATGGTCTATCTGCTCCAGAGCGCGCACCTTGGCCCCGGCGTCGCCCTCGTGGCTGGCTTCATCCGGGGCTTCTATGTGAACCAGAACCAGGTCCCGCTCGCGCAAGGACTCCACCGCGGCCCGTCCCTTGGCCCCGTAGTCGGTGTCCAGGTAACCGGTGGCGCCCGGGACATGGATGACCTGCCAGCCGATGAGCTTGCCGATTCCTCGGGCCAGGTTGACGGCGCTGATCACGGCCCCCCGCACACCGAACCGGTCACTGAAGGGTTCCATGCGAGGCCGCGTGCCCTGTCCCCAAAGCCAGATCATGTTGGCGACGCTCTTTCCTTCGGCGACCCGGGCCGCGTTCACGGGATGGTTGCGGAGCACGCTGCGCGACTTCTCCATCAGATCAAGGAACTCCCCTGCATTCGGGCCCGTGGGACGGGTATCGACGATGGGTAATCCGACGACGTCGTGCGGCGGGAGTGTTTCGGCGTCAAGTGCGCCGGAATCGCGCTTCAGCATGATGTGCCGGTATCCGGTGCCCACGTGGAAGCTGAGCGTGTCGCCGCCCAGTTCCTCGTCGAGGGCTGCGATCAGCTCGGCGGCCTCGCTCGTGGAAATGTGCCCGGCGGTGAAATCGCGCAGCACGCCGTCCGTCACGGTCACCAGATTGCACCGCACGGCCCAGTCGCGGTCGCCCATGTCCAAGCCCAGATCCGCGGCTTCGAGCGGCCCCCGGCCGGTGAAGTATCGTCGCGGATCGTATCCGGCCACGCTCATCAGGGCGACGGAGCTCCCCGGCGTCATGCGCGCGGGGACGTGGGATGTCACGCCGAGAAGGCCCTCGCGGGCGACGCAGTCCATCTCCGGGATATCGGCGGCCTCGAGCGGCGTAAGGTCGCCCAGTTGCCGCACGGGAGCATCCGCTCCTCCATCGGGCACGATCAGGCAGTACTTCATCCGTCTTTCGCCCGAGTTCTCTGCCATTACTCTGCCTTAAAGATCCTGGACCTTAAGAACGCAAATGGTCTCCCCGCGAACGACCTCCAGCCGGCTGATTCGGTCCCGCGCCCGCCTCACAGCGGCGTCTCGGGTGCGATGCGTCATCAGCACCACCGGCACCAGTCCATCCGTCGGTTCCGGCGCCTCCTGCTGACGAACGGACGCGACACTGATCGCCTCCTCGCCGAGGATACCGGCCACCTGAGCAAGCACGCCGGCCCTATCAACGCAGTCCAACCGCACATAGTAGCGCGCCTCGAGTTCACCCGGCGGCGTGATGTCCGCATCGTCCACCTGCCCGAACTGGGCCAGCGAACCGAACGTGGTGCGGTAGGTGCCCATTGCCACGCGCGCAATGTCGCCGACGACGGCGCTGGCGGTCGGTTCCCTGCCCGCCCCCAAGCCGGTGAGCACCACTTCCCCCACGTGGCTGCCGTGCACGCAAATGGCGTTGTACGCGCCTGCGATGGCGGCCATCGGATGGTCGGCGCGAAGCAGTGCGGGATGCACGGCGAGTTCGAGCGCGCCGTCCCTGCGAACGCCAACGGCCAGAAGCTTCACGGCGTACCCGAGCGCGCGGGCATATATCAGGTCCTGCAGCCGCATGCCGGCTACGCCCCGGCAGGGGATGTCATTGATGTCCACATGCTTGCCGAATGCGATGCGGGCCAGCACCGCGAGCTTATGGGCGGAGTCCATGCCTTCGACGTCCAGCGTGGGATCGGCCTCTGCATAGCCTTTTTCCTGGGCTTCGCGGAGGGCCTCATCGTAGCTGATGCCCCCGCCCAGCATCCGGGTGAGGATGTAGTTGGACGTGCCGTTGACGATTCCGTAGACGCTGTCGATGCGGTCCCCGACGAAGCCCTCTCGCAGTGCGGCGATGATGGGGATCCCACCCCCGACAGCCGCTTCAAACGCGATGCTCGCACCGTTCTCCCGGGCCACTCGGTAGATCTCGTCACCGTGTTCCGCCAGCAGGGCTTTGTTCGCCGTCACCACATCCTTACCCGACCGAACAGCCTGCAGCACCAGTTCACGCGCCGCCTCGGTGCCGCCGAAGAGCTCCACAGCGACCTCAACCTGCTCGTCCTCCAGGACCTCGTCGATGCGCGTCGTGAAGCAAACCGAATCTGGGTCACCCAGCTCGTCCCGGATCGCATCCACACGTGCGTCAACGATGTACTTGAGGCGGACCTCCCTGCTGAGGCGGCTCGCCAATGGGCCGTCCCCCAGCAGGATACGGGCCACCCCCGTTCCGACGGTACCGCATCCGAACAAGGCTACGTTGCACGCGCTCATTATCCGTTCCTGTAAGGGTCAACATCGTATGGGTCAGCGCATCCGGGCTTCCCCGCATGTGGCGGGACGGAGAGTATATTGCGCCCGCCGCCGTCTGTCAATCCAGGCAAGCGCTCAGCCGCGTCTGCAGCCGCCCGAAACCGCAAAGACCCGATGGTCCATCTCCGGGAAGATGTCGTCGCGTGCCTCGCAGTCGGCAAGCAGGTCCGGGTCCACGCTGCCGGCCCTTACCTGATCGTGCAGGCCGTCAAAGCGTTCCATCAGGTCGTTGAACCGCCAGGTGGCGTAGTCCTTTGCGGTGCCCGTGCACATCAGGAACGGCCAGTCGCTGGCCTGGGCGAGCATGAGTTGCCTGGCGCACTGGTTCAGCGCCTGCCTGAGCATTCCGCGGGCATCGTGGAACCGGTCGGCCGCCTCGACCATGCGTGCCTCGGCATGCTGGAGCCTCGGGTATATCCAGTCATTGGATCCGTTCACCCAGACCTCGAAGTAACCCTTGTCTCCCCATGTGGACGTGGCCGGTCGGCCCGGCTGCAGGGGGCGGCTGTCCGGACGCACATTTCGCTGCAAATACTCGCCCGGAGTAACGCAGGTCAGCTCGCCGCACTGCGCGACCTTGCGAAGCACGGACGCGAGGAACTGCACGCCCTCGAACCACCAGTGGCCGAACAGCTCTCCGTCGTATGGGGCCACGATGAGGGGCGCCAGTCCGGTGGCCGAGCCGACTGTGGCCACCTGGCTGACGCGCCTGCGAACGAAGTCCTCGGCGTGGGCCGACGCACGTTCGGCGGCGAGGCCGGGATCATACGGCGCCTTGTCGGAGAGCGGAACGTCGCCCGTAATGCGATGGTACTTGAAGCCCAGGTAGCGTCGCGTGCCTCCGGCGACGGCGTAGCGCGAAACGTAGTCCCAGTCGGCGTCGAATCCCATGTCCCGGTAGAACTCACGATAGACGGGATCGCCGGGGTATCCTTCGTCCGAGCTCCATACCTGCTTGGACGTCTCCACGTCGCGGCCGAAGGCGTACGGGCCAGCGGGCGTGGCCAGAGGGGCGAACACACCATAAGGAGGCCGAGGATCCGCCAGAAGCAGGCCGTGCGTATCAACAAAGAAGTACTCGATGCCGCGGTCCGCTAACAGATCCTCGACGCCGGGCACGTAGGCACACTCCGGAAGCCAGAAGCCGCGCGGTTGCATCCCGAAGTGCTTGGAATAGTTGGCCACGCCGGTTGCGACCTGGGCCGTGCGGCTCTCCTGGGTCTCCAGCAGCGGCAACAGGGCATGCGTGGCGGCGGACGCCATCAGCTCCACCCGCCCCCTCTCGGCAAGCCGCCTGTACCCGGCCAGGATGTCGCAGCCGTAGCGATGCACGTAGGTATGCCGCACCTGCTTATAGTGGCTCAGGTACATCCGCGCCACCTGCTCCGTCTCCGTTCCCTTATGCCGGGCCAGCTCTCGCCCGGCGATCTCCGTTTGCCGGTTCAGGTACCGGACGCAACGCTTCCGGAGAAGATCGTTCGCCAGCATCTCGCACAGACTGGGGCTGAACGATACCGACAGGCGGAACGGCACGCCCTCCGCGTCCAGGCTCTGCAACACGTTCAGCAGGGGCACGTAGGTCTCCGCCACCGCCTCGTAGAACCAGTCCTCCTCGAGGAAATCATCGTGCTCGGGGTGGCGAATGTATGGCAGATGGCAATGCAGCAGAAGGGCCAGATAGCCTCTCATGGACAGACACCTGAACGCGTGGTTGAAGAAACGATCATGACAAGCGGGCGCTGGAAGACGAAGAGCTACCGCCGACCGGGGCCGCCTCGTAGTGCAGTCCGGGAATGGGCAGCCGAGACAGCCGGGCCCTGCGGTCACCGTTTTCGCGGCGCGACGGCTCCTCCACTGGGGTGCTCAGCAGCCCCATTGCGGCGGGGGGCGTCCCGGGTGCGGGTGGCGTGCTCATCCTCTCGGTCCGGCAGATGGTCCGCCAGCTTCCGCCCACACGGGCGCCCAGCTCGAACCCGTACGTGGTACCCGGCGCCACCCGCACGTAGTAGTTGCCGTTGGGGTTCTGGACCGGGATGCTCTGCGTGCCGCCGTCGGAAAGATTAAGGACACGGAGCACGAGACGAAGCTCGCGGCCGAACTCCCGCGTGAGTCCGGCACTGCGGTGGCCCTGAAGACGCCAGTACACGAAGACGGAACCGGGGTCACGGAGAATCGCCGTAATCCGGTCCTCTCGCCCGCCGCTCCCGGCCTGCTGATTCGGATTGCTGTTGGACATACCAGACTCCAGACAACTCAATCACGTGGGTAGGGCATGTTCTTGGGCACCGCTGCGACGCCGCCGGCGCTGATCGTGAAATGACGCTTGTCCCATTCGGGATCGCAGCCGATGCACGCGCCGTCGGGAATGGTGTTGTGCTTGTCCACTATCGTCCTCCTGATGGTTGCGTCGCGTCCGACATACGTGTCATTGAGGATGACGGACTCCTCTATCCTGCTGCCGACCTCCACGTGAACATCGGGTCCGATCACCGAATCCTTCACGAACGCTCCGCTGACGATGGCACCATTGGATATCAGCGAGTTGTAGACCTCGCATTTCGGCGCCCCGGGGGGCCCGCCGCCGAAAACCAACTTGCCGGGGGGCCGCGCCTGGGAGTAACCCCGGATGGGCCAGTCCCGGTCGTACAGGTCGAACTCCGGCTGCACGCTTACCAGGTCCATGTGGGCCTGCCAGTAGGCATCCAGGGTGCCGATGTCGCGCCAATAGCGCCGACCGAGCTTGTATGCGAAGACGCGGTCGCCGCGGGCGAGCATCGCCGGTATCACGTCGCGGGCGAAGTCGTGCGACGTCTGCTTGCGGGCATCCTCTATCACCCGATGCACGAGAACGTCGGTGTCGAAAACATAAATGCCCATCGAGCAGAGGCAGTCGCCGTCACCGTCCATGAACTGCTCCGGCTCTTCCGGCTTCTCCTCCAGGCTCAGCACCTGCATGTTCTCGTCTATGGACACGACGCCCAGGCGGCCGGCGGCCTCGCTGGACGGACGTGCCACACAGGCGACGGTCACGTGGGCCTCCGCGGCGACGTGGGCGCTGAGCATCCTTGAGTAGTCGAGACGGTACACGTGGTCGCCGCCGAGCACAATCACGTAGCGCGGCTTCTCATGCTCCAGTGTATAGATATTCTGGTATATCGCGTGGGCGGTACCCAGGTACCAGTCGCTGTTCATGCGCTGCTGTGGGGGGCGGATCTCCACGTACTCGCCGATGTCCGGATTCAGTATGTCCCAACCCAGCCGTATATGGCGGTTCAGCGAGTCGCTCTTGTACTGTGTGAGCACGCAGATGCGGCGCAACCCGCTGTTAAGGCAGTTGCTCAGGGTGAAATCGACGATGCGGTAGGTTCCGCCGAACGGCACGGCGGGTTTGGCCCGGTCCTTGGTCAGCGGGTACAGACGTTCGCCCTGGCCGCCGGCCAGTAACATCGCGAGTGAACTCCTGAGCGCCCTGCTCACTTCCATTTCGTGCCGTTCCCGATAGCCCGTTCAGGCGTCCATGCCCTGTCCGGCGCCCCTTCGTTTCTCCAGAGCCTCGCGAACTGCTTCCTTCAGGGGCTCCATATCGGCCGACTTGAGGATGTATGCATCTGCCGCCCAGCTCATGAAGCTGTCCTGATATTCGCTGTAACCGGTGTTGATGATGACCGGGATATCCCGGTTCTGGCTGAGAATCTTCGACATGGACTCGATACCGTCCATTTTCTCTGGCAGATTGATGTCCATGATGATGACGTCGGGAGAATGCCTCAGCGCAGCTTCAACAGCGGACTTGCCGTCGCCAACCGTCAGCACTTCGTAACCTTCTTCTTCAAGTTCCTGCTGATATAGGAGCTGGAGGCTCTCTTCGTCCTCAACCAGTAGAATAACGGCCATCATTTCCACCCCTTTCTGCTTGGCCGCGCACGGCCGCCGCCTTTTCCTGTTCCTGCTGAAGGCCTTCGCCCGTCGGCAGCACGATTCGGAACCGCGATCCCCGGCCCGTTTCACTGGACACGTCTATACGCCCCCCATGCTGCCGAGCGATGCGTTGGGAAATGCTCAGTCCCAGGCCTATCCCGCCTACCTTCGTCGTGAAGAACGGACTGAACAGCTTGTCGATCGTATCCTGACTCATACCGCTTCCGTTGTCCGATACAGTGATGAGCACCTCGTCGCCTTGCCTGCCGGTGGTCACGGTCAGTCTCTTGGCTGCCACGCCTTCCATGGACTGAATGGCGTTCTTGATCAGGTTAATCACCACCTGCTTTAGCATCCCGGTGTCGCCCTGTACCGTCTCCGCCCGATCGGAAAGCGAAAGCCCAAGGCTGATGCCGTTCTCCTCCAGTTCGGTGCGGAACTGGTCCACCGTCTCCTCTACCAGGGCGTTCACGTCCACGCTCTGGAAGCTCGGCCGAAGCGGACGCGTGTAGTCGAGGACGTTGGCGAGGGTGCGCTCCAGCCGCTTCGTTTCCTCGTAGATGACCATTGCGTTTCGGTGCGTCTTGGAATCGGTCTCGTGCTGGCGTGCGATGGCCGTGGCAAAGCCGCCGATGGCTGTCAGAGGGTTGCGTATCTCATGCGCAAGGTGGCTCGCCATCCGTCCGACGCTGGCCATCCGCTCGGCCTCGATCAACCGGTCGCGCGTGCGGCGCAGTTCGGCAAGCTGGTCGCGGATCTTCTCGTACGATCGGGCGTTGGCTATGGCCAGGGACGCCTGCCGAGAGAGCATCTCCAAGAGCTCTACCTGGTCCTGGGTAACGGGCGTGCCGCTGTACTTGTTGTCGGCCAGAATAATGCCCACCGGCTCGCTCTGAGCCACCAGCGGAACGCAGACGAACTCCCCGAGTCCCAGGGCCTCGACTACTTCCGACTGCATGTGCAATTCGGTCCGCGCATTGCCCACATGGGCGGAGGTGCGGTTCAGAAGCGTGGAGACGAGCACGTCTCTCGACGCGGAGAGCGGAATGCTCAGTTCGGAGACGAGATCGGTCAGCTCTTTGTCGCTCTCGGAAGGAGATCCGGACACCGGCAACTGCCCGGCTGCCTCCTCGGTCGCCGCCAGTCCCTCCCAGATTCTCCGGGCGTCGTGGGCGCTCACCGGCCCCACGGCCATGGTCCCGCGCAGTTCGTGTCCCTCCTCGTCCTGCAGGAAGATGAAGGCGCGATTCAGCCCGATCGCGTGCCCCGCCGTGACGCCGGTGAGCAGCAGATGGAGCACACGATCCATTTCGAGTGAGGTCTCCACTTGCTCGACCAGCCTATGCACCAGTCGCAGGTGCTCGGTCTGTCGACGCTGGTCGGTGATGTCCATGCTCAACACGATCAGATGCGTCTCGCCGTGCTCGATCGGGGTGAGGACGTGCTGGTAGCATCGCCAGGCGCCGCTTCGATCTGTTCGGTCCTGTAGCCGCACCTGCGGTTCGCCGCGCTCCATCACCGCTTTCACCGGGCAGGTGCCCAGGTCCTCATGTCCGCAGTGGTAGATATCGTGGCAGGTCTTGCCCAGGGCCTCCTCGCCGACGCCGAACCACTCCATCAGCGTGCTGTTTGCCCACTGCAGGCGCAGGTCGCCGTCGAAAAGGGCAAGCCCGGCGCCCATAGCCCCCACCACCAGCGCCAGTGTGTCGCGCTCCGCTCGGATGCGCTGTTCGGCGCGGCGCTGCTCGGTAACGTCCACCAGATAGGAGGTGAATCCTATGTGTCGGGCCTCCTCGTCCTGCAGCGGAGCCACCGTTTCGCGGATGATGCGCACGACGCCGTCCTTGCGTCGAAGCGGGCGCTCCATCATCGTCTGACCCGTGCGCCTGCAGGCCTCCAGAGCCGCCTGCAGGTCGTAGGGCTCCTCGGCCAGGTCGGACGGCGTCATCCGCCCTATCACTTCCTCCGCGGAATAGCCGAGCATGGACTCGCAGCTCGGACTCCAGTGCGTAAACACACCGTTCGGGTCGATGCCGGTGATGCCGACGGCCGTGCTGCGGATGATGTTGCTGAGTTCCTGGTGGGCGCGCTCGATCTCGTACTGATCGTGCCTTCGTTGCGAGATCATCCAGGCGTTGCGCAGCGCGACGCCGATATGCGGGGCCACGTGCTCGATGGCGGCGACGTCGCTGTCCGGGAAGTCGTGATCTCGGTCGGACAGAAGGTGGAGCACGCCGTAGACTCGCTCGGTTCCGGAGATGGGCACGGCCAGTTCGCTCCGGGCGCGATGCTCCTCGTCAAAGGCGACCAGCCGTCGTTGGTCCTGCTGCAGGTCGTCCGCCCGGATGGTCTGTCCCGTCTGCGCACAGATGCCAATGAAGCCCGTGCCGACGCTCTGGCGGTACTCGGCGGGCCGATAGCGGCGTCCCCGGCCGGCTTCGGCAACGAGGACGCAGTCGTTCGTGTCGGCGTCTACTCGGAAAAGCGAAACGTCGAAGTAGTCGCGAAAATCGCGCAGCGCCTCCACCACGCTCTGCAGCAGCGCCCCCCGCGTGGGCAGCTCAAGCAGGGCGCGGCCGATCCGGGCGATCACCTCCTCCTTGCCGATCACCTTTTCCGAGTGCTCCACCCGACGAACCGTGTCCAGCACCACCCCGAGAACATCGGCCACGTCCGCCAAAGCGCGCCCGTCCTCGGGAGGGATTGACCGCCGGCCGGCGCCGTAGAGCAGCATCACGCCGATCACCAGCCCACGGCAGACCAGCGGACAGGTCGCTAGGCTCCCAACGCCGGCGTCAAGCAGCGCGGCGGCGTTTGTTACCTCCTCGGCCGCGCCGAGGTCCTCGTACAGAATGACGTCCCGGCGCCGGCGCGTGGCCTCGATGATGTCTATAGTGCCGCCGCCCCTGATCTCCGCGCTGGTGAGATACTGCCTGGAAACCTGTACCTGCGGCACGGGCAGGACTTCGCGGCTCGTCAGGTCGCGCTCTTCGTCAGGCCCTCTACCCAGCACGCGCAACCTTACTCCCACCAGGCGCCATCGCTCCGCAAGCTTCGCGGCTATCCGCTCGCAAAGGGCGGCGGGCGTCTTGGCGTCCATGACGGCGCGCTCGAACTCCCAGGCAGCAAACATCTCCTGCAGCCGCTCCTGCGCGGCCTTCTGGTCCGCCTGGCTGGCCAGCTCGTACAGGTCGGCGCTCCGTCTCAGGATGCCCTCCACCGTATCGTCCACCAACCGAGCGACACGGAAGGCGCTGAGCTCATCCGGCACGTTCTCGAACAGGATCTGCTTGCCGACGCTCTTCAGTTCCAGCAGCAGGTAGGCGATGTCGGCCAGGCGGAGGTCGTAGCGTCGGGCGGTTAGTATCAAATCATAGAAGCCGGTCAGGTCGCCCTCGACGCCACGCTGCATGTGAGAGAGCAGAACGTCGACGTACTTCCCCGCTTCCTCTCGGCTGGCGAGTTCCGGCGTGAGGCCAACCGTCTCCTTCTCGCGGCTGAGCAGATGGATGCGTCCCATCCATCGTGAGACGAAGTCGTCCCGGCAATCCCGAAGGACGCGCACGGCCTCAGCGCGCTGCCGGTCTATCTCGTCTCTGTCACCCACTTCTGTGTGCTCCGGGGCCGCCCCTGCTTTGGGCGGCCAGTTTCTGCAGTGCTTGCTCGTACACCCGAACGTATTCCTCGGCACTCCGCTTCCAGGACCAGTCCTGCGCCATCCCGTTTCGCATCAGACGGGTCCATTCCTCGGAGTCCTGGTAGACCTCCACCGCACGCCGGACGGCGGCGGCGAGCTCGGGACGGTCATACCCCTGGAAGAGAAACCCGGTGGCCGAACCTTCCTGCGCGGCAGCGGGCGTGTAATCCACCACGGTGTCCGCCAGCCCTCCGACGGCGTGGGCAACCGGCACGGTCCCGTAGCGGAGGCTGTATAGCTGGTTCAGCCCGCATGGCTCGAAACGGCTGGGCATGAGGAACATGTCGCTTCCCGCTTCGATAAGGTGGGCGGCGGCATCGTCGTAGGTGAGCGATACGCCCACGTGCTTCGGGTCGCGCTTAGCGGCCTGCTTCAGCAGTTCGTGGTACCGCGGCTCGCCGGTGCCCAAGACCACCAGTTGAATGCCGGTCGCCAGCAGGTCGGGCAGCGTCTCCGCCAGCAGGTCAAGCCCCTTCTGGTCCACCAGCCTGCATACCATGCCCACCAGCGGAACGTCTTCGCGCACCGGCAGGCCAAACCGCTCCTGCAGCTCGACCTTGCACTCGCCCTTGCCGGACAGATCGTCCGCATCGTAGCGAGCGGGCAGCGAGGGATCGGTTGCCGGGTTCCAGACGTCAGCGTCAATCCCGTTCACGATGCCGTAGAGGTCTTCCGCCCTCTCCTGCAGCACGCCGTGCATGCCGCAGCCGAACTCCTCGGTCTGGATCTCGCGGCTGTACTGCTTGCTGACCGTGGTGAGGGCATCCGCGCCGACAAGGCCCGCCTTCAGGAACGACATGTTCCCGTAGTACTCCAGCATTCGCCAGTTGAACAGGCTCCATGGCAGCCCCGCCAGCTTCATGTCCCAGTGCCAGAACAGCCCCTGATAGGCCAGATTATGCACGGTGAAGACGGTGGCCGTGTCCGGGAAACGGTCCCGGTATACGTGCTGGACGTAGATGGGGACCAGACCGGTGTGCCAGTCGTGTGAGTGGAACAGGTCCGGACGGATGTCCAGATTCAGGCACATCTCCAGGGAGCCGCGCGCAAGGAAGATGAAGCGCTCGCTGTTGTCCAGGAAATCGGTGTGGTCCGTATCGTTGGTGTAGTAGCCGGCCCGGTTGTAGTAGCGATCGTTCTCCAGGAAGTAGAAGGTCACTCCGGAATCGGGCAGTCGGCCGCACCACGTGACGCAGGGTACGTCGGCCTCGCCCACCGGCACGGTGAACGAACCCGCCTCCACCCTCTCGAGCGGCATTCCAGCTGCGCCCGCATTCTCCTTAACGCCCCGGTACAGCGGACTGATCACGGAAACCGTCTGTCCGAGCTCCGCCAGCGCCGACGGCAGGGATCCCAGCACGTCCGCAAGGCCGCCTTCCTTGGAGAAGGGCGCCACCTCCGAAGCCACCATTACTATCTCCATCGACACCGCTCCTTCACCGCTGACCAATGGCGCTCCATGTTCTCGTGCGCCAGTGTTCGTCCATCTCTTGCACTCAGGTCAAATCTGGTATTCCGCGCCGGCAATGTCTTTCGCCGGCGCCTCGGGTCCGAGCTTCTCACTCAGTTCTTCTTCGGTCACCTCCCGCAGACACTGAGCGGCCGCCTCCGGTTCCACCGGGTTGATGTAGAAGCCCGTTGCCCACTCGAAACCGGCCATGTGCGTCACCCGCGGGATAAGTTCTATATGCCAGTGGTAGCACAGCATCCCCTCGAACACCAGGGGGGCACTGTGCACCAGGTAGTTGTAGGGCGGATCGTCCAGGCAGACTTCCAGCCTGCCCAGCACATCGCGCAGAACCCCGGATAGGCTGCCCACCAGCGCAGGATCGATCTCGTGGAAGTGCTCCTGATGCTCTTTCGGCACCAAACACATCTCGAACGGAAACCGTGCCGCGTAGGGGCAGAACACCACGAAGTGCTCGTTCTCGTGCACGATCCGCGAACCGTCGCTCAGTTCCCTGTCCAGCGCGTCACAGAAGAGGCAGCCCATCTTGTCCCGCCGGTACCGCCTGCAGGAGAGTATCTCCTCCTCGACCCGCTTGGGCATAACGGGCAGGCCTATTACCTGCGAGTGGCTGTGCTCGATGCTGGCGCCAGCCGCACGGCCCACGTTCTTGAAAATCAGAACGTACGTCATCCGCTTCTCGCGGCTCAGGGATAGCGTCCGCTCCAGGTACGCCTCGATCACGAGACTGAACTGCTCCTGCGACAGTTCGGTCGGACTGATGACGTGACGCGGCGACTCGATTATGACCTCGTGTGTACCGTTGGCCGCCACACGCTCGTACCAGCCTTCCGGTGGCATGACGGCTCCATCCCCCTTGCGAAGCGCGGGGTACTTGTTTGGCACAATACGTACCTGCCATCCGGGCGTGTTCGGTTCTGTGCCGGACGACCGTACGGCGGATATCTCGGGGGGCGTGCGGTCCTCGTTGCCCTCGCAGAACGGGCAGAAACCGCCCTTGGCGGGACCTCGAGACACGGCGAAGGCCTTGGGGCGCGCGGCCCTCTCGGCAGCTATCACCACCCATCGCCCCGACACGGGATCGCGACGCATCTCCGCCATTACCGACACTCTCCTCTGTCTTCACGCCATTGCGGCCATTATAATGCCGGGCTGCGCGGTCCACAACGGGGAGACCTCACCCCGACTCCCCCGCAGTCCCATGGAGAAACGGCAGTGAGAATCGTCGACGTGCACGCCCATCTCGACATGGCCGATTTCGAGTCCGATCTGCCGGAAGTCATTGGGAAAGCACAGGATGCGGGAGTTGTCGCGGTCATCTGCGTAGGCACGAGCATCATATCCTCCGAGCGGTGCATCCATCTGGCCGGGCAGTGGCCGGGACTGGTATACGCGGCCGTTGGCGTCCATCCCCATGAAGCCGCGGCCTTCGGCCCGACGGAGGCCGACCACCTCGGCGAACTGGCGCGTCGGCCGATGGTCGTCGCCGTGGGAGAGACCGGCCTCGACTTCCATCACGACCACTCGCCTCGAAAGGAGCAGATCCGCGCGTTTCGTTGGCACATTGGCCTCGCGGCCGACGTGGGCAAACCGTTGATAGTTCACTCCCGCAGCGCCGACCAGGAGGTGCTCGAGGCGTTGAGCGAAGCGCCCTCGATTCGCGGCATCCGCCACTGCTTCGACCGGCCCTGGCAGACGGCGGAAGCATACCTGGATCTGGGCATGCACATCTCCGTGGGCGCCGCGGCGACAAGGCCGGGCTACAAGAGATTCAAGAGGGCGCTGGCCGCTATCCCGGCGGATCGCCTGCTCCTCGAGACCGACAGTCCCTACCAGACGCCCGCGTCGCTCTCCGGCCGAAACGAGCCGGCTTACATCCACCATACCTTGCGGGCTGTGGCAGCAGCGCGGGGCGAGTCGGTGGAGGCCGTGGCCGAGCAGACGACGCGGAACGCAAGGGCGTTGCTCCTGGAGGCGCCGTCGGGTTCGGTTTGAACGACCGACACAGGATGGTGTAAGATTCCTGATGGAGTTCGCTCCCCTTTCCCGGCGGCCGCCAAGCCACACTGCCGCGCCGCCGGCCCCGATTCTGCCTTCGAGAGGACACCCATGGCTGCGCATTTCGACAGAGTACGCGTGCGTCCCGCACCCTCCCCCACCGGCCCGCCCCACGTCGGGACGGCCTACATTGCCCTCTTCGACTACGCCTTCGCCCGGCAGCAGGACGGCGATATTGTGCTGCGCATCGAGGACACGGACCAGACGCGGTCGACGCCGGAAAGCGAACGCGCCATCATGGAATCGCTGAGATGGATCGGGCTGGAGTGGGACGAGGGCCCCGACGTCGGGGGCCCGTACGCTCCCTATCGCCAGAGCGAACGGTCGGACATCTACCGCGATCACGCGATGGGGCTTGTCTCATCCGGCGCGGCCTATCGCTGCTTCTGCACCGCTGAGCGCCTCGCTCGAATGCGCGAAGGCCAGCGCGCCCGGGGCGAGTCGTTCGGCTACGACCGCCTCTGCCGGAACCTTACTGAGGACGAGGTCCGCGAGAAGCTGGACTCCGGCATGCCTTACACCATCCGGCTCGCCACCCCGCTGGACGGGGAGACGTCGTTCGAGGACCTGGTGCGCGGGAAGGTGACCATCGCAAACTCCGAACTGGACGATCAGGTGCTGTTGAAGAGCGACGGCATGCCGACCTATCACCTCGCAAACGTCGTCGACGATCATCTGATGCGCATATCGCACGTGATTCGAGCCGAGGAGTGGATATCTTCCACGCCCAAGCACATCCTGCTGTACGAAGCGTTCGGGTGGGAGCCGCCGCAGTTCGTCCACATGCCGCTGCTGCGCAACCAGGACAAATCGAAGATCAGCAAGCGCAAGAACCACACGTCACTGTTCTGGTATCGCGACCAGGGCTTCTTGCCCGAGGCGATGCTGAACTTCCTGGCGCTGATGGGTTGGTCCTTCGGCGACGACCGCGAGGTGTTCACTTTCGGCGAGATGATCGCCAACTTCAGTTGGGACCGGGTGAAGACCAGCGGGCCGGTGTTCGACCTGCAGAAGCTGGAATGGCTCAACGGCGAGTACATCCGCAGCATGCCGACCGACGAACTTCTGCAGCGGGTCCTGAGCCGCCCCTACACAGTGCACCTCGACCGCCCCACCGACGAGATGCTGCGGATCACCGAGTTGGTCCAGGAGCGGCTGAAGCGGCTGAGCGAGTTCGACGATCTGACCGGGTTCTTCTTCGATCGCGAGGACTACGATGCCGAGGACTTGATACCCCGCAAGATGGACGGCGAGTTCGTCCGCGAGGCGGCCTCGGCGGCGCGGAATGCCCTGGAGGGCCTAAGCGCATGGGATTGTGAGTCACTGGAGGCGGCGATGCGCGAGCTCGCAGAGTCCCGTGGGTGGAAGCGCGGAGGTCTGTACATGGTGCTGCGCGTCGGCATCACCTGCCGCAAGGTCAGCACGCCGCTCTTCGAGACGATGGAAGTGCTCGGGCGCGAGGAGTGCCTCGCACGCCTGGACATCGCGAGCGAGAAGGCCCGGTCCCTGTAATTGCAGACATCCTTACGCTGTTATGGGTGCCATTTCGGGCTCGCGTGCTCTGCCGTTCGAGGTCACCGCATGCCCCTATCACCTTTTCGGCAGACAGGTTACGCGGGAGCAGACGACTGGGCGAGTCAACCGGGTGTCACGTTTTGACTCTCCACACGCGCTTGCCATAGAATCATTGCTGTCGCCGCTGGGCACTGCGGTCATTGCGCTGGTAGGGTCATGGCAAGGAAACGCCGTTCCATCCTGAGGCTCTTCTTCGGTAACGTCTGGAGCCTCGTGTGTTGCGTGGCGGCGGCGACCTGCGGGGTGCTGGCGGTGCGCGTGGTCCTGCAGCTTTCCCCGTTCGAGGACACGGCCGACTCGACGGAGCGCATGGTCATAGCCGCGCCCCTTCTGTTCGGCTCGCTGGCCGGTCTCTACGGCATGTTTGCAGCGATCTCGCTCGTTCTGAACCGCAGGGCCGTCTCCCGCTACCGAAGGCGTCTGCGGAGCGCGCACGAGCGTACCCACCACCTGGAGGCCCTCCGGACGAAAGATCGAGCCCGCCTGGACGAGCTGTCGATGCTGCGTGAGGTCGCAACATTCGTAAACCAGGAGAGCGACTTCAGCATCATCGCGGGGCAGGTGCTCCAGCTCATCCACGGCCTTCTTGAGCCCGATGAATGCACGTTGTTCCTTCGCGAGCAGGAAGACGGCGAACTGAAGGCTTTCGCCGAGTACAGCGACGGCAAGGTCCGCACCGGCCGCAAGGTGCAGACACGCAGCATCCCGGACTTCAGCGTGTCAACGTTCGAGAGGCACAGCATGGTCTGTCGTGTTCACGGGCAGGAACTCCAGGCCATCGTGCCCCTGAAAGTGGAAGACCAGGTGCTGGGAGTGCTTTTCCTGGCGTTCCCGACCGACCGCCGTCCGCCTCAGGAGCAGACTGCGGAGTTCAACCGCAAGCGCCGAACCGCCCTGCTGGAGACCATGCACCACATAAGCCTGGCGCTCAAGACCAAGCACCTCCACACCAAGGCCGTGGTCGACAGCCTAACGCAGCTCTATTCGCGCAGCCACTTCGACGATCAACTCCAGGCCGCGATGGAGCTGTCCGCCCGCACCGGCGAGTCTCTCAGCCTCGTGGTGATAGATATCGACCACTTCAAGAGAATCAACGACACCCACGGGCATGCCACCGGCGACGTGATACTGGCTCGCCTCGCCGGAAGGATAAGTCGGTCTCTGCGCAAGTACGACAGCGCCTACCGCTACGGCGGCGAGGAGATAGTCGTGCTGCTTCCGCGCACGCGGCTCAAGGAGGCGGTCACTATTGCAGAACGCCTGCGCTCCACGGTCGAGTCCCAGAGGTTCCGTGCGGCGTCGGGGGGGCTCGTATCGGCCACGGTCAGTCTTGGCGTCGCCCAGTACAGGCCCGGGGACGACCCCCAGGGGCTGTTCGAACGGGCCGACCAACGCCTTTACCGTGCGAAGCGCAACGGCCGCAACCAGGTCATGCCCGAGGCGGCCTGAAAGCCGTTTCCGCCGAGCGCCACCGTCGTATGTGCTGCTCCTTTGCCACCACATGAGGAAAGCTCAAGATGCAAGACATTCGCGTCGCCGTAGCACAGTTCGAAGCAAGAGACGCCGACACAGACCACAACCTGGAGCGCGTTCGCGAACTGGCGAGCCGGGCGGCCGCGGGCGGCGCGCACCTGGTCTGTTTCCATGAGTGCTGTCTCTGCGGCTACACGTTCCTCCAGAATCTGCAGCCTGAGGAACTGCGGGACCTGGCGGAACCGGTGCCGGGAGGCCATTCCTGCCGCTCGCTGGCCGAGATTGCCGCACAGCTTAAGATCGGCGTGGGGGCGGGCTTGGTCGAGCGGTGCGACGACGGCTGTCTTCGCAACACCTATGCCGTGTTCTCACCGGACGGTTTCGTAGCGAAACACAGCAAGCTGCACCCCTTTGTGAACAACCACCTGGTTCCGGGCGACTCCTTCACGACTTTCGAGCTGTTCGGCTGGAGCTTCGGCATTCTGATCTGTTACGACAACAACCTGATTGAGAACGTGCGGTGTACGACACTACTCGGGGCGGACGTTGTTTTGATGCCGCACGTAACCGGCGGAGTGGACTCTCCGATGCCCGGCCGCGGGATCATCCCGCTGGAAGCCTGGGAGAATCGTGAGCGCGACCCGGTAACCTGCCGAATGGAGTTCAACGGCCCCAAGGGGCGAGGGTGGCTGATGCACTGGCTGCCCAGCCGCGCTTTCGAGAACGGGATATACGCGCTGTTCGCCAACGCGGTCGGGGTGGACGACGATACCGTGAAGCCCGGCAACTCGATGATCATCGACCCGTTCGGCGAGATCATGGCTGAATGCCACACGCTGGGCGACGATCTGGCCGATGCCGTGCTGACGCAGAGCAAGATCGAGCTTTCGGGAGGCAGACGCTACATCCGCGCGCGTCGTCCGGAGCTTTACGGCAAACTCGTGGAGCCCCTCCCGCAGGAAGACCGCGATGGCCGGAGTTCCAGATTCGCCGACGTTTACTGGAAACGGAAGTGAGCGCGCGCCGGGGGGGCACCGAAGGCCAAGCTAGCGGCGCGCCTCCTTCATTCGGCCCCACCTCCCCGCCGGCGGTCCCGGCCTACAGGAGTCCCGCCGTCTCATCAACGCCGAACATGACGTTCATGTTCTGCACGGCCTGCGACGCGGCCCCCTTCATCATGTTGTCGATGGCGGTGGTCACGATCGCCTTCCCCTTGCGCGCTACGACACTGATGTCGCAGTAGTTGGTGAAGGACACATCCTTGGTGCGCGGCTGTTCATCGCCGGTGCGCACGCGCACGAACGGCTCGCCGTCGTAGGCGTCCGCCAGAGCGCCCTGGAGATCGGCAGTATCGCTGTCGCCGCTCAGGTCGGCGTAGATGGTCGCCAATATGCCGCGGTCCATGGGGATAAGATGCGGCACGAAGGTCACCCCCACCTCAACGTCGCGTACCATTCCCAACGCGCTCTCCATCTCCGGCTCGTGGCGGTGGCCGGTTACCGCGTACGCGCGGAGGTCCTCGTTGCACTCGCAGTACATGGATCCTTCGCTCAACTTGTTGCCACGCCCGCTGACGCCGCTCTTGGCGTCCACGATGACGTGCGAGGCGTCGATGAGTCCCTCGCGGACCAGCGGCGCCAGGCCCAGTATCACACCGGTGGGATAGCAGCCCGGGTTTGCCAACAGGTCCGCCCCCGCGATCTTCTCGCGGAACAGCTCCGGTATGCCGTAGACGGCCCGCTCGAGATTGGCCCGGTCGCTGTGCTCGCCGTACCACGCCTCGTAGACGGCCACGTCCGGCAGCCGGTAGTCGGCACTGAAATCGACGCAGCGGATACCGGCGTCCAGGTACTCCGGCACGAACTGCTGGCTCAGGCTGTGAGGCAAGCAGAAGAAGGCGACGTCGGGCTTCGACGGCGCGTCCTCCGGATGCAGGCCGGAAAGCCGCATGTCGCAGATGCCCTTCAGGGCCGAGAATATCTCGGAGATGGGAGGATTCCCCTCTCGCCTGCCGCCCAGGTGAACGACCTCCGCCTGCGGGTGACGTGCAAGTATCTTAAGAAGCTCGCGACTGGTGTAGGCGGTTGCACCCACCACGCTTATCTTCATGCGTCGACTTCCTTTCCGCATTACCTCACTGCGAGTAGAATTCGCTCAGCGACGGAGCGATGCGTATGTAGTCCTCGAACATGCTGTCGTACTTGCCCGACTGCGCGGACGGCTCGAACACCTCGGTCTCGCGGGTAAGCTCGTGCATGCCCGCCTCGATGGAGTCGAACCTGCCGGCGCCGACCCACGCCGCGACCGCCGTGCCGACCACCGTGGCCTCCTTGTGCTCGTTCACGACCACCGGCATGCCGCAGACATCGGCGCGAAGCTGGTTCCAGAGCGGATTCCGCGCCCCCTCTCCCACGACTCGCAGGCGCTCGGGACGGAAGCCGGTCGCCTCCGACAGGATGCCGACCGCCTGTCTCAACTGAAAGCACAGCCCCTCCAGGGCAGCCCTGTATATCTGGGCACGGGAGGTGCCAAGCCGCAACCCCACCAGCGTGCCGGCCGTGCGGTGACGACGGCTGGGCCCCGTATCCGGCACCAGGCTGGGCACGAACATCACGCCGCCCGCCCCCTCGGGCACCCCGGCCGCCGCCACGAGCAGATCTTCGCTGGATGCGTCTTCTTCGGTGCCGAAAAGGCTCTCGCGCACCCACTCCAGCGTCCCGGAACCCATCATGAGCAACTGCGGGTTGTAGACCTCCGGCACCGCGTCGGCCTCGGTGAGCACGCCTTGCTCGAAGGCGTACTCGCCGGCGGCGGGGGCGTCGGTGCGCAGCATGGCGATCTCCCAGGTGGCGGTGCTGACGATGGCGTCGTCCGCCTCGGCCCCGCTGCCGATCGGCGCGAACTGCGTATCGTGACCGGCCGCCACAACGGGGATGCCGGGCTCCAGGCCCGTCTGGCGTGCCACCTCCGGGCGCAGCTCGCCGATCACCCGCCCGGGGTAGGTCAAATCGGGGAAAAGTGAAGCGTCAACCCCGACCGCGTCGAGCAGTTCGGGGCACCATTCGCGCTTCTGAAGGTCCAGCATCATCATCGTGCTGGCGCTGGTCACGTCCAGGTTCGTCTCGCCGCACAGCCGCTGGCTGAGCAATCCGGGCATCATGAGCCATTTGTCGGCCTTCTCCAGGGCCTCGGGAGCGTTCTCCCGCAGCCAACCGAGTTTGAACAATGTGTTAAACCCGATGACCTGATATCCGGTCCTGTCGAACAGCCATCGCGGATCGAACTTGCCCGCCAGCCGGCTGGCCGCCTGCCAGTTGCGGGGGCACTGCCACGCAATGGCCGGATAGGTCAGTTCGCCGGACTCGGTGACCGGCGCCCCGTCCGCGCCCCAGGTGGCGACCGCAACGGCACTGAGTTTGGCCATCGGCACGTCGCGCACGGTATCGCGCATGGCCGTGCACACGGTGGCCCAGAGACGCTTCATGTCCCAGATCAGCCAGCCCGCCTCGCCGCCGGGCTGGGAAGCCGGTCGGTTCTCACGCGTGGTGGCGGAGACGATATGACCCTGTTCGTCAACAGCTGCAACGGTAATACTTGTGGCACCGCAGTCGACAACCAGCACTGTCTCGAACATCGCTCCTCCCCCTTCGCATCGCCATTCGGCCGGACACGCCCATTATATGCGCCCGCGCTCGGTTTGCAATCACTTGTTGCGACTTGCACTCGCCGCGGCCTGTTGGTTCAATGGCAGCAATCTCCCGAGGTTCCCGTAGGTGGAGGGTCGATGCCATGGGGCAGCAGACGCCGGAACAGTCCACTATGCAGCCATCCGAGCCCGATTCGTTCTTCCAGACGCGCGGCTTCAAGATCGGACTGTTGACGGCGTTCGGCATCGGCGTGCTGGTCCTGGCGGGCATATTGCGCAACGTGACCACACCCATCGTGATAGCCCTGGTCATCGCCTATGTCCTGGACCCGGTGGTGCTGGCGCTGGAGCGTCTGAAGCTTCCCCGCGCGGTTGGCGTCACCCTCGTATATGTCGCGCTCCTGGCGGTTCTGGTCCTGATCGGGGCCACGCTGGGACCGGCCATCTACCGGCAGGCGGCAAAGCTGCCCGGCTACGTGGAACAGGCCAGCCGGAAGCTGGGCCTGGTGGAGATGGTCGAAGGCGAACAGGACAAGGCCGAACCGGAGACGCCCTCCTCCCCGGAATCCGAGCAGCCCGAGGCACCGGCTGCAGCCGAGGCGCCGGAGCCCGCGTCGTCACCTCCGGACGTCTCGCTGGAGGAGCCGGTCGCTGACACTCAAGAACCGGACTCCGAGGAAGGCCTGTTGGCAACGGCGCGGGAGATCGTGAATCAGAACCTGGACAAGATCGCCGTCAAGGCGCTGGCTGTCTTCAGAGCGGTCGTGACGCAGATAGCCGGCAGCGTCGGCCGCATCATCGGCACGGCGACGCAGATCGTGCTGGTGTTCATCTACACATTCTTCTTCCTGCTCAGCCTGCATCCCGGCCTGCAGAAGGCCAAGGAGTATCTGCCCGGCCGCTACAGGCAGCGCATACTGGACATCGTCGGCAAGCTGGACCGCGCCTACTCTAACTTCTTCCGCGGGCGGCTGATCATCTGCCTCTGCTCGGGGGCGTTGACCAGCGTGGGGCTGTGGATCTGTGGCATCCCTTTCTGGCTGCTGATCGGGATGACGGTCGGCATCCTGGGCGTGATCCCATTCGTCGGCGTGATGGTCGGCCTGATACCCGCCTTGCTGCTGGCGGTGCTGATGGGCGGCTGGAACACCGTCATCGGGGTGCTGGTCGTGTTCGCGGTGGTTCAGGCCATAGAGCCGCTGCTCACACCCATCATCCTCTCGCGAGGCATGAAACTGCACCCGCTCACGATCCTGATCGGCTTGCTGGTGGGCGCCGAGCTGTTCGGCATGTTCGGCGCCGTGATAGCCGTGCCCCTCACGTCGACGGCGAAGATCCTGGGGCGCGAGTTCCTTCTCCCGCCGCTGAAGGAGCTGGCCGAGGAGGAGCCGAAGCCCGCTAGCGGCCAGGAAACCGACACTACTTGAACTGCCAGGTCGTGCCTTCCGGCCCGTCCATCAGCTCGACGCCCAACTCCTGCAGACGGTCGCGCACGGCGTCGGCCTCCTCGTAGTTGCCGTTCTCCCGAAGGCTGGCTCGAATGTCGACCAGCACCCGCACCAGGTCCTGCTCTATCTCCGCGTGGGCCTGCACGCCGGTCTCAGCGGTCACGATCCCCAGCACGTCGCCGCCGAGTTCGTCATAGACCTCGGCGGCCGCCTGAAGAGACCCCTCGGTCTCGCCGTCGCTCTCGTCGAGCAGGCGGTTCAGCTCGCGCGTGAACGTGCTGAGAACGCCCAGCGCCCCGGCCGTGTTGAAGTCGTTATCCATCTCCTTGCCGAAGTCGTCGCGCGTGCGGGAGATCAGTTCTTGCATCGCATCGGAGGCGTCGCCTTCGCTGGCCTGCGCCAGTTCCCGCCTGACGCGACCGACGGTGTTCTCGATGCGCTGCAGGCCCTTCTCGGCCGCCTCCAGCGCTTCCGCGGAGAAGTCCAGCGGGCTGCGATAGTGGCTGGTCAGCACAAAGTACCGCAGCACCATCGGGCGCACCGGTTTCTCCAGCGGCGGGTTGCCCGCGAAGGCGTCCTTGAGCGTCACGAAGTTGCCCAGGCTCTTGCCCATTTTCTGGCCGTTCACGGTCACCATATTGTTGTGGAGCCAGTAGCGGACGAAAGTTTCCCCGGTGGCGGCCTCGACCTGCGCGATCTCGTCCTCGTGGTGCGGGAAGCTGTTCTCCAGGCCGCCGCCGTGGATGTCCACGGTATCGCCCAGGTATTTCATCGCCATTACGGAGCACTCCAGGTGCCACCCCGGGTATCCCTCGCTCCAGGGGCTGGGCCAGTTCATCAGGTGGCCGCCCTCGGCCTTCTTCCACAGGGCGAAGTCCGCCGGGTGCTTCTTCTCGCCGCGGGCCTCGACGCGCGAGCCCTCCTTCATTTCGTCCAGGCTCCGCCCGCTCAGCTTGCCGTAATCGGAGTAGCTCTGGACGTCGAAATAGACGTTCCCGTCGACCTCGTAGGCGTGGCCCCGCTCAATCAGGCGCTTGACCAGCTCGATCTGCTCGATCACGTGCCCGCTGGCGCGGGGGCTGATGTCCGGCCGCATCACGTTCAGCGCGTCCATGTCCTCGAAGTAGCTGCGCGTGAACTTCTCGGCGACCTCCATCGGCTCCAGGCCCAGCTCGCGCGCCTTCCGGCCGATCTTGTCCTCTCCCTCGTCGGCATCGTCGGTCAGGTGGCCCACGTCGGTGATGTTCTGCACGTAGCGCACGTTGTAACCCACGTGGCGCAGGTAGCGGACAACCACGTCGAAGCTGACGTAGCTCTTGGCGTGACCGATGTGGCTGTCGCCGTAAACGGTCGGCCCGCATACGTAGACGCCCACGACGCCTTCGCGAAGCGGCTCGAACTCCTGCAGTTCGCGTCCCAGCGTGTTGTATACCTTCAGCATGTGGCTCTTACCTCGGATTGGCACTCAGGTCCAGGCGGTCGTGTACGCAGACTGGCCGTCACTCGTCCGTCGAGAACGCCGGCGGCTGCCAGAGGTACAGCGGGCGCTGCCCGACCGACAGCGGGGCGAGTTCGTCCGCAAGCCCGATTCGGATGTTCGGGCCGCTCTGCTTTGCCAGCAGCATCTCCATCACCGATGGCATTCGGCGATAGCGTACCACCCGGGCGGCGCTGATACCGGCCAGTTCCTTCACGCGCGCGATGGCGTCCTCCCGGTAACCGATGCCGTCGACCAGTCCGTTGGCCTGCGCCTGGAAGCTCGTGTAGATTCGGCCGTCGGCCAGTGGCCGCACTTCGCTCAGGTCCATGTTCCGTCCGCTCGCAACTACGCCGACGAACTGCTCGTGCATCTGGTTGACCACGCCCAGCAGTATCGCCCGCTCCTGTGCCCACTGCTCCGGCGTCTTCTCGGCGGTCAGCGAGGCCATGTCCTTGAAGCGGCCGCTCTTGACGGTCCGGTTGGACACTCCCAGGCTCTTGAGCAGCGTGTTGGCGTTGTAGACCGGCATCAGGACGCCGATGCTGCCGGTGATCGTCGTCGGATGGGCGATGATATGGTCCGCCGAGCAGGCGACGTAGTAGCCTCCGGACGCCGCAACGTCCTCCAGCAGCGCCACAACAGGCAAGCCGGTATCGGCCTTGAGCTGGCGCACCGCCCGGCTCATGACATCGCAGGTGGTGACCGCCCCGCCGCCGCTGTCGACGGAGAGAATCACGCCCTCGACGGAAGGGTCCTTCTCAATGCGGCGGATCATTGCCTCAAACAGCAGCAACGTATCGGACGATATACCCGCAGCGCCCCCGGAGACGAGAAGCCCCCGCACCGGCACCTCAACGATCTTGGCGTCCGACGGGCCCGGCTCGACCACGATCTCCTGCAAAGCCGCGTCACCGGTCGCCGCTCCGCTTCCACCCACCATCGCCGTCGCGGACGCGAAGAAAAGGATGACGACTCCGCCGACGAGCAGCGCAAGAAGCGTCACGCCTCCGGCAAGCGTAATCAGGCAGCCCAGCAACACCGTATGCCCGGTGCTGCGCCGAGGAGGCCGACGGTCGTAGTCACCATAGGGGCGTCGCTGCTCTACGTCACGGGCGCCCTCGGCGGCTTTCTCTTCCGATCGCTCGTCAGACATTTCCGTCCCCATCCGGAGAATCAAGAGGTCCATGCCCCTCTGCATTTTCCGGTACGCACTCGCAACCGTCAAGGCTCCGGAGTGCCTCCACGGTGCCCACGCACATGCTCACCTGAAGTCGCTGGCCCGCCAAAAGGCCGCGCCCAGCAGACCACACGGAGCCGACACGACGGGTCGTCGGCCCGACATCGCCATGCCTGGCCCCACCAGCGGGACCGCACGGCACGGCAAGACGATCGATCTCGAACGAATAGCCGGGAGCAGCGCTCAGAGCACCGCCCATCAGGACAGTGCCTCGAAGTAACGCCGCGGGTTCTCCACCAAGTAGCGGTTGGTTCGTTGCAGGGAACCGCCCGCCCCCCACCGGCCTCGGCACGGCGTGCGTGAGCGCGTAGGCGTAGGTGCGCTCGGCCTTGTGCAGACGACCTCCCAGGCGCAGGAGTAACGCGGAATGCAGATTGGTGTTACAGCGCCATGGAGTGCGCCGCCTTCGCAGCGGCGATGTCCGCCGACGTGAGCACGCCGACCACCATGCCGTCGGTGTCGGTGATCGTCAACCTGCCGTCGGCAGACATCTCGGTCCGGCCGACCAGGGCTCCGTCGGCGCCCCGAAGCTCGCATGTGGCCTCGTCGACGCGCACCAACCGGAGCGTGCCGGTGACGGTGCCGTCGCGCGAGACCGTCAGCGTCGCCTCCCGGCCGTCCTCAGACGGTGTGAGCGCCACGTGGTTGCCCTGTCCGTCGGTCACCGAGGTGGCTGCGAACACCGCGCCCGTCCAGAACTCGATCAGGTTCAGGGCGATCGCGTCCACCAGTGCGGCGGTCGAGTAAACGGGAACGGCGAGGAACACCCAGAAGACGACCGTCCGCAGGATGCCCGTGGGAACGGAGCTGTTCGCGCGGTAGACGGCGCGCGTCAGCGGGAAGCTGCCGTAGCAGTTCACCAGCATGGGAAAGACCAACGCGATCAACGCCAGCACGGCCACCCTCCTGTGTCCTCTGAGACGTCCCGTTCCGTCGTCCATAGCGCCTTCCTCCGTCAATGATGGATGCGTGGAGCACGCCCGGGCTCGAGACCCGGCGCGACTCCGTTCACGTTGCCAAGCATCGCCCGTTGCATTATACTCAGGGCTCTCGCCGTCACCTACATCCCTTTTCATACCCCGTAGGCGCGGAACGTTCAATCGTACACCGGAGGAATACTCTCATGGTCAGCAGAATCATCGTCGGCGAATCGGGCGGCCCCACACCCGTGATTGACTGGGAAGTGGCCGGCGTCATCGACGCGGCGCAGAAGGCCGGAATCGAAGTGTACGGTATGGTCAACGGCATGGAGGGCCTGCTGAACGCGGACATCCAGGGCAACATCGTGGACCTGACGAATATGGACCCGATGTCGTTCGTGTTCAACGGTCCCGGAGCGGGACTGAAGACCACGCGAATCAAGCCGAAGGAACCCGAGTACAAGAAGATCGCCGAGAATCTGCAGGCGCTGGGCGTGGACGGGATCGTCTACACCGGAGGTAACGACAGCGCCGACCAGCTTCGGGGCCTGACGGCCGTCTCGGACATCGCCGCTATCCACGCGATCAAGACCGTCGACAACGACCTGCCCGCGACCCATCACTGCCCCGGCTACGGAAGCGCCGCCCTCTACAATGCGATGGCGCTGAAGAACGTGACCAACGACTTCTCGTCCTACAGCGTCAAAGCGAACTTCGACGTCGGCGGACAGATCCGCCAGGGCCTGGACATCGCCCCGGTGGTCGTCTATCAGGTCATGGGACGCAAGGCGGGCTGGCTGGCTCAGGGAACAGCGTTCGCCCGGGTCGACCCCCGCGGCCAGATGGTGGCCGACCGCGCGCCGCACATCATCATGTGCAAGGAAGTGCTGTTCGACAAGCAGGCGTTCCTCGACAAGCTGGAAGACATCCTGACGCGGATCGGCACGGCCGTCATCGTGGTGCAGGAGGACCTGACCGACAAGGAATCCGGCAAGAGCATCGCCGAGACGTACGCCACCGACGTGGCCTACGACGCCCACGGCAACATCCAGCACGGACGGGCCAGTTCCTTCTCGCCCGCCGTCTTCCTGGCCGGACTGGCGACCGCCGAGCTGAAGGTGGAGGCCATCCCGGGCAAGGTCAAGGAGTGTGTGCTCAACCCGCAGCATATCCAGCGAAGCTGCATGATGAGCGAGGTGGACGCGTCGGAGGCATACATGGTCGGATACACGGCGGTCGAGTCAATGGTCGAGGGCGAGACCGGCAAGTCGGTGATCCTCGAGCGCGAGCGCGGCGTGACCCGGACCGGGCTGACAGATCTGTCCAACATCGCCGCGAAGGACCGGAAAGTGCCCATGGAATACATCTGCGGCATGGACGGCCCGACGCAGGACTTCATCGACGAGTTCATCTACCTGATCGGCGGGCCGGTGGCGATCCCGCATTACTCGACGATGAAGTTCCGGTCCGTCGCCGTACCGGACCAGGTTGCGAAATCGCCTTACGTGAAGGGTACATGATGCGGCCGGGGGATGCAGAAACACGCGGGGCGAAGCACTAAGTGCCTCGCCCCGTTCTTCTTCTCGCTTGGCGACGTGTCAGGCCGTAGGTTCGACCGGAACGACTTCCTTCACTTCCGGGAACTCCTGCTTCAGCCGTGCCTCCACACCGCGCTGTATGGTCATCTGCGCCATCGGGCAGCCCCGGCAGGCGCCCTGCAGTTCCACCTTCACCTTCCCGTCTTCCGTGACCTCCACGAGCTTTATGTCGCCCCCGTGGGACTGGAGGGACCCGCGGATCTCCTCGATGGTCTTCGCAACTGCTTCCTGATCCAGCATCCAAATTCCTTTCGTTTGTTGGACATGCCGCCGGCGTCACACCGGCCTGCACCGCCACATTATAGCACTTTAGAGGTCGGCATTGCAGGGAAACGCCCCCCCTTCAGAGCACCTCGACCTCGATGGCCCTGCCCATGTCCTCGTGCTGCTTCCGCAGGCGCACGTTCAGCACGCCGGCCTGCAACGAGGCGGTCGGCGCCGCATCCTCGTCCACGGACGACGGCAGCGGGATCTCGCGCCGGAAGTCGCCGGCGACCTGCTCTTCCAGCGACGTCTCGAAGCCCGAGGGGCTCGGAAGAATCTTCGTGCCTTCGATGACCAGCAGGCCCGGATGCAGCGTCAGGCGGACGTCGTCGCGGCCCAGCCCCGCCACCTCGGCCCGCACCAGTATCTCGTCCGGCGACTCGTAGACGTTCACCAACGGATACTCGGGCGGAACAAGGTTGCGAAGAGGCGGCACCTTGCGCATCGCCCCGTCCATTGCCTCGCGCATCTCCTGCAGGTGTTTGCGCATCTCCTTCCACATATCGCTCTCTCCCATTCTCTCGCTCCCTATCGAAGAAAAGACTTGCGGCCTGCCCCCTTTCGGGCACTACTTCACTTCCTGCATCATCTCCAGCATCTCATCGGGGCCGATATAGCCCGCCCTGGACTGGACTTCGCCATCCGTCCCGATCAGCACCGTGGTCGGCAACCCACGCACCCCGTAGCGCTCCATGTAGTGCTTCTCGTCCTCTTCGGATGCCCTGCCGAAATCGATCTTTGCGCAGACAAACCTACCTGATTCGGCAACTACTCGTGGGTCGGTGAACGTCGTCCGCAGCATCTTCTTGCAGGCGCCGCACCAGTCCGCCCAGAAGTCCATCAGCACGGGTTTGTCCTGCTCCTCGG
>CAZZNQ010000016.1:0-52636 GCA_964655775.1 uncultured candidatus Brocadiaceae bacterium | reverse complement strand
ACCCGCGACGTCCAGCTTGGGAAGCTGACATTCTACCACTGAATTACGCCCGCTCTCTGCGTATTGTAGATGGGGGACGCACAGGTGTCAAGACTTCGGGCGGCGCGGTAAGGGATGTCCCGCGTTGATGCGGCACCTTCGGTGAGGGCGAAGGAGGGACGGCGGTGGAGCGCCTACTTCCCCATCGTGACCTGTCTGCTGCTGAGCATCATCCTGACGTTGGTACTCATACGTCGTCCTTAGGCTGCTCTTCCGCGGGGACTGACCGGACGGTCAGCTCTTCTTCTGCTTCTTTTCCTCGCTGCGAGCGCGCATGTCTTCCTGCACGCGGGTGGCTCGGCCCTTCAGGCCGCGCAGGTAGTGCAGCTTCGCGCGACGGACGCGACCTCGCCGGGAGACTTCGATGCTGCGGATGTTGGGTGAGTGCAGCGGAAAGACGCGCTCAACGCCCTCGCCCTGCACGATGCGGCGGACGGTGAAGGTCTCGCGGTTGCCCGAGCCCTTGCGCGCGATGCAGACGCCGCTGAAGACCTGAACTCGCTGCCTGTCTCCCTCGCGAATGCGGTAGCCGACCTCCACGGTGTCGCCCACCTGGAAGGCGGGGATATCGTCCTTCATATGCGCCTGCTCGATGTTGCGCAGCAGGTCGTCGCCCTTTAGCTGTTCGCCTTGTTCCGCCATCGTCAAGACTCCTTGTCCTTGCATTTCGGTTCGAGCAGGTCCGCTCGTCTCTGTCGGGTGCGCTTCAGCGCCTGCTGCCCCCGCCACTCCCGTATCTCTTTGTGATTGCCGCTCAGAAGCACGTCCGGCACCCTCATGCCCCGGAACTCCGGCGGGCGCGTGTAGTGCGGGTACTCGAGCAGTCCTTCCGCAAAGCTGTCGCTCGACGCCGATTCGTCGTGCCCGAGCACGCCCGGCACCAGCCTGGCCACGGCGTCGATCATGACCATGGCAGCGGACTCGCCGCCGCTCAGAACGTAGTCTCCTACGGACACTTCCTCGCCGTCCAGCCCTTGTCTGATGCGCTCGTCAAAGCCCTCGTAATGCCCGCAGAGCAGCATCAGCCGGCTCTCGCGGCTGAGCTCGCGGGCCATTTCCTGGTCGAACCGCCGGCCCTGAGGCGTCAGCATCAGCAACCGGCCGGGTTCGGCGTCCATCGCCCGAACGGCCTCAAAGCACGCGAACACGGGTTCGCATCGGATCACCATGCCGGGTCCGCCTCCGTAGGGGCGGTCGTCCACCTTATGGTGCTTGTCGGGGCTGTAGTCCCGGATGTCGTGCAGGCGGTAGGTTACGAGTCCCTTTTCTTCCGCGATGCCAAGCATGCTGGACCGCAGGAACGGCCCGAAGACCTCCGGAAAGAGCGTGAGCACGTCCACGGTGAGGGTCGCGGGAGCTCTATCTGTCAACGCCGCACCTCCTGCGACCGGCCCGTCGGTCCGGCATGCTGGGGGCCGATGCTACACGCCGATGCCGGCCTTTTTCAGCAGGCTGGCCACTGTCTCCGTCGGCTGGGCGCCCTTGCTCAGCCAGTACTCGACGCGCTCGCGGTCGAGTTGGACCTTCTCCTCGTCCTTCGTCTTGTGGGGATCGTAGGAGCCCAGGTACTCGATCGGGCGGCCGTCACGCCGCGTGTGCGCGTCGAATGCGCCGATGCGCCAGTAGGCCTTGTTCTTGCGTCCGAATCTCGCCAGTCTGATTCTTACCATTCCTTCGTTCCGTGTCCTTTACGACAGAGATGAGTCGGCTTCACTTCCGCCGGGGGCCTCTGCCCTTGCGGCGGCGGGGCATCTGGCCCGCCAGTTGATCCAGGCCGCCGGGCAATCCGCTGAAGGCACCTTCCATATTGCCGCGGCTCAACTTGCGCATCATCTTGCGCATCTGATTGAACTGCTTAAGAAGCTGATTGACCTCCACCGGGTCCGTTCCGCTGCCGGCGGCAATGCGGCGACGTCGGCTGGCCGCGATAATCTCGGGGTGCGACCGCTCCTGGGGCGTCATGCTGCTGATGATCGCCTCCACACGGCCCACCTGCGCTTCGTCCAGGTCAAGCTGGTCCACCTTGGAGCCCAGGAACGGCAGGTGGCCGAGAATCTCGCGGAGCGGTCCCATCTTGCGGAGCGTCTGTATCTGGTTGCGGAAGTCCTCCAGGTCGAAGGTGCCGCGCCGAAGCTTCTGTTCCAGCTTCTCGGCCTCTTCCTCCTCGTATGCCTGCTCCGCCTTCTCCACCAGCGAGACCACGTCGCCCATGCCCAGTATGCGGTCGGCCATCCGGTCGGGATGGAACGGCTCCAACCGGTCCAGCTTCTCGCCCAGACCCACGAACATGACCGGTTTGCCGGTGACGGCCTTGATGGAGAGTGCCGCGCCGCCACGCGCGTCGCCATCCAACTTGGTCAGGATCACGCCGTCGTAGTCCAGCACGCGGTTGAACTCCAGTGCGCTGGTCACGGCGTCCTGTCCGGTCATCGCATCGGCCACGAAGAAGGTCATGTCGGGATTGGCCTTCTCCCTGAGTTCGCGCACCTCGGCCATCATCTCCTCGTCGACGTGCAGCCGGCCGGCGGTATCGAGAATGACCGGGCCCAGGTTCTTCTCCGCGGCCTGGAACCGGGCCTGCAGCGCCACCATCACCGCGCCGCCCTGCCGGTCGCTCACGACCGGCACGTCGATCTGCCGGCCCAGCGTCTCCACCTGGTCGATGGCGGCAGGGCGATGAACGTCGGCGGCGGCCAGAAGCGGGTTGCACGAGTAGTTCTTGCGAAGGTGCAGGGCCAGCTTGGCGCAGGTGGTGGTTTTGCCGCTGCCCTGGAGCCCGCAGACCATCAGCACCGTCGGCGCGTCCTTCTTCATCGGTATCTCGGCGTCCACCGGCCCCATGAGCGCCTCGATCTCGTCGTGCACAATCTTGACGATCTGCTGAGCGGGGTTGACGCCGCTGATGACCTCTTCGCCGACGGCCTGCTCCGTAACGCGCTGGGTGAACTCTTTCACCACGCGGTAATGGACGTCCGCCTCCAGCAGCGCGAGGCGGACCTCTTTCATGCCGTCGCGGATGTTCTTCTCGGTCAGCCGCGGGCGGCTCCGCAGCTTTCCGAAGAAACCTTCCAGCGTATTGGTGAGTGTCTCAAACACGGGCGGTCACAGCGCTGTTCAGGATGTATGACATACGGCGACACGGCACCCCTCGGCACGCGCGTCGGCATCGCACTCTCGGGATTGACAGGTGGCAAGGACGTCGGCGGCCGACCGGCGAAGCGAACCCGGAGCACGGTCCTTCGTCAGAATCCTCCCGCGGCCCCGAGCCTATGCCCAGAAAACAACGGCCGGCTGGCACATACCCACACAGCCACCGGCCGGTCCAAACCGTATCCTTTCAAAGGATTATAGCAGATTGCGCCCTTGCTTCAAGAGAAAAGGGCATGCGGCAGGGCGGCGCCGGTTGCTTGCAGGACGTCCCCGGAACTGCTAATCTCTCCTGAGAAAAAACATACCCGCCGCGCCAGGCGACACCGTCCCCGCG
The DNA here is from genome assembly GCA_964655775.1 of uncultured candidatus Brocadiaceae bacterium. GTDB lineage: Bacteria > Planctomycetota > Brocadiia > SM23-32 > SM23-32 > CAZZNQ01. The sequence continues at coordinate 49,113 of CAZZNQ010000016.1, read as the reverse complement.
ATTCTACCGAATGCGAGCCCGAGAATGGACAGATCCCGACACGGTCACCTTGGAATAAACATGCTGACGGGCTCGCGATTGCTGCTGGGCCTGGGAGTTGCCGTCCTGACGCCCTGGGGCCGGGAGAACCAGGAATGGGCGGTCTGGTTCGGCACGGTGCTGGTCGCCCTGATCGAGGTCACCGACCTGGCCGACGGCTACCTGGCGCGCCGGCACAACGCAGTGAGCCAGTTCGGCAAGGTGTTCGATCCGTTCTCGGACAGCGTTTCGCGCCTGACGGTGTTCTGGTCGCTGGCCGTAATGGGCCGCTGCTTGGTTTACGTTCCACTGATCATGGCCGTCCGCGATATCAGCGTCGCCTACCTTCGCCTTGTCCTGATCCGGCAGGGAGGCGATGGCAGCGCGCGTTATACGGGCAAGATGAAGGCGGCGGTGCAGGGAGCGTGCGGCCTGGTTCTCATCTCCGGGCCGCTCTACTGGGGCCAGCAGAAGCAGGTTTTCGTCTACGCGGCGAGTATCGCCGTCATCTTTGTCTGCGCCGCGTCGCTCACGGACTACGGCATGGCCGCTCTGCGAGGACTCCGCTCACAAGAGTAGCTTCCGCTACAGGTCCACCGGCTTTCCCTCCCGGGCAGACCGCTCGATCGCCAGGATGATGCGCGTTACCTCGCGCGCATCCCCGAAGCCCACCATCGGCGCCCTGCCCTCCACTACACTGTCGGCGAAGTGCCTGATGCTCTCGACGGCGAAGCCCACCGTGCGGCCGTGAACGCGAGGAGCGATGAAGGTGTCGGGACAGTCCATCCCTCGCGAGTCCGTCTGCACCAAACGGTGCGGGCTGCCGTCGAAGTGGAAGGCGCCGCGTTCGGCCACCACTTCCAGCTTGAAGTCCACCAGGCTGGGGCTGGTCTCGGGCAGAATCCAGCAGTTTTCCAGCGTCGCTCGGGCGCCACTGCGGAACTCGATCAGCGACAGGAAGTAGTCCGGCGTGTCTATGCCGCGTGCCCTGAGGACATTGGACCGGGAGACGCTGTAGACGCGCGCTATCTCGTCGCCCAGCAGCCAGCGCATGGTGTCCAGGCAGTGGCTGCCCAAGAACCAGTTCACGCTGGACCGTCTCGCCCACGCCAGCATCCCGGTGGGCACGTAGACTGTGTCCGAGAGCCGGTAGTAGATCATCTGCACCTCGCCGAAGGCGCCGGATGCCAACTGCTCTCGGACGTGGGCCACTCCGGGATTCCAGCGGTTGTGAAAGTCCACCATGAACGGCACCGGATTGCGGGCCAACGCATCGCCTATCCGGTCGCAGTCCTCCAGCGTGGTGGCGAGCGGCTTCTCCACCAATACGGCCTTACCGGCGTTCACTGCCTCGACGACTATCTCGGTGTGGGTGAAGTCGGGCGTGACGACGGAGACGGCGTCCACGTCGGCGCGCGCGAGCAACTCGCGATGATCGGTGAACGCGGCCTGCACTCCGTAATCGGACGCGGCCTTCCTCAGGCGCATCTCGTCGCGGTCGCACAGGGCGACCAGCCGCGTTCGCGGGTTGTCGCGGTATGCCTGCAGGTGTGTGCGCCCCCAGGTGCCCAGCCCTATGACGGCCGTCCTGAGTTGCTCCATGCCGGTTCTCCCGCCCTTCCCGGTCAGTACTGCCCGTGCTCGCGCACCAGTCCCATTACCCGCTGGTACTGAGCGAAACTCACGTTCTTGGGTACCGAATGGTCCGAGTGGTAGATGTAACCGCCGCCCCGCTTGGCCACCTCCAGCTTCGAGGCGATCTCATTCTCGATGGCGCTCGGGTCCTCGGAGGCCATCGCCCGCACGTCGATCCCGCCCATGAAGGTGAGATCGCCGCCGAACTCCTTCTTCAGCTCGCGAACGCCCATCCCGGCTTTGACTTCCAGGGGTTGCAGGCAGTCGAGGCCAACTTCGATGAGCTCGGGCAGCAGTTCCTTCACGTTGCCGCAGGAGTGCAGGAAGACGGGCTTGCCGCGTTCGTGAAAGAAGCTGTAGACCATCTGGTCGGCCTCTTTGTGCGTCCGGCGGTAGCTCTCCGGCGAGAACAGCAGGCCGTTGCGGTAGCCCATGTCGTTGAAGTTCCAGAAGCCGTCGAACTCGATGCCGCGGTCCATCGCCATCTTCGCCATCTCGATGGCCAGGCTGGCGAGGGTCATGATCATCTCTCGCACCCAGTCGGGGTCCGTGGCCATAGCCATCAGGAGACGCTCGGTGGCGATGTATGTCTGCAAGGCATCGTAGCCGTAGAGGGAGTTGAACATGACGAACCGGCCATTCTCTCGGGCGCGCTCGACGCGTCGGCGCAGGTCTTGCCAGTTCGCCCGTGTCTCGTCCGGATGGAGGCGATCGCGTATAGGCGGCCAGTCCTCGGGAGTCTTGATGGGGCACTCGATGACTTCCGGCGTCGTGCTGATGTCCCGGAAGTTGCGCCGGACGCCGCCCGTGGCGGTCGTCTGGACTATGAACTCCTCGGTCTCTTCCAGCGTGCGTATCGGGAAGCGAGGCGAGAAATCGCAGGAAATGGAGGCGATCTCGTATCCGAAGTAGTCGGCCGGTTCGGCGTCGGCGGGGAAGCCCTCCTGCCGCCAGCGTGCAACGGTCGCGCCCCAGACGGTGTCGTGCACGGGCACGCGGTCGGGTTCTTCGTGGTTCAAAACGGTGAGGATACGCTCGCGGGAATCCATCGTGGGTCTCCGCTGATGATGGCAGGCTGTGAAGGGGAGGCATTATAGACGCCGGGACGGAACGCGACAACGAGCGCAGGCAGGTGGTTCAGTACGCGGCCCAGGCGACCACCTGGACATGCGCACCGGAGGCCGCGAGCCTCTTGGCGCAGCGGCGTTCCACAATGCCGGAGCTGATTACGTCCGAGACCAGCAGGGCGCCGTCGCCCTTATCGATGACGGCATCGACGGCCGGCTCGATGCTGCGCGTTTCCGGCCCGCTGGAGTCGGCACGCATCACGTCGCGATAGGGAATCCCGAGCTGGTTTGCGACGGCCTGGGCCAGTTCACGGGTTGCGTACGTTCTCCCTCCACCCGCGCCTCCGGGCGTGGGCACAGCGGTCACGAAGTCCCCCCAGTTGGTCTCAGCCTTCTCGTCCAGCATGGCCACGATCTGCGTCGCCATCCGCTCGGTAAGCGGGGCAGTCATCTCGCGCTTCCAGACCTTGAAGTCCTCCTGCTCCTCTTTGGGGAGGGACTGCCAGCGGTATACGGCGAAGGCTCCGAGCGTGACGCGAGGCACGTGATAGAAGGCGCCGCCGGAATCGCCCGCCGTCTCGGGCAGCGACCCGTGCGCCGTGGCCTCCTTGGCGCTCACAACCGTCTCGTGGAGCGACGCCCGTTCGGGCAAGTAGTCGGCGATGCTGACGTTGGCCTTGAGCGAGTGCACCTCGCCGCGCTCGCCGAGGCTCAGGCGGTAGTTGGCGATCTCCTGTCGGACGGTCTTGGCCAGAGATTCGGCTTCCTCCGGACTCGCATGCGGCATGATGATCAGGAACTCGTCGCCGCCGAGCCGCCCGACGGAGTTCCCGTCGGGAACTGCTGCACGCAGCGCGGCGCCCACGTCCTGAAGCACGGCATCGCCCACCATCTCGCCGAACTCGTAGTTCACCTTGTTCAGGTTGATGAAATCGACATCGATCAGGCGCACGCGCCTGCCCATCTCCTGGCGACCCGTGTCCAGGCGTTCCAGGTCGGCCATCAATCCCTTGCGGTTGGGCAGGCCCGTCAGAGTATCGACGAAACCCAGTTCCCTGGTCTTTTTGGTCATGTAGTTCCGGGCGCGCCAATACGTGATGGCGGCGTACGTCGCCGCGACCATGGACCACGCGAACATACCGAAGGCGCCCCATTTCGCCTTGCCGGAGAACTGGAACACGGAAAAAAGCAGCACCGCGCAGAGAACCAGCACGCACAGGATCGTGCGCTTGGCAGAGGCGTGGACACGCTTTGTGGCCAGTTCCTCCTCCGTCTCGGCCTTTTGCCAGAGGACGCCCATCAGGTGTTTCTCCGAGCAAGTGACATGTCGCAGACGTGGAGGACGATGCGGCTACGTACAGCGTCCCCGCACGGCTGCCCATGAGCATAGCGACTACGCCAGGCCGGATGCAAGGCCCGAAAGGCGCGGGGTGGGATCACCGAGGTATCGGATGGTCGCTGCAGAGCTCCAGCACCTGGTCCTTCACGGATCTGGCATGCGCGACCGGGTCTTCCGCGCCCAAGATGTCGGCCACCCAGTCGGCTATTATCCGGGCGTGGTGCTCGTCCATTCCGCGCGTGGTAATGGCCGGCGTGCCGAGCCTTATGCCGCCGGCTTCCACCGGGCTTCGGGGGTCGTTGGGGATGGAGTTCTTGTTGACGGTGATGTTGGCGTGGGCCAGCACGTCGCAGGCGAACCGTCCGGTCAGGCCGGTCTCGGTCAGGTCAATCAGGAACAGATGCGTGTCCGTGCCGCCGCTGACGATCTTGAAGCCGCGCTCGATACACCGATCGCACATAGCCTTGGCGTTGGCCACCACTCGGCTGGCGTAATCGCGGAACTCGTCCTTCATCGCCAGCTTGAAGGCGAGGGCCTTCGCGGCTATCACGTGCATCATGGGCCCGCCCTGGATGCCGGGCATCACGGCGCTGTCTATCGGATCGCCGTATTTCTCGCGACAGAGGATGAAACCACCCCGCGGCCCGCGCATGGTCTTGTGCGTGGTGCTGGTCACCACGTCCGCGTGCGGCAGAGGGCTGGGATGGGCGCCGCCGGCCACCAGACCGGCTATGTGGGCCATGTCCACCATCAGGTGCGCGCCGATGGTGTCCGCAATCTCGCGGAAGCGTTTGAAGTCGATGATGCGGCTGTAGGCGCTGGCGCCGGTGATGATCAGGGCGGGATTGTGCTCCTGCGCGAGGTGTTCGACCTGTTCGTAGTCGATTATGCCGTCCTCATCCACGCCGTAGTTGACGACGGTGTAGATCTGGCCGCTGAAGCTGCGGTGGTGGCCGTGGGTCAGGTGGCCGCCGTGGCTCAGCGAAAGGCCCAGTATCTTGGTACCGGGGCTGAGCATGGCCTTGTAGACGGCCATGTTGGCCTGCGAGCCGGAGTGCGGTTGCACATTGGCGTATTCGGAACCGAAAAGGGTCTTGGCACGCTCGATGGCCAGCGTCTCCACCATGTCGACGCACTCGCAGCCACCGTAGTAGCGCTTGCCGGGATAGCCTTCCGCGTATTTGTCCGTCAGGACCGAACCCGTTGCCTCCATCACGGCGGAGGTGCCGTGGTTCTCCGAGGCGATCAGTTCCAGATGCTCTTCCTGGCGACTTTGCTCGGCGCGGATCAACCGAGCCAGGTCGGGGTCCACCACCTGAAGCGGCAGACCGGCGCGGAGGGGCTGGGCGACGGTGGTCTCTTGGCTTGCGTCCATCCCGGACAAGGTCTCCCCTAAACTAAGGCGCTGCGAGCGCGACGTGATCGGTTCAGGACGCGCGCAATGTTACCGGAAAATGAGCAGGCAGGCAACCGCCCGATGGGTTACACCTTTAGGTCCGCCGTCCGGCACCCGTTCGCCGAAACAGAGCGGCCCCGCCCGGCGGGTGCCGGACGGGGCCGTATGGGTATGCCAGTTCGGCCGTATGCCTATTCGTTTTTGGCGACGGCTTCCTGCGCAAGCAGCCGCTCCCACTTCACGTCGATGTCCTGCTGAATCTCCTCGACAAGGTGCTCGTTCTTCGGAGCGAACAGGTGACGGAAGCGGCCCTGCGACTTGAGCCAGTCGCGCACGGGCTGCTTGTTCTTGGGTTTGTAGTTGATGCTCAGGTTGCCGTTTTCGATCTCGAACAGCGGCCAGACGCAGGTATCGGCAGCCAGCTTGCAGAGCTGCACTGTCTGGTCCGGCTGGTAGCGCCAGCCGCGTGGGCAGGGGCTGAGAATGTTCAGGAACGCCGGTCCCTCGGTGCCCACGGCCTTCTGCACCTTCCGCAACAGGTCGCGCATGCGGTGCGGTGACGCCTGCGCGATGTAGGGGATGTTGTGGGCCGCCATGATAGCCGTCAGGTCCTTCTTGGTCTGGGGCTTTCCGGCCGCCACGGTTCCCGCCGGCTGCGTGGTGGTGAAGGCGCCCTTGGGCGTGGCGCCGGAGCGCTGGATGCCGGTGTTCATGTAGGCTTCGTTGTCGTAGCAGATGTACGTCATGTTGTGGCCGCGTTCCATTGCGCCCGAAAGCGACTGCAGGCCGATGTCGTACGTTCCGCCGTCCCCGCCCCAGGCGATGAAGGCGATGTCCTTATCGATCTTGCCCTGCTTCTTCAGGGAGCGATATGCGGCCTCGGCGCCGCTGACGGTGGCCGCGCTGTTCTCGAACGCGTTGTGCACCAGCGGCACGCGCCATGCGGAGTTGGGGTAGACCGTGGTGCTGACTTCCATGCAGCCGGTGGCTATGCCGGAGACAACGTGAACGCCGTCCTGCTGCGCGGCAAGCAGCACCTGGCGTATGATGATGGGGCCGCCGCAGCCGGGGCACGCAGCGTGTCCGCCGCTGAGCAGATCGGGCATGGCCGCCATTTCTTTAAGATTCGTCGTAGCCATCTGTCACCTCGTTCTTCTGTGGATCGTGGTCCCGGCGCTATTCGCGCACTCCGATATAGCGAACCATCGGAGCCCCCTCGCCCTTGCCGGCGGCGTCCAGGTCACGGAAGACGTCCTTGGCCATGTCCAGGCTCAGGTCGCGGCCACCGAGTCCGTAGATGAAGTTGATCATCGGGTCGGAGGTGCCGTACCTGGCGGAGCGGATCTCGTGATACAGGGGTCCGCCCAGCCCGAAGCTGATCGCCCTGTCCATAACGCCCACTATCGCCTTGCCCTCCAGGGCGGAAGCGATGGCTTCGGCCGGGAACGGACGGAACGCGCGCACCTTCAGCACGCCGCATTTCAGCCCTTCCTGCGCGCGCAGGTCGTTGGCCGCCTGCTTCATGGTGCCCATGGTCGATCGACGACGACGTCGGCGTCCTCGCAGTTGTAGGGCTCGATCAGGCCGTAGGAACGGCCGCTCAACTCACCGTATTCCTTGCCGATGGCCTCGATCACGGCCGGCGCGTTCTCCATCGCGTCGACCTGCTGCTTCTTGAACTCGAAGTAGTAGTTCTGCAGCGCGAAGGCGCCGAAGGTCTTCGGATCGTCGACGTTGAGCAGGTTGTCGGGACGGCTGAACTCGCCGATGAACTCCTGGACGGCCTCGTCCGAGTTCGTCTCCAGGCCCTCCAATGTGTGGCTGAGGATGAAGCCGTCAAGGCAGACCATAACGGGCAGCCGCACGTCCGGATGCTCGGCGATGCGGACGGCCTGGATGGCGTTGTCGTAGGCTTCCTGGCAGTTCTCAGCAAAGAGCTGTATCCAACCGGTGTCCCGCGCTCCCATCGCGTCGCTGTGGTCGCAGTGGATGTTGATGGGTGCGCTGAGTGCGCGGTTGCACACCGGCATCACGATGGGGCACCGTGAGCTGGCGGCGATGTAGAGGACCTCCCACATCAGGGCCAGGCCGTTCGCGCTGGTGGCGGTGCAGGACCTCGCACCCGAGAGGGAGGCCCCTACCACGGCGCTCATGGCGCTGTGCTCGCTCTCGACCGGCACGAACTCGGTGACCACTTCTCCGTTCGCCACGTACTCGGCGAACTTGTGCATCATTTCCGTCTGGGGGGTGATGGGGTAGGCGGCGACAACGTCCGGATTGATCTGCTTCAGGGCGTATGCCGCCGAATCGTTCCCCGTTAGTGCCATTCTCTCAGCCATGACTCGTCATCCTTTCCTCGCGCCTTCGGGCAGATCGCTTTCCAGCACGATCTCGATGGCGTCAACGGGACACTCGACGGCGCAGACGCCGCAGCCCTTGCAGTATTGCATGTCGGTGCCCACCTTCTTGCCGTCTTCCACCAGGATGGCGGCGTCCGGGCAAACGGACCAGCAGACCATGCAGTGGATGCACTTGTCGAAGTCCGTGATGGGAACATAGGTGCGCCATGAGCCGGTGTTCAGTTTGCCCATGGTTCCGCCGTCGGCGATCCCGCCGGGCGTCATCTCGTCTTTCTTCATCAGATCAGCCATTCTCGCTCTGTACCTCCCCGAAGGCCCGCTCGACCGCTCTCTTGTTACCGGCCAGCACGTCTTCGCTCAGCTTGCCGCCGAGTTTCTTGTCGATGAGCTTCTCTATGTGCGGCACGTCAACCACGCCGGTGACGGCGCAGAGGGCGCCGATCATCACGGTGTTGGGGATGGGGCGCTTGAACTCCTCCAGGGCTATGGCCGTGGCGTCGATGGTGTAGATCTTGCGCCCCTCGATTCCCAGCATCTCGCGCACCTGGGCGGGCGTCTTCTTGGTGTTCACCACCAGCACGCCGTCCTCGCTCAGACCGTCCGCCACTCCCTGCGTTTCCACCAGGGTGTCGTCCAGCACCACCACCACGTCGGGGTAGTAGATGGCGTCGTGGACGAGAATACCTTCGTCGCTGATGCGCGTGTAGGCCCTGATGGGAGCACCTTCGCGTTCGGCGCCGTACTCCGGAGCGGCCTGGCCGTGCTTGCCGGCCCCCACGGCGACTTCCGCCACCATGGCGGCCGCCGTCTTGGCGCCCTGGCCTCCGCGGCCGTGCCAGCGGATTTCCATCTGTTCGCTGCTCATAAGCGGTTCCCCGCATAGTTATGGGAAAAGCGGACTCACCTTACGGTCGGGATGGGCGATTACCCGGGATTCTCCATTGTGCCCGCAGCGTCGCGTACTGTCAAGTGAGCGGGGCCTCTTGGGATTGCGCTGCGCGTGTTGAACGGCCTTCCATTCTCTGGTACCATGCCGGAACGCTTCTGCACCGTTCCGGAAGAGGCCGTCCCCGCCATGCGGATGAAACTCCAGACACACGTGTTCCTCAACTTCGTGCTGATGGTGGCCCTCTTTGCCGTGCTCTGCTCGGTTCTGGGCGCCGTCATCATCAGCAAGACCATATACACGGAAGAGCAGCGCCGCGTCGACCTCGATCTGCGCGTGGCCTGGGCAGCGATAGACGGCAAGCTGGACGAGATTGACCAGTTGCTCTCGGCTTTGGTGTCGCTCTCATGCTCGCAGGGAAGCTGCATCGAGCACCAGACGCCGGATTTCCGACGCGAACTGGAATCGATCCGCAGACTGGGCAAGCTCGACTTCATCGGGGTGGTGGACGCCCGGGGCAGCGTCATCATGCGTGGCGAGACCAACAGCGGCACCGGCGACAACATCTCCTCCGATCCCGTCATCTACGCTGCTTTGCAGGGAGAGACGGCCCGGGGCTACTCCATCATCCACCAGGACCGCCTGAAGGCGGCCGGCCTCGAAGAACGCGCATTCATGGTCTTCGAGCCGACCCCCAAGGCCAAGCCCCGCGCCAAGGAGATGGAGACAGCCGGCATGGCACTGCAGGCGGCCATCCCTGTCGTGGACGCGGCCGGCGTGGTCAAAGGCGTGATATACGGCGGAGTGCTGCTGAATCGCAACCACGACCTTGTGGACCGGGTCCGGTCCATCGTGTTCGAAGATCGAACTTACGGGGGCCAGCCACTCGGCACGGTCACCATATTCCAGTGGGACGTGCGCGTCGCCACCAACGTGATGCAACCGAACGGAAACCGCGCCATCGGCACGCGCGTCAGCGCAGAGGTGTACGACAAGGTGCTGGAGAACAACCGGAGCTGGAACGACCGCGCCTTCGTCGTCAGCGATTGGTATATATCCGCCTACGAGCCCATTCACAACTATAGCGGTGACGTGATCGGCATCCTCTACGTGGGGGTGCTGGCCGAGCGCTACGACGACATCGAGCGCGGGCTCTGGGGCATCTACGGCGCTCTGTCCGTGGTGATGGCGTTGCTCGTCATCGGCGTTGGATACCTGTTCGCCAGGCGGATGACGGGCGCCCTGAACCGGCTGGCGCACGCCGCAGACCGCATCGCCGAGGGCGACCTGGAACACCTGGTGCCGGAGCCCTCCGCCGCCGACGAGGTGCGAGACCTGACCAACGATTTCAACGCCATGGCCGCCAGCCTGCGCGACCGCGACGCGCGCCTGCGGGCCGCCAACGCCAAGCTGGAGGAGGCCAACGCCTCGCTGCAGAAGCTCAACGCGAACTACCTGGACATGCTGGGATTCGTCTCGCATGAGCTCAAGAACACACTGGGCGTGATCTACACCGCCGCGCAGACACTGGATGCGGGCTTGGTGGGGGACCTCAATGAGGCCCAGAGCCGCCTCGCCGGCAGCATCGCCCGCAGCATTCGCAGTGCCGTCACCATGACGCGCAACTACCTGGACCTGTCTCGCATCGAGAAGGGCGAGCTTGTGGTGGAGCCCAAGGAGATGGACTTCGCCGCGGACGTAGCAAGGCCGCTGCTCGGCGATTTCAAGGACGCCATTGAGGACAAAGGCGTCACCATCGTGAACAGACTGCCCGAGAGCATTCCCATGAAGGGCGATCGGGATCTGCTGCAGGTGGTGTTCCGGAACCTGCTGGACAACGCCCTGAAGTATGGACGGGAGGGCGGCGAAATCCTGATCGGTTTCGAGCGCACGGACGGCGAGTACTGGTTCGAGGTGCGCAACGAGGGCGAGGCGTTGGCCGCGGACCAGATCGAACGCCTGTTCCAGAAGTTCGCCCGTCCCGGCAGAGACAGCGAAGCCAGGCGGAAGGGAACCGGTTTGGGACTGTTCATCACAAAGAACATCATCAACAAACACGGCGGGGAGATCCACGCTGACGCCGAGGAGGGCAAGTGGATGAGCTTCATCTTCACACTGCCCGCAGGCGAGTGACCGGCGGCCGGATCTCATCGCCGCCGGAGGACAAGCATCGGAGGTCGCATCAGTGGGTGAGAAGAAGATACTTGTAGTGGACGACGAGAAAGAGTTCGTCGAGGTGATCCGCGTGCTGCTGGAGAGCCACGGATTCCAGGTCGTGGCCGCCAACAGCGGCCGGGAAGGCGTGGAGACGGCGCTGAGGGAGATGCCGGACGCCATTGTGCTGGACGTGATGATGGAGACCGATACCGCCGGGTTCGACGCCGCCCGCAAGCTCCGCGCCGATGAACGGACCAAGGGAATCCCCATCATTATGCTCACGGGCGTGAACCAGCAGTTCCCGTTCAAGTTCGGCCCGGACGAGTTCTGGCTGCCCGTGGACACGTTCATGGAGAAGCCGCTCAGCCCGGAACGGCTGCTGGCGGAGGTGAGGAACGCCACGGACTGACGCCCGCGACGGCTACTGCTGCAGTCTCTCCACCCCCGCAAAGAAGGCAGGCCAGAACGGATCTTCCTCCGGTACGCCGAGCTGCTCTTCATCCCCATTTCCGCGTCGGAGCACGCGCCGCGCTGCATCGTCCGTCACCCGCCCGATCCTGAAGCACGGAATCCCCGCCTGCTCCAACGCGTCCTTCACCCCGCCCGCATGAGGGTCATCCACCGCCACCAGCAGCGTTCCCTCGGCGATTGCCGCCAGCGGGTCGATCTCCAGCAGGTCGCATAGCGCCCGGACGTCCGCCGGCCAATCGTCCTCGCGCATCTCGATGTCCATCCCCACGCCGCTCGCCTCGGCTATCTCCCAGAGCCCTCCAAGCACGCCGCCCTCGGTCGCGTCGTGCATGGCCGAAACCGGTCCGGCGGAGCATGCCGTTAGGGCGTCCTTGACCACCGTGATCTCCGCGCAACGGGCCTTTGCCGCTTGCGCAATCTCGTCTCCGTAGGCTTCGCACAGGTCGTCCCAGTAGAGCAAGGACAACAGGCCCGTGGCCTCTATGGCTGGTCCCTTGGTCAAGAGGACGACGTCTCCGGGCCTGGCGCCGGCCGGCGTGACGATCTGGCTGCGCGGAGCTGTTCCCATCACCGTGATGCCGCCGATGATGGGCACGGTCACCACGGGATAGTAGCCTGTGTGGCCGCCTACGATGGCGATGTCCAGCTCGAGCGCGGCCCGGTGTACGGAATCGACCACAGTCTCGAAATCGGAGTCCGGCGTGCCGGGCGGCATCAGCAGCGAGTAGGTGGCGAACTCGGGCCTGACCCCCATCACCGCCACGTCGCTGGCGCCGATGTGCATGGTGAACCAGCCAAACGTGTCCAGCGGCAAGCCGACGGCCGGGAAGATCGGGTCCTCGGCGACGACCAGACACTGCTCGCCGAATTCGAGCACGGCGGCGTCGACGCCCGTCCTGGGGCCCACCAGAACGCGGTCGTCGCTGCGCCCCAGCCGGCCCGCGAGCACGCCCTCGAACGTCGCCAGATCGATCTTGCCCACCTTGCCCCGCATGCGCTACTTCCTTTCGGCCTTCTTACCGAGTATGCCCTCCACGTCGGCCACCTTGCCGCTGATGCGTCTGTCGGCGCCCTGACGGTCATCGATGCTGACGTGTGTGAGAACGCGCCCGGTGAAGCGCCGGCCCGCGTCGTGGGCGGCCTTGACAACGGCCATCACCTCGTCCCATTCGCCCTCGATCTCGGTGGCCATCGCGTTCAGGCGATACGGCAGTCCGGAGTTGTCGATGACCCGCAGAATCTCCGCCACCTGTTCCTTCAGTTCCGTCCCCGACCCTATCGGCACAACGCTGAACGATACGAGCATGCTATCTCCCCCACGCTCTAAACGAGGCGTTCTTTGGCTCATGGATTGCGCACAGCCTATACTTCGCTTTTACCCGATACACCTGCCCGGTTCAACGCGACGCACGGCCGGCCGCCCGCGGGCAACTTGCGGGGTCTGGCGCAAACGAGTACCATCAGCCACCGCGCTCGGCGCAATGCCCAAGACACTGGCCAGTCCCGATGGAACGCTCGGCGGCGAGACGACTCGGCCCGATATTCAAGCACGGAGAAAAGAGATGGACCATCAGGCATTCATCGACGGACAGATTGCAGAACTCCAGGAGACGGTCGGCGACGGTTTGGCCATCAACGCCTTGAGCGGTGGCGTTGACAGCTCCGTGGTGACCGTGCTGGGGCACGAGGCCCTGGGCGAACGGCTGAAGACGTACTTCGTGGACAACGCCCTGATGCGGAAGGGCGAGCCGGAGTCCGTGGTGAAGCTGTTCGGCGGCATGGGGATACCGGTCGAGCTGGTCGACGCCCGCGAGGAGTTCCTCAACGCACTGGCCGGAGTGACCGATCCGGAAGAGAAGCGCCAGGCCATCACCAGCACCTTTTACTCCGACGTGTTCGCCCGGCTGGTTCGGGACACGGGCGCGAAGCACCTGATCCACGGCACGATCCTTACGGACATCGAGGAGACGGTCGCGGGCATCAAACGCCAGCACAACATCCTGTCGCAGCTCGGGATAGATCCGGAGGAGGAATACGGCTATCACGTTCTGGAACCCCTGAAGACGCTGCGCAAGGACGGCGTGCGGGAGGTGGCGAGACTGCTGGGCCTGCCCGATTCGCTGGCCGAGCGCATCCCGTTCCCCGGGCCGGCCCTGGCGACACGCATCGTCGGCGAGGTCACGCCCGAGCGTCTGGCCACCGTCCGCGAGGCAACCGCCATCGTCGAGGAGGAACTGGCCGATAGCGGCGCGTTCCAGTACATGGCCGTGCTTCTGAACGATTGCGCAACCGGCATTCGGGACGGAAGCAGGGAGTTCGGCCAGATCATCGTCGTTCGCTGCATCGACAGCGTTGACGCGCGCACGGCCACGGCCGTCCGGTTGCCGTGGGAGAAGCTGGAAACCATCTGTGAACGCATAACGGCGCTGGAGAACGTCAATCGCTGCCTGTACGACCTGACCCCGAAACCGCCCGCAACCATCGAGTACGTCTGAGCCCCGGGAACTGCATTATGAGCCTGCTGGGAGGAAACCAGATGAGCGGATACTTACTGCTGGCCGACGGAACAAGGCTGGACGGAGAGCTTCGCGGTGCGCCCCGAACAGCGATGGGCTGGGTTGTCGCGAACACTTCCGTTGTCGGCTTCCAGGAGATGGCCACCGATCCCGCATACCGGGGACGTGTACTGGCATTCACCTATCCGGAGGTGGGTAACGTCGGAGTCACTGAAGCGTTCTCCGAATCGGCAGCCGTGCAGCCCGCGGCGCTGGTGGTAAAGGTGCTCAGCGAGCACCGCAGCCACTACCGATCGGAAAGCGGCCTTGAGCAGATGCTGGCGGAGGCGGACGTACCCTGCCTGACCGGCGTGGATACCCGCGGGCTCGCCGTGCACCTGCGGGAGCACGGAGAGATGCCCGCGGCCGTGGCGCCCGCCGACGCGGACGTGGACGCCCTGCGCCAGGAACTGGCGAAGCTGGATCGGCCAATGTATCGGGCTTCAGGTCCGACGGAGGCCGGCGGGACTGCAACCGGACCGCGCCTGGCCGTTCTGGACCTGGGCATCCGGCGCAGCGAGGTGAGCCAACTGACGGAACTGGGCGAGGTCGCCCTGTTCCCGCATGATGCCGACGCTGATGCAATCAGTGAGTGGAATCCGGACGGCATCGTGGTTTCGGACGGACCTTCGGCCGGCGAACCCCCGTCGGAAGCCGTCCAGACTTTGGAGGACCTGCTCGGCCGTCTGCCCGTGCTGGCCTATGGCCTGGGGCATGTGGCGCTTGGTCTCGCTCTCGGATGCACCTGTGACTATCTGCGGCGCGGCCACCACGGCGCCAACTATCCCGTGCGGGACGTGACGTCCGGCGCAACGCGCGTTACGTTCCAGCGGCACACGGTTCTGCTGGACCGAGAAAGCGTGGAGGCGAACCCGCGGGCGGAACTCCTGTGGGAGAACCTGACGGACGGCACGGTGGAGGCCATCCGCGCCGCGGAACATCAAGCCGTCGGCCTGCAGACGATGCCCGTCGCACCTGCTCCGGGCCAGGTAAGCGGCGACTTCCGCGGCTTCGTGCAAACAATCAACCAGTCCTGAGGCTCTCTCCCGAACAGCGCAAGAACAAGGCAAGGAATGGAGCGCACATGCCCAAACGAACCGACCTCAAGAAGATACTGATGATCGGCAGCGGCCCGGTGGTGATCGGGCAGGCCTGCGAGTTCGACTACAGCGGCAGCCAGGCATGCAAGGCCTTGCTCGAAGAGGGCTACGAGGTGGTGCTGATCAACAGCAATCCCGCCACCATTATGACCGACCCCGTCATGGCTCACCGCACATACATCGAGCCGATCACGGCGGACATCATCGAGAAGATAATCGCCCGCGAGCGTCCCCAAGCCGTGCTGCCCACTCTGGGAGGCCAGACCGGCCTGAACGTCGCGGTGTTCCTTGCCAGGGAAGGCGTGTATGACCGGTACGGCGTCGAGGTGCTGGGCTGCGATCCGGATGCGATCAGCACCGCCGAGGACCGCGAGGAGTTCAAGGATGCGATGACGGAGATCGGCATCCGCGTTCCTCAGAGCGGCATAGCGCACAGCGTCGAGGAAGGGATGGAATTCGTCCAACAGATCGGGCTGCCCATCATCATCCGGCCCGCATTCACGCTGGGCGGCACCGGCGGCGGAACCGCCTACAACATGGAAGAAGCTCCTGAACTGCTTGCACAGGGACTGAACGCAAGCCCCATCGGCGAGATCCTGATCGAGGAGAGCGTGATCGGCTGGAAGGAGATCGAGTACGAGGTCATGCGCGACTGCGCGGACAACGTGATCATGATCACCAGCATGGAGAACTTGGACGCGATGGGCGTGCACACCGGCGACAGCGCGGTGGTCGCCCCGTCGCAAACGCTCACGGCCGCCGACTACGCCCGCTACGTCGACTACTGCAGGAGGATCATCCGCCGCATCGGCGTGAAGGGCGGCGGCGTGAACATCCAGTTCGCGGGCGACCCGAAAAGCGACGACATCGTGATCATCGAAGTCAACCCGCGGCTGTCCAGATCATCGGCTCTGGCAAGCAAAGCTACCGGGTTTCCCATCGCGCGGGTGGCAACCAAGCTGGCCGTCGGCTACACGCTGGACGAAGTGCTCAACAACGTAACCGGCAGCACCTGCACACTCCAGGAACCGACCGTTGACTACGTGGTCTACAAGGCCGCTCGCTTCACCTTTGAGAAGTTCCCGCAGGCCGAGCGCATCATCAACACCAGCATGAAGAGCGTCGGCGAATCGATGTCCATTGGACGCAACTTCAAAGAAGCCTTTCAGAAGGGCCTCCGCTCGCTGGAGATCGGCCGGTCCGGTTTCGGCGCGGATGGAAAAGACCCCAAAGAGCTTCCGGAGGAAGCTGAGATCGTCCGCAAGCTCTCGGTTCCGAACGACGAACGGTTCTTTTATATCCACCATGCCCTGAAAAGGGGCATGTCCGTCGAGCGAATCCACGAACTGTCCCACATCGATCCCTGGTTCCTCAGCAACTTCCGGGACCTGGTGGAGATGGAGGCCGAAATAGCCTCAGCCGGCGGCATTGATTCGCTTCCCGAGGCGCTGCTTCGCAAGGCCAAGAGCTGGGGTTTCAGTGACCGCCAGCTTGCCCACCTGCTCGGCACGGACGAGTGGGCCGTCCGCCGTCGCCGAAAGGAACTCGGCATCGTGCCGGTCTACAAGCTGGTGGACACCTGCGCCGGCGAGGTCGATCCGGAACGGCCGTACTTTTACTCGACATACGAGCAAATCGACGAATGTCGCGCGACCGATAGGAAGAAGGTCGTGATTCTGGGCGGCGGACCCAACCGCATCGGCCAGGGCATCGAGTTCGATTATTGCTGCGTGCACGCCGCGATGGCCGTCCGTGAAGAAGGCTACGAGGCGATCATGATCAATTGCAACCCCGAGACGGTCAGCACCGACTACGACACTTCCGACCGGCTCTACTTCGAGCCCATGACGGCGGAAGACGTGCTGAACGTGGTCGAGGCGGAGAAACCCGACGGCGTGATTCTGCAGTTCGGCGGGCAGACGCCGCTGAATATCTCGGCGGAGCTCGAGGCGAACGGTGTGCCGCTTCTGGGCACAAGCAGCCGCAGCATCGATCTCGCCGAAGATCGCGAGCAGTTCAAGGCGCTGCTGGACGAACTGGACCTTCAGCAGGCCCCGAACGGCACCGCCACCTCCTATGACGAGGCCCTCGCCATCGCGCAGGAAATCGGCTTTCCCGTGCTGGTCAGACCCTCATACGTGCTGGGCGGGCGGGCCATGGAAATCGTCTACGACGCCGAGGACCTGGAGCATTTCATAAGCGAGGCCGTCATGGCCAGCCCGGAACGCCCCATCCTGGTGGACAAGTTCCTGGAGGCGGCGATCGAGGTGGACGTGGATGCCATCAGCGACGGTGCCGTCACCGTGATCGGCGCCATCATGGAGCACATCGAACACGCCGGTGTGCACAGCGGCGACAGCGCCTGCGTCATCCCGCCGCAAAGCCTTTCGGAGGATGTCTGCCGGGAGATCGCCCGCCAGACCAAGGCCCTGGCCGAAGCGCTTGGGGTAGTCGGTTTGATGAACGTCCAGTACGCCATCCACAAAGGCACCGTGTATGTGCTGGAGGTGAATCCCCGTGCGTCGCGGACGATCCCGTTTGTTGCCAAGGCTACAGGCGTGCCGCTCGCCGCGCTGGCCACACGCGTGATGCTCGGGCATGCGCTTTCGGATCTTGGCCTCACCGAGGAGGTCCGTATCGACCACGTCGGAGTGAAGGAAGCCGTCTTCCCGTTCGCCCGGTTCCCGCACGTGGACACTCAGCTGGGCCCCGAGATGAAGTCCACCGGAGAGGTCATGGGCATCGCCACCAGCTTTGGGATGGCGTTCGCGAAGGCCCAGGAAGCCGCCGGCCAGGTGCTGCCCCGCGAGGGAACGGTCTTTTTCAGCCTGAACGACACGGACAAGACGGCCGAGATGGTCGATGTCGCCCGGGCGTTCTCGAAACTGGATTTCAAGCTGCTGGCAACCGACGGCACCGCCGCCTGTCTGCGGAAGCAGGGCCTGACATGCGAGCGCATCAACAAGATGCGCCAGGGCCGGCCTCACATAGTGGACTCCATCATAAACGGCGAGGTGGCCCTGGTGATCAACACCCCGAGCGGCAAGCATCCCCGGGATGACGAGATCGCGATCCGCAGCACTTCTTGGGCCCGTCGAGTGCCCATCATCACCACCGTCCAGGGCGCCGTTGCGGCCGCATCCGCCGTGAGCCGTCTCTCGCAAGAGGAGATGTCCGTCCGGACTCTGCAGGAATACACCGCCGACACTCACGGAGAGGTGCAGGCTCCCGGTCTGGGCGGCTGATGCCGTCCGCCACCCGCTGCCTGCTCCGCCACCATAAGAGGTCCAACATGCCCGTCAGCAGTCTCACCGCCATGGTTCTGGTAGGTCTGCCGTTCACGGTTTGCCTTATCCTCGCCGCCGGTGCTGAGGGCGTCGAATGGGACCGGGTCCAATCCCTCAAAAAGCAGTACATCCGGCAGATGGCCGAGCACGCCATGGAGCAGCAGGCCGGCCGCCGGTCCGAACCGATTCCCATCGCTTTCCCCGCCAACCTGGAGACCGACGGCACGTTCCAGGTGGACAAGCGCTCGCCCGAGGAGCTGGAGGTCTCCGTCGTGGCCGCGCCGTGGGTGCGCGACGGACGGCCGGCCGACATCCTGCGCTTCGAGCTGCCGGAACGGATCGACATGGTCGGTGGTCACAGCGGCCTGGCCTTCACCGTCCGAACCGAACGAGCCACCTCCCCGGAGGTGCGGATCGGCTGCCGCCTCATCGCGGCCAACGGCAAGACGGCGGACATACTGCCCGCCGTGCCGGTGCTCAGCCACTGGGGCGACAACCCCCACGAGGTCTACTTCGACTGGGCGTTCATCAACTACGCGAACGTCCGCGACGCCATCGAAGTCCTGCGGGGGGTAGAGGCCCTGGAGTTCATGGTCGCCGCGCGGCAGCGGACGCCCCATCGCGAGCCGAGCGACGGACCCCGCAAGGCGTCCTTCGAGATCTCGGACCTGCGAGTCGTCGATTACCTGAAGGGCTCTTACGACCCCTCCCGCACGAACTGGGATACGGCCGACCGCCCGGACCTGACGCTGCAGCACCGCACGCAGGAGTGCACCGGCGTCGTCGCCCGCTTCGGCGGCGAAGAAGGGCTGCGCTCGGCAGTGGACTCGCTCGACATGTGCGTTCGCACGCAGTGCTGGGACGGTTCCTTCCTGGACGGCCGGCGCGGCGCGCGGACGGTCGTCAGTGGAGAGTACACGCACGGTTTCACCCTCTACGGCATGGTGCCGGGCTACAAGGCGCTGGAGGAGGCGGCCTCGCCGATATTGGACGAACAGATCACGGTGGGGCCGTTCACCATGACACGCCGGGAGTTCTACCAGCGTATGTTCTACCGCGCCGCCATGTCGCGCGGCGTGCTCCCGACCTCGAAGTACCGCGACGACATCATCGGCGGCGACACGCTGATGTACGGCGCGAACCGTCCGGAAGGATTCGCCACCGCCATGCGCATGATCGCCGAGATACTCACCGACCCCGAACAGAAAAAGCAGGTAAGCCGGCTGCACGAGGAGTTCGTCGAGTACATGGTGGAGGCACAGGGCAAGTACTCGGGCGGGTTCCCCCTGCTGGGCGAAGGGGCACGCTACGGGGAACGGGGCATCCACTACGACGCCGGCTACATCAGCAGCCAGATGAAGAGAATCTGCGCGGGCCTCAAGGCTGCCCCCGACCCCGACATGGTCACCATCCTGGACCGCTACCAGGAGGTGTTCAGCGCCTGTATGGATAGGGAGGGGCTCGGGCTGGTGCGCCTGATCAGCGAACGCACCGGCGGCTCCGGCCCCGCGATGCTTTCCACGCCCGACACAACGGCCCAGATCGGCCTGAAGTACAATTTGCCGGTCGTCGCGCAATGGGGCTACAATTGTCACGAACGGGCATGGGACGGCCCCGCCGACGAGCTCCGCAATACGTGGGTCTCCTTCGCGAACGCCAGGGGATACGCCCTGGGCACCTTTATAAGCGTGTGCCTGCACGACATGGACGCGGAACCCAAGCCGCGGGACCTGGGCTACCTGTTCCCGCGCCAGTTCCCCGTCTGGTCGTCCCGGCTCTACACCAAAGACGGACAGCTCCAGCGCACCTCGCGCATGATCGTGCGTCCCGAGGGCCCGCAGATCAGCGATTTCTGGATCGAGATCGGCGAGTACCCCGAGACCGTGGGCGTGCCGGTGCTGATCGAGAGCGCCGAGGGCGAGGTGGAAGCGGTGGCGCGGAGTCTTTCCGGCTGGCCGAAGCTCTTGCCTGAAGGTGCACCGATCGAGATAAGCGGCGATCTCTCGGCGAAGGGCAAGCTCGGGCAGACGTTCGAGTTCGAGCTGGCCAAGGAAGCGAAGGTGGTGGTGACCGGGCCCAAGGTGGCCCTGCCGCCGGAAGCGGGTGGCAAGAAGGTGCCGTTCCGGGCCGAGTTCTCCCTCACCCCGCAGAAGCCCGGGCAGCGGGTGTGCCTGACGGTGCTGCGCGGAACCGCCGCCTACGAGCTCAAGTTCCTCCCGCCGCACGTCCTGAACGGCCTGCCGACGGGCGCCGACCTCGCACTGGAACGCAACGGAGCCGCCGTGCGCGATGTGAACCGGCGCGCGCGGTCGGCCAATCGGCTGATCGACGGTGATACCGACAGCCTGTTCATCGTGCAGGGCCTGCAGGGCCTCTCGCTCCGCATCGAGCTGGCGGACCGGTTCCCCCTGGGTCGGATCGTGCTGACCCAGGCCCAGACCGGCACCGACTCCCAACGGCGGCTCGCACGGGCCAGGGAGATCACGGTGAGGCCCACGGACGGTGAGCCTATCGCGCTGACGCTGGAGGATCGTCCCCTTGAGGACCAATCCTTCGACCTCGGCGGCGTGAAGGCCGATGCGGTCCAGATCGAGGTGAAGAGCGTCTACGCCGCGGACGACGCCGAGTCCGACTGGGGGGGATTCGCCGAAGTGGCGATCACCAAGGAGTAGCCGCCCGCGATCACGACTTCGGCTTCGGGATGAGACGTCCGGTGCGCCGCGCGTAAGCCCGGTACTCGTCGCCGAAGGACTCCTCCATCAGGCGTTCCTCGGCCGGAATACGAATGACACAGAGGACGGCGAAGGACGCGAGCATCATCGGCCCGGCGACCCAGTTGCGCAGCATCAATGACTGGCCGAGCCCCCAGAGCAGGTAGGCTGCATACATCGGATGGCGCACGCGGGCGTAGACGCCATGCGTGACGAGGTCCTGCCCGTCGTGGATGTGCGGCGTCGCCGACCAGTTTGGGCCCAGGTCGGCATGCGCCTTACCCAGCAGGACGATGCCGGCGGCGAACACCGCGGTGCCCGCAACCGCGCTCCAATCCGGCGCGGCATAGTCGGCGAAGTCGATCCACGGGGAGAACAGCCGCACCAGCGGCGCCACCATGCCGACTCCTGCCAACCCTACCAGCGTCACGTCGAAGAGAGACCGATGCCTGACGAGCACCTTCGCGCGTCGGCGCGCGCCGTAGCGAAGACGCACAGCCGTCGCCGCCGTAAGCCCTGCCACGTACGCCCAGAGCAGTATGACCCTCAACATTCCGTGCTCCCAAGCGCCACCGGATCAGACAATCATCCTCTCCTCGTTCACGCCGATCGCGCGCGCGAGGTCGTCGATGATAAGCGCCAGCGAAGGCACCAGCAAGAGTGTTATCAGCGTGGCGAACAACACGCCATATCCGAGGGAGATCGCCATCGGGATCAGGAACCGGGCCTGCACGGAGGTTTCGAATATCATCGGCGCCAGACCCGCGAACGTCGTCAGCGAGGTGAGCAGTATGGGACGGAAGCGGCGCGCGCCCGCCTGCACCATCGCTTCCAACGCCGTGTTGCCCTCAAGGCGGAACTCGTTGTTGGCATGGATGAGCACCAGAGAATCGTTCACTACCACGCCGGCCAGAGCGACGATGCCCATCATACTGATGAGGCTCAGCTCAAAGCCCATGATCACGTGCCCCACCACGGCGCCCACCACACCGAAGGGGATCGCGATCATCACGATCATCGGCTGCAGGTAGCTCTTGAGCGGCACCGCCAGCATTGCGAAGATAACGACCATCGCCACGCCAAAGCCGAACGACAGGTTCGTCAACGACTCGCGCAGCTCGCGCTGCTCGCCCGCGAAGGAATACGTCAGTCCCGGGTGATCGGCGACGACGTCGGGCAGCACGGATGCCTTCAGCTCGGAGAGCACTTTGCCGGCGCTGGTCACTCCGGGTTCAACGTCGGCGGTAACGTCCATGACGCGCCGGCCGTCGGTGCGTTTGATCTCGGTGTAGGCGCGTCCGCGCACGACTTCCGCCGCCTCGCGAAGCGGGATCTCGCCGCCTTGAGGGGTACGGATCAGCAGTTCCTCCACGTCGTATTCGGACCGACGCTCGTCCTCGGGCAGCCGGACCATCACCTTCGTCTCGTCCCTGCCGCGCTGCTGGCGCAACGCCTCGGCACCGTAGAACGCGCTGCGCACCTGTCGTCCCAGGTCGGCGGCGGTGATGCCCAGGCTCCGTGCTTCGGGCTTGATCTTGAAGTCGAGCTGCGTCTTGCCCCGCGCAAACCCTTTGTCGATGTCTTTCACGCCCACGAACGTGCGGAGGTGTTCTGCCAGATCCTCCGCGGCGCTCTCCAGCACGGCCACGTCTCGGTGAGCGAGTTCCACGTCTATCGGGGCGCCACCTGTGGGCACTATGTTGTATTGGAATTCGAGCGTCTCCAGGCCGGGGATGTCGCCCACCTCCCTGCGCCATTCGCGTGTCAACTCGGCGGCAGTGATGGCTCGCTGGTCGGCGGGGACCATGTACACCTGCACCGAGACCATATGGCTGCCGCTCAGCGTGACCTCCTCGCCCATCGGACCGGCCCCGCCGGACAGCGGCTGACCGATCTGACCGAAAATGCCGAGAGTTATCTCGTCTCCCCCGTGCCTGCCAAGCACCTCCCGCGCGGCCCTGGAGAGCCTGTCCATGACCTTGCGGCTCTGCTCGATCGGCGCACCGTACGGGAGCACGGCCCGCGCCGTGGACAGGTCCGACTCGATGCGCGGCATGTAGCTGAAGTCGACGTGTCCCGCCAGAACGTAGGCGACGGTGGCGGCCAGCATCGCCACACCGACGGCCGCGCTCAGGTAGCGCCACCGCAATGACACCCGGAGAAGGGGGGTATAGACGCGATTGATGAATCCCTGCACCAGTCGCGCGAAACCCCGCTGGACTATGCCCTTCTTGGAGAGCAGCCGCCCCCAGAAACCCGGCTCGTGCGCGACGTGCGCAGGCAGTATATACAGACACTCAAGGAGCGAGATCAGGAACACGGGAACGATGATGGCGGGAATGGTGCGGAACATCTTGCCCGCGAAGCCCGGCACCAGGAACAGGGGCACGAAGGCCGCCACGTTCGTGAGCACGGCGAAGGTTACGGGCACCACAACCTGCTGCGCGCCGCGCGTGGCCGCCAGCACCTCCTCCTGCTGCAGCAATGGGTCGCCCCGCTCGCGCATCTCGTGGACGTTCTCGCCCACCACGATTGCATCGTCCACCACCATGCCCAGCGCCATGATGAACGCGAACAGCGAGATCATGTTGATCGAGACGCCCATGGCCGGCATCAGCAGGATGGCGCCCAGAAACGAAACCGGTATGCCCATCGTCACCCAGAAGGCCAGCCGCCCCTCCAGGAACAGCCCCAGGATGACCAGCACCAGCAGCAGGCCCAACGCGGCGTTGCGCAGCAGCAGCTTCACGCGGTCGCGATACATGTCGGACCAGTCCTGCCACGTCGCCGTCTTAACGCCGGGCGGCAGCTTGGCGCGCAGTTCCTCGACGTAGTCCTTGACCTGCGAGGCGACCTCCAGGGGCTTCTGGTCGCCCACGCGGTAGACGCGTACCATGATGGCGCGCCGGCCGTTGAAGTAGGCGGCCTCGTCGGTGTCCTCGAACCCGTCGACGATTTCGGCGGCGTCGCCGAGCCGCACCTCGGTTCCTTCGGCCGAGGTCAGTATGGGGATGTCGGCGAACTCCCGCGCAAGGTCGCGCCGCTCGGCCGTGCGCAGCAGCACCTCGCCGCTGCGCGTTTTCACTCCGCCGCCGGGCAGGTCCAGGGCGGAGTTCTCGACCTTTCGGGCAATGGCCTCCAGCGTCAGGCCGTACTTGCGCAGCGTCGCCCGGGGGACCTCGATGCTGATCTCCGGCGGCCGCTCGCCCTGCAGCTCGACCAATGTGATTCCGGGCCTCTGCAGCAGGTCCTCACGGGCCTGTTCGGCGATTCCGCGCAGCACCCGTTCGGGTTGGTCTCCGTAGATGACCAGGGACTTCACCTCGCGGCGGTTGCTGGCCACGCTTACGGTGGGCCGTTCGGCATCCTCGGGGAAGGACGTGATCCGGTCGACGGCGTTCTTCACGTCCTGAAGCAGCTTGTTCGCGTCGGCGATGAGCAGCAACTCCACCCGGGCGACGGCCAGCCCCTCAAAGGCGTGGCTGTTGACCCGTTTGACGCCGTCCAGACCTCTGACTTCCTCCTCCACGGCCTGGATTATGCCTTGTTCGACTTCCCCGGGACTCGCGCCCGGGTAGGCCACGGTCACCTGGATCATGTCCAGGTTGAACTCGGGAAACACCTCCTGCTTGACGCGGAACAGCATGATGGCGCCGCCCGCGATCAGCACGATCATCGCGAGATTGGCCGTCACGGAGTTGCGGGCCATCCAGGCTATGGGCCCTCGGCTTTCGCGGCTGCCGTCCATACGGTAGGCGTCCTGGGTAGGGTCTATCTGTCTACGTCGGTCCGGGTCGCGGTCCCGTCCGCGTCTTCCACGCGGAGCCGCATCCCCTCAACCGGCACGGGAAGATCGCTGGTGATGATCCGGTCATCCGGGGAGGAGCCGTCGCTCACCCAGACGGCGTCCTTGCTGCGCCAGGCGATCTCGACCGGACGTATCTCCAGGCGGTCGGCGGCGTCCATCACCCACACTCTGTCTCCCTCGCGCAACGCGGAGCGAGGGAGCACGGTCACACGGTTCAGGTACTTCCCCTCGATCTCCACCCGCACGTAGGCTCCCAGCAACAGCGGAAGTCGATCGCCGTCGCGCAGGCCCAGCGGGTCCTCGACCCCCACCAGCACCTCGGCCATTCGGCCCGCCGGGTCGAGGTCGCCCTTCAGGCCCAGCACGCGGCCGGTGCGTTCCGTGCTAACGCCCGGCCCCGGGGCGTGTATCACCCGGGCGACCGCACCGTCCTCGCCGAACCGGCGCGGCACGCTGATAAAGTTGAGCCGATCCACCGGCATGGTCACCTGCACCCAGAACTCGTCGGTTCCCACCAGCGTGGCCAGCTTGCTCTGGGGTGTGACGAGCTGGCCCGTGTCCACGAACTCCTCGCGTACCAACGAGTTGAAGGGCACGGATATGACGGTCCGGGACAGGTTCAGCTTCGCCATCTCGAGCCGGCTCTCGGCCGCAGCCAGGTTCGCCTCCGCGAAGCGCTGGTGCGGCTTGCGCAGCGCCAGGTCGCGGCTGGTCTCCTCGCCGGCAACGGACTGGTCCAGCAGCGCCCACTCGCGCTCGGCCACTCTCTGCCTGCCGCGCTCGACCGCCAGTTCGAACTCGGCCTGTTCGACGCTGGCCTCGGCCTGGTCGACGGCCAGCTCGTAATCACGGACCTCTATCCTGGCCAGAATGTCGCCGGCCTGGAATATGCCGCCCGGCACAAGCTGGGGATGCTGCTCGACAATGCGGCCCGTCACCTCGGGAAAAACCACAACCGACTTCGCCGGCACAACGGTGCCCATGGCGGATACGGTCACCCGTCGGCGCTCCGGTCCGGTCTGCATCACCTGAACCAGCGCCGCGCGCACGGGCGCCTGACTCCTGGCCGCCGTCTCACGCGTCTCCAGCAGCTTCACCACAGCATAGGCGCCCACGCCCAGTATCACCAGGGGCAGAATGGCCTTCAGTATCCTCATGCGCCCTCCGAGTCGGGTTCCGCCGGCAGGCCTTCCCGCGTCATCTGGTTGGTCCACGAGCCGCCGAGCGCGCGGTAGAGCTGAATGCGGAACGAGATAAGTTCGCGCTGCGCGGCCAGGCGGTTGCGCTCCAGCGCCTGCAGTGCCTGCAGCGCGGTGAGCACGGGCAGGTAGTCGCTCAGTCCGTTCTTGTAGCGCTGCTCGGCCTGCTCGAGCTGGGAGCGCGCCAGTTCCACCTGTCGGTCCAGCGAGGCCAGGTAATCGCTCTGGCGCGCCTCCTGCACCAGCGCGTTCTCCACTTCCTTGAACGCGGTGAGGATGACCTGCCCGTATTCGTTCACCCTCTGGCGGGCCAGCGCCTGGCTGCGCTCGACCTCGGCCCGCAGCCGACCGCCCTCGAAGAGGGGCGCTGTGAGACCCGCCGCGATGCTGTAGAGTGGATTGGAGAACAGCTCATGGAACTCGCGAGACTGATAGCCGGCTTCGGCGTTCATTCGGATTGAGGGCAACAAACCGGCCGCCGCCGCGGCGATGCGGCGGTCGGCCGCCGCCAGACGGGCATGGGCCGCTCGCACGTCGGGCCGGCGCTGAAGCAGGCTGGCCGGCAGGCCCGTGGACGGCAGGGCGTGGAGCGCCGGCAACCCGCCGGTAGCTTCGGGAAGTTCCGCCTGCGG
Organism: uncultured candidatus Brocadiaceae bacterium; assembly: GCA_964655775.1. Classification (GTDB taxonomy): domain Bacteria; phylum Planctomycetota; class Brocadiia; order SM23-32; family SM23-32; genus CAZZNQ01. The sequence goes on along the minus strand of CAZZNQ010000016.1, from coordinate 22,492 downwards.
CAGGTCGCCCAGAAGGACGCCCAGTTCGTGTCGGAGCACGGCCTCGCGGGATGCCACCAGCGGCTTCTGCCCCTCCACGGCCTCCAGTTGCGTTCTCTGCTGGTAGACGTCCAGTGCGGAGCCCTGGCCCTGCCCGAAGCGCAGTTCGGCCAGTTCAAGGAACGTGCGGCTCACCTCGACCTGCTGCTCCAGCAGCCTTGACTGCGCCGTCTGCTCGACCAGCGCGAACCACACGTCGCCGACGGTTGCCGACAGGCTCAGCGCCGCCGCTTCGACGTCTGCCCGGGTGGCCCGGGCGTCGGCCGCCGCCGCGTCCGTGCGCGAACGGATCCTCCCCCAGAGGTCCACCTCGTAGGCCGCTGCAAGCGACGCCTTGAACTGGTTGGTGCGCAGCACGTGGTCGCCGATGATGGGCAGGTCTTCGATGACCGACCGTTTGCGCGCCCCGCTGCCGACGGCCGAGAGACTGGGGTACAGGCCGGCGCCGGCCTGACGGGCGACGGCGCGCGCCTGCGCCAGCCGCGCCCAGGCGGTCTGAAGGTTCAGGTTGCCGGCCAGCGCCCGCACCATCAGGCGGTTCAGACCCTTGTTGTCGAAGGACTCCCACCAGCGATCCACCTCCTGCGTCCCGCTGCTGGAGAACGCCTCGGGCACCGGCACCGGCGAGAGCGATCGCACCGGCGGTTTGGGAACCCGACAGGACGTCAGCAGGAGCAGAACCGTCAAGAATACCGTCGCCGTCTGCATGCGCTTCATTGTGTTGCCTCTTTTCCGCGGGTTATCAATTGCGACGCCCGGACGCCGCATGGCGCCGATCGCCCCGGCGCATATTCGGCCAGAATCCTTATGGGCCATCGGCGAACCGAAAGTCAAGGAAAATGCGCCTCGGATGCCTGCCGTGCCGGCCGGAGCGCGACTTGACACCCCTGGTTACAATAAACGGACGTCCTCTGCTATGTCCGGCCTTCTCAGGCCTCACTGTCAGCCAGGTAACCTCTGGAACAGATCTCAGCCATGGGCCATAAGCCCAAATCCGTCAGCAAGTCACGACAACTCTGGATCCTGCGCGCCGTCTGTTTCATCCAGTTCTTCGCCACCGGCATCATGTGGTCGTATCAGACCGTGTGGATGAAGGAGCAGGGGGTGGGCGAGTTCTTCATCGGCCAGGTACAGGCGATCAGCACGGTGCTCACGCTTGTGACGGGCATCGTGTACGGCTACCTGGCGGACGTAACCGGCCGCCCGAACCGCATCATGATCTTGGGGACGTTCCTGGCGGGCGCCACCCTCTTCTACCTGTCGCGCTGCACCGAGCGGTGGCACTTCATCGTCTACGCCCTGATGGCGGGCGTGAGCATGCCGATGGTGCTCAACATGCTGCCACTGATGGCGCTCTCGATAGTCGAGGGAGGCAAGGCGGGACGCAAGTACGGCACCTACCGCGTGTTCGGTTCGCTCGGGTACAGCATCAGCACGCTGCTGCTGCCGCGGGTCATCGGGAGCATAGGGCCGATGCTGCACGTGGCCGCCATGGCCATGGTGCTGGCGGTGGTACCGGCGCTCCTGCTGGCGACACCTCGCCGCACCTCGCACAAGCACGGGAGGCTGAGGCCGGTGCTTCGCAACCGCGAACTGATGGGCTTCTTCGCGGCCATGTTCTTCTTCGGCCTTGCCGCGCCGGCGGTGTTCCAGTTCACGCCCACCTACGCACGCGAACTCGGCGCGGACGACAAGTTCATCGGCCTGCTGGGCGCTATGCTGGGGCTGGTATCGTTGATCTCGCTGCCGTCGGCCGGTCCGGCCGTGGACCGCTACGGACCTCGCCTGTTGCTGACGCTGGCCTTGCTGGCGATGCCGCTGCGCGTGCTGGCGCTATCGTTCGTGGACGCGTATACCTACATGCTCCTGCCCCGACTGCTCCACATGTTCACGTTCGGCGCGCTGGAGGTGGCCGCGGTGCTTTACGTCAGCCGCCTCGCCGGCCCCCAGAGCCGGGGCACAGCGATGTCCGTCTACGCGGGCGCCAACGTCCTGGCCCGGGCGCTCGGTTCGCCGCTGGCCGGCTACCTGGCCGAAGAGTTCAGCTACCCGTTGATGTACCGGGCCAGCGCGGTGGCGTCGTCGGTGGGGCTTGTGCTCTTCGTGGCAATGAACCTGCGCAGCAGGCGGAAGCGCCGCGAGGACGGCGACGCGTCCCGTCAGCCGGCCGTCTGAGGACGCGCCTCGACTATTCCACGGACGGTGGCCCGCCCCGGTGCTGGTCCTGGATCCGACGGTCGTGCTCGTGACGTTCGGACTCGATCGGGAACCCCATCTCATCCACCATCTTCCGCACCGGCGTATCCGGATCGTTCGACCAGAATATGCCGCGATCCTCGGAGGCATAGTAGTTATAGCCTATCCGGTCGCCGAAACGCTCCGTGAGGGCCTGGCCGTTGCGCAGTTCCGAATGCCACTGCAGCAGGACGTAGTCCAGGTCGATCTCGTGGACGAGCACGCCCGGCTCCCGGATGGAGGCGGGGATCATGCCGGTCGGTTCGTAGACGCCCGCATTGTTCCGCCACGTGCTGGAGACAACGTAATAGCCGTGCGTGAGGGCCCGGCAGCGCGTTCGGGCCGTCTGCGGCGACTGCGTCGGCCAGACGACGAGCTCCGCCCCTTTGCGGGCGAGCGTTTCCCAACCCTCGGGGAACATCATGTCGTAGCAGATCTGGGCACCGACCATGCCGAAATCCAGCTCGAAGACGGGGAAGTCGCTCCCGGGCTCAATGCCGCCCTCCAGCACGCCGTTCTTGCCGACGACGGCGAACACCTTCCGGTAGACGCCGACCACCTCGCCGTCACGGTCCAGGATCACGGCGGCGTTCCAGTGCCGGCCGTCCGCGTCCGTCAGGAACATGGACACAACGATGTAAGTGCCGTGCTCGCTGGCCTTTGCGCCCATAGTGTCGTGCACGGGCCCGGTCAGCGGCGCACACTTGTCCGGAACCGGCCCGCTCTTGTTCCAGACGGCGGATTCGGGCAGCACCAGCAGGTCGGGACCTCGCCCACCGTACTTCTGCTTCGCGCGCTCCGCCATCCTGTCCAGCAAGCCGCAGAGGGCGTCAAGCCTCTCGTCGAAAGGCGGGAACCAACTGTACATGGGATGGACGGCGGTGCCGATAACGACCTTGCGGGGGCCTGCTTTCCGATCTGCCATGCTGAAACCTTCCGCTCGGAGATGAGGAACAGTTCAGCCGTGCATCATCGGGCGGAGACGGGGCGCTGTCAAGGGATCGCGCCGATGCGAACCAATGGAGCCGGTTCAGCGAGAGGGCCTCAGAGAACCACCTCCAGCGTCAGGGTCTCAGGCACGTACGGGGCCTCTATGACCAGCGTGTGCGGCAGGTTCAGCGCCTGGGCGACGGGGCAGTCCGCCAGTTCGTCCAGTTCCACAACCCACGTATCCCCGACGTCGCCGAAGTCCACCTCCACCGAGGTCTCCAGGTCGAGAAGATCCCACAGCGGCGAGTCGCCCAGTTGGATCGTCACCGTGTCGGGAATCGCCGGCAGCACGAGCACGAAGGCATCGGCGTACCCGGAGGCGTCACTCACCTCCCATTCGCTCAGATCGGGGATGCTGACGACGGTGTTCTCTCCGATGTCCAGCATGTCCAGGAACGGGCAGTCCTCCAGCTCCGGAACCAGGATGTCGAACTCCTCCGGGAAGTCGGGCATCTCCAGAATCAGCGGATTGGGAAGGTCGCCGAGTTCAAGGACCAGGCTCTCGCCCGGCTGCAGTTGCTCGATGTCGAACAGATCGGTCAGGTCCGGCAGATCGATGCTCAGGTGGGGGCTGATGCCCAGAGCCTGGGCAACGGGGCAGTCCGCCAGTTCCTCGATGTAGATGTCGAAGGAGGTCACGATCTCGGGCGGCCAGGACTCGTCGCTCAGCACGAATTCCTCGCCGTCGCCGCCGATCTTGGACTTCCGGATGCTGCAGGCGCCGATGCCGAACGGAATGCCCTCCTCCGCCGAGGAGGCCACCCCGCCCCTCACCTTCACTTTGCCCATCGAGGAGCCCGGCACGAATCCGCCCGTCATGACCAGCCACTGCAAGTCCAACTCGCCGCCGTTGGGCTGCCAACCCGCGCCGATCATCGAGTCCACGACATCCCCGCCGACGGACATCTTGCCGAACGCGCCTTCTCCGAACGTGTCCGCGTCGTCGCCTTCGCCGCCCAGGGACCAGTCTTCGCCCAGATCGGCGCCGGCCAGGATCATCGCGTTCACAACGTCGCCTTTGACGGACGCCTTGCCGACGGCGCCGGCCAGTACCTGCGCCATCTGGTCAGGCAACGTCCCTGCGCCCTGGACGGAGCCGCCTACCTTCAGCTTGCCGAGCGTGCCCGCGGCCGCGATCCGTGCGTTCTCGCCCACGTTCCCACCCCGACCGCCCTTAGCCTTCACCTTGAGCTTGCCTACGTCGCCCCCAACTCGGATCAGGCCGTCCAGATCGCCGCCTTTGATGTTCAGGGAGCCGAGAGAGCCGCCGACGTCCATCGCACCGGTGAAGGCGCCCTCCAGCTTGACCTTGCCCATGCCCCCTTCCGCCACCAGATCGCCCGCCATGCCGCCGTCCTTCACCCCGAACTTGCCGAGCGACGCCCGGCCCGATGTGCCGCCGACCAGGACATCGCCGGAAACGGCGCCGCGAACCTTGATCTTGCCGACGGCGCCGGCAGCGTAGAGGGCCGTGGGATCGGCGGAGTCGCCGTCGCCGTCCATGTCGTCCGCGAACGTCAGCCCGCCCAGCGTCCGGCCGTTCAGGTCGAAGCCGGCGAGGCCGCTGTTGATTTTGACGGACCCGATGGCGGAATCGGCGGCCAGAAACGCAACCGGCGCCGCGTCCCCGCCCCGAGCGTCCTTGATGGCACCGACGTATGTGGAACCGGATACGACGATTCCCAGGCCGTCGTGCGCCGGGTCGCCAATCAACTCGATTCTCTTGACGGAACCATCGTCGCCGAAACGCACCGACACGTCGTCGGCTTCCACGTCGTCGCCGTCGACGTCGTAGACCGAAACGGTCGCCTGGGCGGATGCGTACTGCGCCACCAGCGTCAGGCCGCTGAGAAGGAGCCGGGGTTCCAGTTGCTCGATTCCGAGACTACGGCAGTAGACTACGGAAGCCGCTTTTCGCGATTCACAATCGGTTTCCACGGTCCCTCCCCCTTCTTCGCCCAGACGGATACCCGGCAAGGACCCGGCGGCTTGGGCCGGCGGGTCACTGTCGCAGGACGATACTCTACACTCCCACCCACCTCAACGCAATAAGTATTCCGGCGACCGACGGCTGCGCCACGCCGGGCCAAACACCTATAATCGGGACGTTGAGCCGTACAGAAAGGGGAAGGTATGACGGAATCGGACGAATGTCCCATAGTGCTGGCGCACGGTATCTGCCGGTTCGACGCGCTGATGAACATCACGTTCGACCTGGACAACCGCGACGACGATCGCCTGCATTACTTCCGCAAGATCCGCAGCCACCTGACGCGACACGGCTTCACCGTCTTTCACTCCAGTGTGAGCTGGGCCGCCTCCCTGGAGGACCGGGCACACGAGCTGCGGGCCGAACTGCTGCGCATCACTCGCAACTTCACCCTCTACCCCCGCGTGCACATCATCGCCCACAGCATGGGCGGATTGGACGCGCGCCACATGATCGTGCAGTTCGGGCTGGCCGACCGCGTCGCCTCGCTCTCCACCATCGGCACCCCGCACTGGGGCTCCAGCTTCGCGGACTGGGGCCTGCAGCACATGGGCGCGATGGTGGGCTTCGCCGGCCGCTTCGGGCTGAACATCCAGGGCTTCCGGGACCTGGCCACCGATCCCTGCGCCGATTTCAACAGGCGCGCCGAGCGCCTGGAAGCCGAGAACGGCGTGGTCTACAGGACCTACGCCGGAGTGCAGGCGCGGCGCAAGACCTTCGCGCCGCTTCGCTTCCCGCACCGGATAATCGAGGATGCGGAAGGCGAGAACGACGGCCTGGTGTCTCTCAAATCGGCCACGTGGCGCCAGGAGTGCTTTGTGAAGGCCATCGAGGCCGATCACCGCAACGAGATCGGCTGGTGGGACGTGGCCGATCCCGCACAGCAGAAGGCGGGCGCCGATCTCGAACACCGGATACGGGCCTTCTACCTGGAGATAGCGGAGAGCGTGCGGGATCTGTGAGGCCGCGAGCCCGGTCGCCTGGGCCGGGCTCGCAGCCTGTGGACAAGGCATCGCGGCTCGTCAGCGCCTGCGTCGCCGTGCGACGGCCCCAATGCCACCCGCGATCAGCAGGGCGAAGGTGGCCGGCTCGGGTATAGGCGCCGGCCCGCCCAGCGGCGACACGTCCGCAAACGCGTCGATCTCGGTGGTGTAGCCGCTGCCGTCGGGATTGAAAACGCGGATGTAGCTGATCCAGTCCAGTCCGGCTACCCCCAGCCAGTCCAGGTCAAACGCCGTGCCGCCGGCCGACATGCCGTACGCCAGGCAGACGTCGGCGACGCTGAGCCCTTCGGCCCAGTCCAGTGTGATGGACGGATCGAGCGGCAGCGTGGGGTCCGTAGGGCCGCCCCACCATTCGTTCCACGCGCCAAGGGTGGGGTCCGGGCTGTCTGGGTCGTACACGCGCCCCAGCGTCGGAGCCCAGTCGTCGGCGAAAACCGAGTCGAACTCGTACCAGTCGGTGCCGTTCTGGCTGACCGACACGATGCCCGGCTCAGCGAGGAACGAATCCGTCATGAACCTGTCGGCGGGGTCGTCGTCGGTGTTCCAGTACTGGGGATTGCCGGCGGCGTCCTCCAGCACGGTCACGAAGCTGTTCCCGAAGACGATGAAATCCATGCCGTAGGGGTTGTTGGGATCGTTCACAACCGGATCGTCGAAGCCGACGGTCAGGTAGCCGCCGAGGCCGACGGACACGATCTCCCAGGGACGCCACGCCGCGTTGACGGGGTTGACGTTGGCGGGGTCGCCGAAGGAGGGAACGAAACCGGTGGTGTCCACAGTCGGCGCGCCCAGGGCCGCCAACGGATCGCTGAACGGGTCACCGGTGAGATAGTCGCTGCCGACTCCTGCGCCCTCGACGTATCCGCCTGCCGGGATGAAGTCAGCGTAGGGGTCGGCGCTCGCAACCCCCGTCGCGAATGCTATGAGAACGGCTGAGATGAGAAGCGTGCGGCCAGTCATTGTGATCTCCTATCCGTGTAGAGGTACTGCAGAGAGACGCCCGGAGACACTCTCTCCCGGCGCTGCGGCGGGGGTGTCCGGCCCGGTAGTTGGACGAAAAAACCCTCCCGTCCCCGGCCGAATGGGACAGAAGGGCTCTCTGGCACACACCGCGCGTGGAGCAACGGCGTCGCTTTCAGGCCCCCGCCGTCTCGGTGCCGGAGACGTTGACACGGGCAGACCACCGGCCGGTCTCCTGGCTTCCGGATTGTCCTCCGGCAGCCCTTCCCAGCCCTACGGGGGCCAGTGGCGTTGCTGCCTTTGTCTCCGGTTACAGTGACGGCCTCGCGCCGGACTCTCACCGGCTTCCCGGCGGGCGCGTTCGCGCCCGCACCGATGGCCTGAAGGCTATTGACTTGTGCCGACGCGCCTACCGCGAGTGCGCCGGAGCAACGACTTTCTTACCAGGCACGGGCGTGCAATGACCGTGCCACCCGGGGGCGACAGCGCCGGATCCGGCCCGGGCACTCAGTAAGAGCCTGAAAGGAAACGTCATATGACAGGCGCCACCGGTTGCGGCCTTCGCGCAAAACTGTCTATCGTCGTGGACACGCTGTGTCCATTGCGCAGGACAGCGCGCCGGCCTTCTCACTCCAGGTCGTAGAGGGAATCGTCCTCCGAGAGGAAGCCCGTACCGGGGGCGATGTTGGGTTCCTCGAAGGGGTAGCTGTTGGTGTAGCGCTCGCCCCAGGAAACCGCGTGCAGGTCGGCGAAGATCACGTTGGTCTGCCCCTGGTGCCGGTAGCCTTGAGTTCCCGCGTACCGGCCCACGAAGCCGCGGTCGCCCCATTTGCCATCGCCGAAGGGAGCGCGCATAAACTTGTTCGGGCCGTCGGCGTACTCGCCGTCGCCGAACAGGGCGCAGTTCTTGGGGTCCTTGATCGCGGCCTGCATAACCGATTCGGTCCGCACTTCGCCGCTGCCGTGGCCCACGTAACTGGTGTTGTAGTTGTAGCCCGAGTATAGCTCCTGGTCCCAGGGGTTCTTCGCTTCAAGGGAGGGGCACTGATGGATTTCGGAGCTATCCGAGCTGAGCTCCAGGTTGGGCCAGAGCAGACCCGGCTCGAACTTCTGTCCCGGGCCGAACCCCACGGTGGTAATGTCCCAGCAATGGAACTTGCCCGTGTCCATGTCGAAGTAGTAGGCGATCGGCATCCGGCCGTCGTAGTCGATGGCGTACATCTCGGCGGCCTGCCCCAGGTTCCGCAGGTTGCTCAGGCACTTCGTGGAGCGTGCGGCCTCGCGTGCGTGCAGAACGACGGGCATCAGCATGCCGGCCAGGATGGCGATGATCGATATGACCACCAGCAACTCAATGAGCGTGAATCCCCGGGGTTTCCACCACTTCTCGCGAACTTCCATGGCGCATCTCCTTCCTGCACGTCGACGGACGGAGCCCGTCACGCGCCGTCATACCAGAGGACTCGCAGAGGGGAAGTGGCATGCCGTGGAACCCGGCAAAACGCACGGCATCCCCATGGAGGAGGACCGCACGCGAACCGGAACCATGGAGCCAGTCTCCCAAGTCGCGAGGAGCCCTGGTCAGCAGCTACTTCCGCCGGGTCTTCTGGCTTCCGGGTTCTTCCCCTCGCGGGCCTTCCCGGGCCGGAGCCCAGTGGCCGCGCGAAACGACAATCCCGGTCACAGCAGCGCGTCTGCGACGGATTCACACCGTCTTCCGGATCAGCGGAAGCGTCCTATCGAATCGGAGGGGCGCTCGGCGCACCTCGCCTATCGTTTCCTGTATATCCGGCAGAACCGCCCGTGTCAAGAACACAACGGCCCTGCGCCCCTATCCGCCGGCCAGGTACCGGAGCGCCGTATTGGTCATCATCAGTATGGCCGGCTCCAGCGCCTCCGAGCCGAAGTCGAACGTCGAGGTATGCATCCCGCCCTCGGAGCCGACGCCGACCCAGAACAGCACGCCCGGCACGCCCCCCTGTTCGGAGAGGTAGTAGGCGAAATCCTCGCCGCCCATGATCTGCTCGTCGGGCTGCCGCACCAGCTTCCGGCCCACGGTCGCCACGGCGACTTCGCGCACCATCTCCAGCAGCTTCGCATCGTTCTTAACCGGCGGGAACCACTCCCCGGCCACGTAGTCGGCGCGGGCCCGCATGCCCTTCGCCACGGCACGCGCCAGTCTGCCCAGCGAGCGGTGGATGCGCTTCGAAACACCCTCCTCCATGGAGCGCACCGTGCCGAGCAGCACGGCCGAATCGGGGATCACGTTATCCTTGACGCCCGATTGAAGGGAGCAGAAGCTGAGGACGGCCGGCTCATCCGGCGGCACCTCGCGGCTCACAATGGTCTGGGCGGCACAGACTATCTGCGCGGCCACCACCACCGGGTCCACGCAGCGATGGGGCATGGCGCCGTGGCCGCCTTTGCCCTCAACGGTGATGCTGAACATGCTTGCGGTGACGGCCGGCGTGGGGGTGATGAGCACCTCTCCCGGCGCCAGGCTGCTCAGACCGTGGAACGCGAAGACGGCGTCCACGTCCGGACCCTTCAGGCAGCCGGCCTCGGCCATCAGCTTGCCGCCGCCGGCGCCCTCCTCCGCCGGCTGGAAGATGAACTTGACCGTCCCCCCGATTTCCTCCCGCATGCCGGCCAGAAGCTCGGCCGTGGCCATCAGCACGGCCGTGTGGCCGTCGTGCCCGCAGGCGTGCATCACCCCCTCGTTCTCGCTCGCGTACGGCAGCCCGGTCTCCTCGCGTATCGGCAGGGCATCCATGTCCGCGCGCAGGCCGACGGTCCGGCCAGGCTGGCCGCCTTCGAGCACGCCCACCACGCCCGTCTTAGCCAGTCCCGTCTGCACCTTGTCCAGGCCGATGGCTCCGAGGTGCTCGGCCACGAGTTCGGACGTGCGCGACTCCTCCAGCCCCAGTTCGGGATGCCTGTGGATGTCTTCGCGCAGACGCTGCGCCTTCTTCAGCAGCTTCCGGCTCACTTCGTCGAGTAGTCGGGCCATCTGGGCCTCCGGCACTCAGGGGAATGAACTGCCGTGTACTGCACGCTATTGTGCTTGGGTATGGGCGGCGTTTCAAGGCACTCGTCCGCTCCCTCTCAACGTTGACAAGAGCGCGCCCACCGTATACGCTGGCGTCCCCGCTAAAGTGAGCATATCGCCGGGCCGCGTTCGGCGGCTTGACCCCAAATGGAGGACGCACTATGGGTTCGAACGACAAGGTGGACATACTGGTCATCGGCGGCGGCATGATCTGCGAGGACGCGGTTCTGCCGACCATATTCCAGGAGAGGCGCCGCGGCAACGTCGGCAAGGTTACCGTCGTATCGCTGAACTCGAGCATAATCAGCCGGCTGCGCACGGTGTTCCCCGACGAGGAGTTCGTCGGTGTGCCGGACCCGGACGAGCACGCGCCGGACGAGAACATGCCCGACGAGTACAAGCGCCAGCTGGAGCAGCTCTCGGAGAACGGAATGGTCTTCGTGACAACGCCCGACCACCTGCACACGCGGATGGTGCTGGACTCGATCGGCGCCGGGCGCGACGTCGTCTGCATGAAGCCCCTGTGCCTGAAGGTGGATGAAGCCTGGCAGATCATCGACAAAGCGCGCGAGAAGAGCGCCTACGTCTTCACCGAATACCACAAGCGGCGCGATCGCGCCGTCCGCGCGCTGCGATATCGCTACCGCAAGGGCGACCTGGGCGAGGTGCTGTACGGGCACGCCTGGATCGAAGAACCGAAGTACATGCCGCTGGACAAGTTCAAGCTCTGGGCGGAGAAGTCCAGCCCGTTCGAGTACATCGGCACGCACTACGCGGACGTGTTCTACTACGTCACCGGCCTCAAGCCCCAGCGCGTCATCGCTTTCGGCCAGAAGAAGTACCTCCCCCAGCACGGAAGCGACGCCTACGACGCCGTGCAGGCCGTGATCCAGTGGGAGAACGGCAGCGCGTTCTGGATCCAGACGTCGTGGGTCATCCCGGACAAGAACGCCCTCATGACTCAGCAGGGGATGATGCTGCAGGGCACAAAGGGCGAGTACAAGGCCGACCACGCCGACCGGAACTGCTACTTCACCACCGATTCTGGCGGCTACGAGCTGTACAACCCCAACTTCATGAAACCTTACGACGATTGGGACGAGCCGGGCGATACCGACTGGACCGGCTACGGCTACGAGAGCAACAGCCAGGGCATCCACGACGCCCAGCTTCTGATGCAGGCCACCCGCGGCAAGAGCGGCGATGAGAGGACGGCGGTCCGCAAGGAGCTGATCTCCAAGTGGGAGGCGGGCGCCTGCCGGGCGCTGCCCATCCACGCACTGGTCGGTGTCGCCGTCAACCAGGCCGTGCGCATGAGCGTCGATGCGGGCAGCAAGCCGGTCGTCTTCGACGAGAAACTGCGGCCACACTTCGAGTAGTCACACACAGACGGGGGAGGATGGAACATGCACGCGAAGCAGTTGCTGCTGATACTGGGGTTGGCGGCACTTCTGGGCTCGCCGGCAATGGCCGCGCAGAAGCTCGAACCCGTCGAGACGGTTTCCGTCGGCGGGAACAACGAGCTGATGGTGAACGGGAAGCCTTTCATCCCGCTGATGTCCTGGGCCCAGAACACCAGCCGCTTCCCGCTGCTGCGGAGCCTGGGATTCAACACGTTCGCGGGCAACCACAACCGCATCCCGCCGGCGCGCGAGTTCTGCGATCTGGCCGCGGAGGCGGGAGGCTACGCGATGCCCAACTTCGATGCCGCGGCCAAGGGACATCCGGCCCTCCTGGGATATCTCCAGCCGGACGAGCCCGACATGGGCTTCCACAGGGGCACGCCGCGCATGACCGTGGAGGAGGTGATGGACGCCTACAAGGACATGAAGAGCCAGGACCCGACCCGGCCCATCTGGCTCGGCTCGACGGCATACTTCATGGTCGGTCCGTCCTGGGCGTCGTCCCGCAGTCCGGAAGCCAAGCGCGAGTACTACAGCCGGGAGCTCGAGGGCGGCGACCTCCTCGGCTTCGACGTCTACCCCATCTACGGCTGGAACCGACCCGACAAGCTGACCTGGGTCGCGGACGGCGTGTCCCAACTTCGCGCGTATGCGGGCGAACGGCCGGTGTCCGCCGCAATTGAGACGTGCAAGGGCAGCCAGTGGATCACCTACGAACGGCAGCATGACGTGGAGCTGCGACACACAAGGGCGGAGGTCTGGATGGCGCTCATACGCGGCGCGCGCAGCATCACGTATTTCACACACGCGTGGCGCCCCGAGTTCAACGAGTTCGCGCCCACCGACGAGATGCGGGCCGAGTTGAAACGCCTCAACGGGCAGATCACGCGCCTGACGCCCGCCATCTGCGCGCCGCCGACGGAGCGGACCGTGGTGATGAGGATGGGCGGCGGGGCCTATTACCATTTCATGGCCCACGACCTTGACGGAGCGCTCTACATCTTCGCGCAGAACGTTGACATGGAAGGACGCTCCGGCGAGGCGACGATCTCCGTCAGCGGACTCCAGGAGGGCGCCAAGATCACCGTCGTCGACGAAGACCGCACCATCACGGCCGGGGAGAATGGGTTCTCGGATGCGTTCGAGGCCCTTGCCGAGCACATCTACCGCGTCGAGCTTCCGCCGGCCACGGCGCAGGACGACGAAGGAGCAGAAGAATGACACGTTGCAGCATGTTGCTTGCAGGACTGGTTCTGGCCGTACTGACCCAGCACGCGGCCTTCGCCGCACGGGACGCCGCGCCCCTTTCCACGCAGAAGACCGTTTCCCAATACGGCATCACGTGGACCTTCGACAAGCCGGTCCAAGTCGGCCGGTTCGTCAACGGCGACTACTACGTCGTCGGGCCGGTGACCGTCGTCGATATCGACCCGCCGGTCCTGGTCGGCGAGGAGGTCCCCAAGGACCAGATCGGGGGGCGCGAGACACGCTGGCGCCAGCGCGACCAGGCATACGTGCGCAACGGTTCCATGCTGAACCCGCCCGCCAGGCGCGAGGTGGCATACGACAGCGCCATCAGCAACTGGTTCCGACCCGGAATGGTCAACGCACCGCCGATTGAGATGAAGCCCGGCGACTCGCTGGTGTCCACAATCAGCCTGAAAGTGGGCGAGAAGGTGCGCAAGATCGTGCGCGGAGACGGTTCGCACCCGGAGGCCGAGCGCGAGTACGGCGACGACAGCCCCGTCAAGACGGCCGCCGTGCTGACCTGCATGGCCGAGGCGCAGCCGGCCGACGCGTTCCGCCCCGCCTTCTGCGACACCGCGAACCACGTCTACCTGGCCCGCAATCTGCACCGCGAGCGCCTGCCCAATCTGCCTGTGCCCGAGGCCGGATTCCGGATCCAGGACGGCGAAAAGGACATGGAATGGTGGATCCGCGTTTTCCAGCGTCCGTGGGTCAACACCGGCTTCTTCGGCTTCGAGCAGCCGATGCTGAACATGCCCCACTACGGACGCGAGGTGGGCCGCACCGTCGGCGCGGCGGCTCTGGTGCTCTGCTGCGACGTGCCGGAGGGGAAGAAAGAGAATCTGCTCATCAACTACGTGCAGGTCGGCATCGACTACTGGGGCGCCGTGAGCAACGGACACCCCGGCTGGCATGCGTTCGGCGGCCACGGCAGCGGGCGCAAGCTGCCCATCGTGATCGCCGGCTACCTGCTGGACGACGAGAAGATGATGGCACCGACCAAGAGCTTCCCGGACGTGGACTTCCAGGAAGACATGCAGGTCATCTACGACACCGGCTGGACCGGCGCTAAGGTCGTCTACTCCGGCCATCTCGGCTCCCCGGACGGCAAGCGCGTCACCGAAGGGCCCGACAGCTACCTGTCCTACGAGCACCTGCCCCCATCGGAGTGGAAGAGCATGACGGGCGAGGGCTACCGCCGCTGCTGCACCAGCAACGCGTGGGTCGCGCAGGCGCTCGCCATACACATTCTGGGACTCGAAGACGCCTGGAACCAGCCGGCGTTCCTGGACTACGCCGACCGCTGGATGACCGAGGACGACACCGAGCACATCAAGGCGATCAAGGAGGCGACGGGCCGCGACTTCTCGCCGGACTACAACCGCCAGCGCAATACCTGGGACCCGTTCGTCGACAGGATGTGGGCGACCCACCGGGGCAACCTGCCGTAGTGGCGAAGCCTTCCCCAAAAGAGGGCCCAACCGGGGATGACACAGGCAAGATCGCGAAGGACAGAGTCAGCGACGGACTGCGCTGATGCCGCCGACTCGTCCAGTGCCCAACGGGGCCGGGTAGAGGCCATACGCTGGCGGCTCTGCTCAGGGCCCGGTTTCGCTCCGATCCCCCTGGAACACTGCGACCGGTCCCTTCCTTCGCTCGTCGCCGAGAAGGCGCGTGAGCATGCGGACCTTACCGCCGTCGAGGCGACGGACCGCAGCTTCACCTACGCGGAGCTGGCCTCGCTCGCCGGCGGAGTGGCCGCGCGCCTGATGGAATCCGGCGAGGCGCAGGAGACGGTGGCGCTCGTCATGGACAAGGGCGCGCTGCCCATCGCAGCCATGCTGGGCGCCCTGGCGGCCAACCGCATCTTCGTCCCGCTCGATCCCGACTACCCCGAAGATCGCTTCGAGTTCATCTTGAAGGACAGCGGCGCCCGCACCGTTCTGGTGGACGAAGCGAACCAGCCCCTTGCCCGCGAGCGCGTCGGGAATGCGGCACGAATCATCAACGTGGACCGGGTGACTCCGGGCGAAGCGACGCTGGAAGTCGACTCGGGCGTGAACGCCGATTCCCTCGCCTACATCCTCTACACGTCCGGTTCGACCGGACAGCCGAAGGGCGTGCCGCAGACGCATCGCAACATCATCCACTTCAGCCGCGACCAGGCGACCATGTCCGGCCTGCACCCGGGGCGACGGCACAGCGTTATGGGCTCGTACAGCTTCGCGCAGTCGACGTCCGACATCTGGCCGGGGCTCCTCACCGGGTCGTGCCTCCTGCCGTTTGACCTGCGCAAGCGGGGTCTCGCGGAGATGGTCAGATGGCTGAAGGATGCCCGCGTCCAGAGCCTGCACACGATGCCCACCATCTTCCGGCATCTGCTGGACGCCATCGGCGAGGACGACCACTTCCCGGACCTGGAATACCTGTGGCTGGGCAGCGAGCCGACCACGC
Source organism: uncultured candidatus Brocadiaceae bacterium (assembly GCA_964655775.1). GTDB lineage: Bacteria > Planctomycetota > Brocadiia > SM23-32 > SM23-32 > CAZZNQ01. The sequence continues at coordinate 7,120 of CAZZNQ010000016.1, read as the reverse complement.
GCGCCGACGTGCGCGCCGTCCGCCGCGTTTTCTCCCGCGACTGCATAGTCGGCGTGACTCTTGGCGCCACCGAGATCAACGCCGCCCGGTTCTTCCTGCTCGATATTGACAGCCCCCTCCCGACCGGCTCGGTACCCATCGGCTACGGTTTTGACGAGGTCGACGTACTGATACTGGACGAGGAATATCGCCCGCTACCGCCGGGCGAGATCGGCGAGATCGCCGTCAAGAGCCGGTACCTCGCACCCGGATACTGGAACCGCCCCGAGCTGACGGCCCGGGCCTTCCGGCCCGCGCCGGAAGGCGACGGCGCGCGCCTCTACCTGACCGGTGACCTGGGAGTGAAGGCCGAAGACGGCTGCGTCACCCACTGTGGTCGCAAGGACTTCCGGGCCCGCATCCGCGGACACCGCGTGGAGGTCACGGAAGTGGAGGCCGCCCTCCTGGGGGCGGACACGGTGCGCGAGGCCGCCGTCATGGCCCGGGGAGAGGGGCGGCAGTACCTGGTCGCCTACGTCGCGCTGCAACGCGGGCGAAGCGACACCGCCGCCGGGCTCCGGAGCCGGCTGGCGCGCACGCTGCCCCATTACATGATCCCGTCGGCTTTCGTCTTCATGGACGCGCTGCCGCTCACGCCGAACGGCAAGCTGGACCGCCTGGCGCTGCCGGAGCCGAGTCGCGAACGGCCGTTGCCGCGCGAGACCTACTTGCCACCCGCCCTCCCGCTGGAATACGAGCTGGTCCGGCTCTGGGAGGCGGAACTGGGTGTCGACGGCATCGGCATCCGGGACGATTTCTTCGAGCTTGGCGGCGACAGCCTGGCCGGGGCGACGCTGTTCGCGGCGATGGAGGGCGTATTCGATCGCGAGCTGCCGCTCGACCTCCTCTATCGCGCCTCCACCATCGAGAGCCTGATCGACGCGATGACCGAGGGAGCGGGCGCGGGGGCGGCGTCGCCGCTGGTGCCCATCCAACCGAGCGGCGCACGGCGACCGGTGTTTTTCATAGCCCACCTGCACGCATGGATGTACCGAAACCTGTCCGAATGCCTGGGAACGGACCAACCGTTCTACGCACTGCGGCCGGCGGTGCCATTGACCGTATCGGGCAGAGGGTTCGACGTGCGGGAGATGGCGGAGAGGTACGTTCAGGCCGTCCGCCGGGTGCAGCCGCACGGCCCCTACGTGATCGGCGGCATGTCGGTGACCGGCTACGTTGCGCTCGAGGTCGCAAGACAGTTGTTCGAGCTTGGCGAAGAGGTGGCGCTGCTCGCTCTGCTGGACACCGCCTGGGAGTACCCGGCGTTCTCCCCGCGGTTCAGGCGGCGCTATCGTCGCATCCGGTTCGAGGTGATGCGCTTCCTCAAACTCAGCATGCGTGAGAAGACTGCGGCCTTGGTCCGACTGGCGCGCCGTCTCCGGCACGGTCATGTGCTCGCCGGCCGTATGCCCGGCTCACACGGCCGTCGCCGACCCGGCCGCAACAGGACGCGGCTTCAGGAACTGGGGACGAAGACGAACGACATCTACCGCCGCGCCGCGCGGCGTTACAGCCTCCAGCCCTACCCCGGCCGCATTGCCTACTTCCTTGCCCGCGACGCGCACATCATCTACGCGTCCCGCGAAAGTCGTCTGAAATGGCAGGGAGTGGCACAGGGTGGATTCGAGGCCGTGGAAGTGCCCGGCGGCCACATCGAGATCCTCACAATGCCGGCCGCCGAGCACGTGGCACGCAAACTCGCTGAGGCGCTGGACGAGATCCAGTGAAGCGCCCCGACGGTGAAGTCCAGGGCTCATACTGGGCCTGCGGCAGGCTCCGGGTCGGCGCTTGCATATCGGCCCCGCACGCGGTATCCATCAGGTTAGGGATCGGTTCCGCCGCACAGAGTTAGGGAGGATACGGCAGATGGACCTTAGAGGCATCGGCGTGCTGTTGATGGTGTTGGCGGTGATGGGCATCAGTTGCGTTGCGGCAGGGATGCAGGCCGGTAGGGGCAAGACCGTCTACGCTCACTGGGAGAACGGCCCGTCGGCCGATCCGTCCTACTTCCCGCTGGCCGTATGGCTGCAGGGACCGAGCAACGCGGGCAAGTACAAAGACCTTGGCATAAACCTTTATGTCGGACTGTACCGCGGCCCCACCGAAGAACACCTTGCGCGGCTGGACCGCGCCGGCATGAAGGTCATCTGTGCCCAGAACGAAGTCGGCCTGAAGCACATCAACGACGACACCATCGTCGCCTGGATGCACGGAGACGAACCGGACAACTGCCAGGGCCTGGCCACCTACTGGGAGAACAGCCTGGAGAAGATCGAGGAAGCCTGGGGACCGCAACCCTATGCGAACCTGGAGGAATGGCAGAAGGTCTTCGGCCCTCACGGTGCCCCGATCCCGCCGCGCTGGGTGCAGGAAGACTACGAGAGGATCAAGACCCGCGACCCCTCCCGGCCGGTCTACCTCAATCTGGGCACCGGCGTGGCCCTTGACCAGCTGGGCGGGCGCGGCATCCGCAGCCGGCACCCCGAGGACTACTACGATTACTCGAAGGCCTGCGACATCGTGTCCTACGATACCTATCCGGATCGCGCCGGGGGCGCCCGCAAAGGCAAGCTCTGGTACGTCGCCCGCGGCGTCAAGCGGCTCTACGAATACAGCGGTGGCGAAAAGATCGTCTGGAACATCATAGAAGGCAGCCGTTCGAGCGCGACCGGCAACCGCCCGACGCCCGAGAGTCTGCGCAGCGAGGCATGGATGTCCATCATCCACGGCTCGCGCGGCATCTGCTACTTCGTGCACCTGTTCCAGCCGCAGTTCGTCGAGGCCGGCGTTCTGGGCGACACCGAACTGATGCAGGGCATGCGTGACCTGCACCGCGAGATACTCGCGTTGGCGCCGGTTATCAACTCGCCGACGCTCGAGAACGCAGTGAGCGTTCGCTCCTCGGTGCCGGTCACCGAACCGGACATGCTTTCGGACGATCTGCAGGCGATCGCCGCCATGGCCAAGAGCTACAACGGCGACACGTACATCTTCAGCATCCGGATGGAGGGAACGCCGGCGCAGGGAGAGTTCCACGTGACCACAAGCGGGACCCGCGTGGAGGTGCTGGGCGAGGGCCGCACAATCCCGATCTCGAACGGGCGGTTCACCGACCGGTTCGACGGCTACCAGGTGCACCTCTACAGGATCAGCGGCTGAACGAGGGCCGGCCTGAGATGGTAGATCATACGTGCGGGGAGGCGGCCGGCACGGTCGCCTCCTCTGTCCGTTGCACCGGTCACCGGGGGTGGCCCGACCGGGAAGAGGCGACCGCCGGCAGCGAAGCCGCGGGCGGCTTGGTGCGACAAGAAAGGGGGCAATCGTCATGGCAGATTCATCCGGTACGCAATGCAGCAGCCTGGGCCGCTCGTTGCTGGCGGGCGCGCTGGTCCTCGTTATCGTCATCGCCACGGCCCACGCCTTTAGGGCCTACATGATGGGCGGGATCCACTTGGGCGACATCGAGCTGCCGCCGGGCTTCCGCATCGACATCTACGCCCGCGACGTGCCCGGCGCACGCAGCCTGACGCTGGGTTCGGGCGGCACTGTGTTCGTCGGCACGCGTGACCAGGGAAACGTCTACGCCCTGACCGACGCCAACGGCGATGATCGCGCCGACCGCGTCCTCACCATCGATAGCGGCCTGACCAGCCCCAACGGCGTCGCCGTCCGCGACGGCGATCTCTACGTCGCCGAGATCGACCGCGTCCTGCGCTACGATGGCATTGAGTCGCGTCTGGAGAACCCGCCCGAGCCGGTCGTCGTCAACGATTCCTTTCCCAGCGACACGTGGCACGGCTGGAAGTTCATCGCGTTCGGACCGGACGGCATGCTCTATGTACCCGTTGGCGCTCCCTGCAACGTCTGCAAGCGTGAGGACGAACGCTACGCCAGCATCATGCGCATGCGGCCGGACGGGTCCGACCTGGAGGTCTTCGCCCATGGGGTCCGGAACACCGTCGGTTTCGACTGGCATCCCCAAACCGGCGTGCTCTGGTTCACCGACAACGGGCGCGATTACATGGGCGACAACCGGCCGCCCGACGAGTTGAACCGCGCCCCCCACCCCGGCCTGCACTTCGGGTTTCCGCATGTGCACGGCACGGACATCGAGGACCCCGAATTCGGCGATCAGAAGCCCGATGTCGAGCTGACCCCACCAGCGATGGAGCTCGGACCGCACGTCGCCGCCCTGGGTATGCGCTTCTACACCGGCGAGATGTTCCCCGAGGAGTATCGCAACCAGGTGTTCATCGCCGAGCACGGCTCCTGGAACCGGTCGACTCCGATCGGCTACCGGGTGATGCTTGTGCGGCTGAAGGACGGACGCGCCGTCGCCTACGAGCCGTTCGCGGAGGGTTGGTTGCAAGGGGCCTCGGCATGGGGGCGGCCGGTGGACGTCCAGGTGATGCCGGACGGCGCGCTCCTGGTGTCCGACGACCGCGCCGGCGCCGTCTACCGCATCAGCTATCGGCCGTAGTCCCGGCCTCGGGCGCAGCGGCGGACCGTCGGCCGGATATCCATGCGGAGGTGCGCCGCAGGGCTTCGGCCGGCAGGAGGAGCGCGACAACCAGCAGGGGCAGGCCTATGGCGACAAGTCTTCCGCCGGTGAACCCGAAGATGGGGTTGTACTTGATCAGAAAAGGAGCGTGCAGCAGGATCAGCTCGTAGCTGAGGAGACCGCAGAGCCCCAGCATGCCGCTGCGAAGGCCCGCCGACCCGATCACGCCCCAGCAGGCGATCAGCGCCAGCACGAAGCTCAGTTCTGCTGCCTCGCCGGCCAACATGTGGACCGCGGTCGGCAGCACGGCCTCCAGGGGGGGATCCAACCAAAGTCGAAAGACCACGAAGCAACCGGCCAGGATGCCCGCAGTCCCCACGAGTCGTGCCCTGTGACCACCGTAGACTCGGCGCAATTCGTCGCGCCATTTCCCCAGAGCACAGCCCAGAGGAAAAGCAAGCACGGGAGACCAGTACAGGTCCAGCATGTAATAGTCCAGGGCGAACATGGCCAGCGCGCAGCCTGTCAGCATGGGTATCAGTCCGATCCCCAGGCGCTCCTGCAGCCGACGCCCGACGTAGAAGACGGCGTACCAGACCAGCAGGAAAGTGACGAACCACCGAACGTAGTCGATCTTGACCGTGGTTGACCCGAGGTTTACGCCCGCCATCGTCAGCGCGATCTTGGGCCACGGATAGGTGCGCCGCAGCAGAAGGCCGTCCAGCAGCAGCATTACTATGGTGGTGATCCAATAGGGCACCATCACCCGCGCGATCCGCTTGCCGGCGAACTTCCCGAGTGGAGGCGCCCCGTCGCGCGTCGACACGGTGAGGCCGAACCCCGACAGCACGAAGAACATGGCCAGCCCCAGCCCGCTGAGCGGAATGGCCGGCCGGACAGATGCGACGTGCGTCCATAAGTGCCCGACAATCACAAACAGCGCCGCGAGGCCCCGCAGTTGATCCGTCTGCACGCGGGCCAGCAGCTCGGACCGCGGCACCCGCCGCAAGGTGACCGCGCCGATCAAGATGACCTCGCCGACCAGAAGCAACTGCTGGAGATTCGGATTGCCTACCGTGAGCCGGACCGTTTGGTAGTTCTCCAGTAGCACGCCTCGCCCTTCCGGTTCAGATTGCAGGGGACAGGTGGCTACAAGCATCCGGTTCGACAGACAGGCGGGTCCTGCCCGTCCCGCCGCATTAGACCAACGGTTCCGGCGCGGACAGGTCGTCGCGGTAGGTGGCCCACATCTGCTCGACGAAGTCGTCCCACGCCTGGCCCTGCCGCGCCCAGCTTGCGGAATAGTCGGTGCCGGTCGCATCCAGGATGATCTGGATGTGCTCGGCATCGTCTTCGCTCATCCAGCGGTCCACGTAGTCGAAGAAGGCATCGTGCGCCCAATCGTCCTCGGCGCTCATGATGCGCGCGGCCAGCGCCTGGCCGACCCAGGAGAGGGACGTGCAGCAGCGGCGGTAGTTCTCGCCGATCATGCTCTCCCACTGGGACGGGTGCAGATGCTCGTAGGCGCCCCAGCCAACGTAGTCGGGGTGACCATCGGCGCCGACGTGGCCGGCATACACGACGTCCGCCCCCGTCCAGCCGGTGTCGTACATGGTCTGCATGTCCTCGCCGAACAGCAGGTCGGGATAGGTGACCGTGGGGGAGGCCATCTCCTGGTCGCCCAGCATCAGGCCGGTGAACACGATGGGCCACTTGCGTCCGCTCCCGTGGCCGCCGTGCGCGGGCCAGCCGCGATACCCCTCCTCGGCCAGGCCCCACAGATCTATGCCGTACTGCATGAAGTTGACGGCGAGTTCCTGCTTCTGCTCCTGGGGCACGTCGAGCATCAGCATCAGCGTCGCCATGCCGGAAGCGCGGCCGATCTCGCGGCCGTAGTGGGGCATGTAGCCTATGGGCGCGTCAAACCCGAAGAAGCAGACGTCCATCCAGGGGCGCTCGTACCGGTCGATCCATTCCTGGATGTCGGGCGTGGCGTCGACAAGCGGGAGTTCGGGCAGGAGGTCCCACTGGATGTCGCGGGCAAGGTAGATCTCCTGGTCGCGGTCACCGTACGACGGCCGGAAGGCGTCCGCCGGGGCGGCTTCGTCCAGGCACGTGAGTATTGAGACGCTGAGCACGGGGCTGATGGCGGGATCCGACGGTCGCAGTGGCGCCGGAAGCACGCCGACCTGGTCGACGCTGATCGAGGAGATGAGCGTGTCGCCGGGCACGAGTTCTATCGGGAGTTCGGCGCGGAGTTCGGGCGCGTAGCGGTTGGCCTCGACGCGGTCGTCGAACGGGCTGACGCCGGGGTCGAGTGGGATGTTCAGGACCGAGCCGTTTCGGCCGGGCGTGGGCAGCGGCGTGATGTCGATGACCGTGGCGGGACCGACGATGTAGTAGTCGCCGTTCACGAACTGGCCTACCCATTCCTCCTCGCCGAACACCCACGTGATCCCGTCCTTGGTGACGGTATCGGTCAGGGTTAAGCCATCATCCATGACCACCCTGACCGCGTCGGCGACAACTATTCCATCCGCCGCATTCGTCAGCCGAACCCTCAGCGTCCCGTTCTCGATG
>CAZZNQ010000015.1:0-59903 GCA_964655775.1 uncultured candidatus Brocadiaceae bacterium | reverse complement strand
GAAAGGGGCAGCTTGCCGAATCGCTGCTGTGGTACCTGATAGACGCCTTGCGCGAGGACGGCAAGACGCGCCAGGCCGTGCGGATGGCCGAGGCGGGAGCGCGGATTCTGCCGGCCAGTGAGGCGGTGCGCGACCTGCTCGGGAAGCTGTACGAGGACCTGTACGGCGACGAACACGACATCGACGGCCTGCTCAACTCAACGGTCCGGGATCCGGGACTGCCCCTGGACCAGGCGGTCAACTGCGTCAGGCGGATACTGGGTTTCCAGCCCGGCCAGTACGTGCTGGATCCCCAGCACGCGAAGGTGGGGCAGGTGCGCGGCGTGAACGCCTCGCACGGGGCATTGGTCGTCGACTTCGGAACGGGCGAGAAGTCGTACGGGCCGGCCCTCGTCGAGAGGCTGGAGGCGGTGGAGGCCGACGACTTCCGCGCGCTGAGTGCCTTCGAGCGAGACCGGCTCGAGGAACTCAGCGAAGAGGACCCCGAGGAACTGCTGCGCATTGTGCTGACCAGCCTGGACAGCCGCATGGAATCGCGACGCCTGAAGGTCTACCTCGAGCCCATCGTCGGTTCCTGGCGAAAGTGGTGGTCCGGCGTGAGCGACATCATCAAGCGCTCGTCCATCATCGGCATGACCCAGGGCCGATCGCCCTCGCTGTTCCTTCGCTCCAAGCCGCTTACGCACGGGCAGAGGTTGGTGCGCAAGGTGAAGTCGGCCGGCTCACCGGTCGCGAAGCTGGCGGCGGCGCTGACGGTGCTTCAGGAGATGGATCGCCTGGACGAGCCGGACGAGGATGTGATGGCGGAAGTCGTGCGCGAGGTAGTGGCCGTTGCGGAGCGGGCCGGCGACACGGAGGCGGGCATCACTCTGGCCGCTGCGGCCGTCGCGGATGCCTTCGCAGAGGAGTCTCCTTCGCTGGCGTCGGATGCCGAAGTGGATGTTCACCTCGACCGCATGCTGTCCGAGCCGCTGCGGCTGGTCGAGGCGGTTCGCGAGTCGGAGGTCCTGATCCACACGCTGGGCTGGCTGCGCACGAAGGCGCCGCAGGGCTGGTCCGACTTCTACGCCGCCGTTATGCCGTACTGCGACCGTGCGGTCTGCGAGGCCACCGCCCGACGCCTGCGCGAGGCGGGGGAGACGGACGTGCTGGCCGACGTCTGCAACGAGATCGTGGGACGCCCGGACCGGCACTCCGGCGCGCTCTCCTGGCTCTGGCGTGACACCGTCTCCCGTACCACCGCCGAAAGCGAGGAAGTGGACGCGCCTTCGCTCGTGCTGGAGATGTTGTCCCACGCCGCCCGCATCGTGCGGAAGCAGGACATGGCGGACGACGAGCGGCGGGATCAGATCAGCGAGTTGCGGACCTCCCTGTTCGTTCGCGGCGGCGCGCCGCTTCGAAGTGCCCTGGAGGCGGCGAATCCCGCCCAACTGGAGGCCATCAAGGCCGTCGGGGAGAGCCATGCCGCGCTGACGGACCGGATGCTGAGCGACCTGGAAGATTGGCTGAGGGCGACGGCGCCGGCGCTTTACGAGGAGCACATCGATCCGTGGGAGGAGTCCGTGATATACGCCACCGAGGAGGGCATGGAGAAGCGACGGACCGAGCTGGAGCACATAGCGAACGTGCGCATGCCCGAGGTCATCCGCGAGATCGGGCAGGCCGCGAGATTCGGTGACCTGAGCGAGAATGCAGAGTACAGCGCTGCCATCGAGGAACGCGCCCGCCTCGCCGCCCGGGCCGCCCGCATGCAGGAGGAGATCGCTACGGCGCGCACTATCACCCCCGAGATAGCGGCCGCCGACCACGTGACGGTGGGCAGCCGCGTGCAGGCGAAGGACCTGGACACCGGCGAGACGCGGACGATGGTCTTCCTGGGGCCGTGGGACGCCCGGCCGGAGGAGGGCGTATACGCCTACAACGCGCCGCTCGGGATGGCCTTCATGGGGAAGGAAGAGGGCGACGTGGTCAGTTTTGAGATGCCGGGCCAGGCGGAGCGGCGGTGGGAGATTGTGGAGATCACTCCCGCTGTATAGGGCTGCTAGGACGCGTCAGCCGGCCTTGCGCATGTCGGGGCAGAGGACCATGCGGGGCGGCACCAGTATCTGCACCGCTCCCGGGGTTCGCCGCGCGAATCCCACCCGCTGGGCATAGCCGGTGCGCCCGGTGTCCTCGGCCCCCGGCGAGCCCGATTTCGCCAGCACGGCGATCCCCTCCGCACCGGACCCCTCCTCGATCACTTCGATCCTGTTCTCGGCCAGGAAATCAACCAGCATCCCGCGGATGCTGGACGCGAAAGAGAGTACGTCTGCGGCAAGCTCGTCGGCACCGTCCTGCAGGTGCCGGTTCATGCGGTAGCGCCAGAGGTCGAGTTCCCAGATGACGGGGAACAGGCGACGGAGCCGGTCTACCTCGGACAGGGTCCGTGCCGGCTCCGCAGCCGGCTCGCCTGACGTCGTCGGCTGAGGAGCCGGCCGGGAGGCGACCGTGTTCGCCACGGCGTTCTGCACCGCGTGGAGCAGGCCGGACATCACGCCGGCCGGCCCGTCCCACCGGTCGATCAGCGCGTCGATGGTCCGCAGTCGTTCGTCAAGAGTGTCCACGGCGGCGGCCACGTGTTCGGACTCGGCGCGCACCGGCCGGGCAACCGGAATGGGTTCTTCCACCTGTTCGGGGGCCGCCGGAGCACTCTCCGGCTCGGGCGTCGATCCGGGAACGGAGGTGTCCGACGTCGCGGGCAGCAGGCGGGTGGTCTCTTCAGCTCTGGAGTCCTCCATAGTGGCCTCCGTTTCCTCTTGAGCGGAGGGTATGTCGAGCATGCTGTCGTGGACGCGCACCGGTGCGTCGGCCCCGGAGACGTCGCCGAGGTAGCTGATGAACTTCCGGAGCAAGCCGGTGTCGAACCGATCGCGCATGTCGTTCACCATCACGTTCAGCGCTTCGTATTCGCTCATGGCGTCGGCGTAAGGCCGATGGCTGGTCAGCGCGTCGAACACATCGGCGATCCGGGCGGCCCGGGCGAAGATATTGATCGACTCGCCCGCCCGGCCGTCCGGGTAGCCTCCGCCGGAAACGTCCTCGTGGTGCTGGGCGATGACGCGGCAGGCGATCGGTGCATCCCGCAGGTATGGGTGCGCGATGCTCAGGCCGTAGCGCGGGTGCCGGCGGATCTTTCCGAACTCGTCTTCGGTCAGCCTGCCCGGCTTGTCCAGGATGCGGCTGTCGATCACCGACTTGCCCAGGTCGTGCAGCGCACCGCCTATGCCCAACTGCAGCTGCAGGCCGGGATCGGAAACGCCCAGAAGCTGCTGCCCGAAATCCGCCAGCAGTGCGCAGACGTTCACGCAGTGCACGTGCGTGCGGTAGTCGTTCTGGTTGTGCTGCAGCACGCTCCTCAGCGGCGCGGGTCCACCGGACATCGTTCTGGAGAGCGCGCCGACCAGCGCTCGGACGTGTTCGTAGTCGGGGTACGACTTCGGTGCCTCGAGCAGGCCCTGCATGGCTCGGCAGGCGATGGCATGCAGCCAGGGGAACATGTAGTCCGCCGGTGGCCCCGCCCGAAGGAGGGCATCCATGTTCTGCTCGATGTAGTCGAGGCATGCCTCCCTCTGCTCCGGGGCAACATAGACGACGTCGATCCCGTGGTCCGCAAGCTGCTGGAGCGTGCTGACGTACACCGGCTTGCCGGCAGAAAGGAGTATGCCGTCGTAGTCTTCGCTTCGGGTGGGCTCGGCATGGATGTGGAACGGAGGCAGCGTGGCCGGGGCAAGCATCTTGCGATGCAGGCCCAGGTAGTCGGTTGCCTGTCCGACCGCTGCTTTCTGGTTGCTCCGGCCCATTGCTTCTCCACACCCGAGTGCGCCCGGAAGTACAGAGGGATTCCCTCCCGATGGTATATTCTGGGGAACTGCCGAGGGCGAAAGCAAGGCTTTCGAGTGGGAACGCAAAGGTCAGCCATCGCGCAGGGCGGCGGCCGGAGTGTGTTCGTGGCGGGACAAGCGGCAGCCGTTGCCTATCTCACCGGCCGGGTTGGGAATCTGAACGCATCGCTTCCGCACGGGCGTAGCGGGGGATGTTCGCTCCGGACACGCAGCCACGGTAGTACCTGCCAGTGCGGGCGTTACGCAAACCGGTGCTCGCGGCGCCAGGCAGCGGCATGCTGTTTGCGCAAGGTCCGTCGGCAGTGCTGATTCCCCATGAGTTCACCGAGACCGTCTGATGGACAAAGCCGCCGAGCTGCGAACGCAGGGCGAGAAGATGTACGCCGCCGGCGACCTGGCGGGGGCGGCCGGCGCCTTCCGGCGTCTGGTGGGAGTGCAGCCGGACGATGCCGAGGCGCACAACGACCTGGGCGCCGTGTTTTTTCAGCTCGGACGCCACGCCGAAAGCGCCCGTCACCTGGCCCGCGCCCTGCAACTGGATCCCGACCATGAGCAGGCGAAGGTGAACTTCTCCGCCGTGGGTCGCGCGCTGGGTGTCTCGACGCAGTCCCTGTTGGAGAGTGTGGCGGACGCCGGTGGGGCGGCCTCCCGCGCGCTGGAGTGCGATATCTCGGTGGTGATCCCGGTTCACGACCAGTTCGAGCCGCTGGTGTCCTGCCTGGAGGCGCTCCAGGCGCAGACCCTCGCGGACGAGCGCTACGAAGTGCTTCTGGTCGCCAACGGAATGGAGACAGAGGCCGACGACGAGCTCCACCGCATCGCGCGCGCGTGGCGCGGTGCGTTCGGCGAGAGGTTGCGGCGGCTGGACGTTCCGGAAGCGTCGATCCCGCTGGCGCGGAACGAGGGTGTTCGGCAGGCGCGGGGGCGGGTGATCCTGCAGATGAACTCGGACACCGTGCTGTCGAACTCGGCGCTGGCCGAGCACCTGTCCGAACACGAGCGCTTCGGGTTCGACGCGCGCCGCGCCGTGGTAGGGGGGCGCAAGTTCACCGACGCCTACCTGAAGAGCCTGTTCAATTACCTGCACGAGGCCGTCCCGCTCTACACGCCGCTGGACAAGTTGCGCAGCCGCTTTCTGGGCGACCACACGTGGTTCATCACCTGCAACCTAAGCGCGCCGCGGGAGAGCTACGAGCGATTCGGCATGTTCGATCCGTCCTTCGCCTGGGGCAGCGACCAGGAACTCGGGCGCCGCTGGGAGCACGGCCACGGCGTCCAGGTATACGTCAATACCGGCATCGTCAGCTACCATTTCCACAGGCTGTCCTTCGATCAGTGGCGCTCCAAGTGCATCATGGCGGCCCCCATCTGGTTCCGCAGGAACACGGGCATTCATGTCTGCGACTTGCCCGAAGAAGGTAAGAGAGCCGTGTGGGATGAACTGGCAAACCTGACAGTGGACGCTGCGGCGGTGGAGCAGGAGATGCGCCGCATCGAGGCACGGTTCGACGGTCCGGATGCCTTCACAAGTGAGACGGTGATGGGCAGTCCGGCGTTCACGCTGGAGGAGTTTGTCTTCCGTTTGCGTGCCGTGCTCAAGGACTACCGTAAGTACCTGCAGTACAACGAGATATGCGGCTTATTGGACCAACCCGAGGCGGGCGGCCCGCCGTCCGCGGACCTGAGGGAGCCGGCTTAGGGCCTGACGGGAGGGCAGGAGGAGAATGCGTATGGCGGACCCAAAGCACAACGGCGCACGCGCGGACACCCCGGCCGGACGGCCGGTCAGGCTTTCTTTGGACTCCTGGGACGCCGTGCGGGACATGGCGCAGACGTGGTTGGCCGACGGCGCCTGGCGGCAGGCGTTCCGACTGGTCCTGGCGTCCAGGCTGCGCCAACCCAAAGACGAGTCCGCCCGTTTCATGCGCGAGGAGTTCCGCGACTTCCCTGTGCGGTTCGTGTTGGCGATGGTGCAGGGCATCGGCAACATGGTGATGCTGACTCCGACCGTCCGCGCCCTGAAGGAGATGTTCCCGCGCTCCGAGATCGAGCTTGTCGGCCACTCGCCGGCCCTGCAGGTCATGGACGGATGGGACGCGGTTGCCGCATGCACCGAACTTGAGGACTTCGATCCGTCACGCGAGCGCGACGCCGTCCTCCTGACGATATGGTCGGGGCAGTTCCAGAAAGCGTTCCCTGCGTTGGTCACGTCCGGCGACGTGCCGGCGGTGCGCGTGGAATTCAGCACCTGGCTTCGCCACGAGGCCGAGTTCCACCTGGACCTCGCCAGGGTGCTGGGACACGAGGGTGCCATGCCCGGGCCGTACTGCGTGCAGAGAAAGACTGCGTTGCCCTTCGATCCTGGGCGGCCCGTAGCGCTGCTATCGGACACCTCGAATCCTGAGCCGGACTGGCAGCGCAAGCGCTGGCCGAGGTTTCGGGCGCTGGCCGAGCGCTTGATAGAGGACGGCTACCAGGTGGCGCTGATCGGCGGGCCGGCGGAGGCGCAAGAGTTCGATCCCGCGAACTGGCCGGAGGGCGTGCTGAACCTGCTGGGACGCTACTCGATAGCCGAGACGGCCTACCTCATCGGCGAGGCCGGCCTGCTGATCGCAAACGATTCCGGGCCAGCGCACATCGGGGCGGCCGTGGGCGCCGAGACGCACGTCCTGTTCGGCCCGACGCGCGAGTCCAAGAACCTGCCCCTCGGCCCGAAGGTCAGGCCAGTCTCCGTGGAGATCGGCTGCCGGCCGTGCCAATACCTGCCGAGCTGGGGGGACTGCGAGCGCCACCGGTGCATGGAACTGATAACGGTGGACCGCGTGATGGCGTCGCTGGCCGGGACCGCTGAAGCCGGGCGCGACGCGAAGGCGGTGTGGGCCCCTGCCGATTCGGTTCCGAGCGTCAAGGTGGACCTGGGCTGCGGACGGTTCAAGCGGAAGGGATTCATCGGCATTGACTGCGATCCCGGCAGCGGGGCCGACGTCGTCTGCGACGTGACCGAAGGGATACCGCTGGCGACCGATTCGGTCGACTGCCTCGCGGCCGACAACCTCCTCGAGCACATCGGCGACGATCTGCAGCACGTCATGGCCGAGATCTGGCGCGTATGCAAGCCGGAGGCCCGTATTGAGATCAGCGTTCCGCTGTTCCCGTCGGACAAAGCACTGGCAGACCCAACCCACCGGCGCTACTTCACCGAGGACTCATTCTCCTACTTCGACGCCACAGACCGGCACTGGCGCGAGTTCGGCCGCTCCTACGGCTTTCCGCCATTCCGCATCCGTGCGCGGCACAAGCTGGCGGGAGAACTGGAAGTGATCATATCCCCCGTCAAGAGGGCCGCGGGCAGCGCGGCACGCCCCCCCGCCAAGTCCAGGCCGTCCATCTGCTTCATTTCGCACAACCAGCCCGGGGCGGGCGGCGCCGAGATCGCCCTGCACAACGTGGCAAACGGCCTAACGCGCCTTGGATACGACGTGACGGCAGTCCACAACAGGACCCCGTTCATCCATAAGACGCCGGTTGAAGCGCCACCGGATGCCGAATACCGCCTGCTCTGGCTCGAGGCGTCGGACCTGCCCGTGTTCCACCGCAAATCGGCCGAACTCGTGCCGTCGCTGTCCAAACGTGCCGAAGTGTGCATGCCGCTGTGGCGGGCCGCCTCGCCGGGACTCGTCGCCGCCTGCCAGGAGCACGGCATGAGCGCCGGGATATGGTGCCAGAACGTCAACTACCCGCCGGAAAGAGGCAATCGCAGCATCTTTCGGCTGGCGGACTTCGTGGTCGCGGTGACGCCCTACGCGTTGCCTCTCCTGAAGCGACGTTTCAGCCGTGAAGAGAACGTGTACGTCATACCCAACGCCTGCTCCGGAGTCTTCTTCGACAGCTACCGCGACCGCCTGCTGGACGAGGTCACGAGGTTTGTCTTTTTCGGGCGTCTGGCCGATGAGCAGAAGGGCCTGATGTGCCTGTGCGACGCTCTGGCACGGGTTAAGGAGAAAGACCGGCCGTTCACGCTGGACATTATCGGCACCGGTCCCGATGAGGAGGCGATGCGCTCGCGGATCGGCTCGCTGGGCCTGGGAGAGCAGACGCGGTTCCTGGGCTGGCGCCGCCCGGAAGAGGTCGCGCGGATGCTGCCCGGTTACCACCTGTGCATACTGCCGTCGAACTTCGAGGGCTGCAGCCTGGCCGCCGTGGAGACGATGGCGGCCGGTGTGCCGATCATCACCACCCCGGTCGGCGGCACGCCCTGGCTGATAGTGGACAAGAAGCACGGGCTGCTGGTGCCGCCACGCAGCGCCGGCCGGCTCGCGCGGGCCATACTCTGGGCCTGCGATCACCCGGCGGAGATGAGCCTGATGGCGCGATGGGCGCACAAGAAGGCGCTGAAACGTTACCACTGGGACCGCGTGGTCGGCGATTTCCAGCGTCTGCTCGACCGGGTGCGCCCCGCACGCATGCAACCCGCTGCCGGCGCGAGTGCGAAGCGCACGGCCGGGTAGGTATTCCATCGCTGAACAAGAGAGGAATCAACATCCATGGATGAAAACCGTACCGAAGGCGCCGCTCTGAGCGACGGCGACAGGGCGCTGCAGGAGATGATCGCGCTGGTACGCCGCCGGCCATCGATGCAGGACAAGATGCATCTGATAGCCGAAACGGAGACCTCAAAGCCGGAGGTGGTGCGTTCCGCCGACCGCCGCGTGCAGGAATCACCCGAGCACGCGATCATGTCCGACGACACCCTCAGGCTGCTCGCGATACGCCACCATCACCGCAACCGGCGACTCGGCGAGCGCGACTACTACATCCACTCCTTCCCGCAGGCGACCCAGCGAAGCGCCATCCGCGACGCACTGAGAGTCGGCCCGCCGTCCCACGTGGACGAGGTGGTCCTGTTCGTTACGGTGGATTGCATGCGGGGAGGGCAGCTTTCCTGTAACGGCTACGCGAAGCCCACCACACCGGCCATCGACGAACTCGCCGAGCAGGGAGTGAACTTCCCGGCTGCATTCTCCACAGCCGGGCAGACGGCCCAGAGCTTCCCGGGCCTGATGCTGTCCAACTACTTCCAGAACTTCGGCCGCGGGCGCATCGTGCCCGAGCATCTGACCACGCTGGCCGAGGTGTTCAGCCGGGCCGGATACCACAATGTCGCCTTCAACGCCGCCAACCCCCACATTTCGCACTTCTATGGTTACGACCGCGGATTCGACGAGTTCTGCGACTTCCTGGGGCCGGAGAACTTCGACTACACCGACGACACATTCCGTGACGATTCGTCCAGAAGAACGGCCGCGCCGTCCGAACGCGAGCTGATGGCGATATTCGAGGACTGTCAGGCGCGCCCGGACGTCTACCAGACGCTCCGGGAACTAACGGGGCTCGAGGGGCTGCCGCTGGTCCGGCAGATCGCAACGCGGGCGCGATTCTATCCCTACGACGCGGCCGACCTGGTGAAGGCGACGCTGGGGAGCATCGCCGATCGGTGTGCCGGCGCCAAGCGTTTCTACTGGCTGCACCTGATGGACCTGCACGAGAACATCACGGTGCCGTTCTCGCGTCTCGGCTCGTTCAGCACGGCACAGCAGTTCCTTCTGAACACGCTGCTGGGCTCTCCGCTGGGCGTCGAGGTGCTGAACGCCTACGCCGGCAAGTACCGCGAGCTCTACGATTCAGCCGTCAGCTACGTGGACATGAACGTGGAGGTGCTGGCCAACTACTTGAAGGACTCCGGTCTGTTGGATGTCTCGCTTCTTTGTCTTACGGGTGACCACGGGCAGGAACTGATGGAGCATGGCGTGTTCGGGCACGGCTACGATCGCCTGGTGGAGTCATTGGTGCGAGTGCCCCTGGTCTTCTCCGGCGGCAAGGCGAGCGGATTGCGCTCCGCCGACACGAACCGGCCCGTCTCGACGTTGGACATAGCACCCACGGTGCTGGACCTGTGCGACATCGAACCGGTGCCGGAGACGTTCCTGGGCACCACGCTGCGCGATGACAGCCCCCGTCCGCTCTACGGGCAGACGTTCTACGACGGTGCCGACAACCGGTGCTCTGACTGCCCGGGGCGTGCTTTCGAACTGAAGCCGTTCCCCGCGCCGGTTCGCGAATGCTGCAACGAGATCGTCTACTGCATCCAAGACGGTCATCAGTTCATCTACGATCGCGCGAAGGACTCCTCCGAGATCCACCGTTTGGTCGCCCAGCCCGGCATGCACGGGGCGAGGCCGGACGCGGAGGAACTTCGCCGGCAGACGGTGGACTACTTCGAGACCGTCTACAGCCCCCCGCAGGCGGACTACGCCTTCGAGTTGTCGGCCGAGGACAAGGGCGTGGTCGAGATGCGTCTCCAGGACCTCGGCTACCTCTGATGCGCCGCAAGGACACAGCCGGACAACAGTCGGGGAGAGCGACACTCGGATGAGTTCGCGGCCCAAAGTCACGGTTTTGACGCCGACCTACAACCGTCCCTCCTATCTCCCGCAGGCCATCGAGAGCGTGCTGGGGCAGCGCTTCCAGGACTGGGAGATGCTGGTGATCAACGACGGCGGCACGGACGTGCGCGACGTGGTCGAGGGCTTCGGAGACGACCGTATACGCTACCTGGCGCAGCCGCACAACCGGGGCAAAGCCGCCTGTCTGAACCTGGGTGCTCGCCAGGCCCGCGGCGCTTACCTGGCCTACCTGGACGATGACGACGTCTGGTATCCGAACCACCTGGAGGTGCTGGCAGGCGCGCTCGACGCCCATCGCGACGTGGGCGCCGCTTACTCCGATCTCTACCGAGTCCTGTGCATCAAGGACAGCGACGGCCGGCTCCACCCGTTGGAGAAGCGCGTCGAAGTCTCCCGTGACTACAACCGCATGTTCACGTTCTACTTCAACCACATCCTGCACGTCAGCCTCATGCACCGGCGCAGCCTGCTGGAACGGGCCGGGGGATACAACGAAGACGTGCGCGTGCTGATCGACTGGAATCTGACGCGCAAGCTGTCCTTCTACTGTGGGTTCCTCTACGTTCCGGCGATAACGGGCGAATACTACGCACCGGTCGCCGACTCGGATCGCATCTCGGACGTGGAGCGGAGGGACGATGCGTCCTTCCGCCGGAACCTGCGCCGCATCCGCAGCGACCTTCCTCCCGTGCCGTGGCCGAAGGTGAGGAGGGTGGTCGTGGTTCTGCCTGTGTCGGAATGGGACCAGCCCGTCGCGCAGGTGGTGGCGTACTTCGCCGATCACCTGAGTTACCCCTGCCGGATCGTGCTGGTCAGCACCGCGACCGACCAAACGGCCGATGCACCCAGGGAGGCTCTGGGTGAACTGGGCGAGCTGGCCAATCTGCAGATCGTCCGGGCGCCCGAGGGCAGCGACCTCGAATCGGCCTACGGGTTCGGCATAGCGTCGACGGAGGCCGACTACTACTACCTGGCTTCGCCGTCGCTTCGCCGGGATGCCGATCTGCGGCTTGTGCGGGCGATCTGCTTTGCGGAGGACGTGGGCGCGGCGGCCGTGCGCTGGCCCGAGGAGGGCGACGAACCCGGGCCTTGGGACATCATGATGACGGCGGAGGCGGCGAAACGTGGTTGTTGGCGGCCGGAATCCCGCGGGGATCTTGTGACGGTCACGGTGCCGACGGGCTGGCTGCCACGCCATCTACGAATGGACTATCTGCTGCACATGGCGCGGGAGTGCGAGGCCGACGGCGCCTATGCGACGGCCCAGAAGGCGCTGGACCGGGTGGCACAACTCAAGGCGGGCTCGGCGAACGGTGCCTACCTCGTGCAGGCGATCGCGAGGGTCGCCTTCGCGCGGGAGGATTACGGCACAGCCGAAGCAGTGTGTCGCGACCTGATAAGGCGCGGATACGGTCCGGACAACTGGGTGCGACTGGGCCAGATAGAGCAGCGCAGGGACAACCACGCCGCTGCCGTCCATGCATACGAGCGGGCCCTGGAAGCCATAGGCCTGGACGAGGATGCCGTCCGGAGCGACGCCTTCCCCCTCTCGTGCAGGGAGGATTACGATGGCTTCCTGGCGATGGTCGGTCTGGGCGAGTGCCTGGTCGCGACGGGCGATTTCGCCCGCGCGGCCGCCGTGCTGCGCAAGGCATCGCGGCTCCGCATCAACAGCCCCAGGCCCAACTTGGCGTTCGGACGTCTGTTCCTGGCGACGGGTGAGCCGGACCGGGCGGAGCAGGCCCTGCTCATGGCCCGGACCCTCGCGGAGGGGCAACAGATCACCGAGGCGGAGGTGGCACTGGCGGAGGTCTACGAGGAAAAGGGCGACTTGACGGCCGCCTGCTCACATGCTTTCGCGGCATCGGCAGCGGATCCGTCTGCCGCGGACGCGGCCATGCTCGCCGGGCGCCTTGCGCTGCGTGCGGAGAACACCGACGCCGCAGAGCGCGTCTACCGGCAGCTGCTGAATCATCGCCCGGGCCACGTGCCGGCGCTGCTGTCGCTGGCCCACCTCTGCGCCGCGCTCGGGCGCACGGCTGAGGCGACCGACCTTGCGGAGCGTGCACTGGTGCTGAGGCCGGGTGAGCCGGCGGGTGCGCGTTTGCTCGACGCACTCCGCAACGGCGAGCCGCCTACGCGCGCATTCGGGGAACCGCCTACGCGCGCATGTTGATCTGGTCGACGCTCTCTTCGGCCGGGCCCTCGGACTCCCCGTGCGCGATCTGGTCCCACGCGATGCGCAGTTCGTCCAGGATGTTTATGCAGTCCTCGATCTTCTGACCGTCACGCTCGATGTTGGCCGCGTTCAGGTGACGATGCACGAAATTGTACAGGGCGCGTAGGTCGGAGGCGATCTGCTGTCCCGCCGCCATGTTCAGGCTGTTGTTCAACTCCGTAACGATGTCCTGAGCCTTGCCGATGTAGATGCCCTTGCTGGCGAAGTCCCCCTCTTCGAGCCTTTCCTTGGCTATCCTGAGGAACTTGATGGCGCCGTCGTAGAGCATTACCACGATCTTGCCTCTCTGCTGCGTGGAGATAGTGCTTTCCGCGTACTGCTTCGCTGCGTCCATCCGTTCAGGCTCCCGAAAGAGTAATGGGTGGATTCCGGTCTGTACTTTCCTATAGCTGCAACAGGCTTTCGCTCAGGGACTGCGTTGAGCTCTGGGTGCTCTGCATCTGCGTGAGCATCTGCTCCAGCCGAGCGTATTTCTGCAGCAGCCGCTCCCGGAGCAGTTCCAGCCTGTCTTCCTCGCGTTCGATCCTGTCATCGATCTGGTCGATGATGCCGCTGTAGCTCTCGTTCAGATTGTGAATCAGGCCCTCCTCGGGGTCGAGGATGTCGTTGACCACCGCGCCCATCCGGCCTGCCACACCCTGGGTGAGCCGGACGGTGGCGGATTGCGTGGTCGAGCTGCCGTCCCATACGGTGCGCACATAGAGGCCATGCTCGGGGTTGCCCGACGTGCCGCTCACATAGCCGTCGCTCACGTCCATGGCGCGCCACTCGTCTTCGGTGTCCAGCTTGATCCGGGCGGCGGTGACGTTTCCCGAGCCGTCGAAGTCGACTTCGACGTTGTAGATGCCGGGGGTGGTAAGCATCTCGCTGGCGTCGTAGAAGCTCAGGTAGCTGCTGTTGGAGTAGCCTGCGTAATCGCTGCTGAACAGCCGGACGACGGCCCTGAAGTCCTCCGAGAGGGCGGCGTCGAGCTCTCCCTCGTCGATCTCGAGTGTGCCCAGGTCGTCGCCGTCGCCCGCGCCGACGGCGTTTATGCCGACCTCGCCGAGGAGAACGTAGGTGTCGGTGCCCTGACCGAACCCCGGCGGCGCGTCCACCACAATGCTCCGCAGCAGGGACTCGACCATTTCGGCGCCGTAGTTCGCCAGCAGCACGCCGGATTCCCCGGTCTCCGGGTCGTAACTCGTCTCGGCGTTCAGGTAGCGCCGCACGGCGTTGTAGGCGTCCACCCATTCCTCGATCTTCGTCTTGACGCCTTCCGGGTCGCTCTCGACGGTGACGGTGACCGGCGAGGCGCCCGTCGAGTTCTTCAGCGTCAGGGTGACGCCTTCTATGACGTCCGTGACGACGTTCTCCTCGCGCTCGATCCAGCCGGTAGGCGGGTAGCCGTTGAACCGGAACTGGGCGTTCGCGGCGGTTTGTATCTCCTGGAAATCGCTCTCGGTGAAGGCGAACTTGCGCCCTCCCTCAAGCTGCGTCACGTAAGCGTCGGGGGCGTAGTCGCTGAGCAGGTCGGTGGTGAACGTCAGCGTGTTGGTGCCGGTGTCGACGGCGGAGATGGTCAGTTCCTCGTATCCTGTCCCGTCGGCGATGATGACGGTGGAACCGGCGCGGAAATAGCTTGCGTCGGCCACGGCGATGGTGGACTCTCCCGCGGTGGAGGCGGCCGAGACGGCGCTGCCGATTCCCTGCGGCGTGACGTACGCGTTCTGGGCCAAGGTGAAGTCGGCCGCCAGACTCTCGCGGAGCGTGAGCGAGTTCCCGGCCACGGCGTCCAGAAGGTGGTACTCCGCTTCGCTGTCGTCGTCATGGACCACCACCGCCTGATACTGATGAAAGAGGGAGGCGTCGGCGACGGTCACCGAGTTTCCTCCCGCCGCTGCGTCGCCGCTCAGCAGCGACCATTCGCCCTCCAGCGTTGTGGCAGTGCCGTCCACGGACAGCGTGTAGTCCTCTCCGGTATCCTGACCGCGCAGTATCAGGTGCTGCGAGTTCGGCGATCCGCTTCCGTCGTCCAGTAGACTCGCGGTCACGCCGGGATTCTCGCCGGAGTTGTTGATCAGGTCGACAAGGTCGCTCAGCGTCATCCCGTCCAGGACTTCCAGCGAGACGGTGGTCTCGCCGTAGGTGTAAGCGAAGGTGCCGGCGCTTCCGGTGTTGTTGACGACCGTGTCCGCCGAGCCGGCACCACTGTGGGCCTCGGTTTCGGATAGTGCGAGGCTGTTGACCTCGATGGTGTAGGTGCCGGCGTTCGCGGACGATCCCGCCTGAGCGGAGACCGTGTCGTCGTCGGTGGAGACGGCGCCGTAGGAGAGCAGTTCGCCCACGGTGTCCATTGCTTCCACCTTCTCCTGCAGGTCGCCCAACAGTGAGCTGACCGTCTCGTAAGCGGAGATCTTCTCTTCCCAGGAGGTGCGCCACTTTTCGATGGGCTCGATCACGGCTTCTCGCCGGCTCGAAATCTCGAAATCGATGATCTGACTCCAGTCGATTCCGGTGCCGACCCCGGAGAAGTTGACAGTGCTCATCCGGAAAGACCTTTCCACAAGCGGAAGACTTTTCCCCCGGCATGGCCGCTTCCAGGAGACTTCTGGCGCCTTTCAGTGCCTCCGAGGCCCGCTGGACGGTTTCAACGCCGGGGCTGTTCCGCAGGGCGGCGAGCAAACGCCATACCCCAAGCACACATAAAAAAAGAGCGGCCCCCCTCGCGAGAAGGGGAGCCGCTCGGCCCGCTTAGCCGTTGAGCAGTGCGACGGCCATGGTCGGGATGCTGTTCGCCTGAGCGAGCATCGCGACGCCGGCCTGGGCGAGCACCATGTTGCGGGTGAGTTTCGCCGTTTCGCCCGCCACGTCCACGTCGGAGATCTGCGACTCCGCCCTCTGAAGGTTCTCGGACTGGATTTCCAGGTTCGAGATGGTGTTCTCCAGGCGGTTGATCATTGCGCCGAAGTGAGCACGGCCGGTGTCCTTCGTGTTGATGGCGGTGTTGATCGCCGTGAGGGCGGCCTGAGCCGAGTGCTGGGAGGCGATCGTCAGATCGCCGATACCCAGAGTCGTGGCGGTCAGGTCCTGCTGGGCGATGTAGTAGTAGTCCTCGGAAGCGCTGTTGCCGGGACCGAAGTGGATTTTGATGCTGCCTGTGGTGTTCAGCCCGTAGGTGCCGTTGAACTCCGTGGCGTTGGCGATCCGGCTGATCTCGGCGCGCATCTGCTCGAACTCGTCGTTCATGATCGTGCGCTGGGCGTCCGAGTAGGTGCCCGTTGCCGACTGCATGGCCAGCTCTTTCATACGGATGAGCTTCTCGTCGATGACCTGCGCGGCGCCGTCGAAGGTCTGCAGCATCGAGATGGCGTCGTTGGCGTTGCGCACGCCCTGGTTGATGGCCTTGATGTCGGCACGCATCAGCTCACGCACCGCCAGGCCCGCCGCGTCGTCGTCCGCGCTGTTGATGCGCAGACCAGAGGAGAGCGCATTGATCGACTCGCCCAACGTCTTGTACGTGGCGTTCAGATTGCGCATCGCCGTCTGAGCCAAAAGGTTATTGTTTATCACCAGACTCATGACATCCGGTCCTCCCTCAAAAAGCAGTAGAGACTCATGCAATCTTTCAAGGCGGGCCATCTGCCTTTCAGCCCGGCCCGGGGCTCACCGCTCCTGCCCCTTTCCACTACCATTTTCGGACTTTTGGCCTTTGACTTTAGGCTTTGGGGCGAAAATCGTCGATTTTTCCGCCAATTCGTCCGAAAAAACCGACACTGGTCGCCAAAAGCGCGGCGATGCCGCCGGAAAGAGGGGGAAGTGGGAGAGGGCTGCTGCGCGCAGTTGGGTGCGCGTCAGGACTGCTCCAGCTCGTAGCGCTTGATCTTCTGCCAGAGCGTGGTGCGGTTGATGCCGAGGATATCCGCCGCGTTGGTCTTCTGCCACCCGGTGTGGTCGAGCACGTGCTTGATGAGGCGACGCTCCATCGACTCAATGGATTCGACGCCTACGTTCAGGCCGGCGCTCTCCGGCAGCGCGCGGGTGTCGCCCCGGGTGATCATCAGGTGTTCCGGCTCAATCATGTCTCCGCTGGCCAGTATCACGGCGCGCTCGATCACGTTGCGCAGCTCGCGCACGTTGCCCGGCCAGTCGTAGTTCTGGAGCGCTTCGCGGGCGGCGTCGGTGAAGCCGCGGAAGTGCTTCTTGCAGCTCTGGGATAGCATCTGGAGGAAGTATGCACTGAGGACGGAAACGTCAACGACGCGCTCGCGCAGGGGAGGTATGTGGATGCTGAACACGTCCAGACGGTAGAACAGGTCGCGCCGGAACTCGTCCTGTTGCACCATTTCCCACAGGTTGCGGTTCGTAGAGGCGATGACGCGGCAGTTCACCTTCACGTTCTCGGTGCCGCCCACGCGCTTGAACGCCTTCTGCTCCAGCACGCGGAGCAGCTTGGCCTGGAGCTTGAGGGGCATCTCGCCGATCTCGTCCAGGAAGATGGCCCCTCCGTCCGAGGCCTCGAACAGGCCCTTTCGCGTTTCCACCGCGCCGGTGAAGGCCCCCTTCTCGTGGCCGAACAGTTCCGCTTCCAGCAGCGATTCGCTGAGGGCGGCGCAGTTCAGGTCCACGAACCGGCCCTCCGGATGGTGCGAGCTCTCGAAGATGGCCCTGGCCACCATCTCCTTGCCCGTGCCGCTCTCGCCCTGGATCAGCACGGTGGCGTGGCTGCTCTGGCTGACCATCTGAATCTTTCGGCAGATGTCCTTCATCTGGTCGCTGATGCCCACCAGGGCCCAGTCGGCCGATTCCATCCGCACGCCACTCTCGTCCACTTTCAGCAGATGGTACTGGCATGAGTTGGCGCCCACCGCCTGCTTTATGGCGGATTCTATGTCCTTCAGGGAGAACGGCTTCTCCAGGAAGTGATTGGCGCCCATCCTGGTGGCGCGCACCGCCTTCTCGATGTCGGCGTGGCCGCTGATGACGATTACGGCGGTAGCGCTATTGCGCTTGCGGGCCTCGCGGATCAGGTAGAAGCCGTCCTTGTCGGGCATCCGCAGGTCGACAACCAGCACGTCCGGCAGGTACTTGTCGAGCTTCTCCAGGCCCTCGTCGACGCTGGCGGCGGTATGGACATCATAGTCGGTGCCCTCAAGGTAGACCTCGATGCTCGTCCGGATCGCTTCTTCGTCGTCCACCAGCAGGACACCACAGCCCATTCTCGCCTCCCGTCTCTTGCCATTCCGATCCGCTGCCCGGGCTAAAGCCCGGGTCGATGGTCAACGGATCGGAGTGTACGGGCTGGCGAGAGCGGCCTTCAAGTGCGCCGCCATTCTGTACGGTTGCGTGCTTTCCCCTGGCACCAAGAGCGGGTGTCCCGGGCGGCCGTGCCGGGCGTCCGCTGTGGAAGCATATCGGTCGGCGCGCGCCCTGCGAGCCGGGCAGGCGATGGAATCTCACCTGTGTCAATTGCGTGGCTTCCACACGATAGCGTTTCCGCTAAGCTATGTCTAAATAAACCTTTATGACCTCTCCTCCGACTCGCTCCTTGCCGCACTGCGTGATACGAGTCGGGTGGACGGGCTTGCTCCGGACGACTGATCGCACGGGCCGGGGAGAGGCCTGAACCGTTTGTCTCCGCAAGTCTCCACCGTCGCCTCGAGTTCGGTCGTCCCGCGTTTGCTTCCGGGAAAATCCTAACGAAATCCCGGATTCTTCCGATAATGGGAGAAGAGGTGGAGGGAATAGGAACTGCCGCGCCCATCTATGGCACGCCATTGGCGTGTTGTCTTGTCGGGCTGGATAGGAGCATTTTGGACCATGCGACGAATACAGGGTACCGGACGCAGCGGACCGGAGCCGCTTTCCAGGCGGGGCAATGCCCCGTCGCAATCGACCGGGCGCGTCGAGAACGCTTCGACGTTCGAAAGCGCATCCGAGGTCAGTTTCACCAACGAGCTGCAGAGCCTGATCACCAGGGTCAGAAGCGCCGACACCTTCCGCAAGGAGCGCGTGCACCAGGTGCTGGAGAAGATGCAGCGCGGTGAGCTGATAACCTCGGAGACGGTCAGAGAGGCGGCCGAGAGGATATTGCGGGGAGGGCCGTAGCCTTGGAGGGCAAACGCTTCCTGGGCATCTACTTCCGTTGCTGCAAGGTCTACGGGCGCATCTACAAAAACCGCGACGGCACGGCCTATGAGGGCAGGTGCCCGCGCTGTCTGCGCAAGGTGCAGGCGGCGATCGCGCCGAACGGCACGGACCGTCGCTTCTTCGTGGCGTCGGATTCGGCGCCGCGTCGGCACGCCCTCTGACGATCTTGCGGGTGCCCCGCAGACCGATGGAAGTCGCAACGCGCGTTGGCAATCCGAACGCCGACGGCGCGTGGGGGAGAGACGTGCGTAGCGGCCTTCCTTTTTTCGCTCGCGGATTCCTGTGCCTTCTTTGCTTCCCGTAGACCGATCACGCCCGCCGTCGGCCTCGAGCATGGCCGATCCGCTGCCTTCCGGAGGCCGACTGGCAGGCTATTTGCGCTGCCATCTGCCGGCCCATCGGCTCATTGCGCTTTCGGCCTGAAGGCATCCATTCCGGACGCGCCATCCGACGGGCGCCAGGGGTGTCGACGGCCGCGTGCGAGCGGTCTTGAAACGCCCCTCCCAGGTTGCCTATAACGCGAGCGTTATCTCGCCGTATGGCGGCCCTTTGAGACTACGAGGACACGAATGCAGGACATCGGCGAAACACTGGCGGCGCTGGCGGAGGAACTCGGATCGGAGAGCGCCCGCATCTCCGAACAGCAGGCGGCTTTTCAGGCGCTTTCGGACTCGCTCTCCGCGCTGGAGGAGAACGTGAGCGTGGAGGACGACGCATCCGGTCGGCTCCTCGCCGAAGCTCGCGAACGACTCATGCAGTTGGAGGCGCAATGCGTGGTCTCGCGCGGCATGGCCGTCAAGCGGTGCATGCAGAAAGTGGCGGAGGGGCGGGAGTTGCTCGATCGGGTGACGAGCCTTGCCGCCCTGGGTGAACTGTCGGCCTCGGTCGCACACGAGATACGCAATCCCCTCTGCGGGATGCTGCTGCTGCTGGAGGTGCTGGAGACCAAGATGGACCCGGACGACTCGCGGTGCGCGCTGCTGGGCAACCTGCACCGCGAGGTGGAGAAGATGTCCAAGGTGGTCAATAACCTGCTGCACTTCGCCCGTAACTACGAGCCGCGCGTGCGGCCGTGCGCCCTGACCGAAGTGGTTCGCAAAAGCGTGGACGCCGTCCGCTCCCATCTGTCAAAGAAATCCATTGAGGTCGAGGTTGGCTCGGCCGACGCACTGCCCGATGCCCACATCGATGGCGATCTGGTCAGCCAGGTGTTCAAGAACCTGCTTCTCAATGCCGTGGACGCCTCTCCGGAGGGTGGTCGGCTGCAGGTGGAGTTCGAAGCAGGCGGCGATGGGACGGTGGCGGTGTCCTTCCGGGATTGCGGTCACGGTATTCCGCCGGAGATGCAGGCGCGCGTCTTCGAGCCGTTCTACACCTCGAAACAGAAGGGCGTGGGGCTGGGCCTGTCGGTAAGCAAGAAGATTGTGGACGCCCACGGCGGGCGCATCGAGCTGGAGAGCCGGCCGGACCAGGGTTGTATGTTCACCGTGATACTGCCCTGCCGGGCGGACGAAGCAGAACAGAGGGTCGCCGCATGATGCGCAGGATGCTGGTAGTCGACGACGAGGAAACCGTCCGCTGGGCGTTGCGCGAGTTGTTCATGTCCGACGGCTGGGAAGTGCACGGCGCCGAGGACGGCGAGGACGCGACGCGCAAGCTGCGCGAGGGCCACTATGACTTCGTGATCACCGATCTGAAGATGCCCGGATGCTCCGGCGTCGACGTGGTTCGCGAGGCGCGCCAACGCAACCCGCACGTGGGCGTGATGGTGTTGACCGGCTATGGGAGCTTCGAGACGGCCGTCGACGCCCTGCGGCTTGGCGCGTGGGATTACGTAACCAAACCCTGTGACGTCGCTTACATGCGTAAGCGTATAGCCGAGTTCGTGAGCCGGACGCCCGCGGCCGGGCCGGCGGAAGTGGAGCCGGAGCCGGTCGGCGAGGAGACCGTCAGGGCATTCCTCGAAGGAGAGGGTACGGGCTTCATGGACGCGTGCGACGAAGCCGGGCAGGTTGTGTTCCCCCGGCTGCGGCGCGTCTTCGCGGACCTCGGTTACCGTCCGCAGCGCACGCGGGAACTCACTCAGATCTGCATCGACCTGTCGGCCTGCCTGAAGAACTGCACGGGCATGCGGGCGGGGGCGCTTGACGGCAGCGTGCTGGTCGCGTTCAGCGGCCCAGCGGGGCACCCCGCGGCTCTGGACGCCGCGCGGCGCGCCTCCCAGCGTCTTAGCGCGGACATCCGAATCATCCAATCCGACCGGGAACTGGCCGTAGTCCTTTGCGAGGGCCTGTCGCGTGAACGTGGAGCAGCACTGCCGCAACGGAGTTCTCAAGCTGAAGCTGTGTGACCGGGCCCTGGTGGAAGTCCCGGACTGGCAGAGCATCGGCGGACTGACCGGTGCTCGCGTGAGCGAAGTGGTGCTGGATCTGGGCGGAGCCGAGTTCATCAGCAGTCTGTTTCTGCAGGCATGCGTGGAGCTCGACCGGCGCCTGACGGCGAGCGGTTCGAGGTTGTTGCTTCTGCATTTCGAGGAATCGCAGCGGTTGCTGCTGGAGCTAGTGGACGGTGCCGCCGGTCTGATCGTCCTGGAGGACGAGGAAGAGCTAGAGCAGCACCGGCGAGATCGTTCGGAGCAGGACGATCGCCCCGGCGTGAACCGTTCTGAGAAACTGACGCTCTGGAGCTGACATATGCCCGATGGGACCCCGGACGACGAACTGGAGCCGACACCCCGGGTGCCGGAATCGGGATCGGAGACTGCCGGGAGCGAAAACGTAAGCTCGGGCGCCCAACCGATGGAAGAGGACGTCAGCTCGTCCGCCTCGGAGGCGGTTGAGGATGTTCCTGAGGTAGATTCAGAAGTCCTCTCATCCTCCGAGCTAGACAGCACCGAGACGCCGGGCGAGGATCCGGACGACGAGTCCATCGCGACGCTCGTGAGCGAGGTGCTGGTGGAAGTCGACTCGGAGGAGGACGATGCAGACGCCGACCTGTTCAGAGATGACGGGGTGGAGGTGACCGGGGGCGCTTCGGACGATATCCCCCCGGAGGTCTATTCGGTCTCGATGCCCGTCTTCGGTAAGGTGTCATTCGGCACGTTCGCCGTCTGCGTTCTGCTCGCCATGATTGTCTTCGGCGGCGCACTGGCCCTTTCGCTCCGGCTGTGGAGCGAGAGACGCGTGCAGGAAGTGGTGGGCGCTCCCGTGGCTTCTGTGCCGGTCGAGTCCGAAGGCGTGACGGAGACGGAACGCGGCACGCAGGAAGAGACTGGCGCGCAGCAGGCCGTTGCCGACGATTCACTCACTTATGAAGACCTGATGGACCGCGCCGAACGCAAGACGGTCGCCGGCGACCTGAGGGCGGCCGCCGCCCTCTACGAAAGCGCGTACGGACGCCGCGATGCCGGGGTGAACAAGGTGCTGTTCGCCCGCCACAAGCTCAGCCAGGTGCTCGCAAGGATGGGGCGCTGGACCGAGGCCGTAAGGATATGCGAGTCGCTGCGTTCGGTCGGCCGGCCCGGCGATGAATTGTGGAAGCACTCGCTTATCACGTCCGTAACCGCGCTTTCGGATGCAGGCCAGTGGCCCGAGTTCTGGCGCCACTTGTACCTCCTGCGGGCGAACTCGGCCCGTTACTCGGACGAACTGGTGCTGAACCGCTGGATCGCCTACATGCGCGCCATGGCGAAGACGCGCGAGTTCGTCGGCCGTTATGAAGGATCGGACGAGATATACGGCATAACGCCGCCCCCCTACGGCAAGGCGTCCTGCGGATGCCGTCCGCTCATGTTGGACGACATTGTGGTCACAGCGGGCAAGTACGGCGACGGCACCCTCGAGTTGCGCTACGACCGAGGCGAGCTTCACCTGCGTTCGGAGGGCGCCTTGCTGAAGAACGTGCTCGCCGAGATCGCCGCTGCAACGGGGCTGGTCGTGCGCTACAGCGGCACGGACGACCACCCGGTCGTGGTCTCGCTCGGGGCCATGGCCCCCCAACTGGGCATCGAGATGATTCTGGGCTCGGTCGGCATGCAGGCGAGTCCGGAGGGCAGCCGATACCAGGTGCAACCGTTGGATCCGAGCGCGATACCGGATGACGAGGCCCTGAAAGCCGCCATCTGGAGCCTTCAGGAGTTCATGATTCTCTACCCGGAGTCGCAGCAACTGCCGGAGGCATATTACGCCACGGCCCACGTCTTCACCACGCAGCGGCGAGACCGCGAGGCGGTGGACCAGTGGGAGGTGCTGTGCGAGGAGTTCCCGCAGTCCAACTGGGCTCTCTATGCGCGCTACATCCTGGGCCGACGGCGATTCGATGAGGGCGACTGGCTACGCGGCGAGCGCGATCTGCTTCTGGTGGTGGACACGCCGGGCGAACATCCGCTGCGGGAGTCGGCCTACTTCTGGGCGGCGCAGTGCCAGGTGGAACTGGAGAAATACGACGCTGCGGTGGTGAGCTTCCGCAAAGCGCTGGCAGGGCACTCGGACAGCCCTATGGCGCCGCGGGTGATGTTCAACATCGCGTACTGCATGGAGAGGGCCGGAGCTCCCGCGCTGGAAGTGGAGGAGCGTTACCTGGAGGTGCGCACGCGCTATCCGGAAACGCCTTACGCCCGACGCGCCGATTACCGGTCCGCTCGCATGTCTCTGAACGCCGCGCAGTATGAGACCGCGGTACGCCGGTACGAGTTCTACCTCAGTAGCTGGCCGATGGAAGGCCAAGAGTGCGAGGACGCCTGCCGCGACCTGATCAGAGCCTACATCCAGTCGGGCGATCGGGTCAAAGCCGTCCTACTCGGTGAGATAATGCGGTCCAGTTTCGGGCATTCGGAGCGGTACTGGCAGGCACTGCCGGCGCTGCTGGAGGCGTATGAGGACAGCGGTCTGCGGGAGGTTGGGCTTGCGGTTCTGGAGCACGCGATGAAGGCCGCCGAGCAGACCAGGCGGCGCGACCCATTGCTTGCCGAGAAGGCCAGATTCCTTGTAGATCTGAAGCGGTACCCCGACGCGGAGGAGTTCATCGCGACCGCTCTGGTCCAGGTGGAGGACGAGGAAGTCGCCAACCTGCTCAAGCTTCAGTCTGCCCGCATCAAGATCGCCCAGGGGGATGAGGCGGACGCCGGGCTGGCGCTCTGCCGTCGGGTTGCGCTGGCTACCAAGAGCGATGAGATCAGGGCATCTGCTCTCCGGATGGAAGGCCGATACTACGAGGAGAACCGCAGTTTTGATCTGGCCGTGCGGAGTTTCACCGGGCAGGTGCTGGCATCGGCGGAGGAGACGAGTCCATGAGAATGAAGAGGCCCTTGGCCGTTGCGTTTGCTATGCTGGCCTTGGCCTCGGCTGCGGCGACCGACGCGCAAGACCAACAGCCGCCCGAGCGGACCACCCCGGACGAGCTCTATCGCGAGGCGGTGGTGGACGAGAAGGCCGGTAGCCTCTACGACCCGGTTCTCAAGCTCCTGGAGGCTTCGCGCCGGATGCCGATGCGCGTTGACCTCGGCGTGTCGCCGGTGCCCATCGCAGAGGATGGCGCCGGAGACACGGGTGAGAGCGTCCCCCCGAAGGCAGATGCGGAGCAGGGCGAGCCGCCTTTGCCGAGCAAGGGTGCTCCGTCGCTCAAGGTTGTCGACGACGAGGACCTGGCCTACGCCCTCTACATGTCCGGTCGCTACGCGGAGGCAAGGGACCTGTATACCCAGTTGGTCGCACAGCGGTCGGAGGACCCGTATCTGGCGGTAATGCTCATGCTTTGCCGGCGCAATGTCGGTGACGCCGAGGCAACCGATGAGTCACTCGACGAGTTGGCCAAACACGACGAGACCCGCGAATGGGCGGAATGGCTCTCCGCCATGATCGCGCTTCACCAGGACGAGACCGAGGAGGTGGAATGAGTTCACTCAGTGCGCAGCTTGCCAGAGCGTACAAAGAACAAACGGCCCTTTACGATGAGATCAAGGAACTGGTGAACACGCAGATCGCCCTTATGGAGGAGCAGGGCGACCCGCAGGGCGTGATCGCTATCTGCGGCGAAGTCGAGAAACGGATGGACGAGATCGCCGTGATCGAGGACGCTATGGAACC
This sequence comes from uncultured candidatus Brocadiaceae bacterium, assembly GCA_964655775.1. Taxonomy (GTDB): domain Bacteria; phylum Planctomycetota; class Brocadiia; order SM23-32; family SM23-32; genus CAZZNQ01. The sequence continues at coordinate 35,107 of CAZZNQ010000015.1, read as the reverse complement.
CGTTCGGCGCAAGTGGGAGATCACGCGCGAGGACCCGTCCGGCGAGCTCGAAGCCGTGCTGGCCTTCGTTCAGGCGGCAATCGAGGAAATAGTACGCGGTCAGGCACTGGTGCAGCAGAAGCTGCTGGATTTCGCCCGCAGCCAGCGCGAGATGACCGACGGCGCGCAGAAGAGCATCAAGCTGAACCGCGCTTGCACACTCTACAAAGCAGGCTGAGGAGACCGCTTCCTTGTCGGTGACGGATACACAGTCGCAGGTCGGCGCGTCCGAGCTCTCGGCGCTCGAGTCCGCATTCGAGCTGTTCACGCGCCAGACGGAGCAGCTCCAGCAGGCATACGACCGGCTACAGAGAGAAGCCGAGAGCATGAACCTGGAGCTGGAGGCCGTCAACCGCCGGTTGGAAGCCAAGGTCCGCGAACTGGACGAGACGATCAACTTCCAGCAGAGCATGCTCGAGAGCATTCCCACGGCGGTTGTGGTAACCGATCTGGAGGGCCGGATACGCACGTACAACACCGCCGCCGAGCAACTGTGGCGCGTGCCGCGAACCGAGGCGCTCGGACGGCACGTGCGCGACGTGATGGGAGACTACAGCAGCCTGCTCGAATCGGTTCTGGACGGCGAGAGACGGCACGAGGGCGTGCGCCGGGAGTTCACCGAACCCGAGCCGCGCATCATCAGCAGCACTGCCGCACTGGTGGAGGACTCGGAGGGCAACCCGATAGGTGCCGTGCAGACCGACCATGACCTCAGCCGGGTATGTGCCCTGGAGGCGAAGCTCCGGCACCAGGAGAAGCTCGCCGACCTCGGCAGAATGGCGGCAGGGCTGGCCCACGAGATCCGCAAGCCGCTCAACGGCATCAAGGGATTCGCGTCGCTCCTGGAGCGTCGCGCCGACGACGACGAGACGGACCGGCGTTACGTCGGCCGCATAGTCGAGTCCGCCGACCGTCTCAACGGCATGCTCGGGCGGATCCTGGACTTCGCGAAGCCCGACGCGCTCAAGCTCGAAGCATGCGATCTGCAGGCCGAGGCGCGCGAGGTGGCGGACTTCGTGACGGCCGAAGATCCGTCCAGACCGGCGGTCATCTCGCTGGAGGTGGAGGAGGATGCACGGGCCGTTCTGGCCGATAGGAACAAGATAAAGCAAGTGCTGCTGAATCTGGTGAAGAACGCGGTCGACGCGCAGGACGGTGAGGGCACGGTCTGGGTCACCGCAGCATGCAATCGGGACGGTGCGGACCGGGTGACGGTCAGCATCCGGGACGGCGGTCGCGGGATACCGCCGGAGAAGCTGGACCGAATCATGGAGCCGTTCTACACCGAGAAGCAAGGCGGAACCGGACTGGGGCTGGCGATCGTGCACCGCATACTCCAACTGCACGAGACGCATCTGGAAGTCGACAGCGAGGTGGGTAAGGGAACCTGCATGAGGTTTGTGCTGCCCAGAGCGGCGGCGTAGGAGGAACGATGCTACAGAGGGTACTGGTTGCCGACGACGAGGCGATGGACCGCGAGCTGATGCTCGAGACGCTGCGGGCCGTAGACGAAAGCCTTGCGGTGACCGCCGCCAGCGACGGCGAGGAAGCCTGCGGACTGCTCGAACGTGACTCGTTCGACGTCGTGTTCACCGACCTGAAGATGCCCCGGGCGGACGGGCTGGCCGTCCTCCAGAAAGCCAAGGCCGCCCACCCCGAGAGCGAGGTGGTGATTGTGACCGGCCATGCCGACGTGGGCACCGCCGTCGAAGCGATGAAGAAGGGGAGCTTCGATTACCTGCTCAAGCCCATCTGCGTTGACCAGGTGGAGGTGCTTGTCGGCAAGATCAAGGAGCATCGGCGCCTCATTGAAGAGAACGAGTACCTGCATTCGGAGCTGAGCCGGTCTTCGGGCGATTCGCGCATCGTCGGCGAGAGCGGCTGCCTGCGCGAGGTCTGCGAGAGGGCCGTGCACGTCGCCGGCACGGACGCGACCGTGCTTCTCCAGGGGGAGAGCGGCACCGGCAAGGAACTCGTCTCGCGGCTGATTCACACGTCGAGCCCGCGCAAGGACGGCCCGTTCATCCGAGTGAACTGTGCCGCGCTCTCGGAGTCGATCCTGGAGAGCGAGCTTTTCGGGCATGAGAAGGGCGCTTTCACCGGGGCGCACGCCTCGAAGCCCGGCCGGTTCGAACTCGCCCACGAAGGCACGCTGCTGCTGGACGAAATCAGCGAGACCTCCGAAAAACTGCAGGCGGAGCTTCTGCGGGTGATCGAGGAGAAGGAGTTCGAGCGCGTCGGAGGAACGCGCACCATACGCGTGAACGTTCGCATCATCGCCACCACGAACCGCGACCTCTGCGCCGAAGTGCGGGAAGGCCGGTTCCGCGAGGATCTCTTCTACCGGCTCAACGTGGTGCCGCTGGTGCTGCCGCCGCTGCGCGAACGCGCCGGAGACGTCGAGATTCTGGTCCGCCACTTCGCCGGCAAGTTCTCCAGGCGTATGGGCAAGACCTGCCCCACCATCACACAGGACGCCCTGACCGCCCTGGAACGTTACCCGTGGCCCGGCAACGTCAGAGAACTGGAGAACCTGGTGCAGCGCCTGATCATCATGGATCGCTCGGGCGAGATCGAGGTCGGCGACCTTCCCGGCTATGTGCTCTCCACCGCCTCGCAGACGACGGAGACGGCGCCCTGGGGGCCGACGCTTCAGGACGTGGAGCGTCAGTTCATTCTGAAGGCCCTCGACGAAGCGGGAGGCAACCGTTCCAAAGCGGCGGAAAGGTTGGATATTTCAACGAGGACCATTCGCAATAAGTTGAATAAATACCGGTCGGAGAACCTCCTGCCGGAAAACTTTTCCTGACCCGGGCATTTTCTTCCCCCCTTTTGCCCGCCCGTGGGCCTTCACGGCCCATCCTCGCAGTGTGCGCGCCCTTGCGCCCATCCCTGCCGTTGGGCTTGCGGCCTTTGGCATCCGGTTTGCGCACCTTGCTGGCGGATGTTCGCCTTTCCCTCGCGAGGAAGCCAAAGTGGGCATGCTCAACAGCGACGGCCTGGTGCAGTTGCTCGGAGTCGGAACACGCAACCACACCGTCATAGCCAACAACCTGGCGAACCTGAACACTCCCGGCTACCGGACCCAGCGACTGGAGTTCACCAAGGAACTGGAGAACGCCCTGGACGAGAAGGGCGACCTCAGGCCCGGGCTCCGGATCGATACCAGGATGCACGCGCCGGGGTTTTCCGCGTCGGGGCCCGGCGGTAACGACGTGTCGCTGGCAAGGGAAATCGTGGAACTGAACAAGAACGCGCTGAAGATGCAGATGTACCTGGCCGTGCTGGGCGGCCGCATCCGGAAGATGCGGTACGCCATCGACGGCAGATAGCAGACGAGGAGGCGGCGATGGGTCAGGACGGTATGTTCAAGGCCATGGAGGTCTCGGCAAGCGGATTGAACGCCGAGTGGGTTCGCATGCAGGTCGTTGCGAACAACATCGCCAACGCCGAGACGACCACGACTCCCGACGGCGGCCCTTACATGCGTCAGAACGTGGTCTTCAGCACGATGCTGGACGAGATGAACGGGGTGTCGGTGGACGAGATCATCACGGCGGGTGGCACGCCCCGGCTGGTCTATAACCCGTCCCACCCGGACGCCAACGGCGAAGGCTACGTGGCCATGCCGGACGTGCAGGTGCCTATGGAAATGATGGACATGCTCACGGCGACACGGGCCTATGAGGCCAACCTGGCCTGCATGCGCAGGTTCAAGGTGATCTGCGAGGAGGCGATAAAGCTGCTGCGATGAACGGAATCGAGGGAATAGGAGCCGGCAGTGTTGGACCGTTGCGGGAGCAGGCCGCCGGCGCGTCAAGCGTGTCGGGCAAGGGCGGCGATTTCGGCGACATGGTCAAGGGCTACCTTGAGCAGGTCAATGACCTGCAGGGGAAGGCCGACGCCGCGGTGCGCGATCTGGCTACCGGCCAGCTAGACAACGTCCACGAGGTCGTCGTGGCGCTGAGCGAGGCCGACCTGAGTTTCCGGCTCATGATGCAGATTCGCAATCGACTGGTCGATGCGTACAACGAGATCATGAAGATGCAGGTGTAAGCGATGGGTCTTTTCCAGGCTATAGGGCGGCAGTTCGGCGGCGCGTGGTCGAGGCTTTCCGTCGGCCACCGGCTGATACTCGTGTTGCTGTGCCTGGTGTGCGTGGGAGCCATGGTCGCCGTTGCGTTGTGGGCGCGAGCACCCCACTACGAGGTCCTGTACGCTGGGCTCAGCGTCAAGGAATGCGCGGAGCTTGCCGGCTCGTTGCGCGACGCCGGCATACCGAGCCGGATGGCGGACGGCGGCACCGCGATCCTCGTGCCCGCCGCCAAGGCCGACGCGGCCCGGATGGCGGCCGCCGAGACGGGTGTGCCCTCCACTTCTCACGGCGGGTTCGAGGCCTTCCAGACGCCCAAGATCGGTATGACGCCCTTCGCCGAGCGCGTGACCTACGTGAACGCGTTGCAGAACGAACTGGCGTCCACCATCGCGTCCCTCGACTCCGTGTCCAGCGCGCGGGTGCACCTGGTGATCCCGGAGCGGTCGGTTTTCAAGCAGGACAGCCAGACTACCCGGGCCTCGGTGATGGTGACTGCGCGGGGCGGCCACGTCATCGGGCGCAACGAAGGCATCGCGATTGCCAACCTCGTCGCCTCCGCGGTGCCGGGGCTGGCGCCGGAGAACGTCAGCGTTCTGGACGGACGCGGCAACGTGCTGGCCGGAGGCGGAGAAAGCGATTCCGGCGTGGCCGCCGACGATCAGTTCGCATACCGGAAGAGTCTTGAAGCCTACCTGAGCAGCAAGGCGGAGTCGATGCTGTCAACGGTGCTCGGACCGGACCGCTGCCGCGTGCGCGTCACGGCCGACCTGTCGTTCGAGGACAGTCGGGAGACCCGTCGCGAATACGATCCGGACAAGCGCGTCCTGGTCAGCGAGCGCATCGAATCTTCGCAGAGCGGCGCTCGCAACACTCGCCTGGGCGGCGCTGCCGGCGGATCGGGCGACGGCAACGAGAACGCGCAGGCATCCGCTCCGCCCTCGAACCAGAGCAAGAGCGAGACGGTCGACACGCAATATATGGTCACCGAGATGGTTACAGAGAAGGTCAACCGCGGCGCTACGCTCAACAGGCTCACGGTCGCCGCCTTTGTGGACCTGAGCCCGCCGGCTCCGCCCGCGGAAGGGGAGCAGGCGGCCGCCGAGGGCGGGGACGGCGCGCCGTCGATGGAGCAGATCGACCTGTTGATCAAGGAAGCCGTCGGATTCGACGCGGGCCGGGGCGATTCGCTCCAGATCGTCGACGCCAGGTTCCAGGCGTCTCCCCTGCTCGCGGGGCAGGTAGGGTCCACGTGGAAGGACTCCTGGCTGGTAGGGGCGAGCCGCTATCTGGCCATAGCCATGCTGGGCCTAGTGCTCTTGCTCGTCGCCAGGAGCATCCTGCGGAAGATGCAGACGGAGGTGCCCAGGCACGTGATAATCCCCGAGATCATGGCCGCCGAGGGCGACCAGCGGCAGCCGCTTCAGGCGAGCCACGACGAAGTCATCCGACGCGAGATCGAGAAGCTTGTCCAGGGCGATCCGGCCAGTGCCGGTCGGCTCCTGGAGGGCTGGGTGGAAGGAGAGAACTAGGTGGCGACGGCGACCACGGAACTGACGGGCGCGCAGCGGGCGGCGATGTTGGTGATGTCGCTGGACGAGGAGCAGGCCGCCAACGTCCTGAAGCACATGAGCGAGGCGTCTCTTTCCAAGCTCCGGCAGGCGGCGGAGAGTCTGGACGTACGGCGGATCTCCGACGACGAGAAGCGGCAGACCCTGCGGCGGTTCTTCGTGCGTCACCGGCAGGGAGGCGTGTTCCTCGGCGATGCGGACGAGCACTTCCGCCGGGTCCTGGCTAAGGCCAAGGGCGAGGACAAAGTCAAGGAGCTCTACGCCGAGCCGGAGCTCCCGGAGGAGCCGGCCGACCCGATCGAGACAACCGCCGCCGCCTACATCGAGTCCCTCCCCGAAGAACAGATCGTCTCGGCGCTCGAACGGGAAAGCGCTCGGTGCACGGCCGTGCTGCTGGCGAACCTGACCGGCCAGAAGTCGGGCAGTGTGCTCAACCTTCTGGAGGAGGAACTCCGCGAGAGGATCGTGGAGCGCATCATCACCGGCGAGACGGTGCCGAGCCCAATTGTCGAGGTGGTCCTGGAAGGCTTCCGCGACAAGCTCGAGGAGCTCACGTCCGGCGCCGAGGTGGCGTCCGAGGAGAAGCGCGCCCAGGAGCTGGCGAAGATGATAGGCCGTCTGGACCGCGAAGCGCAGGATCGCGTTCTCTCCCAGATCGGCGAGCGTGACCCGGAGATGGCGGCCATGGTCGAGCGCATGATGTTCGCCTTCGAGGACCTGGTCAAGGTTGCGCCGCGCTCGATGCAGGAGCTTCTGCGCACGGTGGAGGTCACGCACGTCGCGCTGGCGATGAAGGGCGCGTCGGAGGAGATGTTGGAGACGTTCACGACGAACATGTCCGAGCGCGTGCGCGAGCGTGTGGAGGAGGAAAAGGAGATGGCCGGCCGGGTGCCGATCTCGCAGGTCGAGGAGGCCCGCGAGGAGATCATGAAGGTGGCCCGGCGCCTCTACCGCGAGGGCAACCTTATTGTCGAGATCGGAGACGAGCAGTATGTCGAGTGACGGGAGCATTCTCCGGTTCAAAAGGCGACTTGCGGCCGTGCGGTCCGCCGGGGAACCCGTTCCCTCCGAGGCCGACGCCCGCGCGGTTGAGGACCAGCGCCGGCGCCAGGCGGAGAGATCGCGCGAGATGGACCAGCGGCTGAAGCAGATCCAGGAGATGGAAAGCGCACTGGCGCGCGAGAGAGAGGCCGTCGAGCGGAAGACCCGGGAACTCGACGAGAAGCTGGCAAAGCTGGCTTCGCTCATGCGCAGCATAAACCGCGAGAAGACCCAGATGCTGGAGGCGAACGAAGAGGAGATCGTCTCGTTCAGCCTGAGCATTACGGAGAAGGTCCTGCAGCACGAGATAGAAAACGGACGCTACAAGATCAGCGAGGTGGTCAGGTCCGCTCTGCAGGCGGTTAAGGACCGCGGCTCCGTGGTCATACGCGTGAACCCGCGGGACCACGAGATGGCCCGGGCGGCGGTGGACAGGCTGGCCCGCACGTTCGGAAACACCCGCATCAACACCGTGCCGGATGAGTCGATCCCGCTCGCCTCCTGCTGCATCGAGACGGACTCGGGCAAGATCTTCTCCGAAGTGCCCGGCCGGCTGAAACGAATCGAAGAACGTTTGCTGAAACACGGCGGAGATCTGAATGGCCTTTGACCTCGAGTACTACACATCCAAGATCGCCGAAATTGACTGCATGGCCTACGAGGGCGAGATCAAGCGCGTGGCCGGCGCGGTGATCGAGTCACGCGGTCCCGCCGTGGGTGTAGGGCAGCTTTGTGACATTCTCACGCACAACGGCTCCTCGCTGAAACGGATGAAGGCCGAGGTGGTCGGCTTCCGGGAGAACACCACCATCCTGATGCCCCTGGAGAAGATCAACGGCGTGCAGCCGGGCGACAAGGTGCTGGCCTGCTGCGCCCCGCTGGAAGTCGGGCTCGGCCCGCAGCTCCTGGGCCGCATACTGGACGGGCTGGGCAGGCCGATCGACGAAAGCGGTCCGCTCTCCAGCACCGACAGCGCACCCATCGACAGTCCCGCGCCCCATCCGCTGACCCGCGCCAAGATCGACAAGCCCCTGCTGACGGGTATAAGGGCCATCGATGTGCTGCTCACGCTCGGCAAGGGCCAGAGAGTGGGCATCTTCAGCGGCAGCGGGGTAGGCAAGAGCACATTGCTGGGCGAGATCGCACGGTCCACCGAAGCGGACGTCAGCGTCATCGGCCTGATCGGCGAACGCGGGCGCGAAGTCGGTAAGTTCATAACGGACAACCTGGGAACAGAAGGCCTGCGGCGCTCCGTCGTCGTGGTGGCAACGGCGGACGTTTCGCCGATGCTCAAGGTGAAAGCGGCGTTCACGTCCACCACTATCGCCGAGTACCTTCGCGATCAGGGAATGGACGTGCTGTACATGATGGACTCACTCACGCGGGTGGCCAACGCCCAGAGGGAGATCGGCCTGGCGGCCGGGGAGCCGCCCACCATGCGCGGCTACCCGCCGTCGACCTTCTCGCTGGTTCCGTCGCTCACAGAGAGGTTGGGCAACAGCGAAAAGGGCAGTGTGACCGGCATCTACACGGTGCTGGTGGAGCGGGACGACTTTACGGAGCCGGTGGCCGATACGGTGAGGGCCACCCTGGACGGCCACATCGTCCTTGCCCGCAAGCTGGCGGACCGCGGGCACTATCCCGCGATAGACGTGCTGGCGAGCGTAAGCCGTGTGATGCGGGACGTGATCGACGAGGAGCACCTGGAGATGGTGCGCACGCTCAAGACCATCATGAGCACCTACCAGGACGCCGAGGAACTCATCAAGATCGGAGCGTACGTTAAGGGAACCAGCCCGCCGATAGACCTGGCCATAGAACTGATGCCCTCGGTGGACGCCTTCCTTCGCCGGCGTATGGGCGAGAAGGAATCCGTGGAGGGTGCGATGAACAGGCTCCGGGAGATCGTGGGCAAGTGGCCGCACTGAATTGTGATCACGCGAACGGACCGAGGAGAAAAGGGTGAGCGGCGGAAGTTTCGAATTCAAGCACCAGCGCATCCTGGACGTGCGAGAGCGGCAGCAGCAGGCCCTGGAGATGGAGATCGCCAAGGTCGACCGGGCGATTGCGGAGCAGCAGGAGCGCGTCGACCGCTGGCTGCAGGAACGGCGGGAGACGCTCCACCAGATACTGAACACGCGCGTGTCCGGCGACCTGGCCGAGGGAGCGCGGGCCACGCAATACCTCTACTACGTGCGCAACAACCTGAAGAGATGCCGCCAGCAACTTGATGAACTGCGCGCAGGTCGCGAGGACGTGCGGCATCAACTCGAGCAGATGATGCTCGTTCGCAAGGCACTGGAGAACTACAGGGACCGAATGGAGCAGGACTTCCTGATGGACCAGGAGAGATCGCAGGAGCGGATCCTGGACCTGCATTCGCTGCGTAAATACGCGCAGATTGAGGAGGCATCGTGAAGACTCCAGCCATCATCGCGGGCACAGTCCTGGCCGCAGTCGTCATCTTCGGGGCTGCCGTGATCGCGTTCGTGAACATGCGTGGTGGCGTCGCGGGCGGAGGATCGGTTCTTGCCAGCATTCCCGTCGTCGGCGGCCTGGTGAAAGTGAATCAGGCTCCATCCAAGGAGGAGGCAGCCCGCGCTCTGGCCGCCGAGATGGAGTCCGCGCGGGCCGTCTCGGAGATTCCCTTCCTTCGGTTTGGGCCGGAGGCGCGGCTCACCCGTCTTGCCCAGGAGCTGGAACTGAAGAAGTCCGAATACGATTCCCTGACCGTGCAGGTGAAGCGCAAGGAGCGCGAACTGGACGCCTGGCAGCGGCAACTCAAGCTGGAGCGGGACAACCTGCGCGTGAAGTTCGGGGAAGAAAAGGAGGACATCGCCCGCCAGAGGGACGAGCTTCAGCGGCGTGAACAGGAGCTCAAGTCGCTGCAGATCGCAATAACCGCGGACGAGCAGTCCAACCTGCGCAAGACCGCGGAGATATACGCCAAGATGTCGCCCGAACGGGGGGCCGCCATCCTGAGCGAAATGTACGCCGGTAGCGAACGGGAGACCGTGGTGAAGATCATCTACCTGATGCAGGATCGGCCGGCGGCCAAGACGCTGGAAGCGTTCACCGACCCGCGCATCGGCGCCGAGATCACCGAAGAACTCAAACGCATTACGAGAGAAACACAAGAGGGAGGCCAGTAGGCATGGACATAGCAACTATGCTCGGCGCTGTGTCGGGGTTCGTCCTCATCGCCGCCGCCATCTTCATCGGTGGGGGCGCAGGGGCGTTCCTGAACGTGCCGGCCGTTCTCATCACCGTCGGCGGCACGGTGTGCGCCACGCTCGTGCATTTTCCGCTCGCGGAAGTCATGCGCATATTCAGCGTTGTCAAGCGCACGCTGCTGGTCACGATACCGCCGGCCGAGCAGGTCATCCAGGACATGTCCGAATACGCCAGAGTGGCGCGCCGCGACGGTGTGCTGGCCCTTGAGGAAACGATCCGGAGCGTGGACGACAGCTTTCTGTCCAAGGGGCTGCAGCTCGTGGTGGACGGCACCGAGAGCGACCAGATACGCGAGGTGATGATCATAGAGCTCAGCACGATCCAGCGACACAACAAACTGGGCGCCGGCATCCTGGCCTTCATGGGCGAGGCCGCGCCGGCGTTCGGCATGATCGGTACGCTGATCGGCCTCGTGCAGATGCTGCGGCAGTTGGACGACCCCTCCAAGATAGGTATCGGTATGGCCACGGCACTTCTCACCACGTTCTACGGAGCGCTGCTGGCAAACCTGCTGTTCATCCCGCTGGCTGGCAAGCTGACCACTCGCAGCAAGGAGGAGCTCACCGTCCGCCAGATGATGGTGGAGGGCCTTACCGGCATCCAGTCCGGTGTCAATCCGACGGTGCTGGAGGATCGTTTGATGTCCTTCGTTGACCCGAACCAGAGGCAGGCGGCTGCCTGATGCCTATGAGTGCCATACCCGGTCCACCAGAGGAAGACGAAGAGCAGGCCACCGGGTGTCCGCTGTGGATGGTCACCTACGGCGACTCCATCACGTTGCTGCTGACCTTCTTCGTTCTGCTGCTGACCTTCTCGACTCCGAACGAAGAGGACTACCAGCGGTTCGCACGCGGCCTGCTGAAGGGCAGTCGCACGCTGGGCCTGGGCGAGGGGGAGCCGGGGCAGAACAGCTTCGTGCAGGAGGAGCAGCGACTGGCGGCCAGCCGCCTGAGTGCGGAGGGCGCCGAAAAACCGCCGATGCACGACGAATCACCGTTGTCGGATCTCACGCACTACCATGAGGACCTGGATGTGTCGTCGCTGCGGGATCTGCAGGGCGCCCACATCATCCGCATCCCCCTCGTCGAGCTCTTCGGCACCGGGTCGGCGCTGATCCCCGAAGGCGAGGCCGTGCTGGACGAGGTGGTGAAGATGACCAAAGCAAGGAGTTACAGCATAGTTGTCCGGACCAGGGCGCTGACCGGCGCCTCGCCCGAGGAGAAGGCGGCCGACTCCATTGCGCTGTCGCTCAAGCTTGTGAGCTACATCCGCTCCCGGGCGGCCAGCACAAGCCAGGACGTGGGGGTGAGCAACGATGAATGCGAGCTGTCCAGCCCGCCCCTGCGCGAGGGCCAGTGCGAGATCATCATGCTGGAGGTATGAGCCATCGCCGCGTTCCCGCCGGAACAGGATGAAGGAAAGAAGGGCGGCCCGCGCTACATGGTGGCGTATTGTTCGATCATGACGCTGCTTCTGGCCTTCTTCATAATTCTGCAGGCGTTTGCCCCGGAGCAGAACGCCGGCCTTTTCTACGCCGGACAGGGCTCGTTCATCCGGGCGCTGAAGACGTTCGGACTGGGCGGGGTGCTTCCGCCGCAGGGCAGCATGCGCTTGGGCGATAAGACCGGCGCCCGGTACATGTCGACCGAGGGCGGCGACGACCCGAGTATGGCGCGGCGAATCGATCCCGAGTACGAGTCGGCGCAGCAGGCGCTGGAAGCCCTGGACGACAGGTTCGACGTGAATGAACCGAAAGACCTGACGGGTTGGCGGGCGACGCTGGCGACGCCGTTCGATTACCAGCGCGACATCTCGGATATGAGCCCCGACGAGGAGGAGTTCTGCGAGGAGCTGGCGTGGCGCCTAGCGCCGTTGTTGTTCGCGCGCGGGTTCGTCATCCGTATCAGCGCTGAGGTCCAGTGCGAGCCGCGTGAGGAACTCGAACAGACGAAGTCGGCCCTGTCCTCCGCGCAGCAACTGCGGAAGAGGATCATCATGTCGATGGCGCCGGCAGCCCGACCGACGGCCGCCCGGCGACTCTATTGCTTCTGCAGGAAGGCGCGACAAGACTCGGGTCGCATAGGCCCGCTGGCACGGCGGTTGCGTGTAGACATTCTGCTGACTAAGCCCAACGTTCAGAGGGTGGAAGATGCAACGATCGAAAGCGATGGCAGCTCGGATTAGAAAACGGGACGGGTTCGGTCTGATGACCGGGGTGGTTGTTCTGGGAGTTGTGCTGGCCGCCGCGGCATGCGGCCTGGTCACAGCCTACATGCTCACAAAGGATTCGGATTCCGCGGACAACGCTCAGGCGGACGTCCAGAACCAGCCGGATGCCGGCATGGCGTTCGTCGACTTCGGGTCCGTGGTCGCAAACCTGTCCGAGGGCCGGGCCACCCGCTACCTTCAGGTGGACATCACGCTGCAGGTCGACTCGCGCGACGCATCGAAGCTCACTGCCATTATGGAGGGCGGCAAGAAGGCCCTGTTCAAGAACTGGGTGATCGGCTACCTGTCCGACCGAAAAGTGACGGAGGTGACCGGCACCACGAACATGAACCGTCTGAGGCGCGAGATCCAGGACGGCTTCAACGCGATCCTCGCCGAGGTGGGCGACTGCCAGGTCAAATCCGTTCTCTTTACCGAGTTCAACTCGCAATGAGATCAGCCGAACAGGGCAAGCTCAGCAGAGACGAGGTAGAGGCCCTGCTGCAGGCCACCCGCGAGGACACCACGCCGAAGATGAAGCCCGAGCCCGCCCGCCGCATAGAGGGCTATAACTTCCACCAGCCAAGCCGCTTCAACAAGGCGCAACTGGAGAAGTTGCGCCGCATCAACGACGAGCTCGCACAGCAAGTCGCCCGCCAGACCTCGCGCCTGCTGCGAAGCAGCGTGCAGGTGCAGCTCATAAGCATGGACCACATCAAGTGGGACAACCTGCTGCAGGAGGTCGGCGAGACCGCGGCCGCATACACATTCACCATGGAGCCGTTCGGCTACCAGGGTCTGGTCACCATAGACAGCCAGTTCGCCGTTGCCTGCCTGGAAAGGATGCTGGGGGGGACGGGGGCGGACGGCGGCTCCGCGTCCGAGTTCACCGAGATGGACGCCCGCGTGCTGGGCCTGTTCGCGTCAACGTTTCTGGATCCGCTGCCCGAGCTCTGGAACACCATCGGCGAGTTCCACGTGCAGATGGGCGAGTTCGTGTCCGAACTTCAGCGGCTGGACGTATTCACCGGGTCCGAGGATTTCTTTCAGACCTGTTTCCTTGTGCAGAGCAGCGTCGGATCGGGGCAAGTAGCCCTGTCGGCCCCCTTTCAGGCCGTGCGCCACCTGCCCCCGGACGCGGAAGAAGAGCAGCCGGCCATGGTCGCCGCGGACTCGGAGGCCGACGAGGGGCTGAAGCAGAGCTTGACGCGGACGCCCGTGGAACTCACCGTTCTGCTGGGCGAGGCCGACGTGACGATGGCACGCCTTGTGCGAGCCAGACCCGGGGACGTGGTGGTGCTGAACACGCGCGTCGGCGACGTCCTGGAGGTGCAGGTCAACGGCGTGCCGAAGTTCAAGGCGCACCCCGGCGTTTCGGACGGGCACCTCGCCGTAAAGCTTATCACCGAGGAGTGACGACACCATGGCAGACGACGGAAGCCGGCCCGCAGGCGCACAACCCGACGGCAAGGTGCAGGTGCAGCCAGCCCAGTTCAGCGAGGTGGATGACGATCCCCAGGGGCAGGGCCTCAGCCTGGATCTCGTCCTCGACATCGACATGCCCGTCTCGGTCCAGTTGGGCAAGACCTCGATGCCGGTAAAAGACCTGCTTCAACTGCGCACGGGCTCCGTGGTTGAACTGGACCAGATGGCCGGTGAGCCGCTCGAACTCCACGTGCGCGGCGTCTGCTTCGCCCGGGGCGAGGTCGTGGTCGTCGACAACAACTTCGGCCTGCGCATCACCGAGATCCTCAACGCCAAGCGCGGTCTTGCCGGCATCGGAAAGCCCGGCCCGACGGGTTGACAAAACTAACGGGCGTTGACAATCCCCACGCCTTGAACCCCCCGTCTGCTGCCCCATCTGCGGTGCTCTGCCCGATTTGCGCCGCGTCCCCTGCCGCCCTCCCGTAACCCTTTGGCCCGGCACGGGATGGAATCGCCTCCGTGTCCCCTGTCTCGCACGCCTCTCGGGGTAACCTTGGCACGGCTATTGCGCTCATGATCCACGCGGGAACTCTCTGTGTGGAGCCGTATCCATGGCGTGCAGACCCATCGCGAATCTGCTGATCCTTGCCATCCTGGCTGTCGCCGTGTTGGCGCCCTGTCGGGCTTTTGCCGCCGAGGCCCAATCCGACGTGCCCCTCGGCCAAAGTGGTCGCATTGCTGATAGCGACCATCCTCCGGAGTTCGAGATCCCGTGGGTGCGCTTGGTTTCCGGTACGGCCGTTGTCCTGGCCCTGGCCTGCTTCGGTGCGTACGGACTCAAAAGGCTGGAGTCGCGCGGGCGCTCGGGCCGCTGCATCGAGGTCCTGGACTCACGGTCACTTGGGCGCAAGACACAGGTGTTCGTTCTCAAGGTGGCCGGGCGAGTGATCGTGCTGGCCGGCAGCGGCGAGAATGTCACCCTTCTGGCGGAGCTGGACGAGTCCGAACTGCCTGCACCCGAAGCGGCCGAGGGTGCCCCCGCCGCGCTCGATTTCGGCGGGCTCGTCAAGCGTCTTGCGGGGGTCTCCAAATGACATCGCGCGCGACACTGGCCCTCATCCTGCTCCTGCTGGTGGCACCGGCCGTTCCGGTTGCGGCGCAGCAGCAGACGGAACCGATGCCCAGTCTCTCCGACGTGAACCGGTTGATCGCGCGCATGGACGAGGCGTCTTCGGACACGATGGCCACGCCCATCAAGATCGTCCTGCTTCTGGGCTTCCTCAGCGTTATCCCGGCGGTCCTGATTCTCACGACTTCGTTCACCCGGATCGTCATCGTGATGGCCTTCATCAGACAGGCCCTCTCGACGCGCGGTGTGCCGCCCAACCAGGTCATCATCGGGCTGTCACTCTTTCTGTCGCTATTCGTGATGGCACCTGTGATGGGCCGCATCAACACCCGCGCCATCCAGCCCTATCTGGCCGGCGACATGAACACGGACGACGCGCTGGCTGAGGGCCTGGAGCCGCTACGCGATTTCATGTTCCAGCAGTCCAACGAGGCAGACCTCGCCTTGTTCGTGGACATGAGCCGCATTGCCACGCCCGAAGGACCGGCTGACGTGCCGACCCACGTTCTGATACCCGCCTTCGTTATCAGCGAGCTGAAGAGGGCCTTCGAACTCGGCTTCGTGCTCTTTCTGCCGTTCCTTCTGGTCGACCTGATCGTGGCGTCCGTCCTTCTATCGATGGGCATGATCATGCTGCCGCCGGTGATGATATCGGCGCCGCTGAAGATACTGCTCTTCGTGCTCGTGGACGGATGGCACCTTATCGTCGAATCGCTCCTGCTCAGTTTCGGGGGTATCTAGCATTGACGCAGCAGATGGTTACTTTCCTGGCCAGGCAGATGCTGGTGACGGCCCTGATGGTGGTGGGGCCGCTTCTCACGGCCGGCCTCGCCGTGGGGCTGGCGGTAGCCGTGTTCCAGGCGGTTACGTCCATACGCGAGATGACCCTGACGATGATACCCAAGATCATCGCCGTGGTGGGCGTGCTGCTTTGGCTGCTTCCCTGGATGCTCAAGGTGGTTGTGGCCTACACGACGGACACGTTCCTGTGGATCAAGACGGCGGGGATGTAAAGGGTGAACATGGACGGCGCCATCGGGTTCGTTCTCGTTCTTGTGCGGGTGGCCAGCGTGCTGGCCTTCCTGCCGTTTCTGAAGGGCGGGTTCGTGCCGCGGGCCGTTAAGGCGCTGTTCGGCGTGGTGGTTGCGGTCGCGCTTTTCCCATCGGTCGGTGCCGTGCCCAGTGCGTCCGCGTGGCGCCCTCTGGAGTTCGTGATGTTCGGCGCCGCAGAGGTGCTTCTGGGCGCCACCATGGGCCTCAGCGCGCTGTTCATTTTCAAGGCCGTGCGCAACGCCGGCGAGGTCGCCGGGCAGCAGATGGGCATGGCCCTGGCGCACGTTGCCGACCCGCTAGGCGGCATGGGCTCTTCGCTGATAGGCAGCTTTTGCGACACGGTGGCCGTGCTCGTGTTCTTCGCCGTGGGCGGCCACCGGCTCATGATACTGGCGTTGGCGGACAGCCTCCGGAGCTGGCCCCTGGGCAAGTTCCTTTCCGCCGAGTTCTTCAAGGAGATAACGCTGACGGCGGCCGCGCAGAACATGGAACTGGCCGTGCGGCTCGCCGCGCCGCTTCTGCTGGTCGCGTTCACGGTGAGCCTGCTGATGGCGCTGATGGCTCGACTGGTCCCGGAGGTGAACGTGCTGATCCTGGGATTCCCGCTGCGGATCGGTGCGGGCCTGGTGGCTCTGGCGACGTTCACGCCGCTGCTTGTGACATACAGCGGTGACGTCTCTCGGCTGATGGGGCAGTTCCTGGTGCAGGCGGCCGGCGGCCCTTCCTCTTAGGTGTGCGAATAGCAGATGCCCGAATCGGCAGACCAGAAGACTGAAAAACCAACGCAACGCAAGCTGCGCAAGGCCCGCGAAGAGGGCATGGTTGCGCAGAGCGTGGAGGTGAACAACGCGCTGGTGCTGCTGGCTGCCGTCGGCGCGCTCGCCCTGTTCGGTGGCGCCATGTTCCGGGGCGTTACTGGCGCGATGACGGACGCGCTGGGCGGGTTGGGTAGGCCGGAGCTGACCATCGAAGGCACCTCCAGGCTGATGCAGGAGTTCTTCGGCGTGATCCTGCGGGGCGCGCTGCCCATCATGCTGTTCGTCGGCGCTGTGGGCTTGCTGTGCTCGCTCGCTCAGACCGGTGTCGTGCTGGTGCCGAAAAAGATCATGCCTCAGCTCGCGCACATCAACCCGGTCAACGGCGCCAAGAACCTCTTCTCGCTAAAAGCCGTCATGCGGCTGGTGACGGCGGCCCTCAAGCTGACGGCCATCGGCGCCATCGTCTACCTGTTCGTCAGGAGCCGCACCGGCTGGCTGTTCGCAATCTCCGGAAAGAGTGTGCTGGGCGTGCTGCTGGCGGTCAGGGAGCTCTGCGCGTCGCTGCTGCTGCGCATCATCGCGGCCATGTTCGCCATAGCCGTGATTGACTTCGCCTACCAGAAGTGGCAGCAGCGCCGAGAGCTCATGATGACCAAGTCGGAGCTCAAGGAGGAGCACAAGCGCGACGAGGGTAACCCCGAGGTGCGCGGGAAGCAGGCCCAGATGAGGCGAGCGGTCGCCCGGGCCAGGATGATCCAGGCCGTGCCGAGCGCCACCGTCGTGGTGACGAACCCCACGCACGTCGCCGTCGCCCTTCGCTGGCAGGAGGGGGATATGGGAGCGCCCACCGTGGTCGCCAAAGGGCAGGATCACATGGCGCGGCGCATCAGGCAGGTGGCCGAGCAGCACGAGGTGCCCGTCCTCGAACGCCGCCTGCTGGCGCGCACGCTCTACCAGGTGGTCGAGGTGGGTCAGGAGATCCCGTCCAAGCTCTACCAGGCCGTCGCCGAAGTCCTCGCCTTCGTTCTCAAGCGCGCGCGGAAGGGGGCATAGCGGATGGGCCGATCCCTGGAGAGAGCGAGCGCGGCGGTGGTAAGGCACAGCGACGTGGTGCTGGTCGCGGGCGTCATGGGCATTCTGATCACGTTGGTCATGCCGCTTCCGACCGTGGTGCTCGACGTGCTGCTCACGTTCAACCTGGCATACGTGCTGCTGCTGCTCATGGTGGTTCTAACGGTGAACTCGCCGTTGGAGCTCTCGACGTTCCCTTCGTTGCTGCTGATGGGCACGCTGTTCCGCCTGTCCCTGAACGTCGCGTCCACGCGCCTCATCCTGCTCAACGGGTATGCGGGCAACGTTATCGAGGCATTCGGCCAGTTCGTGGTGGGAGGCCAGATGGTCGTGGGTCTGGTCATATTCCTCAGCCTCATCATCATCCAGTTCGTGGTTATCACCAAGGGCGCGGAGCGCATATCCGAGGTGGGCGCGCGTTTCACGTTGGACGCGATGCCGGGCAAGCAGATGAGCATTGATGCCGACCTGAGCGCGGGCCTGATCGACGAGTACGAGGCGAAGGAGCGCCGAGAGAGAATCGTCCAGGAAGCGGACTTTTACGGCGCCATGGACGGCGCCAGCAAGTACATCCGCGGCGACGCGATCGCCGGCATCATCATCGTGCTGGTCAACATCGTTGGTGGCATCGTCATCGGCCTTACCAGGTCCATGAGCGTCGGCCAGGCCATCCGCACCTATAGCCTGCTCACCGTCGGCGATGGACTGGTGACCCAGATCCCCGCCGTCGTTCTTTCGACCACGGCGGGCATACTCATCACCAAGTCGGCCGGGGACAGGGGACTGAGCCGGGAGGTGGGCGCACAGCTTTTCGCCAAGCCCCGTGCGGCCGGCATCGCGGCCGTAGTCGTCGGCGGTTTCGGCCTGCTGCCCGGCATGCCCGCCTTCCCGTTCCTGGTTCTGGGCGGCCTGCTGGGCGTCACCTACTACGCCCTGCGGGACAGCGTTCCCGCCGAGCGCGAACCCGAGAAGGAGGAGAAAAAGGAGCCGGCGGCGCGCCCCGCCGACGAGCAGCAGTACATCCAGTCACTCCTTGAGCCGGACCGGATATCGGTGGAGGTCGGCTACAACCTCATCCAGCTTCTGGACCCCAACCGCGGCGGCACGCTGCTGGAACGCATCAAGGCCGTTCGCGCGAACTTCGCCCGCGAGTTCGGCATCGTCCTGCCCAAGATCCGCATCGTCGACAACGTGGAACTGGACGCGAACCGCTACCAGGTCAAACTCTCGGGCCATACCGTGGCCGAGGGGGAGATCCGCCCCGGCTGGCTGATGGCAATGAAGCCGGAGGGCGAGCTGAAAGGCATCCGCGGGATCGAGTCCGTCGAGCCGTCGTTCGGCCTGCCGGTGATCTGGTGTCGCCGCGCCGAAAAGGAGAAGGCTATCTCGAAGGGGTTCACTGTCGTCGACGCCGAGTCCGTGTTCATCACGCACCTGACCGAGGTGGTCCGCCGTCACGCGCACGAGATCCTGAACCGGCAGGACGTTCAGCAGCTGCTGGACACCGTCAAGGGCGAGAACCCAATAGTGGTCGAAGAACTGGTGCCCGGTATGTTGTCTTTGGCCAACGTGCAGCTCGTGCTGCAGAACCTGCTGGCCGAAGGTGTGCCCGTCAACAACCTGGCCCACATCCTGGAGAAACTTGGGAACTACGCCGCCCACATCAAGGACCCGCAGTCGCTGACCGAACTGGTGCGCAAGTCGCTGGGCCGCGTTATCTGCAGCCGATTCTCTGACGAGACCGGCTCGCTGAACGCGCTCACGCTGGACCCGCACCTGGAGGAGGAGATACGCAACAGCCTGGACACCACGGAGGGCGAGGTCCGCATCAACCTGCCCCCGCGCCGGATCCGGCAGATCATCGCCGGCATCTCGGAGCAGACCCAGTCCGCCTTCAAGGTCGGGTCGGAGACTGTCATTCTCACCGACTCGAAGATTCGTCCCTACGTCAGGGGCATAGTGGGCCGCGTGTTCCCGGACATACCCATCTTGTCGTACGACGAGATTGTGGACGGTGCGGACGTCAGGAACGTGGGAGTCATCATCGCCAGGGAGGACCGGCAGGCGCGCCGGCCCGAGCCGGCCCCGGCCGGTAACTGAGAGAGGACCGCAGCATGCAGACAACCGCACGCAGACCGCGAATCCTGGCCGTGACCAGCGGGAAGGGCGGCGTCGGCAAGACCAACTTCGCCGTCAACATCTCCGTCTGCCTGCGCATGTTCGGTGTCGACGTACTGCTGCTGGATGCGGACATCGGCCTGGGCAACGTGGACGTGCTGCTGGGCCTGGACACCTACCACGACCTCCGGGACTGCCTGCTCGGCGGCAAGCCGGTCGAGCACGTGGTGGTGCAGGGGCCGCGGGGCCTGCGGATCCTGCCCGGCGCTTCCGGCGTGGAGGCGCTGACGACGCTGGAGGAGCCGAAGATCCGCGCGTTCCTGGAACAGGTGCGCGACTACTGCGCGAACATGGATTACGTGGTTATCGACACGTCGCCGGGCATCTCGGCGGGCGTGCTCGCATGCCTGGAGTGCGCGGACGAGATCCTTCTGGTCACCAGCCCCGAGCCCACGGCGATCACCGACGCCTACGCGCTGCTGAAAGTCATGGACCATCGCGGCGGAGAACGTCGACCGGTCTCGGTGGTCATGAACCAGACGTGCAACCGTGAGGAGGCGGTCCGCAGCTTCGACCGGCTGCGCATCACGGCCGAACGCTTCCTCCGCCGGCCCGTCGACTACCTCGGCGCGGTGACGCACGACCCGACCGTCCGGGAGGCAACGCGGCGACAGGTGGACTTCCTGACGCATTACGAGGACTCGGACTGTACGCGGGACGTGCGCAAGATCGCGGCGCGGCTGGTCAGCGCCGGCCCGGCCGGCGAGGGAGACGTGGGACGCTTCTTCCAGCACATGATGGAGGGCGCCCGTGAGTAACCTGCCCAAGAATGTGGCCGCCCTGGGAGCCATCCTCACCTTCAGCACGGTGGCCCTCATCGGTCTGCTGTGCGACTGCCCGCCCGGTGTGCTGCTGAAGCGCGGCGCGTGCTGCGCGGCCGTGCTGGGCGTCGTCGGATGGATATGCACCTGCGTCGCCCTGGACGTGGTGGCGGAGGGCGTACGCACAAGCGGGCCTGAAAACAAGACCTGACCGGAACAGCACGAAAAGATGCCGACACCAGCCCAGACAGCCTACGAGAAAGCGGCCGGACAGCAGAACCGGGTCCGCGCGCTCGTGATGGACAATCTGGAACTGGTTCTCTCCATCGTGAACAAGGTGAAGGTGGACCTGGACCCGCGGGTCATCGAGGACGACCTGATAGGGGCGGGCACGCTGGGCCTCGTTGAGGCCGCGCACCGCTACGATTCAACCAAGGGTTACCGGTTCTCAACCTTCGCCTATCCGCGGATACGCGGCGCCATAATGGACCACCTGAGGGAGACCGACGCCCTCGGCAAAGCCGCCAGGAACCGGGTGACCGCGATGCGAGAGGCGTCCGCCCGGTTTGAGGCCGCCAACGGCCGTTCGCCGTCCGTTGAGGAACTGGCGGAGGAGGCCGAGCTGACCGAGGACGAGGTGGTGCAGTGTCTGTCCTACGAGAAGTGGGACAGCGTGGTCTCGCTGGAGGAATCCGCCGACCGCGACAAGCCCGACGGCAACCTGCTGGCAGCCCTCATCCAGGACGACGGTCCCACGCCGATGGAGCAGATGGAGTGGCAGGAAAGGGCGGAGCTTCTGGCCCAGGCCGTCGAGGAACTGCCCGAACGCGAACAGCAGATCATCGTGATGTACTACTACGAGGACCTCTACATAGCCGAGATGGCCGAAGTTCTGGGCGTCAGCGAATCCAGGGTGTCGCAGCTTCACACTCGCGCCCTGTACACTCTCGCCAGGAAGCTGGAGGACCGATGATGGCCGAGGAACTCAAACCGGTTAGCTTCTACCGGCCCGGCAGGCTCCGGCCCGTAAACCGGGAGGACCGAGAAGAAAACGAGCAGCGGTTCCACAAGAAGCTGTCCGAGCTTGCCGATGAGCAAGGCGAACACCCCGACGGGGAAGCCGGACAGGACGACAGGCAACCCGCAGAACAGAAACAGGCCACGCCGCCCGAGACTCCCCCCGGTGTCGGCGGCAACCTCGATGTGAGCACATGAACATGCACGATTACGAACCGAGCAGCCGCAAGACGGTGCTGACCGAGGACCGCATCGTTGTCGGCCGGGAACCCGTCAGCGTACCCTCGGGCCGGATGCCCAAGCCCCGCAAGGCGCCCGCGCCCGCCGAGACAGCGCACGAACCCCAGGTGCAGGCGGTCACGGGTCCGGACGGCTCCGTGCACAGCATCCTGGTCCGATGCACGTGCGGTCGCGAGATCACACTTCAATGCGAATACTTCGCCGATGGAGGAGAAGATGCGAAAACAGATCTGCCCGCTGGTGGCTAGCATTCTTTTCGTGTGCCTGACCGGTTCTTGCGCCGGCGCCCCGTCGGCGGCGGATGCCGATCCCGCCGTGGCGGCCGCCGTGCCCGTCCCGCTGCAGAACGCCACTGTAGAACCCGAATCGGCCAATCTCATTGCTCCGCCGCCGCAGACGCCAGCGCCGGGCGAAGCCATCCCCCAACCGGCCGCGCCGCAGCCTGCAGCACCGGCGCCCACTGCACCGCCGCCCGGCACGCTACACCCTACGGTTCTGAAGCCGGCCAAGGCCGCTGCGCAGCAGCCACCGGCCTCGGAGGTGCCGGCCACTGAGACGGCCGCACCCGTTCTGGATCTGACGCGTTCGGCACCGGGCCTGCAGTTGGGTGGGGCGGCCCCCGCACTGACCGAGACGCTGAACCAGACGCTGAAGATGCTCAGCAAAGAGCAGGGCGAGAACGAGCGACTCCGGCAGAAGGTTAGCCAGCTGGAAGCCCAACTCGCGGAGAAGGACAAGACCATAGCCGACCTCAATTCACAGCTTGAAGGCAGCGGCAGCAGGATCGGCGAACTGGAAGCCGCCCTCGACCAATGGAAGAGCGACGTGCTGGGCTTCCGCGACGAGATGCGCAAGGCCGAGGAGGCCGAGATCGAGGTGCTGCAGAAGATGCTCACCTTGCTGCAGAGCTTCAGAAAGGAAGCCACGGCGGAATGAGAACTCAAACTCCATGGGCGCGGCTGTTGTGCGGCGCGCTTGCTGTGGTCTTTGCGGTCGCGCTCTCCGGTTGCGAGGTGCCCTACGTCGACCAACCGGCGAAGAGGTCGGGCCCGAGCGGCGAGGTGCCCTATCGGCGCATCGTGATCGCCGGTTTCTTCGACAAGACGGCCCGGCCCGAGACGGCGGCGGAGTTCTCGGCCGCGCTGCGGGAGAAGCTCACGGAACGCACATCCAACACGGATGTAGTCATCGTGCCGCAGAGCGCGTTCCCTGCCCTGACCGATCCGTTCGTTACCGGCACACTGCCGGTCGAGGTGCTGGTGCAGGCGCGGCAGGAGTTTCTGGCCAACCTTCTTGTCGTTGGCTCGGTCGACGCGCACAGCCCCTACGTGCCGCTCTCGATACACCTCAGCGTAAAGGCCATCGACACAGGCACCGGCCAGGTGCCGTTCGAGCTGTCCACCGGGTGGAATGCCGGCGATCGACCGGTCAAGAACGCCATCGCTGCGTTCTACCAGCGCAACATCGGCAGCGATGACTGCCGCTTCGGACCGGACGTCTTCCAGGTATCGCCGTCCTACTTCATGCGGTTCGTCGCGGCCGAGCTTGCGGACCGCATGACCGTGTCGATGCAGCGGAAATAAGTTCTGCGGGGCGGAAGAATGTGCCCTATCATCCGCCCCGCGCTGCGCAACCTTTCCCCTTGACTCGAATCGGGCTTAAGCCCTTTAAACCCCTCCTGACGCCCTCTCAGCCGATTCCGTCTCCCTTGTCTGCGTCGGTGGCACGTGCGTTGCAAACCGACATCGCCGAATAGTGTCGGATTGCATCCACTGGTGAACGCAGACATGGCGTCAGCGCCGGTACAACTGGACAAGCTCCTGCGGACGCTCTCGGAAACGCGCGCCGCGGACCGCCCTTCCCGACGCGCCTACGGTGTTTCTTTCTCTGATTGCCTGCGAGATGCCTCCCTGCCCACTGAGGGACAGAAGGCGGCGGGCGAGGCCGACAAGACCGTTCGGCACGGCCCGCAGGAGGCGAGCGGGGTGGGTGCCGATAGCGCGCCCGTGGAGAACGAACACGACTGCGCCGAAGACGTCTCCGGGTTGGTCGAACTCGACACGGGAGGCGGGTCGGTCAACGCCGAGCAAGAGACGAGTGCTCTCACTGAGACGGAAGCTATGCCGGTGACGCAGGAGAAGGAAAGCGGCTACGGGGAGTCGGAAAAGACAACTGTCGCCCTCCAGGCAACAGACGAGTCGCCTGGCGGGCAGCTCCAGCCCACGGCGGAATCGCGGACTGAGTCGCCCACTTCGGAGGATGTGCCGCTGAGGCCGGTCGAGGTGGCGAGTATCGCCGAAACGAGTGAGCTTCGTGTCGTGGAGGCCACCGACGAAGCCGGTGACAGCGATGCAAAGGTGGTCCCCCCGGCGGCGCCCGGTGTCGAGATGAAGGCCACAGCTATTGACGCAGAGGCCCCCCGGGAAGCGGCCGAGACAAAGGATGCACCCGCCTTTGCGCGGCTACCGGAACCGCCGTCCAGGTCCCTTGCGGAGACCGATCCCCCAGATGGTCCGCGGCCACACGACGCCCAGACCGAGGAGAATCTCCGGGCGATCGCTCCAACGGCTCAGGCGAGTGAGTCGATCCCAAGGGGCGAGCAGGCCGATGGCTCCAACAGCACATCGGCGGACAGGGAAGGGAACGCGGACAACCCGGCGGACCAGAACGATCCTGCAATGACCTCCGATACCCCAGTCGAAACGGCTTCCGCTCAACAGAGCGCAGTGGGCGAGCGCCCGATGGAGCCTGCGGAACAGGCGGCGGCGATCCTCGCCGGGCGTTCGACCGAGACATCGGCACCCGCCGGCGAGGGCCATCGCGCGACGGCCGTGGAAGCGAAGGGCGCTCGCACTGCCGACGTCGTCCCGGCGGAGACCGCAGTGCGCACACCCACCCAGCCGACGGTTCAGCGCTCTGAAGTTTCCCAGGCGATGGCCCAGGACGGTGCACGCCAGGCGGCAGAAGCCGCCCGCACGGGGATCCTGAGCCAGGCTCGCATGCAGCAGCGCAACGGGACCACCGAGGTGCGCGTCCAGCTCAACCCGCCCGAACTGGGCAAAGTGCGCGTGGAGATACAGATGCGCGAGGGAGCGATGGGACTGCGCATGCGAGTGGAGAACCCCGAGGTGCGCGAGCAGCTCCGCGACGAGGTCGCCGGTCTGACACGCTCGCTTCGGGACTCCGGGATGGACCTTTCTCACGCCGAGGTGTCGGACTTCGCGTCCGGGCGTCACGAACGCAGGCAGACCGAACGGTGGCCCTCGTCCGTGGGCGTGCAGGGATACGGGTCAGTGACCGAGGCCGGTACGGGGGAACAGGGTCCCGCCGTCTGGACTCGTTTCGCGGGCACACACACAGTCGATTGCATGGTATAGCGGAGGAACAGGAGCAAATGTCAAGCATCAGCGCCCTTACGTCCAACATGGACGCCGACTTCTACCTGGACCTGCTGATGGCCCAGCTCAAGAATCAGGACCCCACCGAGCCGCTGAGCAACAGCGACATGGTCAACCAGATGGCGCAGCTCACTACCGTGGAGACCATGACCCAGCTCAACGCGAACTTCTCGGACATGCTGAAGTTCCAGCAGCTGCTGGGTGGCACCCAACTGCTGGGCCGCCAGGTGGAGTACCTGCGGGGCGAGCAGACGGTCAGCGGCACGGCCCAGGCCGTTACCAGCCGCACGGGCGGAATCAAAGTCATCGTCGACGAGCAGGAAGTCGCGCTCGACGACATCCAGAGAATCCTGTGACAGAGGAGATAGCGAACAATGGCCAGTTCTCTGCAGACGGCAGTGCTCGGTATGCGCGCTTACCAGGAACTGCTGAACGTGACCGGCAACAACATCGCCAACGCCGACACGGTGGCGTATAAGGAAGACCGCATGACGTTCTCGGACATGTTCTCGCGCACCCTCAGCCGCGGCGTGAGCGCCAGTGAGGACAGCGGCGGAACGAACCCTATCCAGATCGGCCTCGGCGTGCGCGTCTCCTCCGTCGACAAAGATATGTCGCAGGGGAGCTTCACCTCCACCGAAAAGGACTTCGACGTGGCCGTAGACGGCACCGGGTACTTCGTTGTCAACGACGGAGTTCGCGACCTGTTCACTCGCGACGGTAGTTTTGACGTGGACGCCGACAGCTACCTGGTGGATCCCTCGACGGGCTACCGTGTGCAGCGCATTGGCGACGTGGGCGAGGAGGAGGGATTTCAGATCTCCGGTGACACGGGCATCACGATCCCATACAAGACCGAGCTTCCGGGTCACAGGACCCAGGGCATCGACTTCAAGGGCAACCTGAGCGCCAGCGAATACGATCCAACCGTCACCAAGTTGTCCGGCGTGGGAGTCACCTACACCCTCGCCGCCGGAGGCCTGGCCGACGCCACGACGGAGTTCACGGACGTCTCGCACCTGCAGGGCTTCACGGACGGCGACACCGTCTCCATAGCCGGCACCGCCACGGACGGGACGGCCGTCAGCGGCACGTTCACCTACGGCGCGTCCAACGACGGCACGACGCTTCAGGACCTCTTGACCGCTATCGAAAACGCGTTCGGCGGTCCCGGTGCGTGCACGGCGTCCATGGAGGACGGCAGGATCCAGTTGGAGGAGGGCACAGAGGGCTACAGCCTGATGGACCTGCAGCTTTCGTCCTCCGCGCACCCGGACGCGATGCCGGCGGACTTCGACTACCTCGCGGTGGGCGGCGCCGTTTCGCAGACCACCAACATCGGCATATACGACAGCCAGGCGCGCAGCCACACCATCACGGCAACGTTCGTCAAACACGACCAGTACGAGAACGTCTGGGACCTGGTCGTCAACTCCTGTTCGGACACTCTTGAGATCCCGGACCGACGCATAAGCGGCATCACGTTCGATGAGAACGGCGTCTACCAGGGGATCAACGAGGCAGACTACTTCGGGCATACGTCCGGTGATCCCGGGTTCGAGAACCTGGACGGCAACATCAGCCTCCGTTTTGCGGGCCTGGACATGATCCATGACGTCGACCCCAACTTCGGCCGCGTGGGGTTCTACGACGGATTGACCCAGCACGGCGGAGATTCCTCCGCAGGCGCAATCAACCAGGACGGCTACGGCACCGGTGCGCTGCAGGGGATCAGCATCGACGGCCACGGCACGATCCAGGGGATGTTCAGCAATGGTGTGAACCTGGACATTGCTCAGATCGAGATGGCCGTCTTCGACAACGAGCAGGGCCTCGAACGCGTTGGTGCCAACTACTACCAGCACACGCCGGCCGCCGGTTCCATCGTCTATTCCAGCGGCATGCAAGGACGCGCCGGCAGAGTGCGCCAGAACGTGCTTGAGGACTCAAACGTGGACGTTGCGCAGGAGTTCACGCGCATCATCACCGCTCAGACCGGGTTCCAGATGAACTCGCGCATCGTGAGCGTTGTCAACAACATGCTGCAGCAGATGGCAAACGTCATCATTTGATGCTGCGGACGGCCGGCAGCCTGATTCGGTCTGGAGACTGAGCAGATGGACGGACCCAGCGCTCTGAGAAGCATTCACGAGTCGCTGCAGACCCCGCCGAGGGGCGGGCATGCGCTGCTGGCAGTGTTGTTCGGGAGCGCGGTGGCGCTGGTCGCGCTGATTCACTTGTTGGTCATGCACATGCGCCGCCGCCGCAAAGCCCTGAACAACTGGCGCGATTTCGCCGCCCGCCTCTCCGGATGGAAGTTGACACAGGCCGAATCCGGACTGCTGAAAAACATGGCTCGCAAAGAAGTCCTTCTTGCGCCGATGCAGATTGCGGAAAGAGCAGACATCTTCGAAAGGGCCGTCCACAACCATCTGCACTCCGTGCGATCCTCTCGCGCCGGCGAGGCAGAGATGCGCCGGGAGGCCCACAAGGTGGGTTCACTGCGCCGTAAGCTGGCGCTGGAGAACACGGTCGGCCTGCGGTGCGTGAGCACGCGCCAGATGGGCACGGGGCGGAAGGTCCGCATTCAGACCAAGGGGACCGTTTCCCGGGGCAAGGTGGGAGGCCCGCGCGATGATCTGCTGGAGGTGAACGACCTGGATCCGCCGCTGGACCTGAAAACGGGTTCTCGGGTGGAGGTGACCTTCTACGAGCGGACCCGCTCCTACGTCGCCCGAACGCGCGTGGTTCGCTCGACCGGATCTTCCTGTCTTCTCGAACACAGTATGGAGGTCTCCGTCGGTGGATCCCGCGAATACCATCGCGTTGATGTTGGGGGTAAGGTTTCGTTCCGGGCGACCTGGGAGACCGGCGACGTCCGCCGGGAAGGTAAACTGGTGGACATGAGTGCCGGAGGCATGGCATTCCTGGCTCCGTGCTACTACAAGTCCGGGGAAGGCCTGCTGGTGCGGGTTGAACCTCAGAGAATAGCCGGCGGAAACGGTGACCCCCTTAAGGAACGCGACCTGCCGGCCGTCGTCGTCAGCACCACGGAGACGGACGGCGACGAGTGCCGCTACCATGTGGAGTTCGGCGATCTTAACGACGATGACCGTGCGCACCTTCAGCGGCTGGTGCACGCGATAGAGCGAAGCCGAAAGGGTAACTGAATCCACCCGGAGGCCCGGCGCTGGGCCGGGGCCGAAACCACGGAATACGTTGCCGTATGCCGGAAAGATGTTCCCCCCTTCACCGGAGGGCGCAGTCGGTGCGCCTCCGGGGCGCGGCGGCCGTCCGGCCCAGCCGATCCCGTCTGAGCCGCTCTCGCGCTAGCATCCGTTCCCGGCGGCACCCACTCGGGGCACTGGCACACGCTTTGCAAAACCTTCCGCGTAGAGCTTCGGTTCCCCTAGCACGAGGGACACAAACATGGACAGCATCTCCTACCTGACCGGCAATCAGATGAACGGGCTCACCGAGCAGCTCGACATCATTGCCAGCAATCTGGCCAACGCCAGCACCCCCGGCTACAAGAAGATGCAGGGCAAGTTCCAGTCGGCGCTGAACCAGGCCATGGGCTCTTCCGACAGCACCAACGAACCTCAGATCCACTTGCCGGAGCTCGCGTACAAGCAGATCGACACCTCACAGGGGCCCGTCCGCACGACCGGCAGGCCTCTGGACGTGGCCATCCAGGGCCGTGGTTTCCTGGTGGTCGACACCCTGGCGGGGGAGAGATACACCCGGCGCGGCCGCCTTCAGGTGAATGCGGACGGCGAGCTGACCGACTCCGCCGGCAATCCGTTCGCCGGCTCCAGCGGCAGCATCCGCATTCCCGACGGCGCGGCGCAGATAGCCATCGGCCCGAACGGGGAAGTGGTCGCCGACGGCCAGAGCCTGGGCACGCTTGAGCTGGTGGACATACCCGATCCCCGCAGCCTGGTGCCGGAGGGCAGCGGCCTCTACCGTAACGACGGCGACAGCGCCCGGCGCGCCGCAGACAGTCGCGTGTTGCAGGGAGCCGTCGAGGAATCCAACGTCAACACCATGGCCGAGCTGGTCGACCTTGTGAAGGTGATGCGCCACTACGAGATCGGCTCGCGTCTCATGAAGCGCTGGGACTCCGTCCAGCAGCAGCTTATCCAGTCGGCCGCATAAAGGAGAGTAGACGCTATGAAGGCGATGTACACGGCTGCAACGGGCATGGACGCCCAGACCATCCGCATCGATACCATCGCGAACAACCTGGCGAACGCCAACACCACCGGCTTCAAGAAGTCCCAGGTGGACTTTGGCGACCTGCTGTACGTGACGATGCAGAATCCCGGCGGAGGCGAGACCGAGGCGACGCAGGCGCCGACCGGCCTGGAAGTCGGCAGCGGCGTGTTCCCCATCTCCTCACTGAAGATCTTCACCACCGGCGTCATCGAGAACACCGCCGGCGAACTGGATCTGGCCATAACCGGTCCGGGGTTCTTCCAGGTGGATACGCCCAGCGGCGAGGTCAAATACACGCGCGACGGCAACTTCCGCATGAGCGCCGACGGCACGCTGGTCAACTCCCAGGGCTATCCCCTGAGTCCGGGAATCAACATCCCCAGCGATGCCCTGGAGGTGTCCGTGGGCAGCGACGGCACCGTGGCGGCGACCACACCCGGCAGCGGGCCCTCGGTGATCGGCAACATCCAACTCGTTACCTTTGCGAATCCCGCCGGCCTCTCCAGCGAAGGCGGGAACCTATACGCCGAGACAATCGCCTCCGGGGCGCCGACGACGGGCACCCCGGGCCTGAACGGGCTGGGCGAGATCAAGCAGGGATACCTGGAGATGTCCAACGTGGACGTCGTGACCGAACTGGTGGACCTGATCGTGGCGCAGCGCACCTACGAGCTGAACTCGAAGGTGGTGAAGGCCGGCGATCGCGTCCTGCAGGCAACCAACTTCCTGGTGGGCTGATATGCGCGGAATATGGACGACAGCGGCGGTGACGGTTCTGCTCGCGCTGGCATCCGGCGCGGGAGCTGATACGAAGCCCGGCGGGACTGTTGCGTTGCGCGAGCGAGCCGTCGTGCGCGGTGACGTGGTACGGGTCGCGGACGTGGCCGATCTGCGCGGCACGGGCGCCGAAGCCGCCGGAGGGATCGTTCTCGGGAACCCGCCCTGGCCCGGTCGCCTGCGCGAGATAAGCCGCGTGCTGGTAAAGGCGCGCATGGTGTCGGAGGGCGTCCAACTCGACGAGTTGGCCTTCAGCGGTTCGCCGGTGTGCGTGGTCGAGTTGGAGACGACGGCGGTTTCTCCCGAGAGACTGGTCGACCGGGCGCGCACCCACCTGGAGTCGCTCTTCCCCGAGGACGGGCCGAAGCCGCGCATCGAGCTGACCCGCGAACCGTCCCCCGTGCTCATCGCGGCGGACGAGGGTGACCTGGAACTGGTGCCCAGTGTCTCCGGCAGCGGGCCGCCGGCCGACCGCACGCGCGTGGACGTGGACATTGTCCGCAACGGCGTGCGGCTGAAAAGGGTGACGCTGAACTTCAACGTGCGCGTCTATGCCGACGTGCCGGTCGCTACGCGGAAGATCGGCGTCGGGGATCGGCTCGGGCCGGGCAACGTGACGACCGCCCGGCGCGACGTCACATCCGTGCGCGGGGGATGCCCGCGTTCGACACAGGACGTGTTCGGCCGCATCGCCACACAGCCGGTGCAGGCGGGGCAGGTCATAACCCGCCGGCTCATCGAGGAGCCGGAGCCGCCTGTCGTGATCGAGCCCGGGCAGCGCGTCTTCCTCGTGGTCGAAACCCCCGGGCTTCGCATCAGCACCTACGGCAAGTCCCTTTGTCGCGCCCGACGCGGCGAAATCGCGCGGGCGGCGAACCTCACCACCGGGAGGGAAGTGGTGGGCGTGGCCGGCGACGGCGGCATCATCTCCGTCTTCCTCGGAGGCATGACCGATGAGAGATAGCAGACCATGGAGCATCGCATCCCGCGCCCTCCAACTGGCCGTCGGCCTGGCCCTGGTGTTCTGTATCGCGGCCGCCGCCGACTCCATCTGGGCGCGCCGTGACCGTACCGCCGCGTTCCTGTTCCAGGATAACCTGGCCGCGAACGAAGGCGACAGCCTGACCGTGCTCGTGCAGGACCAGAGCTCGTTCAACGTCGAGGGAGAGCGCGACTCCGAGAAGACGACCGCGCAGACGGGCAGCATCGGCATATCGACGCCGCTCGGGGGGCTGACCTGGCCCCCGGAGGACAGCAAGCAGGAGTCCACCCGCACCTTCGGCGGGTCGCACGAGTACAACGGGACGCGCGAGTTCGCCGACAGCGTGACGGTGACGGTCGTCGACAGGCTGCCCAACGGCAACATGGTGGTAGCGGGGCGCAGCGAGCGCCACATCGCCGGGGAATCCACACTCACGATCCTCACCGGCATCGTCAAGCCGGAGGACGTGTCCGGCTCCAACACGGTCTCTTCCACGCGCGTAGCACACCTAAAGGTCTACTACGAGACGACCGGCCCGGCCGGCGATTACCTGAGAGAAGGCTGGCTGAGCAAGATCGTGAACCTGCTCTGGCCGTTCTAAGAGGTGCAAGAGTGAACTATCGAATCACACAACCTATCGCCGCCGAAGCCCGGAAGCCGGGCCGGACCGTGGCGACACTGGCGGCCGTGGTTCTGCTGGTGCTGCTGGTGACGGCCCCCGCGGCAAGGGCGGCCCGCATCAAGGACATCAGCACCGTCCAGGGCATACGTTCCAACCAGCTCTACGGCTTCGGCCTGGTGGTGGGGCTGGCCGGCACCGGCGACGGCAGCGAGTTCACCAGCGATATCGCCCGCAACATGCTGGAACGGATGCGCGTCGGTCGCGGCCTGGAAGACGTGGCGGCCGACAACTTGGCCGCCGTCATCGTGACCGCCGAGCTTCCGCCGTTCGTCCGCGCCGGCGCCACCATCGACGTTACCGTCAGCAGCTTCGACGAAAGCTCAAGCCTCCGGGGGGGTACGCTTCTTCTGACGCCGCTGGCCGGCGCCGACGGGCAGGTCTACGCCGTCGCCCAAGGCCCCATCAGCGTAGGGGGATTTGCTTTCAGCGGCGCCGCCGCCTCCGCCCAGCAGGGCCATCCGACAGTCGGCCGGATTCCGAACGGCGCCAACGTCGAGCGGGAAGTGCCCACAACGTTCATCCGTGACCGCGCGATCACGCTCTGCCTGCGAACCCCCGACTTCACAACCGCCTCGCGCATGGCGGAAGCGATCGACGCCCAGACGATCTGCAAGGCGGAGGTAGTGGACGCCGGCTCCGTGCGGGTGCAGTTGCCGCGGTGGGCCGTTGGCAACGAGGTGATGCGCTACATCGGCGAACTCCAGGGCCTCAGCGTGCAGCCGGATGCGCGGGCCGTCGTCGTCATCAACGAGAAGACCGGCACCGTCGTCGCCGGCGAGCAAGTCGGCATCAGCGCCGTGGCTGTCTCGCACGGCAACCTCACCGTCATCACGCAGGAGCTGCCCCAGGTTTCGCAGCCCGAGGCGTTCGCCTCCAGCGGCACCACCGAGACCGTGGACCGAACCGCCATCAGCATCATCGAGCAGCCCCTGCGCGAGGAGCAGGGCGGCAGCATCACGGTCCTGCGGCAGGGCACCACCGTCAGCGACGTTGCGCGTGCCATGAACCTGCTCGGGGCCAGCCCCCGCGACATCATTTCGATATTCCAGGCGATGAAGGAGGCAGGCGCGCTTCATGCTGAACTCCGAATCATGTGACCCGCTGCCGGCGGCGCTGGAATCTGCCTCCGCCGAAAGGGCCCGCAAGCTCGCCGAGGGCATGCGGGCGGGGCTGAACGGCGGCTCCCCGCAGACCCTGGACAAGGTTTCGAGGGACTTCGCATCCGTGTTCTACTCCGCACTGGTCCAACAGATGCAGAAGACAGTGGAGGATTCGGAAGACGAGGAGACAGCGCTCTCCAGCGGCGTGCAGGGATTCTTCGGCATGTTCATGCCCCAGGCCATCGCCGGCCAGGCAGGCGACCCGCTTGCCGGCTACATCAAGCAGAGCTTAGCTCGACATGGAAACCCGGCAGACCAACAGGACGGATGAGCTGGTGCAGGTGCTGGACGCGCAGATAGACCACCTGCGTCAAAAGGCCGATTCGCTGCGCAAGATGGTGGACTGCATGCGGCGCAACGACGCTGCCGGCCTGGAGGAGCTGCTCCTGCAGCAGGCCGAGCTCGGGGCCGAGGATGCCTGCCTGCGCCGCGAACTCGACGAACTGCGCGGCAGCATGGGCGCCGATCTGGGTCTGCCGCCGGGCGACGTTACGCTCGGCAGACTCGTCGAGGTCCTGGACGGGCCGGAGTCGCTTGAACTGAGTGATCGTCGGGAGAGGCTGGTGACGGCAGTGGAGCAGGTCAGGAGCGCATCGACGGCGCTCTGCCGACTGGTGGAGCAGGCCATGGACTTCAACGAGAGGCTGCTGGAGGCACTGACCGGCGCCCTCGGGGCCGGGGCCACCTACTCCGCCGGTGGTGTCGCGGACAATGGCGCCAGCCCGACAACCTTTCGACAGACCGTTTAGGAGGACGGCATGGGTCTGTTCGACATCGGCGTGAACGCGCTCAGAACCGCCGCGCAACTTATTGACGTGGCGGGCGACAATATCGCGAACGCCGGTACCGAAGGCTACCACGCCAAGAGCGCCACGGTCCACGGTATACCTGGCCCGACCGTGAGCGGCGTGCGCATCGGCCAGGGAAGCACCGTGGTCGACGTGACACGCGTACGGGACGAGTTGCTGGAGCGTTCCCTCCTTACTCACGTCCAGATTCAGGAGCGTTTGCGTGAAGAGCTGGCCGCGTTCGGGCAGCTTGAGACCATGCTGAACGAACCTTCGGACACCGGACTGCAGGCCCGTCTGGGCTCGCTCTTCGACGGCATCGGACGCCTCGCCGCCGACCCGACCAGCATGGCCCTGCGCGAACAGGTTGTCCAGGATGCGCTTTCCGTGTGCGAGACCTTCAACCGTCTGGCCGACGAAGTCGACGCAATGCGCAGCAACTACCTGACCGGCGCAGAGTCGACGGTGGAACAGATCAACACCCTCTCGGCAAACATCGCCGATCTCAACCGTCGGATCAAAGGCGTGGAGACCGGCGGCGTCTCCGCACCGGGCCTGAAGGACACCCGGGACCAGTACATCAGCGAGCTCGCCGCGCTGCTGGACGTCACCGCCCATCAGGACGAGTACGGCGTTGTGAACGTGAGCTGCAGCGGCGTACTTCTCGTCAGCGAGGCCCTGTCCTACGACCTCGCAGTTACCGGCGAGGACGACCGCATCATTGTCTCCCGCGCCGGCGGCATCGGACAGCAGATGGACATTGACGAGGGCAAGCTGGCCGGCATCCTGAATTCCGCCAACGACCTGCTGCCGGAGTACCTCGAAGCATTCGACAGCATCGCGAACGCGCTCCGGGAAGCATTCAATTCGGTACACACGACGTCGCTGGGTCTCGGCGGTCGCTTCACCTACCTGGAAGGAGCCAACGCGCTTCTCAGCGACCTGTCCCTCTCGGAACTGGGCTACGGAGTCGAGTCGGGCACGGCGGAAACTCTGGTCGTCAACGTCGAGAACACGACCACCGGAGAAGTAACGCAGCACGAACTGACACTGGACACCACCCTTCCCGCAGACGACTTCCTGACCCAACTGCGCGACGCCTTCAACACCGGCGTGGACCACGTCACGGCGAACGTGGCGGAAGGCCGAATATCGCTTCTTGCGGAGGACGGCTACGCATTCGGTTTCGCGACCCCGTACGACCCGAACCCCGCCTCGGCCGGCGACATCACCGGTGTGCCCCCCGCCGTGCCGAAGATCACCGATGCCTACACAGGGACCGAC